>NZ_OY762655.1:680874-1361749 GCF_963666255.1 uncultured Propionivibrio sp. | reverse complement strand
GCCTTGCAGCCACCGAATAGCTGTATATAATTACAGTATTCTCCCGTCGGTGCCCTGCCCGTGTTTTTATCTTTCCGTCATGACAAAGAAGTTCGAATCGCTTCCGGAGGAAGACCGGAATGAACGCCGTGTCGCTTGCCGAGGTGCTGGTCCGTCCCGATGTCTGGCGGGGCGCGGCGGCGACTGCCGGGGTTCCGGTCGTCCACAGCGGCTTCGCGCCGCTCGATGCCGAATTGCCGGGAGGCGGCGGGGCGCGCGGGCGGGGTGAGCGAACTGTTGTGCGCCGGACCGGGCATCGGCGAGTGTTCGCTGCTCTTGCCGGCATTGGCGAGCGTGCAGGCCGAAGGGCGCTGGGTGGTGCTCGTTGCGCCGCCGCAGGTTGTCTATGCGCCGGCCTGGGCCGACCGGCTCGATCTCGCGCGCCTGCTCGTCGTCTCGCCGGAAACCTACCGCGACCGCGTGTGGGCGGCGGAACAGAGCTTGTCGAGCGGGGCGCCGGGGGCGGTGCTGTGCTGGGCGCCCCGGATCGAAAGCGCGGCGGTGCGGCGTCTGCAGGTGGCCGCGGCAACGGGCGGCGCGCTGGCGTTTCTCTTCCGTCCCGAGTCGGCCGGGCGGGAAGCCTCGGCGGCGCCGCTGCGCCTGCAGTTGGGCGCCACACCCGAGGGGCGGCTTGCCGTACGGCTGCTCAAGCGACGCGGTCCGCCCTGCGCGGAGACGCTGCTGCTCGATCTGCCGCAGCGGCTTACACGGGCCATCCCGCATGAAAGCCCCGATCTGGCTGGCGCTGCACCTGCCGGCGCTGGCGCTCCGAGGCCTTGCCGTCGTCTCCGTCGCCTAGCGCTGTCGTCGCACAGGGGCGCCGTCCTCATCGCCGATGCGGCGGCACAGCGTGCCCGGCGTAATGGCGGGGATCGGCGTGTCGTCGGCCCGGGCCTTGCTGCCGGCGCTGACGCTGCGCGCCGCGCGACCTGGCCCGTGAATCCGCTGCCGTGCAGGCGGTGGCGTGCTGGGCCGGCCGGTTTACGCCGCGCGTCAGCCTGGCTGACGATACCGTCCTGCTCGAGATCGGCCGTTGTCTGCGGCTTTTCGGTGGTTTGCGCGCGCTCGTGGCGACGGTGGCCGACAGCGCGGCCTCGCTCGACCTGTCGGTGGTCCTGGCGGTGGCGCCGACGCCGCTGGCGGCGCACTGGCTGGCACTGAGTGGCGTCGCCGTGGTGTGCACCGCGCCGGCGCGGTTGGGGCAGCACCTCGATCCCTTGCCGGTGACGCTGTTACCGGCGCGTGCGGCGACCGCGCTGCAGGGCTTTGGCGCGACGACACTGGGTGCGGCGCGGCGCCTGCCGGCCGCGGCGCTGGCCCGGCGGATCGGCGCCGACGCCGTCTGCCTGCTGGCGCGTGCCTTCGGCGAGTTGCCCGATCCACGCCCCGATTTTGTCTTTCCCGAACATTTTTCCATGGCGCTGCCCTTGCCGGCGGCGGTCGAGCATGCGCCGGTGCTGGTGTTTGCCGCGCGCCGTCTGGTCGCGGCCCTGACCGGCTGGCTGACCGCGCGCCAGGTCGGCGTGCGCACCGCGACGCTGCGACTGGCGCACGCGTCGGGCGAGACGGCGCTGACGCTTGGGTTTTCCGAGCCGATTGCCGATGCCGCGCGCATCGAGCGGGTGCTGCGCGAGCGGCTCGACCGCCTGACGTTGACGGCACCGGTCGAATCGCTGCGCCTCGATGCGGTCGAGGTGACGGCCCGGCCGGGCCGCGACGGGTCCCTGTTCGGCGATGCCAGCGGCGAGCGCGAGCGGATGGGCGCACTGCGCGAACGTCTCGGCGCGCGTCTGGGCGAGGCGCAGGTGGTCTTTCCGGCGGGTGCGCAACGATCACCGGCCCGAGTGCGCAACGCGGTACAGCGCGCAGCCGGAGGCTTCGCCGCCGTTGTCAACGCTTTCGTCACCGTTGTTGTCACCGCTGTTGTCACCATTGCCGCCGCGTCCCTTGTGGTTGCTGGCCGCACCGGAATCCCTGCGCGAGGTGGCCGGGCGACCGTACCGCGGTGGGCGGCTCGAACTGCTGGCGGGGCCGGAGCGTATCGAATCGGGCTGGTGGGACGAAGGCGAGGGGGGCCGTGAGAACAACACCGCCGATGTTCGCCGCGACTATTTCATTGCTCGCGACGCGGAAGGGCGCGCCGTATGGATTTTTCGCGAGTGCCGCGCGCCGGGCGGCTGGTTCCTGCACGGTTTCTTTTCATGACGAACGAGTTGCCCGGCTATGCCGAGTTGCATTGCCTGTCGAACTTCAGCTTCCTGCGCGGCGCGTCGCATGCCGAGGAACTGGTGGCGCGCGCGCAGGCGCTCGGTTATGCGGCCCTGGCGATCACTGACGAGTGTTCGCTGGCCGGCGTCGTGCGCGCCCACGTCGCAGCCCAGGGCGGCGGGGCTGAAGCTGATCGTCGGTAGCGAACTGGTGCTGGCCGATGGGGGAAAAACTGGTGCTGCTGGCGCAGGATCGCGCCGGCTATGGCAATCTTTCGGCGATCGTCAGCCTCGGCCGGCGCCATGCCGCCAAGGGCGAGTACCGCCTGACGCGCGGCGATCTGGCGCGTGGCGTACCCGACTGCCTGGCGCTCTGGGTGCCGGCGCCGGCCTCGGCGGCGACCTGGGCGGCGACGGCGGCCTGGCTGATCGAGGCCTTTCCCGGTCGCGCCTGGATCGCCTACGAGCGCCATCTGCTGCCCGGGGATCGCGATCGACTGGCCGCTTTGCGCATGCTGTCGGCAACGAGCGGCGTACCGATCGTCGCTGCCGGCGATGTGCATATGCATGTGCGCAGCCGGCGTCCGCTGCAGGATGCGCTGACCGCCCTGCGCCTGAAAACGACGGTCGATTCGGCCGGGCGCGCCCTGTTCGCCAATGGCGAGCGGCATCTGCGTTCGCGCGCGCGGCTGGCGCAGCTGTACCCGGCCGAACTGTTGGCCGAGACGCTGCGGGTTGCCGAACGCTGCGATTTCTCACTCGATTCGCTGCGCTATGAATATCCCGACGAGGTCGTGCCGCCGGGCATGACGCCGTCGGCCTATCTGCGCGCCGAAACCGAAAGCGGGCTGTTGCGGCGTTATGCCGGTGGCGTGCCTGCGGCGGTGCGCGATCAGGTCGAACAGGAACTCGCGCTGATCGCCGAGTTGGTCTACGAGCCGTACTTCCTCACTGTCTATGACCTCGTCAAGTTCGCGCGCGGACGCGGCATTCTTTGTCAGGGGCGCGGTTCGGCGGCGAATTCGGCGGTTTGCTATGCGCTGGGCATCACCGAGGTCGACCCGGCGCAGTCGGCGCTGCTCTTCGCCCGCTTCATTTCGCGCGAACGCGACGAGCCGCCGGATATCGACGTCGATTTCGAGCACCAGCGGCGCGAAGAGGTGATCCAGTATCTCTATGACAAATACGGTCGCGAACGTGCCGCGCTGGCGGCAACGGTGATCTGCTACCGCACGCGTTCGTCTTTGCGCGATGCCGGGCGGGCGCTCGGCATCGATCGCGAGTGCCTCGACGCGCTGACCTCGTCGCTGGCCTGGTGGGACAGTCGCGACCAGTTGCCGCAACGCTTCACCGAGGTCGGTCTCGATCCGACGGCGCCGCGGGTCGTCAAATGGCTGCTGCTGGCCGAGCAGTTGCGCGGCTTTCCCCGGCATCTGTCGCAGCACGTCGGCGGTTTTGTCATCAGTCGCGGCCGCCTCGACCGTCTGGTGCCTATCGAGAATGCGGCGATGGCCGGCCGCAGCGTCATCCAGTGGGACAAGGACGACATCGAGGCCTTGAAGCTGATGAAGGTCGATGTGCTGGCGCTCGGCATGCTGACGGCGATCCGGCGCGCGCTCGAGAGCGTCGGTGCGCGCCGGGGCCGGCCGTTCGCGCTTGCGGACATCCCGCGCGAGGACCCGGCCGTTTATGAAATGATCGGCCGCGCCGATACCATCGGCGTATTCCAGATCGAGTCGCGGGCGCAGATGGCGATGTTGCCGCGCCTGCGTCCGGCCCGGTTCTATGACCTCGTCGTCGAGGTGGCGATCGTCCGGCCGGGGCCGATCCAGGGCGACATGGTGCATCCCTATCTGCGCCGGCGTCAGGGGGTCGAGCCCATCTCGTATCCGTCGCCGGAGGTGCGGGCCGTGCTCGAACGCACGCTCGGCGTGCCGATTTTCCAGGAACAGGTGATGCAACTGGCGATCGTCGCCGCCGGATTCACGCCCGGCGAAGCCGACCAGTTGCGCCGTTCGATGGCGGCGTGGAAGCGCCAGGGCGGCCTTGGCCATCTGCGCGAACGACTTGTCGGCGGCATGCGCGCCCGTGGTTATGACATGGCATTCGCCGAGGCGATCTACCGCCAGATCGAGGGCTTCGGCGAGTACGGTTTTCCCGAATCGCATGCCGCCAGTTTCGCGCTGCTCGTCTATGTCTCGGCCTGGCTCAAGCGGCATGAGCCGGCGGCGTTCCTGGTCGGCCTGCTCAACGCCCAGCCGATGGGTTTCTATTCGGCGTCGCAGCTCGTTCAGGATGCGCGCCGGCATGGCGTTGTCGTGCTCGCCCCCGACGTCCAGCACAGCGACTGGCTGGCAGCGCCGGCGGGCGAACATCTCGACGCCGTTCGCCTGGGACTCGGCCAGATCGCCGGACTGGGCGCAGCGGCCGGGCTTCGCGTCGCCGCCGCGCGGCCTTTTCGCGATGTTGCCGATCTCGTTCGTCGCGCGGCGCTGGGACGTGAGGATCTGGCCGCCCTCGCCGACGGCGGCGCGTTGGGAGCGCTCGCCGGCCATCGCCGTCAGGCCGCGTGGGCCGTTGCCGGCGCGCCGCTGCAACGCGATCTTCTGCTGGAGGCCTCCTCGTCCGATGACGAAGTCATGCTGGCGCCGCTGACCGAAGGTGAGAATCTCGTCGCCGATTTTGCGCGTCTGCGACTCTCGCTCGGCCGCCACCCGCTGGCGCTGCTGCGCGACTCGCTGACGCGGCGACGCTATGCGACGACGGCGGCCTTGGCCGGGGTCGAACATAATCGTCCGGCCCGTTGCGCCGGTATTGTCACCTGTCGGCAGCGGCCGGGAACGGCGCAGGTGATTTTCCTCACGCTTGAAGATGAGTACGGACTGCTCAACGTCATCGTCCATCCGCGTTTGGCCGAGCGGCAGCGGCGCGAACTGCTGTCGGCCCGCCTGCTTGGCGTGCTCGGTGTCGTCCAGCGCGAAGGCGGCGTGCTGCATCTGATCGCCGGCCGACTCGTCGACCATACGCCGCTGCTCGGCGCGCTGACGACCTCGAGCCGGGATTTTCACTGAAGCGGCGCTGATGCGGCGAGTGCCGCTTTTTTGAGCACTGGCGGAAAGTCCTTTTGCGCCAATGTACTTGGCGCATCCGTCCCAAGGCTGTCCACAGGCTTTTCAACGGGAATTGTGAACGGCGGTGAGTGAAATGAGCCGTTCTATGCCGTACGCATCGACAGGAGACAAGGTCGTGCGATTTTTGCCGCGACGCATGTCTTGCCTGTGTCCGGCCGGGTGGTTTGCCTGTTTTTCAGGCGCGGCAAAAAAATCCTTTCCTGCCAATGCATTTGGCGCATCCATCCCAAGGCTGTCCACAGGCTTTTCAACGAGAACTGTGAATGTGTGAATACCGATGTGGCGATACTGGCGGATGTTTATGCCAATTGCGTTGCGACGCCACGGCGCCCCGCGGTTCTTGCACCGCGCAACGGGCGGATGCACTGCGTCCGAAGTGTTTGCCGATTTTTTAGGCAGGGGCGAAAAGTCCTTTTGCACCAATGGACTTGGCGCGTCTGTCCAATGTCTATCCACAGGCCTGTCCACGCAATCTGTGAATGCACGGTGCGGGAATAGGCACGGTTATGTTTTTGGCATTTAATGGCCGGCGCCCGGATGCCGATCCGGCCATGTTGTCGATAAGTATCGGTTGTGGACGGCATCTGCCGCATTTTTAGGCGTTCTGGAAATTTCCTTTCGCGCCAATGGGGTTGGCGCATTCATCCAGTGTCTATCCACAGCCTTGTCTACGCCATCTGTGGGAATGTCTCACAAGCGCAGCGAGCGTCGTCGCTGACGCCTGTCAGCTTGGCCGGCCATGTCATATCGCACCTCGCATCACGCGGACGGTGCGAGTGTTGCCGGAGGTAGGCGTTTGTGCCAACTGTGCGATTTCTCACAGGAGCGTGGCGTCGGGCACCGTAGTATTGAAGCAGGAGGAGCGATCAATTGAAATCACTACTGCGAACATTCCTGGTGTCAGCGTGCTGCGGCGTCTTCGGTGTGGCGGCCCATGCCGCCGGAGACTGCGGAACTGAAGCGTACTTCGCTGCCGATGATATGCTGAATGAATTGCCGCTGGCGCGTCCGCTGCCGGATTTCCTGAAGCGATTTCATGCGGCGAAACGCGGAGACGCTGTCGCGCAACGCAACCTGGCGGTGAGCTACGAGAGCGGTTATCTGGTTAGTCGCTGCAAGGATAAAGCCCTGCACTGGTATCGGCAGGCCGGCAGAAATGGCGATGCGACGGCGAAACGATGGCTGGCGCAATATCAGGCGCGGGAGAAACTGGCCAGGGGCCCGGAGTGTACCGACGCCTTGTGCGGCGTGTCGGAGGGGGATGACGCACCTCGGGTGATGAGCCTGCGCTCCGATCGGCACGGTCACTATTTTGCGGATCTCACCATCAACGGGGTGACGGTGCGTGACGCCCTGATCGATACCGGCGCCTCGTCCATCGCGATCAGCACGGCGACCGCCGGGCTCATGGGAATTTCACTGGAGGGCAAGACGGCGCAGTCCATGACGGCGAACGGCGTCGTTTCCGGGATTATCAAGGTCGTGCCGCAGGTCCGGGTTGGGCAGATCACGCTCAAGGACATCCGGGTGATGATTCTGCCCAATGTCGGCAGTCCCCTGATCGGCATGAGCTTTCTTGGGCGTTTGAAGATGAGCGCCGCCAATGGCCAGATGATCCTGTCGCGATAGCCGGGCCGGGCGGCGCTTGCGCCGGTTCAGGCTTCGTCGTTCCAGAGGTCGTCGAGCGCCCGGGCAGCCTTGGCGAAACGGGCGAACTTGCGATCGTAGACCGCTTTCTTGTCCGGGTCCGGCAGCAGCCTTTCCTTGACCGTGACCATCTGCCGGGCGGCGTCGGCGAGGTCGCGGCACTGGCCGGTGGCGACGGCGGCCGCCATGGCACAGCCGAGCGCGCCAAGTTCGGCGGCATCGACGATCTCGACCGGCAGACCAATGACATCGGCAAAAATCTGCGCCCAGGTACGGTTGGCGGCGGCGCCGCCGGCGAGCCGGATGGCCTCCGGCGGCGTGGCGCGGTTGGCGAGCAGGCGTTCAATGTGAACGCGGTGCGAGAAGACGATGCCTTCGAGCACCGCGCGGATCAGTTGCGGTCGTGAATGCGCGCTGTCGAGTCCGATGAAGGCGGCCTTGGCCTGCGGATTGTCGTTCGAGCCGTAGAGGAAGGGCAGGAAGAGAATCGACTGGGCGTCGTGGGCGACCGTTGCGGCCATCTCCTCGGCCAGTGCATGCAGGCTGATGCCGCGTGCGGCGGCCTCGGCGCGCTCCGGTTCGAGGAAGAGCGTCGAGAACCAGTCGTAGTTGCTGGCCGAGGTCGGGCTCGATTCCTCGATGAGATAGAGACCGGGCAGGCAGAAGAGCGAATTCATCCGGATCGAGCGATCGAGCACCGGCTGGCGCGACACGTACTCGTTGATGCCCCAGGTGCCGGCGATGACGCAGAGATAACGTTCGTCGACGACATCCATGGCCACCGCGCAGGCGTCGATGTCGAACATGCCGCCGGCGACCGGTGTGCCCTCGCGCAGTCCGGTGAGCGCCGCCACCGGTGCCGTGACGTGTCCGCACAGTTCGGTCGATCCGCGTAGCGGCGGCAGCTTGTCAGCGATGTCGGCAATGCCGAATGCATCGAGCACGCCGGCGTCGAAAGCGGACCGGCGCAGGTCCATCAGGCTGGTGCCCGAGGCGTCGGTGATTTCCGAGCAGGCTTCGCCGGTGAGGCGGAAGCGGATGTAGTCCTTGACGGCGAAGACCCAGCGCGTGCGCCCGAGCACCTCCGGACGGTGATCCTGGAACCAGCGCCAGAGCGCGACCGGCTGACAGGCCAGCGGCGTCTGCAGCGTCCTGTCGAAGACCCGGTCGGCGGTGCCGTCCTGTTGCCACTGGCGGGCGTAGGCCCAGGCGCGGCCGTCGGTCGAAACGATGCCGTTGGCGGCCGGCGTGTCGTCCTTGCCCCAGAGGTAAAGGCCCTTGCCATGCCCGGTACAGGCGATGCCGCGAATCGACTCGGCCGGAACCTTGGCAGCGGCGACCGTGTCGCGGATGACGGCGACGTTGGCCTGCCACAGCGCTTCCATGTCGCGTTCGGTGAATCCCGGCTGCGGTCTTTGCATCGGCACGCGGGCCGATGCGCTGGCGACGGCCTGGCCGCGGGCGTTGAAGAGGACGGCCTTGGTCAGCGTGCCGCCGTTGTCGATGCCGAGAAAATAGCTGTCCATGCGTGATTCCCTGGGGCAGTGAGTGTCTTTGCGGGCGGGGCGTGCCTCGGTCCGGCCCCCCGATTCCCGGCCGTCATGGCCATGACACGATTATAGCCAAGGCAGAACGGACGATTGGCGCCATCTGTTATACTTTTTCCATCAACGATTCCCTCTTGCCGATATCATGCCAATCAAATACCTGACCGTGCCGGTGACCCCGTTCGAGCAGAACTGTTCGATCCTTTGGTGCAGCGAAACGATGAAAGCGGCGATCGTCGATCCGGGCGGCAACCTCAACCGCATCACGGCGGCGATCGAGAAAAACGGACTGACGCCCGAGCGCATTCTGGTGACGCATGGCCACATCGATCACGCCGGCGGCGTCGCCGAGTTGGCGGAGCAACTCTCGGTGCCGGTCGAAGGGCCGCAGCGCGAGGATGCGTTCTGGATCGAAGGAATGCCGGCGCAGAGCAAGGTCTACGGTTTCCCCGGCGTGCGCGCCTTCACCCCGGATCGCTGGCTTGAGCAGGATGACGTCGTGCGCTTCGGCAATGTCGAATTGAAGGTGCTGCATTGTCCCGGCCATACGCCGGGACACGTGGTGTTCTTCAATGAACCCGGTCGCCTCGCGCTGGTCGGCGATGTGCTGTTCAAGGGCTCGATTGGCCGTACCGATTTTCCCAAGGGCGACTTCGATACGCTGATCGCGTCGATCCACGGCAAGCTGTGGCCGCTCGGCGACGATGTCGCTTTCATATCCGGCCATGGCCCGATGTCGACGATCGGTTACGAGCGGCGTCACAATCCGTTCTGTGGCGGCTGATGCAGCGTCGGTAGCGTCTGGCCACGCGCGCACCTACCAGTTGCTGATCCGGGTGTCGCGCCGCGTCACGGTGACGGTCGGACGTTTCGGCACCTTCGATTTTCCCGCCGGCTGGTATGTCTATACCGGCAGCGCCGTGCGCAATCTCGAAGCGCGTGTGCGCCGGCACCTGTCGGCGCACAAGACGCTGCGGTGGCACATCGATTACCTGCTTGCACAACCGGGTGTCGCCGTTCGCGATGTCCTGTATTTTGTCGAGCCCGAGTGCGCGCTCAATCAGCGTCAGATTGGAGAGATACTGGTGCCCGGCTTCGGCGCCAGCGATTGCCGCGCGGGCTGCGGCAGTCACCTGAAGCGCCTGCCCTCGCGGTTGTCGTTTAGAGCCTATTTCGGTAGGGATCGCGATCCGCGAGCCCTACCGAAATAGACTCTTAGTCGTTGCCGATGTTGATCCGGGCCGCCCAATGCAGCGCCAGCACTTGCGCGGCGGCATGGGTGTCCGGGGAGATGTCGAGGTCGTCAAGCAGCAGCGAGGCGCGGCCGAACTGGCCTTTTTCAGCGTGAGCGACGATCGACAGGAGTTTGCCGAGAACGCCGCCGTTTTCCGGATCGGCCAGTGCGGCGACGACTTCTTCCTGCAGCGGCAGTTCCTTGAGGATGTCGGCCATCGGCATGTTGAGCAGCACGTCGAGCAGTGAGAACAAGCCGGTCATGAAGGCGTTGTCGCAGCTTTCGGCGCTGCCCGACGGCGAATTGATCGACTTGCACAGAAGTTCGATCAGGCGCCCGCGGGTCGCGGCGAGTTGCATCAGCGGATTCGGCTGATTGCTTTCGGCGAGGTTGTTGGCATAGATCAGGAGCTGCAGCCAGCGCTGCAGTTGGCGCCGTCCCAGGATGGTGATTGCCTGCGAGAAGTTGCTGATGCGCGTACGGGCGCCGACGGCGACCGAATTGACGAGCCGCAGCAGGTTATACGAGAGCTTCGGTTCCTCGCGGAAGATCGATTCGATCTCGCGCGTGTCGCCGTCGTGTTCGACGATGCTGAGCAGCTTGAGCAGCTTCAGGCGGGCGAGGTCGGGTTGACGGCCGCCGGCGGGGTTGCGTTCGGACAGGAAGCCGCAATGACTGGCCGCGAAACCATGCGTGGCGACCCAGTCATACAACTCTTGCGTCGTGACCTCGGTCGCGATCTTGCGGAAACCGAGGTCGGAAAAATGTCCCAGTGTGCTTGCCGTCAGTTCGTCGTGCGCCAATGTCGCCGTCATGGCGACGTGATCGAAGGAGAGTCGCGGCACGCGGCGCACCATGTCCTTGCCGTCGACGGCGATGCCGATGTGATAGTCCTGCGCGAGCAGGGACTTGCTGGTCGCCAGCGCCTTCTCGTCGTCGAGCGCCGAGGGCGGCAGCATGAAGATCGCCTGGCCCGGCCTGAGCGCTTCGCGCAGATCCGCTTGCTCCAGCCAGGCGGGCTTGCTCGCGATGATGAGCGGGTGCAACGCGGCGAGCGAGCCGGCGTTGGCTTCGCGCAGGCAGCGGACGATGTCCTGGCTGCTGAGTCTCTCCTCGGCGCGTGTGCCGAGATCGAACGCGACCCAGCCATGGGCGGCGGATACGAGCGGACGGAAGAAGAAGTATGTCAAACGCATGAATGGGCGCGATCGGCCTGATAACTGGTTTGGGCTATTTTAGCCTGAGTCCGTTGATTTTAAGGGCGTCGACGCCGGAATCCGCGCTTTTTGCCGTGGCCTGTTGCTTTTCTGGCGTGCCGGCTGGGCGAGAAGGCGGATGGGTGGCGTCAAGGCTGCCGGCTTTTCAAGTCTTTTCCGCTTTTCTCAATTCGTCGCGAAGTTCGCGGCGCAGGATCTTGCCGATCGGCGTTTTCGGCAGCGCGTCGCGGAATTCGATCTGTCGTGGCAGTTTATAGGCGGTCAGCTGGGTACGGCAGTAGGCGAGCAGGGCCTCGGCGGTCAGCGTCGGGTCCTTGCGCACGACCAGCAGGCGCACGGCTTCGCCCGAGTGTTCGTTGGGCACGCCAATCGCCGCGCACTCGGCCACGCCCGGATGCGCCATGGCGATGCTCTCGATCTCGTTGGGATACACGTTGAAGCCGGAGACGAGGATCATGTCCTTCTTGCGGTCGGTGATGCGGACATAGCCGTGGTAATCCATGTAGCCGATGTCGCCGGTCTTGAGCCAGCCGTCCTGGAGCGTGCGGGCGGTTTCCTCGGGGTTGTTCCAGTAGCCCTTCATCACCTGCGGTCCGCGCACGCAGATCTCGCCGGTGCAGGCCTCGACATCCGACTTCCCGTCCCAGAGCGGCAATTCTTCAAAGGCTTCGTTGCGGATGCTGACCAGCGTTGAGGACACCGGCAAGCCGATGGTGCCGTCCCAGGGGGCGCCGAGCGGCACGCAGCAGACGCCGGGTGAGGTTTCGGTGAGGCCGTAGGCTTCGGTGACGTAGGCGCCGGTGACTTCGCGCCAGCGCTCGGCGACCGGTTTCTGCACCGCCGCGCCGCCGCCGACGACGACCTTGAGCGAGGAGAAGTCGAGCTTGTCGAAGCCCGGTGTGTGCAGCAATCCGTTGAACAGCGTATTGACGCCGGTCATGACGCTGAACTTCCAGCGGCGAAGCTCGCGGACGAAGCCGGGCAGGTCGCGCGGATTGGTGATCAGCACGTTGAGGCTGCCCCATTTCATGAAGCCGAGCGTCGAGGTCAGGCAGAAAATGTGGTACATCGGCAGCGGCGAGATCACCACTTCCTGCGCCTCGCGGAAACTGACGGAGATCCACTTGTTGATTTGTTCGAGGTTGGCCAGCAGGTTGGCGTGCGTGAGCATTGCGCCCTTGGAAATGCCGGTGGTGCCGCCGGTGTATTGGAGGAAGGCAATATCGTCGTGGTGGCTGCGGACCGGCGTGAACGGCCGCGTACGGCCGTGTGCGAGCGCCTGGCGCAGCGGCACGGCGCCGGAAATGCGCCAGGGCGGCACCATCTTGCGCACGTGCTTGACGGCGGCATTGAGCAGCCAGCGCTTCGGCGTCGCCAGCATGTCGCCGATCTGCGAGGTGACGACGTGTTCGACGGCGGTGTTGGCGAGCACCTTCTGCAGCGTCGCGGCGAAGTTCTCGAGCACGACGATGGCCTTGGCGCCGGAATCGCGCAACTGAGCCTCGAGTTCGCGGGCGGTGAACAGCGGATTGATGTTCACGACGGTGAGCCCGGCGCGCAGGATGCCGAAGAGCACGACTGGGTATTGCAGCAGGTTCGGCATCATGACGGCGACGCGGTCGCCCTTGTCGAGCGTGCCGAGCGTCTGCAGATAGCTGGCGAACTGCTGCGACAGCGCGTCGAGACCGGCGAAGCTCATGTGCTTGCCGAAATTTGAGAAGGCCGGCTTGTCGGCGTACTTGCGGATCGTCTCGTCGAAGAAGTCGAGGACGGAGCCGTAGCCCGAGATGTCGATGTCGGCAGGGATGTTTGCCGGGTAACTTTGCAGCCAGACGCGTTCTGTCATGTGGTTTTTATCGCGGAGAAAGCGTTTGAATTTCCCGATCTTGCCGCGTTGCGAGTGTTAAATCGTGCGAAGATTAGCCAAAATCCTCGGGCGCTGCAAACGCTTTTTGCATGCGCCGGAATTCCGACAACTCCCTGATTTCTACGAACTAATGACGATCAAGTATTGGCGCAAGGCGGTGCGTGCCCTGTTGGAAAGCGATCCGGTCATGGCCGGCATCATCCGCAGCCATCCCGGCAGTGTGCTCGTTTCGCGCGGCGATCCCTTCGGGACACTGGCGCGTTCGATCGTCGGCCAGCAGATTTCGGTGCGCGCCGCCGACAGCGTCTGGTCGCGTTTCGCCGCGGCCATGCCCGAGGTGACGCCGGCGGCAGTGCTGGCGCTCGACAGCGAGGCGCTGCGCGCCTGCGGCCTGTCGGTGCGCAAGACCGAGTACCTGAGCGATCTTGCCCGGCACTTCGCCGACGGTTCGATCGAGGTCGAGCACTGGGCGACGATGGATGACGCGGCGGTGATCGCCGCGCTGACCGCCGTGCGCGGCATCGGCGTGTGGACGGCCGAGATGTTCCTGATCTTCAACCTGCTGCGTCCCGACGTCTTTCCGCTCGACGATATCGGCCTGCAGCGGGCGGTGGCGCTGCACTATTGCGCCGGCGAGCGTCCGACGCGGTGGCAGCTGGCCGCCTTCGGCGAGCGCTGGCAGCCGTGGCGTTCGGTCGCCACCTGGTACCTGTGGCGCAGCCTGGATCCGGTGCCGGTGGCCTATTGAGCGTCGCGTGCGCCGGTGTGCGTACAATGCCGAATCTTCTTCATTCCCGTTTCGTGAACTTCTGATGGCCTCTTCCCGCGATTTCACCGCCAGCATCGATGCGGCGCTCGTCGAAGCGCTGGCGCCGGGCCTCGCGCGGGCGCCGCGTCTGTGCGTCGCGCTCTCCGGCGGGCGCGACTCGGTCGTGCTCCTGCATGCGCTCAGCCGTCTTCTTGGCGAGGGCCGGCTGACGGCCGAGCTGACGGCGCTGCATGTGCATCACGGACTGAGCGACAACGCCGAGGACTGGGTCGCGTTCTGCGCCGACTGGTGCGACGCACTCGGCGTACCGCTGCGGGTCGCGCGTGTCGCCGTGCGGCGCGACAGCGGCGAGGGCATCGAGGGGGCGGCGCGGCGCGCCCGTCATGCGGTGTTCGCGGCGACGCCGGTCGACTGGCTGGTGCTGGCGCATCATCGCGACGACCAGGCCGAGACGGTGCTGCTCAACCTGTTGCGCGGCGCCGGTGTTGCCGGTGCGGCGGGGATGCCGCGCATGCGCAGCGTCGCCGGCGGTCCGGTGTTGCTGCGGCCGCTGCTCGACGTGCCGCGACGGGCGATCGAGCATTATGCCGAAGCGCATGCCCTGCGCTGGATCGAGGACGAGAGCAATGCCAACCGGCACTTCCGGCGCAATTTCCTGCGCCACGAGGCGCTGCCCTTGCTGGAAACGGCATTCCCCGGCGCACGCCAGTCGCTGGCCCGGGCCGCCGATCACTTTGGCGAAGCGACGCAGCTGCTCGATGAATTGGCCGGACAGGATGCCGCCGCGATACGGCAGCCGTCCGGGCGCCTCGGGCTGATGGCGTTCAACCGGCTGACGCCGGCGAACGCCCGCAATGTGCTGCGCCACGCCTTGCGGGCCGCCGGATTCCGCGCGCCGGCGGCGCGCTGGCTCGAAGAAGCCTGTCGCCAGCTGGCGGCGACCGACGCCGGGTCGGAAACCTGCGTGACAACGCCCGACGGTGCCTTGCAGGTGTATCGCGGCGAGCTGTACCTCATCGCCCATACGCCGCCGGCGCCAGGGGCGCCTTTGCCGTGGGCCGGCGAGACGGAGTTGGCGTGGGCCGGTGGTCGCGTGCGTTTCGAGCAGGTTTGCGGGGCGGGCATCCGCGCCGCGGCGCTGGCGAGTGGCACCCTTGAACTGCGTGCCCGTCAGGGCGGCGAGCGTTTCCGTCCGCAGGCCGGACGTCCCCGGCGCAACTTGCGCAATCTCCTGCAGGAGGCGGCGCTGCCGCCGTGGGAACGCGCCCGCCTGCCGCTCGGCTGGAGCGGCAATCGACTGGTCTGGGTGGGCGGCTTCGGCGTTGATGCCGATTGCATGGCCGGCGCCGACGAGACGGGGCTGCTGCCGGTCTGGCTGCCGGCGGGTTGAGCGGAGGGCGTCGCCGCTGTTGCTGCGACGCCTGGCGTTATCGGCGTTCCGGTGTTACTACCATTCGACCAGCGAGATGCCGGCACCGAACATCGTCTGCCGGTGGTTGTAGTCGATCATGCTTTCGCCATAGCCCGAGAAGACCGAGAGGTGTCCCTTGAGGTGGCCCGAGATCGGGATCGCCCAGTCGAGCTTGACCGATCCGCGCGAGTTCTCGCCGAAGCGCAGCGAATGGCGGCCCTGCAGCGACAGCACATGTTCGCCGAGTCGTTGTGCGACGATGACTTCGGCGCGGCCGACGTAGTTCTCGATGCCGGGGTTGTTGTCGTCTTCGGCGTGTTCCTTGATGCGTATCCAGGGGCGGATCTGCAGGCTGGTGTCGCCGCGCTCGGCACCGAGGTGACCGATGATCCGGTTCCAGCTGCGCGAGAGCGGATTGGCGCGGCCGTTCGACTGGTGGTTGATGCCGATGCCGGCCACACGCCAGTCCCAGCCGGCGAAGGAGGACGTGGTCGGGAACATCAGCATGGCCTCGGGTTCGTAGTTCGTCTCTCGGAACGGGCGCGAGATGCCGCCGCTATAAACCTGCCAGCGCGAGCTTTGCGTGTAGCCGACCCAGAGGTTGCCACGGCTGCCGAAGACGTTTTCCCAGACCTTGGTCTTGAAGCTCAACTGGAACTGCGCTTCGTTCGACAGCAGGCCCGGCAGCGGGCTGCCGACCGAGTTGGTCGGGTTGGCCGACTGCGGTTGCCGGTTGATGTCGTTGGTATGGGTGCCGAGCAGGATGTAGACCGGCTTGTACTTGCGGATCTCGAAGGTCGAATGCGTGTTGTCCGGCGAAAGGTCCCAGTCCTCGCTCATTTTCGAGGCGCTTGCGGCAACCGGCGGTTTGAGGTCGGCGCTGCGCCCGGGGGCTGACGCCGCGCTCGCCGTTGCCACGGCTGCGGCTGCGGGCGGCGAGCGGAACTGGCGGTCGTAGCAGGCGAGGCGTTGGGCGTCGTCGGCGATGTCCGGACAGTCGGTGCTTTCGGCGCGGCTGATCGAGGCGCTAACGGCAAGGGCGAGTCCGGACAGGGCGAGGATGATTTTGTTGGGCATGGCGTTGAAGACCTGGTCAATGGGCGCCGAATCGAGGGGAGGGGACTGCCGTCGCGGCGGGACGGTATTTCAGCGATTGGCGCGAAGGCCGCAGTAAGCCGCATCGTCGCCGTGCCGTCAACTGGCGGACCTTACGGCCGGCAGCGCTACTCCCAGAGCCAGGCGGCGCCGCGCACACCCGAGGAGTCGCCGTGACGGGCGCGAACGAGCCGGGTGCGGACTTCGTCGGAGAAAACGTAGCGGTGCCAGCGTTGCGGCGTTTCCTCGTACAGGGCGCCGACATTCGACAGGCCGCCGCCCAGCACGATGACATCAGGATCGAGGACGTTGATGACGGTGGCGAGGGATCGGGCGAGACGCTCGATGTAGCGGTCCAGTGTCGCGGCGCAGCCGGCATCGCCGCCGCTTGCGCCGGCGACGATCGCTTCCGGCGACAGCGCCTGGCCGGTGACGCGGGTATGATCCTTGGCGAGGCCAGGGCCGGACAGGTACGTCTCGATGCAGCCGGCGCGGCCGCAATAGCACTCGGGCAGCGGTTCGTCGAGCGCTTGCGGCCAGGGCAGCGGGTTGTGGCCCCATTCGCCGGCGATCGCGTTGGCGCCGCGCAGGACCTGCTGGCGGACGACGATGCCGCCGCCGACGCCGGTGCCGAGGATGACGCCGAAGACGAGTTCGGCGCCGGCGGCGGCGCCGTCGGTGGCTTCGGAGAGGGCGAAACAGTTGGCATCGTTGCTCAGGCGCACCGGGCGGCCGAGGTGCTGTTCGAGGTCACGGCGCAGCGGCTGGCCGATCAGCCAGGTCGAGTTGGCGTTCTTGATGTTACCGGTGAGCGTCGATTCGGCGCCGGGAATGCCGAGTCCGACCGTGCCTGTCGTTGCCGTTTTCGCTTCCAGTGCGTGTACCAGCGAGGCGATTGCCGCGAGCGTGTCGGGATAGCTGCCGCGCGGGGTCGGGATGCGGATGCGGGCGAGTTCCGCGCCGTCCGGCCCGAGCGCGATGCCTTCGATCTTGGTGCCGCCGAGGTCAATGCCGATTCTTGTCATTCGCGTGTCTGGGGTCGTGTTTCGTGTGATGCTATTGGAATTGCCTGGCGCTCAGTCCGCGCTGATCACGCAATTGCGGCCGTTGCGCTTGGCTTCGTTCATGGCCTGGTCGGCACGGTTGAGCAGGGTGTCGTAGCTGTCGCCGGGGCGGCATTGCGCGACGCCGAGGCTGGCTGTCACCGGCAAGCCCGAGGGCGAAAGTTCTTCGATCATTTCAAGCAGTCTTTCCGCGCTGCGAGTGGTGGCGAAGGCGTCGCTGTCTTTCAGCACGAGCATGAATTCGTCGCCGGCGATGCGCGCGGCGATGCCATTTGCATCGATGCTCTCGGACAGTGCGCTGGCGACGGCGACGAGGACCATGTCGCCCATGGCGTGACCGTGCGCGTCGTTGATGCGCTTGAAGTGGTCGATGTCGAGGACGATCAGGCTGAGCGGCCTGCCGCTGGCGTGCGCCGCCTTGATCAGGCCTTGCGTGTGTTCATTGATGAAATAGCGGTTATAGAGCGAGGTCAAGCGGTCGCGCATCGCCATGTCATAGAGCGCCTGTTGCTGTTCCTCGAGAAAATCGAGTGCCTGGCGCAATTCGATCAGGTTGCCGACGCGCACCTGCAGTTCTTCGGCGACGACCGGTTTGGCGACAAAGTCGTTGGCGCCGGAGCGCAGCATTTCGATGCGCCGCGCCGTGTCGTCGAAGCTGGAGATGGCGAGCAGCGGAATCTTGCCGGCGCGTCCCGGCAGCGCGCGGATCTGCCGGATGACGGCGAGGCCCGTCGTGTTTCCTTCGAGCACGTAGTCGACCAGCGCAAGGTCGAAGCGCTCCTTGGCGATCAGCGCAAGTGCGGCTTCGCCGCTGGCGGCGCGCGCGGTGCTCAGTCCGAAACCGTCGAGCAGGCGCTCGAAATGCGCCGCCTGCATCGCGCTGTCCTCGACGACGAGAACGCGGCCGCGCAATTTCGAGGTGGCCGTCGTCGCCCAGTGGGTGACGAAGCCTTCAAAAACGGCCGGCTCGTTCTTGGAGAAACACTCGGTGACGCCGAGTGCCAGCGCCTGGGCGCCGAGGTCTTCCTGCGAGCCGGTGAGCAGTACCGACGGGTGCTGGCCGATGAGGCCGTCGGCCTTCGCCTGTGCATAGAATTCGAGACCGGTCGTGTCGGGCAGCTGCATCGCGAAGCAGAGAAAGTCCACCGGCTCGCGGGCGAGTTCGGCGAGCGCTTCGGCCGCCGTGGTGGCGCCGATGGCGCGGACGTTGTTCCTGGCGAAGAGTGCGGAAAAGACGTTGCGGATCATGCGCGAAGGTTCGACGATCAAGGCTCTCATGGCGGCTCCGTGACGAAGTCAGTGGGCAGGGGTCGTGCGGGGCATTGTGTCGCGTTCCGCAGTCAAGGTCCAGCCGAGTGCGTCGACAAGGCCGGCGAAATCATCGGCAAGCGGGGCGCTGAGCGTCAGCCGCGCGCCGGTCTGCGGATGTTGCAGGCGCATTTCGGTGCAGGCGAGCAGCAGGCGCCGGCAATCGAAACGTTCGGCGAAAAAGCGGTTGTGCCGGCCCTTGCCGTAGGTGGCGTCGCCGATGATCGGATGGGCGATGTGCTTGAGATGGCGGCGGATCTGGTGGCGCCGTCCGGTCTCCGGTTTGAGTTCGAGCAGGGCATAGCGGCTGGTCGGGTAGCGATCGACAGCGACCGGCAGTTCGACGACACCCAGCCGGCGATAGTGCGTGATCGCTTCCTGCGGCGGGGTGTCCGGCGTGTCCGCCCGGAATTCGTAGTCGTCATACTGGCGCGTGAGCGCATGGTCGATGCAGCCCGTCTCGGGCGGATGGCCGCGGACGACGGCGAGGTAGGTCTTGTCGATCCGTTGCGTCTCGAAGGCGGAGCCGACCGTCGCGGCGGTCGCCGGATCGAGGGCGAAGAGCAGCACGCCGGAGGTGCCGCGGTCGAGGCGGTGGGTCGGGTAGACGCGCTGGCCGATCTGGTCGCGCACGATCTGCAGCGCGAAGCGCGTTTCGTGGCGGTCGAGCATGCTGCGATGCACCAGCAGCCCGGACGGCTTGTGTACGGCGATCAGCGCCGCGTCGCGGTAGAGCACCGGCAGCGTTTCGCTCATGCCGGCGTACTGTCCCGGGCCTGTCCAGGAAACTCCCCGTCGACATAGAACCAGCGACCATCCTCGCGCACGAAGCGGCTGATCTCGTGCAGGCGCTGCGCGCGTCCGCCGATCCGGTAGCGGGCGACGAATTCGACGACGGCGCGGTCGGTGTCGGACGTTTCATGACGACGTATTTCGAGGCCGAGCCAGCGCGCCGTGTCGGTGGCGAGATCGAGCGATGCCGGCCGGGTAGTGGCGTGCCAGGTGGCGAGCAGGTACGGTTCAAGGCGCTGGACGTAGGCGCTGTAGCGCGAGCGCATCAAGGCCTCGGCGGTCGCAGCGGCCTTGCCGCCGTGATGGCGGCCGCAGCAATCACCGTAGCGTCTCCCCGTGCCGCAGGGGCAGGCATCGGGCGCGGTTTTCGGCTTAATGCTTCATCCCTCCGTGCATCATGCCCTCAGCATGGATCGGGCGTACCGGCGCGTCGATCCGGAGCTGCGTCCCGTCGTCGAAGCGCAGCGTGATCGGCACGCTGTCACCGGCCTTGAGCGCCTGCTTCATGCCGATCAGCATGACGTGGTAGCTGCCCGGCTTGAGTTCGGTGCTGCCGCCGGCGGGGATCGGGATGGCCGGCACGGCGCGCATCTTCATCATGCCGTTTTCATTGAGGTGGGTGTGCAGTTCGACGGTTTCGGCGGCGGGGCTGTCGGCGCGGACCAGTTGGCGCGGGCTGCTGCCGCCGTTGTCGATGCGCATGAAGGCGCCGGTGGCCGCGGCGCCGGGCGGCGGCAGCCGGAGGTAGGGGGCATCGACGCGCAGCGCGGCGGTGTCGGCCGCCAGGGAATAGGTTGTTGCGAGTGCCAGCAGGGCACCGATGAGTGGCTTGCGCATGAGACTCCTCAGGGCTTGAGCAAAGCCCGGATTTTATCAACGATCACCTCGGGCGGCGTGCCGTGCGCGAGGCGGGCGGCGAGGCGGCCGTCGGGCCCGACGAGGTAGGTGAAGGACGAGTGGTCGACCGGATACGGGCCGCTGCCGTCGCCTTTCTGCTTCATGTAGCGAACGTCATACAAGGCGGCGGTGCGGGCGATTTCCTCGGGCGTGCCGCGCAGTCCGGTCAATGACGGATGGAAATAGGGGACGTAGACCTTGAGCACGTCGAGCGTGTCGCGTTCGGGATCGACGGTGATGAACAGGCCCTTGACGCGCTCGAGTTCGGCCGGCGTGAGTTGCGCGAAGGCCTGGGCGAGGCCGACGAGAGCGGTCGGACAGACGTCGGGGCAGAAGGTGTAGCCGAAATACAGCGCGACGACCTTGCCGCGGAAATCGGCGAGGGCGACCGGGCCATTGGCGCTGTCGAGCCGGAAGTCGCCGCCGCGCGGCAGGTCGGCGGCGGCCGGCGAGGCATGCGACGCGGTGCTGTCGGCTGTCGGTTGCCAGAAGAAGGCGAGCCAGACGAGCAGCGCCGCCAGTGCGAGCGTCAGCGTGATCCAGAACGGGCGTTTGTTCATGGCGGTCACTTGGCCGGAACGTTGAAGTGGAAGGGAAGCGCGAGCGTGCCGCTGCGCCGCGTCAGGCGCACGGTGGCGGCCCAGGTCATGGCGCCGGTGGTGCAGACCGGCAGCATGGCCTGTCCGTCGAACTGCCGCCCGTCGCCGGCGAGGGCGGCGCGCTGCGTGCCCATGTCCATCTGTACGCCGGTGAACAGGACCTCGACGCGGTCTGCCTGCGTTGCCTCCAGCCCGACGCGGATCTGCAGGGGAACGAGCGGGCGCACCGGGTTCGGCGTGATCGACAGGGTCACGCGCCCGCCGTCGGGCAGCGCCGCGGCGCAGCCGTCGGCCGCCGGGTCACAGTTTTGTGCCGCCAGCACGCGTTCGCCGTCGCCGGGGCGCGGCATCGTCAGCTTGAAGGCGGCGACCGCGACACAGGCGAGCGCGAGCAGTAGTGCCAGCAATGGCAGCCGGCGCCGGGAAAGCGAGGTGAGGAAGCGGGAAATCATGCTGTTAAGATACAAATTGGCTTCATTTTGGCGAAAACAGCCCGATAATAACAGGGTGGTCGGCTTTCATGCCGCCGACCGGATCTTCTGTGAGGAATCAAGCGGCAATGATGACGGATGTGCTCGACGAGCGTCTCGGGGCGCGTTTGCTGAACGAGTGGCAGCAGGATTTTCCCTTGTGTCCGGCGCCTTTCGCCGAACTGGCGGGCAAGCTCGGTGTCGCCGAGACGGCGGTGTTACGCATGCTCGAACGCCTGCGGCGCGAGGGCCGCATCGCCCGTGTCGGCGCGGTGTTCGCGCCCAAGCGCATCGGCGCGAGTTCGCTGGCGGCGATGGCGGTGCCGGCGGACAAGCTCGCGCGCGTGGCCGAGGCGGTCAATCGTTTTCCCGAGGTCAATCAGAACTATCTGCGGCAGCATCCCTACAACTTCTGGTTTGTCGTCACCGCCGGTTCGCCGGGACGGCTGCAGGCCGCACTCGGCGCGATCGAACAGGCGGCGGGCTTGCCGCTGCTGCGCCTGCCGATGGTGAGCGAATACCGTCGCGACGACGACCGGCGTCGTGACGTCGGCAGCGATACCGACGGCGGGCTGGCCGCCAGCCTCGACGAGATCGGTCGCCGGCTGGTCATGGCCTTGCAGGAAGGACTGCCGTTCTTCATCCGGCCCTTTTCGGTGCTGGCGAGCCGGGTCGGTTGCGAGGAGCGCGAGGTGATCGAGCGCATTCGCCGCTGGTCCGACGAAGGGGCGATCAAGCGCTTCGGCATCGTCGTCCGGCGCCGCGCCAGCGATCGCGAGGTCAAGGCGCTGCTGGTCTTGGATGTGCCCAATGCCGAGGTCGGCGCGGTCAGCCGCCGGTTGCTCGACGAGTCCGGCGTCATCCTCGTCGACGAGCGGCAACGCGCCTTGCCGGCATGGCCTCATAACCTGTTTTGCACGGTGGCCGCGGCGTCGTCCGAGGCCTTGGTCGAGCGCCTCGACGCCTTGCAGGCATTGCCGGTGCTGTCCGGATTCGCCCGCGACGTATTGCTCCCCGCGCCGGAAGCGTCGCCGGCCTGATTCCCGGATTCGTTCGCGAAGGTTTTCCGGCAGCCCTGTTCAGGACTGCCGGTGTCTCCGCTGGTCTGCCGCCGGTCAGGCGGCCGCGACGCGCGCGGCGATGTGGGCGAGTGCTTCCTCGACCTGATCGATGAGGATCAGGCAGAGATCGCCGGGCTTGAGTTCGGCGAGCGCCTTGTCGATGGCCGCGAACTCGCCGCGAATTTCGCAGACATCCTTGGCGCGGCGGGTCTTTTCCAGCCCCTGGCGCAGCAGCGCCAGGACTTCGCCGTCGGCACGTCCGCGCTGACACTGGTCCTGATACAGCACGACGCGGTCGAAGGCCTCGCCGAGGATCTCCGTTTGCTGGCGGATGTCTTCATCACGCCGGTCGCCGGCGCCACTGATGACGACGGTGCGGCGGCCCGAGGATTTCTCCGGCATGCTCTCGATCGCATTGACCAGCGCCTGGACGGCGTCCGGGTTGTGACCGTAGTCGGCGATCAGCGTCGCGCCGCGGTAGTCGAAGAGATTGAAGCGGCCCGGTGCGCTGGCGGCGTCATTGACGAAATCGGCGAGTCCGGCGCGGATGATGTCCCAGTCGAGATTGAGCGCCCAGCCGGCGCCGGCCGAGGCCATCGCGTTCTCGACCTGAAAGCCGATGCTGCCGCCCGCGGTCACCGGGATGTCGGCGAGTTTGAGACGCTGCTTGAAATCGCCCTGCTCGGCGACGATCGCGTCGCCGTCGGTATAGACGATGCGCTGGCCTTGCGCGCGGTGCATGGCCATGACCGGATGGCTGCGGTCGCGGGCGAAGAAGATGACCTTGCCGGGGCAGGCCTGCGCCATGCGCACGACCATCGGATCGGCGGCGTTGAGGACGGCATAGCCGGTCTCCGGCTTGACGTTCTGGACGATGACGCGTTTGACCACCGAGAGGTCCTCGACGGTGCTGATGTAGGAGAGGCCGAGGTGGTCGCCGCTGCCGATGTTGGTGACGACGGCGACATCGCAGCGATCGAAGCCGAGGCCTTCGCGCAGCACGCCGCCGCGCGCGGTTTCGAGGACAGCGGCATCGACGTCGGGGTGGAAGAGGACGTTGCGCGCGCTCTTCGGGCCGCTGCAGTCGCCGGTGTCGATGCGCTTGCCCTGGATGTAGACGCCGTCGGTGCTGGTCATGCCGACGCGCAGGCCCTTGCTGCCGAGGATGCTGGCGATCAGGCGCACGGTCGTGGTCTTGCCGTTGGTGCCGGCGACGGCGACCAGCGGGATGCGGGCGTCATCGCCGTCGGCGAACATCGTCGAGATGATTGCCTCGCCGACGGCGCGGCCCTTGCCGAAGGACGGCGTCAGGTGCATGCGCAGGCCGGGCGCGGCGTTGAGTTCGACGATGCCGCCGCCCTGTTCTTCAAGCGGGCGCAGCACGTTGTTGCAGACGATGTCGACGCCGGCGATGTCGAGGCCGACCATCTGGGCGGCAGCAACGGCGCGCGCGGCGAAGTCGGGATGGACGTCGTCGGTGACGTCGGTGGCGGTGCCGCCGGTCGACAGGTTGGCGTTGTTGCGCAGGATGACGCGCTGGCCCTTGGTCGGGATCGATTCGGCGGTCAGGCCGTCCTGGGCGAGGCGCGCCAGGGCGATGTCATCGAAGCGGATCTTGGTCAGCGAGGTGGCATGGCCTTCGCCGCGGCGCGGGTCGGCATTCACCTGTTCGACGAGCTGCCGGACGGTGTGCACGCCGTCGCCGACGACGGTCGGCGGCTCGCGCCGGGCGGCGGCGACGAGCCGGCTGCCGACGACGAGAATGCGGTGGTCATGGCCGGGCAGGAAGCGCTCGACGAGCACGTCGTCGCTGATCTTGTAGGCGGCAGCGTAGGCAGTCTCGACCTGGGTGCGCGTCGTCAGGTTGACGGTGACGCCCTTGCCCTGGTTGCCGTCCTGCGGCTTGACGACGACCGGTACGCCGGCCTCGATGCCGATTTCGCAGGCAGCCGCCCAGGCGTCGTCGACGTCCTTGACCGGGCGGCCGGTCGGTACCGGCACGCCGGCGGTCTGCAGGAGTCGCTTGGTCAGTTCCTTGTCCTGGGCGATGGCTTCGGCGACGGCGCTGGTGCGGTCGGTCTCGGCCGCCTGGATACGCCGCTGCTTGCTGCCCCAGCCGAATTGCACGAGGCTGCCGCCGGTCAGGCGGCGGTAGGGGATGTTGCGCGCGACCGCGGCATAGACGATCGAACCGGTGCTCGGCCCGAGGCGAATGTCTTCGTCGATGTCGCGCAACTGCTTGAGCGCGCCTTCGAGGTCGAAGGGCGTGTCGTCGAGCGCCGACTGGCAGAGTTGCTGCGCCAGCTTGAAGGCATGGCGGCCGACGTCTTCTTCGCTGTATTCGACGACGACCTGATAGACGCCGGCTTCGATGGTCTGCGCCGTGCGGCTGAAGGTGACCGGGCAGCCGGCCTGCGCCTGCAGTCCGAGCGTGGCGAATTCGAGGGCATGGGCGAGCGAGACCGGGCTCGTCGCGTCGGTCGTCTGCAGCATCGCGAGTTCGGGAAAGCGTTCGCGCAGGCGCGCTTCGAAGCCGGACAGGTTGGCGATGTTGCGTTCGTCTTCGCTGCAGGAAACGATCGCTTCGATGGAGGTATGTCGGCTCCAGAGGTTCGGGCCGCGCAATGCCCTGATGCGGGAAACTTCCATGGTCATGTTTTCCAGTGCGTCAGGCGCTCAGGCCTGCGTTGAGTCAGCGGGAATGAAAGTGGTGATGCCGGTGCGGATCAGGTCCGGCGGCAGATCGAGCGCCCAGGCCGCGGCAACCGCCGCCAGCAGGTTGTCGATGGCATGCGCCGGCGTGCCGGCGACAGTCATCGGCACATCCCCGGTCTGCACCAGCGACTGCTCGTTCATGCCGTGGGCAAGGATCACCCAGCCGTGGCGGACGAAGACGCAGCGGCCGTTCTTCTTGCGGTGCTCGCCGAGCAGTTCGAGTTCGGGGTTGCGGCCAAAGAACAGGACTTCGCCGTCGCACAGGTCGGCCATTTCGGCGACGCGCGGATCGTCGGCGTTGAGGACGGCGGCACCCCGCTCCAGAACGACGTCGACCTGCGTGCGCATGACCTTGTAGACCTGGTCGAGATCATGCACGTCCCAGGCCTGGAGGCCGGTGGCGTCGTTGAGGTTGGTGACGATACCGATCTGGCAGCGGTCGTAGGCGAGGCCGTTTTCGAGAATGCCGGGGACACCGTTCTCGAAAACGGCGGCATCGACGGCGCGCGACATCAGCATCTGGTGGGCTGCCGTCCAGCTGGCGCAGTCCTTGTGCTCGAGCTGGCGGCGGCCGAGGTAGAGGCCGTCGCTGCAGGCCAGACCGACGTTCTTGCCGGCGAGCAGCAGCAGGTGGCGGACGAGGTGCGCGACCGAGGTCTTGCCCTGCGAGCCGGTGACGCCGACGAGCGGGATGCGGCTCATGGCGGCATCGGGGAAGAGGTGGGCGACGATCGCCTCGCCGACCGGACGCGGCTTGCCGACGCCGGGCTTGAGGTGCATGAGCAGGCCGGGACCGGCATTGACTTCGACGATGGCGCCGCCCTGTTCGGCGAGCGGACGCGAGATGTCGTCGGCGACCATGTCGATACCGGCGATGTCGAGGCCGACGATGCGCGCCGCCAGTTCGGCGACGGCGGCGGTGTCGGGATGAACGTCGTCGGTGACGTCGAATTCGTGGTTGGCGTTGCGCTGGATCAGGACTTCGCGACCGGCGGCCGGGACCGAGTCCGGCGTCAGTTGCTGGCGCTGCAGTTCGATGCGCGCGGCCGAATCCATGCGGATCAGGTTGAGCGGGTGGTTCTCGCTGGTGCCGCGGCGCGGGTCGTTGTTGATCTGGCTGGCGACGAGTTCGACGACCGTCGATTTGCCATCGCCGGTCACTTTGACCATGTCGCCGCGACAGGCGGCGACGAGCTTGCCGCCGATCACCAGCAGGCGGTGTTCGGTGCCCGAGACCGAGCGCTCGACGAGCACGCCGCTGCCTTCGTCCTTGGCGACCAGGTAGGCTTTTTCAACGTCTTCGCGCGTCTTGAGGTCGATGAAGACGCCGCGTCCGTGGTTGCCGTCGAGTGGCTTGACGCAGACCGGCAGGCCGATATCTTCGGCGGCTTCCCAGGCGTCCTCGGAGCTATCGACTTCACGGCCTTCGGGGATCGGCACGCCGCAGTTGCTGAGCAGCGTCTTGGTCAGGTCCTTGTCGCGCGAGATGCCTTCGGCGATGGCGCTGGTCTGGTCGGTTTCGGCCGTCCAGATGCGGCGCATCGCGGCGCCGTAGCCGATCTGCACGAGGTTGCCGGTTTCGAGCAGGCGGATCGTCGGGATGCCGCGGTCGTCGGCGGCCTTGACGATGCTCGCCGTCGATGGGCCGAGGCAAAGCGAATCGACGAGGTCGGCGATGCGTTCGACCGCCGCGTCGACGTCGAAGGGGCGGTCTTCCATGGCAGCCATGATGAGGTCGCGCGCTTCGTGGATCGCCGTGCGCGTCACCTGTTCCTGCCAGGCGGTGACGACGACCTTGTAGACGCCGCGCTTGGAGGTCTCGCGCGCCCGGCCGAAGCCGCCGGGCAGGCCGGCGAGGTTCTGCAGTTCGAGCGTGACGTGTTCGAGGATGTGGGCCGGCCAGGTGCCTTCCTCGACGCGACGCAGGAAGCCGCCGCGTTCTTCGTAGCTGCAGCGGTGCTCGATCAGCGAGGGCAGCATCGCCTTGAGGCGGTCGTAGTAGCCGGGAATGGTGTTCGACGGGCAGTCTTCGAGGTCGCCGATGTCCACGACGGCTTCGAGGGCCGGTTGATAGGTCCAGGTGTTGGGACCGTTCAGGAGGCGGAATTCAAGAAACTTGATGTCTTTGGTCGTCATGGGGTCGGTATCAGTGCGGTGATCTGTCCAATGATGGGGCACACTCGGGGCTGTTGGCAATAACGCAGGAGCATGCGGTTGGCTGACAGGAGCTAGAGAAAACGGTCGAGGATCTTGCGGCTATGCGCGTCGAGCGCGTAGCGGTCGCGGATCAGGTAGTGGATGCCGTGGCTGTCGGCGATCATCAGCGCCGGCGGCGCCAGGCGGCGAATGTCTTCTTCACCCTTGAGGATGAAGTCGGTGCGGCCGTGGTCGGTCTCGACCGTCCACACGCAGGGCGTGGCGTAGCCCGAGACGCCGACGATCTGCGCGATCACCGGCATGAATTCGCGGCTGGCCAGTTCTTCGGCGAGCAGCGCCCGCCACGCTTCGGGAACGTCGTCGAGGCGGTCGATCCAGGCCAGTTCGTGACCGTAGGGATCGACCAGCGCGAAGCCGGCATCCGGGGCCGAGATCGGGAAGGCGCGGACCAGCGCGACGCCTTCGCAGACGGCGCCGTCGGCGGCGGTGAAAACGAGGCGCCCGAAGGCGTTGCGATGCAGTCGATAGTCGGGTGCGGCGCTCATGCGCGATCCTCCTCCTTGTCAGCGTTGCCACTGCTGCCGCTGGCATTTTCTTCGTTCTGGACCTGCGCCTGGTAGAGCCGGTAGTAGTGGCCTTCGCAGGCCATCAGTTCGTCATGGTTGCCGGTTTCGACGATGCGGCCGCGGTCGAGCACGATCAGCCGGTTGGCGTCGCGCAGCGTCGACAGGCGGTGGGCGATGGCGATCGTCGTGCGGCCGCGCACGAGGTTGTCGAGGGCCTTCTGGATTTCCTTCTCGGTCGTCGTATCGACCGACGAGGTGGCCTCGTCGAGGATCAGGATCTTCGGGTCGATCAGCAGCGCGCGGGCGATCGAGATGCGCTGGCGCTCGCCGCCCGACAAGGCCTGGCCGCGTTCGCCGACGAGCGAATCGTAGCCGTGCGGCAGGCGCAGGATGAATTCGTGGGCGTGGGCGGCGCGGGCGGCGGCGACGATTTCCTCGCGCGTCGCATCGGGCTTGCCGTAGGCGATGTTCTCGGCGATCGTGCCGAAGAACAGGAAAGGCTCCTGCAGCACCAGGCCGATATGCCGGCGGTATTCGGCGACGGGGACCGAGCGGACATCGACGCCGTCGATCAGGATGGCGCCTTCGGTGACGTCGTAGAAGCGGCAGATGAGGTTCACGAGCGTGCTCTTGCCCGAACCCGAGTGGCCGACAAGGCCGATCATCTCGCCCGGTTCGATGGTCAGGCTGATGTCGCGGGTGACGCTGCGCGTGCCGTAGCGGAAGCCGACGTCGCGCAGTTCGATGCGGCCGGTGACGGCCGGCAGGTGTACCGGTGTTGCCGGTTCCGGCACGCTCGAGACGTGGTCGAGCACGTCGAAGATGCGCTTGGCGCCGGCGGCGGCCTTCTGCGTCACTGAGACGATGCGGCTCATCGAGTCGAGACGCAGGTAGAAGCGGCCGATATAGGCGAGGAAGGCGGTGAGCACGCCGACGGTGATCGTGTCCTGCGAAATCTGCCAGATGCCGAAGGCCCAGACGACGAGCAGGCCGGTTTCGGTGAGCAGCGTGACGGTCGGGCCGAAAACCGACCAGACCTTGTTCACGCGGTCATTGACTTCGAGGTTGTGCTGGTTGGCGGCGCGGAAGCGGGCGGCCTCGCGGTTTTCCTGGGCAAAGGCCTTGACGACGCGGATGCCGGGGATGGTGTCGGCGAGGACGTTGGTGACTTCCGCCCAGATGCGGTCGACGCGCTCGAAGCCGGTGCGCAGCTTCTCGCGCACGGTGTGGATCATCCAGGCGATGATCGGCAGCGGCAGCAGGGTGACGAGCGCCAGCCAGTGGTTGATCGAGACCAGGATGCAGGTGGTCATCGTGATCATCAGCACATCGGTGGCGAAGTCGAGGAAGTGCAGCGAGATGAAGATGTTGATGCGGTCGGTTTCGTTGCCGATGCGGGCGATCAGGTCGCCGGTCCGCTTGCCGCCGAAATACTCCTGCGAGAGCTTGAGCAGGTGCTCGTAGGTGGTCGTGCGCAGGTCGGCACCGATACGTTCGGAGACGAGCGCGAGAATGTAGGTGCGCGCCCAGCCGAGCGCCCAGGCGAGCAGGGCGGCGCCGAACAGGCCGGAGAGATAAAGTCCGACGAGATGAACATTGATCGGGGCGCCGTTCTGGTAAGGAATCAGCACGTTGTCCATCAGGGGCATCGTCAGGTACGGCGGCACCAGCGTCGCGGCGGTCGTCGCCAGCGACAGCAGGAAGCCGGCAAGCAGCCGCCAGCGGTAGGGACGGGCGAAGCGCCAGAGCCGGAACAGCGTCCAGGTCGACGGCGGCTCGTTGATTTCCTTGCTGCAGTTCGGACAGTCGTCCTGGCCTTCGAGCAGCGGCGTTTCGCAGATCGGGCACAGCGCCTGGGCGGCGACGGGCGGCAGGACGCCGGTGGTGTGGAAGGCGATCTGGCGCTCGAAACGGTCAATCAGCCGGCCGGCGGCGACATCGGCGCCGAGCGTGTAGCGCCAGACGGCGAGGCGGCCGGCGTCGTCGAAGAGTTCCAGGCTGCCGACGCCGGCATGGTCGTGGCGTTGCAGGCGCAGGCCGGCGCGGCAGGGATGGCTCTGCCAGTCGGCGTCGGGTCCCGTGCAGGCGAACAGGCGCCGGTCGGTCAATACCAGGACACCCGGCGAAAAGCGCAGGCGCGCGTCGAGATCGATCTCCAGCCAGGCGAGGACGGTTTCCTGCGCGGCGAGTTGCGCCTCGAGCCGGGGGCGCCAGGCGTCCGGTACGGGCAGCGACGAAGTTCCGGCAGGCGTCGAAACGGCGGGAGAGGGCGATGCGTCGCGGTTATTCATGAGGATGTTTGCTTGTCTCGTTTCTGGACAAAGTCCGACAGTATACTCGTCTTCCCCGGGCCAGTCGCCTGAGTGCGCCGGCCGGTATAATCGCCGGCCCGGGTCGAGCAGAATGAGAGGATGTAACGCATGAAGGCAATTTCCGTTGTCCGGCCGGAGTCGGCATGAGCGGACTCGACATCGCACCGCTGGCGTTCGGGCCGGACGGCACGCCGGTCTCGGCGGCCTACGGCGACGTCTATCACTCGACTTCCGGCGGACCGGCGCAGGCGCGCCATGTCTTTCTCGGGGGCAACGGCCTGCCGGCACGCTGGCGCGGACGCCCGCGCTTCGGCATCGTCGAGACGGGTTTCGGCCTCGGCCTCAATTTTCTGGCGACCTGGCAGGCCTGGTGCGACGATGCGGCGGCCTGCGATGTGCTCGACTACCTGGCGTTTGAAAAGCACCCGTTCCGCGCCGAGGACCTGGTGGTGGCGCAGGCGGCTTGGCCCGAATTCACCGATCTTGCAGCCGAGCTGCGCGCCGCCTGGCCGGCGCTGACGCCGGGTGAGCACGCGCTCCCGCTGGCAGGCGGGCGTGTCCGTCTGACGCTCGTTTTCGGCGATGTGCGGACGATGGCGCCGGGCGTGACGGCTTCGGCCGACGCCTTTTATCTCGATGGTTTTTCGCCGGCCAGGAATCCCGACATGTGGTCGCCGGACGTGTGCGCGCAGCTTGCCCGGCTCGGCGCACCGGGGGCGACGCTGGCGACCTGGTCGGTCGCCGGTAGCGTGCGCCGCGCCGTTCAGTCGGCCGGCTTTTCGGTCGAAAAGCGGCCGGGTTTCGCCGGCAAACGGCAGATGCTGGTCGGCGCGCTCGTCTAAGAGCCTATTTCGGTAGGGCTCGCGAGCCGCGTTGTCGATAGGGGCGGATGGATGCAAGGCGCGAGGCGCAGCGCATGGTTGTTCCATGCGCAAGCGGAGCAACGCCGCAGACACCGCCTCTATCGGCAACCCGAAGGGCCACCGGCGCGGCACACGATCCCTACCGAGATAGGCTCTTATTCCACCAACCGCCGCCGAGCGCCTGGAAGAGCAGCGCCGTGTCGCCGAGGCGGGTCGCCTGGGCTTGCGCCAGCGCCAGCGCCGACTGGCGATAGTTCTGTTCGGCGGCGATCAGCGCGAGCCGGTCGATGTAGCCGCGCTGGAACTGCTTGCGCATCAACCCGAGCGAGGTCTTCGCCGTGCGTTCGGCATCGCTGGCGGCGCTCAGCGCGGCGGCATCGCTATGCACCGCATAGACCGCGTCGGCGACGTTCTGGTAGGCGTTCAACACCGTCGACTGGTACTGCGCCGCCGTCTGCTTGACCGTTTCCTCCATCGCGCGTTGGCGGTACTTGAGCGTGCCGCCGTCGAAGATCGTCTGCGCCAGTGTGCCGGCGATGTTGAAGAACTTGCCGGAGGTCCAGAACATCTGCGTGAATTGGCTGGCGGCGCCGCCCCAGGCGGCGTCGATGGTGAATTGCGGCAGCCGGTTGGCGATCGTCGCGCCGAGTTGCGCCGTGACGATGTGCAGCTGTTCTTCGGCGGCGCGCACGTCGGGACGCTGGTCGATGATGTCGGACGGCAGGCTGAGCGGCAGTTCGCGCGGCAGCGTCAGCGAATCGAGCGTGAAGGTTTCCGTCATCGCCTGGTCCGGCGTGCCGCCGATCAGCGAAGCGAGCAGGTGGCGCGTCTGTTCGAGCTGCTTCTGCAGGGGCGGCAGCAGCTGGCGCGCCTGCGCCAGCGCATTTTCCTGCAGCGAGAGGTCGAGCTGCGAGGCGTAGCCGTTCTTGAACTGGCGGCTGACGAGTTCGACGGCGCGGACGTTGTCGGCAACGATCGCGTCGACGAGTTCGAGCTGGCGGCGCAGCAGCGCTTCCTGTATGGCGGCGGCGACGACGTTCGAGGCGAGCGTGACGTAGGCGGCTTCGAGCTGCAGCGCCTGGATACGGGTCTGCGCCTCGAAGGCTTCGACGAGACGGCGGTTGAGACCGAAGATGTCGGGCGTATAGCCGACGCTGAACTGCGCCGTATGGAAGTTGTAGACGACCGGCTGGTTGAACGGCGCCGTGCCGCCCTGGCTGGCCGGCGTATTCTGCGTCGTCGAGATGACCGAGCCGTTGCCCTGAACGCCGGGCGAGTTGCCGCCGAGGTTGCCGGCGATCTTGGTGCGGCTCGGCGAATAGCTCGCCTGGATGGTCGGGAAGAAGTAGCCGCGCTGCGCCTGGACCGTGTATTGGGCAGCGCGCAGGGCGGCCTGCGCCGCTTCAATCGTCGGGTTGGCGGCGAAGGCCTTTTCGATCAGCGCGTTGAGCTGCTGCGACTCGAACAGCGTCCACCAGTCGGCCTGGACGGCCTTGCCGGCGACGAAGCGCTGGGCCTCGCTGCTCGGCGTCGCGTCGGGCAAGGACTGGGCGGCGTAACTCCTGGCGGTCGGCAGCGTCGGACGTTCGTAGTCGGGGCCGACGGCGCAACCGCCGAGCAGTGCGGCGCAGAGCAGCGCAGCGAAAGGCAGGCGCGCCGTACGGAGCGTCGCGAGGGGCCGGTGCAGGGAGTGGGTTCCGGTCTTCATGATCACATGTTCTCGTTGGCCGAATCGGCGTCGATGTTGCGGTCGAAGCCGCCGAACAGGTAGGCGACGACCGGCAGGATCATCAGCGTGAAGATCGTGCCGCTGACGATGCCGCCGACGATGACGCAGGCGAAGGGGCGTTGCGTCTCGCTGCCGATGCCGTGCGAGAGCGCCGCCGGCAGCAGGCCGAGCCCGGCCATCAGCGCCGTCATCAGGATCGGGCGCAGCCGGATGGCGGCGCCTTCGAGGATCGCGACGCTGGCTTCGGCGCCTTCCTGGACGCGCTTGACGACTTCCTCGACCATGATGACGCCGTTCTGGACAGAGATGCCGGCGACGGCGATGAAGCCGACCGCGGCCGAGATCGACAGGTGCAGTCCGGCGAGGCCGAGCGCGGCGAGGCCGCCGATCAGCGTGAAGGGCACCATGCCGATGACCAGTGTCGCCAGCCGCACCGAGCGGAAGGCCCAGAAGAGCAGCGAGAAGATCAGGAGCGCAGTGAGCGGAACGATGACCATCAGGCGCTTGGTGGCGCGCTGCGAGTTCTCGAACTGTCCGCCCCAGGTCAGCTGGTAGCCGGGCGGCAGGCTGACCTGCTTGGCGACGGTCTTCTGCGCTTCGGCGACGAACGTACCCTGGTCGCGGCCGAGCAGGTTCATCTTGACGATGACCATGCGCGAGCCGGCTTCGCGGAAAATGCGCGAGGCGCCGAGACGCACGTCAACGGAGGCGATTTCGCCGAGCGAGATGGTGCCGGGGCCGTTGCCGACCTGCGTGTTGGGCAGCGCGATCTGCAGGTTGCGGATGGCGTCGACGGCGTTGCGGTACTTCTGGCCGACACGGACGACGACGTCGAAGCGCTTGTCGCTGTCGTAGAAGGCGGTGACGGCCATGCCCGACATCGCCTGGTTGATCAGCGTACTGACATCGTTGATGGCGAGGCCGTAGCGGGCGAGACGGGCGCGGTTCGGCGTGATGACGACTTCGGTCTGGCCGCCGATGCGGGTGGCCGCGACGTCGGTGGCACCGCGGATGCCGCGGATCACCGAAGCGACTTCCTCGCCCTTGTCGTCGAGGATGTCGAGGTTCGGGCCGATGATCTTGGCGACGATCTCGCCGCGGAAGCCCGACAGCGCTTCCTCGACGTTGTCCTGGATGACCTGCGAGAAGTTGGTCGAGACGCCGGGGATGACCGACAGTTTCTCGGTCATGTCGGCGACCAGCTGTTCCTTGTTGTCGAAACGCCATTCGCCACGCGGCTTGAGGTCGACGAGCAGTTCGAGGTTGTTCGGGCCTTTCGGGTCGGAACCGTCGTCGGGCCGGCCGACCTGCGTGATGACGTGCGCGACTTCCGGATATTCGCGGATCTTGGCGCGGACCAGATGTTCAACGCCCTTGGTCGTTTCGAGCGCCGCCGAGGTCGGCAGCGTCACGGTCAGCCAGATGTTGCCCTCGTCGAGCTTGGGCAGGAATTCGCTGCCGAGCTTCGGCGCGAGGCCGAGGGCGATGACGACCGGGATGACCGAGAGGGCGGACGCGAACTTGGCGCGGCGCATGAGAAAACTGACGGCATGGCGGTAACGCTGTTGCAGTTTTTCCAGCCAGGGCTTGTGCTTTTCGGCCAGCGTGCGCTTGTCGAGCGTATAGGACAGCAGCGTTGGCAGCAGCGTGAAGGTCAGCAGCACGGCGCCGAGCAGCGCGAAGCTGAGCGTCAGCGACACTGGCGTGAAGATCTTTCCTTCGACGCGCTGGAAGGTGAAGATCGGCACGAAGGCCAAGATGATGATGGCCTTGGAGAAGAGCACCGGGTGCGCCATGTCCGAGATCGACTTCTGCAGGATGCCCTGGCGCTGGTGCCGGGCCATGTTCGATTCGGCGTCGGTCGAGGGCTTGAGCGCCAGCCGCACCATCAGCGTCTCGACGATGACGACGGCGCTGTCGATGATGATGCCGAAGTCGACGGCGCCGAGCGAGATCAGGTTGGCCGAGACGCCGCGCGCGTTCATCAGGATGAAGGCGAAGAGCAGCGACAGCGGGATGACGGTGGCGACGATCAGCGCGGCGCGCCAGCTCGACAGGAAGATGACGAGCACGGCGACGACGAGCAGGGCGCCGACGACGAGGTTCTCGGCGACCGTCGCGACCGTATGCCGGACGAGTTCGGTGCGGTCGTAGATCGGCGCGATGCGCACACCCTTGGGCAGCTTGGCCTGCAGCAGTTCGATGCGCTGCTTGAGCTCGGCGTTGATCTTGGCCGGGTTGCCGCCCTTGGTCATCGAGACGATGCCCTCGATGATGCTGGTGCGGTCGTCGGACGCGGCGATGCCGTAGCGCGGACGTTCGCCTTCGCGCACCTCGGCGACGTCGCCGACGGTGATCGGCCGGCCCTGACGCGAGGCGATGACGACGTTGCGGATGTCGGCGAGGCTGGAGAAGAGGCCGTCGGAACGGACCACCAGCGACGCGTCGCCGTGGCGCAGCAGGCCGCCGCCGGCGGCGCCGTTGCCGAAGCCGACCGCTTGGTTGAGCTGGTCGAGCGTGACCTGGTACTTGCGCAGCGCCATCAGGTCGACTTCGATCTGGTATTCGCGGATCGCGCCGCCGAAACTGACGACGTCGGCGACCCCCGGCGTCATGCGCAGGAAGGGGCGCACGGTCCAGTCCTGCAGCGTGCGGATTTCGCGGTCCGACATCCCCTCGGCTTCGATCGTGTAGCGATAGACCTCGCCGACCGCCGTCGACAGCGGCGCCAGCTGCGGCTGCACGCCGGCCGGCAAGGCGATGGTGTTGAGGCGCTCGGTGACCTGTTGCCGGGCGAAGTAGTCGTCGGTGCCGTCGGCGAAGGTCAGCGTGACGATCGACAGCCCGCTCATCGTTACCGAACGGACGTTGATCAGACGCGGAATACCGGAGACTTCGCGCTCGATCGGCAGCGTCACCGTCCGTTCCATGTCCTGCGGCGCCTGTCCGGGCAACTGCGAGATGACACGCACCTGCACGTCCTGGACGTCGGGGAAAGCCTCGATCGGCAGGTTGGACAAGGCATAGATGCCGAAGCCGACCAAGGCGGCGACGAGCACCAGGACGAAAACGCGCTGCTTTTGCGCGAATGCAATGACTCTATCGATCACGGTTTGTCGCCAATACGTGCGGTCAGTTCGGCATCGAGGAGCAGTGCGCCGGTGACGACGACGCGTTCGTCGCCGCTGACGCCCTCGCTCGCACAGCTGATTTCACCGCCGCGCGTCTGCAGCGTGACCTTCTTGCGCTGGAATTCGCCGGGGCTCTTCTCGACATAGAGGTAGGCATAGATGCCCTGGTTGATGACGGCGCTGTTGGGCACGCAGATGCCCATACCTTTGTCCTGGACGACGTAGGCGCGCACGAACATTTCGGGCAGCAGCTGGCGCTTGGGATTGTTCAGCGTGGCGCGCACGGTGACGCGGCGGGTGTTCGGGTCGACGATCTGGCCGAGTTGGACGATGCGGGCCGAGAAGCGCTCTTCCGGATAGGCGTCGCTTTCGAGGCTGACATCGCTGCCGGGCTTGACCTGGGCGATCAGGCGCTCGGGCAGGTCGATCATCAGCCACAGGCGCTTCGGGTCGGTGACGACGAAGAGCGGCGCCGGCAGCGACGGATTGACTTCAAGCGCCGGGTTGGCGTTCCGCTCGGTGACGACGCCGGCGATCGGGCTGGTCAGCAGCACGCGCTGGCCGGAAATCGTCAGGTTGAACGGGTTCATGTTCTTGATGCGCTTTTCGGCGCGGGCCGTTTCGGCGCGGGCCTGCTCGTAGTCGGCGCCGGCGGCTTCCCAGTCCCTGACCGAGATGGCCTCGCCCGGCCCGAGTTCCTTGGCGCGTTCGAAAGCGAGGCGCTTGCGTTCTTCGTCGGCGCGCGCCTTGTTGAGGTCGGCGTAGGCGGTGCCGAAGTCCGGCGAATCGATTTCGGCGAGCACCTGCCCGGCCTTGACGACGTCGCCGACGGCGGCCTTGAGCGTGACGATACGGCCGGAGAAGCCGACGCCGATGCGCGTCGTGGCGTCCTCGTCGTAGGTCAGCCGGGCGCTGAGCGCGTCGGTCGACGGGATCTGCACGCGCGGGAAGGTCTTGGCCCGGATCATCGTCAGTTGCGGCGCGTCGGGCGGAAAGTGCAGCTCGTCGGCGCCGACCCGTGAAATGGCCGGCGGCGCGGCGTCCGCCTGGGTTTGCGGGATACCGCTGTGCGACCAGGCAAACCAGGCGATAGCGCCCGATATGGCCACGATGAGCAGCGCGGCCCATACCAGTTTCTTGTTCATACGTCTCCGGGAGTGCTCGAAAATTGTCTGGGGCGGGCAGGATCACGTCGGGTGATCGGCTTTTGGCACGCCCCGCAGCGTTTCATGATCGGAAAAATACGGGATAATTCGGAACCGGACCGTATTCTATGAATCCAACCTTGCCTGAACCTTTCTCCGCGGAAGCAACATGAGACTCCTGCTCGTCGAAGATGATTTGGAGCTCGCCAATGGCCTCGTCAACACGCTGGCGCAGTCCAACTATGCAGCCGATGCGGTGCACTGCGGGCGCGACGCCGTCGCCGCCTGCCAGACGACGGCGTACCGCCTGATCATTCTCGACCTCGGCCTGCCCGACGAAGACGGCATCTCGGTGCTGCGGCGCCTGCGCGCCAATGGCCTGACGGCGCCGGTGCTGATTCTCACCGCGCGCGACGACCTCAAGGACCGGATTGCCGGACTCGATGCCGGCGGCGACGATTATCTGACCAAGCCTTTCGCGTTCGGCGAACTGGAAGCGCGGTTGCGCGCCCTGCTGCGGCGCAGTCATGTCGACCAGAACCTGCGCGTCTTCGGCGAGGTTGAGTTCGATCCCGGCTCGCGCATCGCCTCGGTCAAGGGGCGCGAGCTTGATCTGACGGCGCGCGAGGCCGCCGTGCTTGAACTGCTGCTGGCGCGGCCGGGGCGCGTCGTCAGCAAACAGGCGATGGTCGAGTCGCTGTATTCCTGGGATCAGGAAGCCAGTCATTCGGCGATCGAAGTCTTTGTCAGCCGCCTGCGGCGCAAGCTCGACGATGCCGGTGCCGGCGTCGGCGTGCGCGTGCTGCGCGGGCTCGGCTACCGACTGGAGTTGCAGCCAGATGCCTAGGGATTCCGGCTACAGCCTGCGGCAGCGCCTGCTGGTCAGGCTCTGGGGCACGCTGTTCATCGTTCTCGTGCTCAGCACGGTCGCGGCGCTGGCATTGGCGCGTCATATTGGCACGGTGGTGTACGACCACTGGCTCTACGATTCGGCGATGACGCTGGCCGAGCAGGTCAAGGTGCGCGACGGCAAGTCGGTGCTCGAACTGCCGCGCTCATCCGTCGAAATGTTCGAGTGGGACCGCGTCGACCGCGTCTTCGGCGAAGTCTCGTCGCAAAAGGGCGGGATGCTCTTCAGCAATGCGCGCTTCCCCAAGCTGGGTGGCACGCTGGCGCCGGGCAAGCCGCGTTTTTACGATACCCAGGTCAATGGCAAGCAGGCGCGTGTCGTCGCGCTGCGGATCAAGGAAGGTGCCGCCCCCGATGACGAAGTCACCATCCAGGTGGCCGAGACCCGCGTCAAGCGCGATTCCCTGCTCAGCGACATCCTGCTGATCTTCCTGCCGATGCAGGCAGTGATTCTGGTGGTCACCTGCCTGCTGGTGTGGTTCGCCGTGACCTCCAGTCTGCGGGCGGTCGAGGATATTGCCCTGCGGCTGTCGAACTACGAGCCGGAGCGGCTTGAACCGATCGACGACCTGAAGTATCTGCCGAACGAATTGCGGCCTCTGCTCGATGCGACCAACCAGCTGATCGGCAAGGTCGCCGATGCGCAGCTGACGCAGCGCCGTTTCGTCGCCAATGCCGCGCACCAGTTGCGTACGCCGCTGGCGACCCTGCAGGTCCAGGCCGAGCGCGCCCTGCGCGAGTCCGATCCGGTGCGTACCAGCGAGGCGCTGTCACATGTGCTCAAGGCGATCACGCGCTCGCGGCACATGGTGCACCAGTTGCTGACGCTGGCGCGCTCCGACCGGTCGGCCGAAAAAACGCTTGAAATGGGCGAAGTCGACCTCGCCGAACTGGCGCGCGAAGAACTCGAGCGTTCAGCCGACGCCGCCATCGCGCGCGGCATCGATCTCGGCTACGAAGGTCCGGATGCCGGCGGACGCCTCGTCGGCGAGGCCTATCTGCTGCGCGAGATGATCGCCAATCTCGTCGATAACGCGATCCGCTACGGACGCGAGAACGGGCAGGTGACGCTCGGCCTCACGCTCTCGCCGCTGACGCTCTACGTCGACGACGACGGTCCCGGCATTCCGCCCGAGGATCGCGCGCTCATCTTCGAACGTTTCTATCGGCGGCCGGGCGCTGCCGGCGACGGCTGCGGGCTGGGCCTGGCCATTGCCAAGGAGATCGCCGCCCGCCACGGCGCCGTGCTGCGCGTACTCGATAATCCGGCCGGTCACGGCGCCCGTCTCGAAGTTCAGTTTTCCTGATTGGCCCGCCGCGGCTAAAATGTCCCCCTTTTTTGCGGGAATAGTGCGGCATGCCGACCGGAATCATCGAATCGCTGGATCACGAAGGGCGCGGAATCACGCGGCTCGAGGGTAAGACCATTTTTGTCGACGGCGCCTTGCCGGGCGAGACCGTCGAATTCGCCAGCTATCGCAAGAAGCCGACGTTTGAGAACGCCCAAGTATTGCGCGTGATCAAGGCCTCGGCCGACCGCGTCGAGCCGAAGTGCCCGCACTTCGGTGTCTGCGGCGGCTGCAGCATGCAGCATCTGTCCTCGCAGGCGCAGGTCGCAGCCAAGCAGCGCGTGCTCGAAACCAATCTCTGGCACCTCGGCCGCCTCGTCGCCGAGCAGTTCTACGCACCGATCTACGGGCCGTTCTGGGGCTATCGCTTCCGCGCCCGCCTGTCGGCGCGGCTGGTGCCGAAGAAGGGCGGCATGCTCGTCGGATTTCACGAGCGCAAGAGCAGCTATGTCGCCGACATGCAGGTCTGCCTGAATCTGCCGCCGCATGTGTCCGCCCTGCTGATGCCGCTGCGCGAACTCGTCGGCGGCCTGTCGATCGCCGCGGCGATGCCGCAGATCGAGCTGGCCATCGGCGATCGCGTCACCGCGCTCGTGCTGCGCATCCTCGAACCGCTGACGCCGGCCGACGAAGACCTGTTGCGTGCCTTCGCCGACCGTCATGACGTCGTCTTCTACCTGCAGCCGAAGGGACCGGCGACCGCCTACCGCTTCTATCCGCTCGACGGACCGGCGCTTTCGTACAGCCTGCCCGACTTCGACGTTGAACACTTCTTCTCGCCGACCGAATTCACCCAGGTCAATCACGCCATCAACCGCGTCCTTGTCCGCCGCGCCTTGGCGCTGCTCGATCCGCAACGCGGCGAGCGCATCGCCGACATGTTCTGCGGCCTCGGCAATTTCACGCTGCCGATCGCGCGTTCCGGCGCCACCGTCGTCGGCATCGAGGGCAGTCCCGAACTTGTCCGCCGTGCCGGCGAGAACGCCGCGGCCAACGGCCTTGCCGAGCGCGTCGAGTACGGCGTCTCGAACCTCTTCGAGGCGACGCCGGAATCGCTGGCGGCGCTCGGGCATTTCGACAAGATGCTGATCGACCCGCCGCGCGAAGGCGCCGTCGAGCTCGTCAAGGCGATCGGCGCCAATGCGCCGCGCCGCATCGTCTATGTCTCCTGCAACCCGGCGACGCTGGCGCGCGATGCCGCCATCCTCGTCACGCAGAAAGGCTACCGGCTGCGCGGTGCCGGCGTCATCAACATGTTCCCGAACACCTCGCACGTCGAATCGATCGCGCTCTTCGAATACGACCCGGAAGCCGCCGCCGCGATCGCTGCCGCCAATGCGGCAGCCCAGTTGGCGGGCGAAGTCAGCACCGAGGAAATAGGCTCTTAATGCAAGACACCGGCCGAAGCCGGTGTCGCGTGAAATCCCGACGGTCGCCCCGGCATCCCGGTGCGGCCGTATTTCTTTGTCTTAAACCGCGGCGAGCGCCTGTTCGAGGTCGGCAATCAGGTCGTCGATGTGCTCGATGCCGATCGAGAGACGCACGGTGTCGAGCGTGACGCCGGCGGCTTCGAGTTCCTTCGGCGACAGCTGGCGGTGGGTGGTCGAGGCCGGATGGCAGGCCAGCGACTTGGCATCGCCGATATTGACGAGGCGCGTGAAGAGCTGAAGCGCGTCCTGGAAGCGCGAGCCGCCCTCGATGCCGCCCTGGACGCCGAAGGTCAGGATGCCCGACGGGCGGCCGCCCATGTATTTCTGCGCCAGCGCGTGATCCTTGTGGCCGGGCAGGCCGGCGTAATTGACCCACTTCACCTTCGGATGCGCGTCGAGGTATTCGGCGATCTTCAGGGTGTTCTCGGTGATGCGGTCGAGCCGCAGTGCCAGCGTCTCGATGCCCTGCAAGATGAGGAAAGCATTGAACGGGCTGATCGCCGCGCCGGTGTTGCGCAGCGGCACGACGCGGGCGCGGCCGATGAAGGCAGCCGGGCCGAGGGCTTCGGTATAGACGACGCCGTGGTAGGACGGATCGGGTTCGTTGAGGCGCTTGAAGCGCGCCTTGTGCTCGGCCCAGGGGAACTTGCCGCTATCGACGATGATGCCGCCGAGCGAGTTGCCGTGGCCGCCGAGGTACTTGGTCAGCGAATGCACGACGATGTCGGCGCCGAACTCGATCGGGCGCAGCAGGTAGGGCGAGGGCACGGTGTTGTCGACGATCAGCGGCAGGCCGTGCTTGTGGGCGATGGTGGCGAGCGCTTCGATGTCGGTGATGTTGCCGAGCGGGTTGCCGATGGTTTCGGCATAAATCGCCTTGGTGCGGTCGTCGATCAGCTTCTCGAACGAGGCCGGGTCGCGGTAGTCGGCGAAGCGCACCTGGATGCCAAACTGCGGCAGCGTGTGGGCGAAGAGGTTGTAGGTGCCGCCGTAGAGCGTCGCCGACGAGATGATGTTGTCGCCGGCTTCGGTGATCGTCTGGATCGCATAGGTGATCGCGGCGGCGCCGGAGGCCAGCGCCAGACCGGCGATGCCGCCTTCGAGCGCGGCGACGCGCTTTTCGAGCACGTCCTGCGTCGGGTTCATGATGCGGGTATAGATGTTGCCGGCGACCTTGAGGTCGAACAGGTCAGCGCCGTGCTGGGTGTTGTCGAAAGCATAGGACGTGGTCTGGTAGATCGGCACGGCCACGGCCTTGGTGGTCGGATCGGGGCTGTAGCCGGCGTGGACGGCAAGCGTTTCGATTTTCATGCGACGGGCTCCTGGAAGGGTGAAATGGCGTTACTGTAAAACGTCCGACACGGAGACGGAAATATCGTTTCGTTATGTGCTTATGATTGCCGGGTGTAAGCCGCCCGACGCCAGTGATTATGCCAAAGGCGTTGGCGGCGCCACCGTGGCGCCGTCGATACCGTGGCGCCGCAGCGCGTTGGCGACGAAGCCGTTGGCCTTGGCTGATTCGACGAAGGCGGCGAGAAAGGCGTGGGCGTCGGCGCCGCGCCGTTGCGCCAGACCCATCGCCTGGCGGATGACCATGAAGCGTTCGGGCAGCAGGCGCAGGCCGGGAATGCGGTGCATATCCATTTCGAGTTGCTGCTTGACGCCGGCGGCGACGTCGAGGCCCTGCTCGACGAACAGCGGCGTCACTGCCTGCGGGTTCGGCGCGCGGATGATCTCGGCATGGCGCAACTCGCGCGTCAGGAAGAGGTCGTAGGCGCTGCCGCGTCCGACGGCGACGCGCCGGCCGGCCTGGTCGACCTCGGCCGTCGTCGTGATCGGCGAGTTCTGGCGCACCGCGTACCAGCCTTCGATATGCAGGTAGGCGTCGGTGAAGGCGATCGTCTCGCCACGCTTCGGGTCGATGGCGAAGAAGCCGATGTCGGCGCGGTCATCGGCGACGGCGTCGACCGACTGGCTGGCCGAGTCGAAAACGACGAAATCGAGGCCGACGCCGAGACGTTCGGCGAGCGCGCCGGCGAGATCGATCGAGACCCCGTAGGGCGCTGCCTCGGGTGCATCGCGTCGGGCCAGCACCGGGTTGCCGAGGTTGATCGAAGCGCGCAGCCGGCCCTGCGGGGCCAGCTGCCGGCGCAGCGCATCGCTGACGTTCATCGCAGGTTCTTGATGCCGTTCTCGATTTCGGACGACAGGCGCTCGAAGATTTCCTCGAAGGTGCCGAGGCCGTTGACCTTGGTCACGCCGTGCCGCTGCGCATAGCGGGCGATGACCGGCAGTGTCTTCGATTCGTGCTCCTTGAGCCGCTTGACGATGCGCGCTGTGCTGGTGTCATAGGCCATGCTGTGCTCGGTCTTGCTGCGCTCGTCGAGGCGGTTGATCAGGTCGAGCACCGGTACTTCGAGTTCGAAGGCCATCGAGATCGTTGTGCCGCGCTTGCGCAGCAGGCCGTCGAGAATGTAGGACTGCACCAGCGTGCGCGGGAATCCCTTGAAGATGAAGCCCTTGGCATTCTTGGCCTCGCTGATGCGCCGCTCGATCAGCTGTACGACGATGTCGTCGGAGACGAGCAGGCCGTTTTCATAGAGATGGACGATCTTCTTGCCGATCGGCGTCTCGTTGCGGATTTCGCTCTCGAGCATTTCGTTGGTCGAGATGAATTCGAGGCCGAAGCGCTCCGACAGCGCTTTGCCCTGCGAGTCGCGGCCCGATCCGGGATAACCGAAGAGCAGGATGTTGAGCGGTTGCTTGCCGACTTCGGCGGTGACGATGGCATCGATCTGTTGCGTCACCTGGGCGATGTCGGCGAGGCCGTTGACTTCGAAGCAGACGCCCTTTTCCTTGTAGAACTGGAGCACCGGCAGCGTCTTTTCCGTGTATTCGCGCAGACGGTTGCGAATGACGGTTTCATTGTCGTCGCTGCGTCCCGAGGTCTTGCCGCGGTTGAGCAGGCGCTGGACGCAGACCTCTTCGGGCAGGTCGATGCTGATCAGGCAGGTCAGCGAGGTATTCAGCTTGAGCATCAGGCCTTCGAGGATGTAGGCCTGCACGTAGGTACGCGGGAAACCGTCGAAGAGGAAACCGTTGGCTTCCGGGTGATCGGTGATGGTGTTTTCGATGATCTGGACGATGATTTCGTCGGAGACCAATCCGCCCGCCGAGATGATGCTTTGCGCTTCGAGACCGAGCGGCGTCTTCTCGGCGATCTCCTTGCGCAGCAGGTCGCCCGTGGAGAGGTAGAACAGGTTGTACTTCTTGATCAGGTATTCCGATTGCGTGCCTTTACCTGCACCGGGCGGGCCGAACAAAGCGATATTGAGCATGGCGGTATGGGTTGGGTTGGTTGGGCGAGGGATTCTCTGACCGGCGACGCAGCGATGAGTTTCCGCTTATTGTGGGCGCCGGCACGATGACTTCATGACGGAAGTATCCTAGTGTTCCCGGCCGGGGTCAATGCCGGTTATCCGTCATTGTTGCTTGGGTCAGGCCGCGCCGGACGGGGTTTTCCGGCACCGCTATAATCGTTTCTTTCGCCTTTCGGCGCGACTTTTACCCAAAACAGGCCGCTTTATGCTGTATGTCTATGCGCCCGAGCAGGGCGACCTCTATGTCAGTCTCTTGCGCCCGGCATTGCCGGGATGGCGCATTGGCGCGTGGCCGGAACCGGTCGATCCTGAAACGGTCACCCATGTCGCCGCCTGGGCGCCGCCGCCCGGGCTGTTCGCGCCATTCGGACAGTTGCGCACCGTCTTCAATCTCGGCGCCGGCGTGGACGCCTTGCTGAGGCGCGACGATCTGCCGGCTTCGGTCGAGATCGTGCGGCTCACCGATGCCGGAATGGCAGCGCAGATGACAGAGTACTGCCTGTACGGCGTGCTGCACTGGCAGCGCGAGATGGATGCCTACCGGCGTCAGCAGGCCGAAGGCGTCTGGGTGCAGCGGCAGACGCGACTGCGCGCCGATGTCCGTGTCGGCATTCTCGGCCTCGGCGAACTGGGTGGCCGCGTCGCCCGCGATCTCTCTGGCATGGGTTACCGGGTCAGCGGCTGGTCGCGCGGCCCGCGTGCGCTCGATGGCATTGTCTGCCGGCACGGCGACGACGGCCTCGCCGAGACACTGGCGGCGAGCGACGTGGTGTTCTGCGTGCTGCCGGCGACGGCGGCGACGCGTCATCTGCTCGATGCGGCGCGCCTCGACTGCCTGCCTGAGGGCGCGGCCCTGATCAATGCCGGGCGCGGTTCGCTGATCGACGAGGCGGCGCTGCTGGCCCGGCTCGATGACGGCCGCCTGCGCTTCGCCATGCTCGACGTGTTTTCAGAGGAGCCGCTGCCGGCCGATCATCCCTTCTGGTGCCATCCGCGTGTCATCATGACGCCGCATGTCGCGGCCGATACGGTGCCCGCGGAAGCCGTGCGCCAGATCGCCGCGCGCCTCGGTGGCGGCGAAGCAATACCGTCCGGCCGCATCGACCGCCAGCGCGGCTACTGAGCGCCCGTCGTCGCGGGCGCCATGTCCGGGCGTCCGTTCAGGCGTCTTTTTCCGACCAGAGCTTGCCGCCGGTGGCCCACTGGTCGCGTTCGACGTCGATCAGGATGATGTCGACGGCGCCGGGATCGCAGCCGAGCACGCGGCAGGTTTCGCGGGTCAGGCCGGCGACGAGTTCGCGTTTCTGCTCCTTGGAGCGTCCGGCAAAGAGTTCGACGTGCAGGGTGGGCATGGTCTTCCTTTCGTGGTTTCGGCAAGTGCCGACGAGAGCGCGAGGATACGCGCGCGTCCCCCGGCTCGGCAAGATGCCGACGGGCTTGCCGGGTGTTGTTTTTCCCTTCGGGTGGCCTGCCGCCAATGCTGTGCAGATACCGCGAATGAGTATGAAAGAGTGCTAGGATGATTTTTTCGGCGCGCCGCGCCGTTCTCGTTGTTTTCGCGATTCGTCAAGGGAGGACGATCATGGGTGCAGTGAGTGTCAAAGGGATGCGTCTCGTCCGTGTCGCGGCGCTTGTCGCGGCCGTGTTTCCGGCGCTGGTTTGGGCCGACGAGCAGGCCTTGCTCGCGGCGATCGATGCGAAGTCGGGTGCCGTCAGGGAAGTGTCGCAGAAGATCTTCGAATTCCGCGAGCTGGGACAGCAGGAGTTCAAGAGTTCGCAGCTCGTGATGGAGGAACTGCGCAAGCTCGGGTTCAAGGTCGAGGGGAATCTCAAGGTGCCCGAGGATCTCGTCAAGGGCGGCGTCGCGCGCACGGCCTTCCGTGCCGAACTCGCGGGCAAGGGGCCGGGGCCGACGGTGACGGTGATGCTCGAATATGACGCGTTGCCAAACGGACACTCCTGCGGCCACAACCTGATTTCGGGTTCCGGCCTGCTGGCGGTGGCCGGTCTGGCCGAGGTGATGAAGGACCTGCCCGGTCGCCTGCTGGTCATCGGCACGCCCGATGAAGAGCGCGGCTCGCTCGGCGGCGGCAAAATCGCGCTGCTCGAAGGCAAGCATTTCGAGGGTAGCGACGTCGTGCTGATCACCCATCCCGGCAGCACCTGGAGCGTCGACAAGCCGCTGCTGGCAATGAAGCGGGCGACCTTCGTCTTCAAGGGCAAGGCAGCGCACGCGGCGGCGGCGCCCGAGCAGGGCATCAACGCGCTCGATGCGGCGATCCAGACCTTCAACGGCATCAATGCCCTGCGTCAGCACCTGCGTCAGGACGTTCGCATTCACGGCATCATCAAGAAGGGCGGCGATGCGGTGAACGTCGTTCCGGCATTGGCCGAGGTCGAGTTCGCGGCGCGGGCGCTCGATACGCCGACGATGCTCGATGCCTATGGCAAGCTGATCAACGCCGCCAAGGCGGCGGCGATGGCCGCCGGTGCGACGATGGAATACACGCCACCGCGGACCGCGCTGCTTTCGCCGGTGATGGTGCCCGAGTATCTCGCACTGGTGCGCAAGAACATCCGCGAGGCGGGCGTTCCGGCTGGTGAGGTCATCAACGATCCGGCGCCGCTCGGTTCTTCCGATCTCGGCAACGTCGGCCACGCCTATCCGACCGTCAACATCATGTTCAAGGTGGCGCCGGAGAAGGTGGCGCTGCACGAGGACGCGATGCTCAATTACACGGTACCGTCGGCGGGCTGGCCGGCGACCGTGCAGGCGGCCAAGGCGATGGCGCTGACGGCGCACGACCTGCTCAACGACCCGGCGCTGACGAAGCGCATCGTCGATAAGTTCAAATCGATGAAGGCGACCGAAGGCAAGTGACGCGAGGTGTACGGAAAATGGGCCGCCTTGAACAGGCGGCCCGTTTTTTTGTGCCGGCGATGCTTATGGAATGGCCAGCACGGTGAAGGCCAGCCAGGAAATGACGGCGCCGATGAAGGCGATCGACAGACCCCAGATCAGCAGGTTCCTGAACAGCCGGTTCTTGTCTTCCGAGGCGTGGGCGTTGGCGAGGTAGATCGCGCCGCTCGTCGATAGCGGGCTCATGTCGACGACGAAGCCGCAGGCGACGATCGTCGAGACGATCGGCAGCAACTGGTCGGCCGACGCGCCGGCCTCCTTGAGCAGCATCGGCGCCATCGGCACGAAGGTCGGCAGGATGACGCCGGTGGTGCTGGCGAAGGCCGAGATGACGCCATTGACGACGCCGGTGACGAGCGTGATCGTCGAGGCAGTCGAGAATCTGGCGATCAGGCTGGCGAAGAGTTCCATTCCGCCCATCCTGGTCATGATCGTGATCATCACGGTGACGCCGGTGACCATGATGATGGCGCCGAGCGGCATCGCCTTGATCGATTTTTCTTCGTCGGCGGCCTTGAGGAAGACGATGATCATGCCGATCAGGAAGGCGCCGAGACCGATGTCCATCTTGAAGGCGGTGACGCCGACGATGTACGCGGCCAGTCCGATCAGCGTGATGATCTGGTCGCGACTGAACGGCTCAATGCGGATGTTTCTAAGCGTTTCGAGATCGCCCTGCGCATCGGTCCTGAGCAGCTTCATGCCGCCGAAGACGAAGAAGGCGATGACGGCGGCAACGAGGTGCACGAGGATGTTGTTGAGCCAGATGACCATCGCCGTGTCGACCATCCCGAGCTTGGTCGTGAGTCCCGTCGTGATGATGCCGCCGATGGCGATCGGCGACATGCCGCCAGCATGACCGCCGTTGCCGGCCATGACGGCGAGCAGCAGCGGGTTTAGCTTGAGCTCCTTGGCCAGCAGCATGACGGTCGGGGCAAGCAGCGCGGCGGTGACGGTCGGGCCAGGCCCGGCGGCGCCGATGGCGAGCGCGACGAAGAAGAGCAGGATGGGCAGCAGGATGAGTTTTCCGCCAATCAGTTTGATGACGACTTTTGTGACCTTTTCGAGCGTGCCGTTGGTCTGCGCCAGCGCGAAGAGGAAGGTCGTGCCGAGCAGCATGACGAGCAGACTGGTGGGATATCCCTTGAGGATGTCGTCGATTTTCATGCCACCGATGTAGTGGCCGATGACCAGCGCGATACCGAGCGCCATGATGCCGATGTTGCGCGCCGAGATGCAGCTGATGACGATGACGACGACGAGAAAGAGCAGCGAAATGACCGCGAGTGACATGGTGCCTCCCTGATTGTTATGCGGGTTGTCGGTGCCTGCCGGACCGCTGGCGTCGTGCGCCATGCGGTCCGGATGGGGGATGCCCTACGGCCGCAGCACGATCTTGATGGCGGCGTCGTCGGTGTCGGCGAGGTGGAAGGCCTCCTTGATGTCGGCGAGCGCGAACTCGTTCGTGATCAGCGGCTTGATCGCAACGTCGCCCTGGACGACCGGGCGCAGCGACGGCGGCGTCCACACATAGCGCTCGCGCCAGGTGTGGTGCACGAGGCAGGTGTTCACGAATTGCAGTCCGTCGTCATGCCAGCGGCTGATGTTCAGCGTCACCGGCTGCGTCACCCAGCTATAGAAGACGAACTTGCCGTTATGCCGGATGATTTCTGAGGCGAGGTTGAAGGAATCGGCGCTGCCGGCGGCCTCGACGACGACGTCGGCACCGACGCCGGCGGTCAGGCTGCTGACGATTTGCGCGAGGTCGTCCTTCTTGAGGTTGACGGTGATGTCGGCGCCGAGCGTTTTGGCGAGTTCGAGCTTGCCTTCGAGCACATCGGCGACGATGACCTTCGATGCACCTTTTTTCTTGGCGCACTGGGCGATGATCTGGCCGGCGAATCCGCCGCCCATGATGACGACGACATCGCCGAGCTGCACTTCGCAGTGCAGGCCCGAGTACATGGCGCAGGCGATCGGTTCGCCGAGGCTGACGAGATCCATGTCGAGGCCTGTGGGCGCCGGTTGCAGCTGGAAGGGCTGGGCGACGAAGTAGTCGGCGAAGTTGTTGCACCAGCCGAAGGCGATGACTTTGTCACCGACCTGGTATTCGCTGACTTTCGCGCCAACCTCGACGACCGTGCCGCCACTTTCGTGCCCGAGCCAGAACGGGAACTTCGGGTCCTGGCGGAATTCGGCGGTTTTCGGCGGCAACTGGCCGCGATAGAAACTCTTGTCGGAACCGCAGATGCCGATCAGGTGGTTCTTGACGATGACCTCGTTGTCGCCGCACACCAAGGTCTTTTCCTGCAGTTCGATATCCCGCGGCCCCTTCAACAAGGCGGCCCGTGTCGTGACGCTCATGACGCGCTCTCCTGGCTAATGTCTTAAGAACAGCCCGGCACCGTGCCGGACCTGCGGTCGCCGGTATCGCCGGCCGACCGTCAGGTGATGTCATCGCAATAAGGGTGCCAGCGGCGGCAGTCGGCGCGCCGCCGGGTAATAAACCATTCCATTGCAATGGTTTTAGGGTGTTTCCGGATGGCGGCGAAGGCGGCGGTGCACATGCGCCGATGTCGCAGGAATGTTTCAGTTGTTTCGATCTATGTTGCATTGTGAAACGTTTGCAACGACAACTGCGTCGGCAACCGGCACGACGCGGTGGTCTGCGTCAGGCACAGTCCGCGTCATGAAAGACGGATACAGCGCCAAAAACAGGAAGGTGTCACCGTTGGTATCGTCTCATCCTGGTGCTGTGCTCATCGCCGCACCCCGCCTAGCATGGAGGCATTGCCACTCGCCGAGGAGACCGCCATGTCCTACGTTGAAACCGTGTCGCTGCCGCTGGCGCAGGCCCGTGTTGTCAATGCCGACCGGGTCGTGGTCGCGTCGGGCATCGTCTGGCTGACGCAGAGCGGCTCGCCGGAGGATGTCGTGCTTCGGGCCGGACAGTCGTTCCGCCGGGAACGGCCGGGCCGGATCGTCATTCAGCCGCTCGACGGGGAGGCGACGCTCAGGCTCCAGTCCGATGGCATTTTGTCGGGCCTGCGCGGACGGATTGCGCTGGCGCTGGCCGCCCTCAGCGATGCCCGGCGTCGGCTTTCAGGCGACGCCACAAGGTCGTGCGGCTGATGCCGAGCAACGCGGCTGCCTTGCCATAGTGGAATCCGGACGCTTCGAGCGCATGGGCGAGCGCGTCCGGGCCGAGTGACTGGCGGCCGGGCAGGAGGGCAGGATCGGCGTGGGCGACTGACAGGGACGTAGCGTCATCCTGGCCTGACGCCGGTTGCAGCACGTCGTCGATTTCGCGTGCCCCGATCCGCTCGCCGTGCCGCAGTGCAGCGAGGCGCTCGGCGATGTTGCGCAGCTCGCGCACGTTGCCCGGCCAGTCGTGGCGCTGCAGCCGTGTCTCGCCATCGGCCGTGATCGTTCTGGCCGGGCGCTTGAATTGCTGGCAATAGTGGTCGAGGAATTCGCGCATCAGCGGCAGGATATCCTCGCGCCGCTCGCGCAGCGGCGGCAGGGTCAGGCGGAGAATGTCGAGGCGGTAGTAGAGATCCTGGCGGAAGCGTTCCTGGCGCATCATCCGGAGCAGGTCGCGGTTCGTCGCGGCGATGATGCGCACATCGACCGGAATGACGCGATCATCGCCGAGGCGCATGATCTCGCGCTCCTGGAGCACGCGCAGCAGGTGGCCCTGGAGCTTGGGCGAAATCTCCGAAATCTCGTCGAGGAAGATGGTGCCGCGATGCGCCAGTTCGAAGAGGCCGATCTTGCCGCTGCGCGACGCACCGGAGAAAGCGCCTTCGACGTAGCCGAAGAGTTCGCTTTCGAGCAGGTTCTCCGGCAGGGCGGCGCAATTGATCGCGACGAACGGCCCCTGGCGTCGGTGGCCGGCGTTGTGGATGCTCTGCGCGAAGATTTCCTTGCCGGTGCCGGTCTCTCCGGTGATCAGGACGTTGGAATCGAGTTCGCTGAACTCCGACGCGGCGTCGACCGCTTTCCGGATGGCCCGACTGGCGCCGACGATGTCGTCGAAGCGATGTTTGGCGACGAGGCCGCGCTGGTAGATTTTGCGCCGCAGGCGGCCTTCCTGTTCCTGGATGTCGGCGACCGGCCGGAAGGTGGCGACGGCGCCGACCGTCTTGTGGTTGACCTTGATCGGGATGGTGTTGACGGCCATTGCCTGGCTACCCACCGTCTCGATCTCGCCGAGGCGGGCGTTGCCGTGTTTCAGCGCCCGGGCGAAGCCCAGTTGCGGCAACAGGGTGTCGCCGGCGCGGCCGACGACGTTCGCCTGGAGATGTCCGTGCTTCATGGCGGCGGCATTGACCAGGCTGATCCTGCCATCGCCGTCGACGGCGACGATGCCATCGGCCGAAGTGTCGAGGAGGGTGCGAAATTGTTCGCTGCGCACCTGCTCTTTGCGCCGGATTTGCACGGCGCGGAGGGCTTCGCGCAGCGCCAGATAGATGGCTTCGCGGCCGGTGCGGATGAAGACCGCATCGATGCCGCAACGCTCGGCGATCAGCGTTGGCATGACACCGCCGATAATGACGGCGATACCGTTTTCCTGCAGACGCGCGATCGTCGGAACGGCGTCGGTTTCGTCGATGACCTCGGCCACCTCGAAGCGAAGGTCCATCAGTTCCTCGATGGCGCGGGCGCCGTAGATCATCGCCGCCGAGCCGACGATGGCCATGCGCTTGTCCGGAAAGCGCTGCTGCGACAGGCGCAGGGCGCGCATAAGGTCGTAGCCGGTGACCTGGATGTCGACGACCGGGATGTCGGGATAGCGCTGGCGCGCGGCGATCGCGGTGATCCCGCGCGAGATGATCACGTCGGTGTCGACGTTGCGCCAGGCGGCGATCTGGCTGGCATAGTTGGCCTGGATGATCTCGAGTTCCCAGTGTTCGCCGTCGAGTTCGCGGACCAGTTCCTCGATGATGGTGCCCACTTCCGGGTAGGGAATGAAACAGGTTATTTTTCCCACCGGCATTTCTCCGCATAGTCGTTCGTCGTAACGACATTATCACCCAGAGCGCGGGTCATGCCGCGATGCCACTGTGATCGGGCGCGGAACTTCGCCGACGGCGGCCGGTCGCACCGGGGAGCGTTCCGCCTTGCCGGGACGCTCCCCTTTCTGCATGGAGAGATCACATGACGACAACGAAACTGCTGGGCATTGCCGGGAGTCTCCGGCGCACTTCGACCAATCGCGGTCTGTTGCGGGCGGCACAAGCCAATCTGCCCGAGGGCGCAAGCCTGGAGATCGCCGACCTGACCGACGTGCCGTTCTACAACTCGGACCTGCCGGAGAAGCCGGCTTCGGTCGTGCGCGTGCTCGGACAGATCGCCGCGGCCGACGCGCTGGTGCTGGCCAGCACGGAGTACAACTATTCGCTGGCGCCGGCGCTCAAGAATATCCTCGACTGGGCCTCGCGCGAGCCGGACAACACGCTGCTGGCGGGCAAGCCGGCGGCGATCCTGGGGGCGGGCGGCGGCATGGGCACCTCGCGGGCGCAATACCACCTGCGCCAGGTCTGTGTGTTCCTTGATCTGCGACCGCTCAACAAGCCGGAAATCTTCGCCAATGCCTTTGCCGGCGGTTTCGATGCCGATGGCAACGTTACCGATGCTAAACTCATCGCGCAGGTGGCCGAGCAGATGCGGGTGCTGGTGGCGCGCGTCGCCGAGTCGCGGCGCTGACGCCGCGGCGGTGCTGCGGCGGCCCGGTGTCGTTGCCTCCCGGCTGCCGCCTCCACCGTCGTATTACCGGAAACGCATATGCAGAAAATCATCGAAGGCTTCCTGCGCTTTCAGAGCGAGGTTTTTCCCCATCGTGCGGAACTGTTCAGCCGGCTCGCCGACGGACAGAGTCCGAAAGCGCTGTTCGTCACCTGTTCGGACAGCCGCGTCGTACCCGAACTGCTGACACAGCAGGACCCCGGCGATCTGTTCGTCATCCGGAATGCCGGGAATATCGTGCCGTCCTACGGCCCGGAACCGGGCGGCGTGTCGGCGACCGTTGAATACGCGGTGTCGGTGCTGCGTGTCTCCGACGTGGTGATCTGCGGCCATTCGAACTGCGGCGCCATGGGCGCGATCTCCGGTGGCCAGTGTCTCGACCATCTGCCGGCGGTCGGGCACTGGTTGCGTTATGCCGACGCGGCCAAGGCGATCGTCGCCGCCCGCGACTACCCGACGCCGCGCGCCCGCGCCGACGCGCTGGTGCGCGAGAACGTCATCGCCCAGTTGGCGAACATCCGCACCCATCCCTCGGTCGCGCTGGCGATCTCGCAGGGGCGCCTGAGCTTGCACGGCTGGATCTATGACATCGAGCGCGGCACGATCGACGTGCTCGACGGCAAGACGCAGAGTTTCGTGCCGCTGGCCGGGCATACGCAGGCCAACGCCATGCCGTGAAGGCGGCGAGCGCCTGTTTCGGGGCGCTTATTGCGGCGCGCCGGCGCGGTCGAGCTTGCCGATGCTGTCGCTGACGCGAACGAATTCCGCCTGCAATTCGGCAGTGCATGCGGTCAGCGTACGCACGCACTCCGCCTGGGCGCTCTGTTCGAGCGATTCGGCGCAGGCGGCGATCGCCTCCAGCCCCAGATTGCCAGCCTCTCCCTTGAGGTTGTGGGCGGCCGAATAGACCGCCCGAAGCTCTCCGGCAGCGACAAATCCGTCGATCTCGCGGATGACGGTCGCGTTCCTTTCGGCGAACGTCGCCAGTAACCTGAGGAACTTGTCGGGGTTGTCGCCCAGGCGCGGCAAGGCCTTCCGGACGGCAACGCCGGGCAGTGCATTTTCCAGCGCCTCGATGATGGCGGCATCAGCCGCGGCGGGCACGGCGGCGGACGTCGGTGCCACTGGCTCGCCACGCGGTGCGATCCAGTGCAGCAGCGTGTCGGCGAGTTCCTCGGGGTTGATCGGCTTGGCGATGTGGCCGTTCATGCCGATCGATGCGCTGGCGATGCGATCCTGCACCATCGCGGCGGCGGTCATGGCGATGATCGGCAGGTTTGTGGCTTCCGGCATTGCACGGATCAGCTGCGTCGCTTCGAACCCGTCCATGACCGGCATGTGCAGATCCATGAGCACGGCATCGAAGGTTTCGGCGTGGATCTTCTCGAGCGCTTCCAGTCCGTTGCCGGCGATGACGACCTCGAGCCCGCATTGGCTGAGGAACTCGCTGGCGACCTGCTGGTTGAGATCGTTGTCCTCGACGAGGAGGATGCGCGCGCCGCGCGCCCGGTGCAGCTTGGCCCGGGCGGCGGCAAAGCCATGCCGGGTCGTGTCGGATGGAATTCGCCTGCCGTGCTGGAGCTGGTTCAGTGCGTCGAAGAGCGCCGATGGCGTGACCGGCTTGGTCAGGATCGAATCTGCGGCGATGTCCGGCGCGACTGTGTGGAGTTTGTCGCGGCCGTAGGCGGTGATCATCAGCACGGCCGGCGGTTTCTCGTATTGGCGCGGATGCTCCCGGGCCAGGCGTTCCAGATGCTCAAGGGTTTTCGGACCGTTGAGGCCGGGCATCTTCCAGTCGACGATGAGCAGATTGAAGGGCGTGCCCTCCGCCAGCGATTGTTCGAACAGCGCGATGCCCGCCTCGCCGGAAGTTGCCGTCGAGACGCGGATATTCCAGCGTTCAAGGATCGATTTGACGATGGCCAGTGACGTCGACTGGTCGTCGATGACCAGTGCGCGCGTGCGGTCGAAGCGCTGGAGCGTCGTCGCCGGCATCAGCGCGTCGGCGGCGGAGGTGGCGTGCCCCATCCGGGCCGTGAAGGAGAAGCAGCTGCCTTGCCCCGGCGTGCTTGAAAGCGAGATCTGGCCGTGCATCAGTTCGACCAGTTGCTTGCTGATCGTGAGGCCGAGGCCGGTGCCGCCGAAACGGCGGGCAAAGGAAGAATCCACCTGGGCGAAGGGATGGAACAGGCGCGCGGCCTGCTCCTGCGAGAGACCGATGCCGGTGTCGCGGACCGAGAAGCGCAGAAGGATGCCGTCGTCCGTGAGTTCGCCGGCCTCGACCCGCACGTGGATTTCGCCGCGCTCGGTGAATTTGATGGCGTTGCCGACGAGATTGTCGAGGACCTGGCCGAGGCGGAGCGAATCCCCGACGACCCGGTCGGGGACGGCCGAATCGATGTCGATCAGCAGTTCCAACCCTTTTTCCTCGGCGCTGATCGAGAACAGGTCGGCCGTTGAGCGCAGGACGTCCTCGATGACGAATTCAGCGGCCTCGATCTCGATGCGGCCGGCTTCGATTTTCGAATAATCGAGAATGTCGTTGAGAATGCCGAGCAGCGATTTCGACGAGCGCAGCACCTTCGAGAGATAGTCCTGCTGTTGCGCGTCGAGCGCTGTTTCAAGAGCGAGCTGGGTGAGTCCGATGATCGCGTTCATCGGCGTGCGGATCTCGTGGCTCATGTTGGCCAGGAAGGTGCTCTTGGCGACGTTGGCGGCTTCGGCGGCGTCCTTGGCGATCTGCAATTCCGAGGTGCGCGAGGCGACGAGTTCTTCGAGGTGGTTCCGGTAGGCTTCAAGTTCGAGTTCGGCCTGTTTCCGCTCCGAGATGTCCATGTGGATGCCGGTCATGCGCAGCGGCGTGCCGTCGTCCGCCCGTCGTGTCACCTGTCCGATGCTCATCATCCACAGCCAGTGGCCGTTCTTCATGCGGCGGCGATAAACCAGCTCCTTCGGGGCACCGGGGCCGAGACTCTCCTGGAATGCAGCCTTGGCGCGCTCCAGGTCGTCAGGATGGATCGAGTCGAGCCAGCCCTGCTTGGTCGCCCAGTATTCATCCTGCGTATAGCCGAGCAGCTCGGAAACTTCGGGGCTGGAGATCGATTCGCCCGTCAACAGGTCGAGATCGAAGGAGCCCTGTTTGGCTGAGCGCATCGCCAGGCGCAGGCGTTCCTCGCTCCGGATCAGCAGTCGCTCGGCCTGCTTGCGTTCGGTGATGTCGCGGAATTCGATGACCCGGACTTCCCGTCCTTTGTAGTGAACGTTTTTTCCGCGAATGGCGAGATCATAGCGTGAGCCATCCTTGCGGAGTCCTTCGACCTCGTAGCTCTTGTCATGGCCGCGGCGGATGTTGCCGAGCACGATGTCCAGCGTTTCCGGGGTGATGAGGTTGAGACCATTCATGCTGATCAGTTCTTCATGGCTGAAGCCGGTCATGTCGCTCAGGCCCCGGTTGCATTCGAGGATGATGCCGTTGTCGTGGATGATGATGCCGCCGAAGGAAGAATCGCTGAGTGCCCGGAATCGTTCTTCGCTCTCTTTCAGGGTGGCCTGGGCGATCCTGAGTCGCTGGTTGCCGCGGTGCAGGCGGAGGCCAATCCAGACCGTGCCGGCGATGACAACGACGGCCAGGAAGCCAAGAAGCCACTCAGGGTGATCCAGCATCGCCGACATGTTCATGGAAGTCTCTCCGAGGCTGCCTCAAAAAATGACTGCGCTTGCCATTCTGGCCCGGCGCGCCCTGGTGGGCTGCGCTCGCGACATTCTTCAGGACAGATTCTCAAGGGGAGTCTGCGTTGAGAAAAATCCCTGCTGTTCTTATGGTCAGGGCTATTTTGCACCGGGCACGCGAGAACCGCCAGAGATCGTTATCCGGGGGGGCTCGCGTCCGGGGCACGACGGCCGCGAATCCGACGACCGGCGGCGCATCGATGTCATTGCCTTGTCAGTTTCCCGTCATCGTCGTGGCGCTCGTGACTCAGGGAAAGATAGCGCTGGATGCTGTGCTCTGCGGTTTTCCATGCGGCAATCAATCGATCGACGCATTCCTGCGCATTGTTTCCCGCGCGGATATCTTCCTCCAGCCGGGCGGCGAGTGCCGCCACTTCGGTGATGGCGAGGCTTCCGGCGGAACCTTTCAGCCGATGGGCAAGCCGGGCCTTTTCTTCGTCGTCACACGTCTTGAGGGTAGAGACGACTTCGTTGGTATCGGTAATGAAGAGCGCCAGGAGTCTGTGATAGCTGGCCCGGTTCTTCAATCGTGCAAGACCGGCCCCGATATCCAGTCCCGGAAAATCCTCCGCTGCGCCGGCGTCCGTCTCGCCCTGCGGAGAACGCAGTTCGATGCCGATCGGGGCCGATCGTCCCGAGATCTTGAGGATCAGCGCGATTGCGGCGTCAACATCAAACGGCTTGGCAATGAACCCGTTCATTCCGGCCTCGCCGGCGAGTTCCTGCTGTTCGCTGAAGGCGCCGGCGGTCAGGGCAATGATCGGCAGGTCGGCGAGGGCGGGTTCGCGGCGGATTCTCCGCGTCGCCTCATAGCCGTTCATGATCGGCATCTGCACGTCCATGAGCACGAGGTCGACCTTGTTGCCGGGTGTGAGCAACCAGCTGACGGCCTGCTGACCATCACTGGCCAGTACCACCGAGGCCCCCTCCAACCCGAGGATGCGCTGGGCGACATCGCGGTTGATGTCGCTGTCGTCCACCACCAGGATGCGAAGACCGTCAAGGCGATGGACGGACCGGATCGGCACCTGCTCCTCGCTGCCCCTTCTCACCCGAATGGCACGCGCCACGGCGTTGAACAGCGTCGAGGGCGTGATGGGCTTGGTAAGAACCGCGTCGGCGAAATGGCTGTCCGGATGATCCAGGAACTGGTTGTTGGAAAATGCGGTGACCATGATGATGATCGGATCGACCGAATCCTTGAGCTCGTGCCGGATGTTCTTGGCGATCGAGAGCGCATTCATGTCGTGGATCTTGAAGTCGAGGAGAAGTATCTCCATGTCCGCGTTGATGCCGGACATCCTCGATTTGATGTAGGCCAGTGCCTCCAGGCCGGAACCGACGGTCGTCGGATGCCATCCGAGTCCGTCGACGATGCCGCGCAACGCTTCCCGTGCGATGGGGTTGTTGTCGGCGATCAATACCGGCAGGTTGCCCAGTTCCGGCGACGCCAGCAAGCCGTCGCGCAAGCGTTCGAATGTCAGGACGAACCAGAACTCGCTGCCGCTGCCCGGCACGCTCGTCAATTGCAGTTCGCCGCCCATCGCTTCGACAAGGCGCCGGCTGATCGTCAGCCCAAGGCCAGAGCCGCCATAGCGACGACTGGTCGAGTTGTCGGCTTGCAGGAACGGCGCGAAAATTTCCTGTTGCTTCTCCACCGGAATGCCAATGCCGGTGTCACTTACCGAGAAGCGCAGGGAAACATCCGTATCCGTTTCGGCGATGACCGAAATTGACACGGCGACATGCCCGCGCTCGGTAAATTTGATGGCATTGCCGGTCAGGTTTACCAGTATCTGTTCGAGCCGCAACGCATCCCCCTTCAACGAACTGGTCCGGCTGGGGGGCATTGCAATGATCAGCTCGATATCCTTTTCCCGCGCATTGGCCGACATGATCGTCGACAGGTTGTCGAGCACATCGCCAAGCCGGAAGGATTCCTTCTCGATCTCCAGGCGGCCGGATTCGATTTTCGAGAAATCAAGAATGTCGTTGATGATGCTCAGCAGCGTTCTTCCGGCCTGTCTGATCCGATGCACCATCTCGGCGGCGTCGCCGGGCAGGGCGATTCTTTCGAGCAAGTAGGTGAGGCCGAGAATCGCGTTCATCGGCGTCCGGATCTCGTGACTCATGTTCGCGACGAATTCGCTTTTTGCCCGATTGGCCGCCTCTGCCTCGTCGGCACGTAGCGACAAGGCTTCGTTCAGCTTCGTGCGTTCCTCCAGCAGGTGATTCAGCTCCTCATCGGTGAGCCGCCATTTGTCCAGGTCGTCCGCCTGCTGGCGGTAGATGCGGTAAGCCAGCAATGTCGCGAGCATCGCGGCGATGATGGCCAGTGTTCCCAGTCCGAGCATGAACAGCACCTCGGCACTCGATGAACTGCGGAGATCTTCGGTGGCGAGTCCGACAATGACATAGAAAGGAAAACGCTCGAGTTTGCGATACGCATTGATGCGCTCGATATTGTCGAGCTGAGTCCTTGCAATGTAGGTCCCTTCGGTCGGCGACTTTTGCAGATGTTCGAGAAGTTCACGGGACACCGATTTGTTTCCGACGCTATCCTTCGTGTCCGGGAACCGATGGACGAGGCTCATGTCCAGCGCACGGATTGTCGCGGCCCCCTTCGTGCCGAGATCGATCGACGATAATGAATCACCGAAATGGGCCGTTGCCAGCGACGCAAAGGCCACGCCCTCGAAGCGCCCGTCGGCTGAACGAAGGGGGCGGGCGAGCACGATGCTCCATGCCCCGTTGATGCGATTCAGGATGGGGCCCGACGCAATCACGTCGGAAACCGGTCGGGTGCGCGCCTGGATGAAGTAGTCGCGGTCACTGATGTTGACCGGCATTCCGTTCAGTGACTCGCTACTGAAGCGGATCACCCCCTCGCTGTCGGCAACGGCGATGAAATTGACACTGGGCAGGAATTTCTTGTGTTCCCGGATGTAGCCGGGGAAATCGATTTCCCGCCGGGCGTTTCCGCGATGCAACTGGTGCATGTAGGCGATCGAGTACAACGCCATGTTGATCTTGTCGAAGCGCCCTGAAATCTCCCGGTCCAGCAACTGGACGACATTCCTGGCGAGCGTTGCCGTGTTTTTCGTGTCGGACTTGGCATTCTGGTTGATTGCCGCTGTGACCAGCGCCACGACGAGCGCGATGACGGTGACAACCGCGCCGACATAGATGGGCCCACGCCGCCTTTTCGCGATTTCCACACGTCCTGTGTCCAGGGTTCCCTGCCCTTTCTTCCCCTTGGGCGGGACGGACTTCAGCGCAACGAACAGGAACACGCTGGTGATCGCAACAAACAGGATCCCCTTGGCGGTTGACAGGAGAACCGCCATTTCGTGGCTGGGCGTCAGTGGCAGCAACTTGTCGGACAGGAATATCCATGCCAGTGCCAGGACGGCGTAGCAGATGACCGATAGGAAAATGAAATGCTCTCGCCGACTACTGGGCATATCCGTCGCTCGAAACGGTTAATAAACTGGAAGGAGGCCTGCGCGGCAGGTTCCCGCTGCACTTGCGTTGTACCACAAGTGAAGAGTCGCAAGAAAGCCGTTGGCATGCTGACAGACCGGCAGCATACGCAATGTTTGGCGGGAATGCCTCAGTTCCGTTGCTGCGACGAGGTTTTGGCCGCAATATCGGGGCATGGGCGTCCTGTCAATGCATCCGGCCGATGCATGACGATGCGTTAGCTGCCGGCGTTGGCGACCCAATCGGCGGGGACGGTCCATTGCCTGATCCAGGCCGGCAGGTCGGTCGGCGGCATCGGGCGGGCGATTCCATACCCCTGGGCGCAGTCGCAGCCACATTCGATCAGAAAGACACCATGTTCGGTGGTCTCGACCCCTTCGGCGACAACCCGTCGTCCCAGCGTGTGGGCCATGCCGACAATGCTCTGAACGAGCGAACGATCCTTGGGGGTGTCGATCATGTCGCGCACAAAGGAACGGTCTATCTTGACCCAGTCGACCGGGAGTTGCTGCAGGTAGGTCAGCGATGAATAACCGGTGCCGAAATCGTCGAGGGCAAAGCCAACACCCAGTTCCCGGCATCGCTGAATCTGGACGGTGACATCGCGGATGTTTTCCAGCGCGGTCGTCTCGACCACCTCCAGTTCGAGCGTGCGCGGATCGACATCGGGATAAGCGCCCAGAATGTCGGCCAGACGCTCGACAAAATCCGTCCGCTGAAGATGAAGTCCGAAGATGTTGACGCCGATGGTCAGCGACAATCCCTGTGCCAGCCACTTGCGTTGCTGCTGCAATGCCTCATGCAGAATCCATTCCCCCAGCGGGAGCGTGAGTTGCGTGGCCTCGACCAGCGGCAGGAACTCCATCGGGGGCAGCATGCCCCGGTCGGGATGCTGCCAGCGCAAGAGCGCTTCAACGCCGATGACAGCACCGGATCGCAGGTCCACCTTGGGTTGGTACACGAGCCGGAATTCGTCCTCGGCCAGGGCCTTGACGAGCCGGTCGTAAGAAGCCTGCTGCTCGCGGAGCAACTGCTCGCTCTCGACATCGAAGAAGCTCATGCAGTTCTTGCCCTTGCGCTTGGCATCAAACATCGCCTGATCCGCTTGGCGCAGCAGGACATCGGGCTCGTCCGTCCCCGCCAGGGGATAGAGGGAAACCCCGACGCTGAGCGTCACCAGCGTGCTGACTTCGCCCAGTACATAGGGCGTCTCGGAGATGGCAAGCAGCCTTGAAACGGCATCGCGGGCGTCATACTCATCCTTCAGGTCGCTGAAGAGGACGACGAACTCGTCGCCGCCCAGGCGGCAGATCGTGTCGTTCGCGCGAATGCATCCGGACAGGCGCTTTCCAACCTCGACCAGGAGCCTGTCGCCGATGCCGTGACCCCAGCGCTCGTTGATGTCGCTGAACCCATCGAGATCCAGGCAGCATATCCCCAACAGCCGGGTGTCGTGACGCCGGCACTCGGCCATCGCCTTGTGTATTCTGTCCGCGAACAGCGCCCGGTTCGGCAAGCCGGTCAGTTCGTCGTAGAACGCCATGCGTTCAAGCCGCAGCTGACTTTCCTTGAGTTTGGTGATGTCCGCGACGACGCCGGCGAAGCGGGCAATTTCGCCCTGGGCGTCGTAAATGGCGAAAATTCGCGTCCGCTGAACGTAAGTCGTGCCATTTTTCCTGCGATTGACGATCTCGCCATCCCAATGTCCTGTCGTCAGAAGCACCCGCCACAGCGTCGTGAAAAAACCGTCGTCCTGGGCGTCCGATTTCAGGATTCGCGGATTCTGGCCTTTGAGTTCATCGCTCGAATATCCGGTAATCCGGCTATACGCCGGATTCACTTCAATGATGGTGCCATTGCGATCGGTGACGACGATTCCTTCGGAAGCGTTCAGGAACACCTCATGGGTCAGGTGCAACCGGTCATTGGCGGCACGGCGTATGCTGATGTCCTGAATCGTGCCGCTCATCGATGCCGAGCTGCCATCCGGGGCGAAATCGAGCCGACCCAAACCGTGAACCCAGACGACGCGCCCGTCGCAAGGGCGGATGATCCGGTATTCCTGGTCGAAGAACTGATGTTTCCCGACGACTTCCGACTCGAAATAGCGGATCATCTTCTCGCGATCGTCCGGGTGCATCAGCAACTGCCAGCCCTCAATGGTGTGCGGAAAGTTGCCGTCGATACCGAAAATGCTGTTCAACTGATCGGAGCACTGCCACCGCTTTGAACGGATATCGAGGGTATAGGTCCCGAGCAGGCCGGCTTGCTGGGCGGCGATGAGGGCGTTGTCGCGATCTTGCAACTGCTGCAGCGATTGCTGCAGTTGGGCATTCCCGTCCTGCTGCGCGACGGCGCTCTGGCGTGCAAGCCGCCATTGCCGGTAAAACAGCACGACGGCAAGGTTGCATGCCACCAGCAACAGGATCACGATGCCCGAGATATGACTCGCCGTATTGCGCCAGTCTTCGAAAAAATCATCCTTGGATATTCCCGCCAGCACATGCATCGGGAGCCGGTCGACCTTGCGGAAACTGAAGATGCGTTCGACCTGGTCAAAGGGCGCGATGGCGCTGTAAGTGGCTTCGCTTTGCCCGGAATTCACGCGGCTGCGCAAGGCCTCCGAAACGCGTGCGTCACCAATTTCGACGCGATTGCCGTCCTGTTGCTCGGGGAAGCGGGCAATCAGCCGCAAATCAGCGTCGCGCAGATTCACCACGCCACGGCGGCCGATCTCAAAACCGGACAGTATCTGATTGAGGTTCTTGATCGGCAGGGTTGCCGCGACGATGCCGGTAAACCGCCCCCCGGAATCGCGGATCGCGCGTGCGAACATCAATACCCAGTTGCCTGTCATTCGCCCCTTGAGGGGTCTGGAAACGACCAGCTTGTCGACTTTCTGGGATTTGAGATCGCGGAAATACTCACGATCTGCCACTGAAACCAAGGGCTGGGTTCCGGTTCCCTCATGAAAAACAAGCATCCCGTCGGCATCGGTGACGCTCCATGCTTCAACTTGGGGCAAGGCCAGCTTCTGCCGGGCAAACAGCGCGTTGAACACTTGATCGGTTTGTGCACGGAGCTCGTCTTTGCGCGGGGGGGGCGTCACTTCGCCGGCGACGTTGCGAAGGGCCAGGTCGATCTTGCTGATTTCGCTGCTCAGATGCGTGACGACTGCGAGGGAAATGCTCTGGCAGCGAATTTCCGCTTCTTGGTACGTTCGCTCATACAGTTTCCAGAGCCCGAAAATGACCAGTGCGATCACTATGGCATTCAAGGCTATGAGAACTGTCGCCCGCCACAATAGCGGATACATTGTCTTTGTTTTCGGCATCGTGCGAAATGCGCGCGGCTATACGGCAGCGAATGGAAGGGGCGGCATCAAGTTTCTGAATTCAAATAGTAATTGAAAATTCCTGTGTTCCCAAATGCTTTTTGCGCTGACTATGCCGTTGGCGTGATGAACGCGAATATGCCATTTGCCAGCCGTTCGATCAGTTTCGGCTTTTGATACAGGTTCCAGTCTGTATTGCAGGGTGACGTCGGTTGTTGCCGTTGTGTCGGCACTGATGCGCTCGCTCTGCGGGTGCGGTACGTCCTGCATCCTGACGAAAATCAGGCCCCCGCCATCGCAAACGCTCCAGAAGGCAACTGCAAACCAGTGTCATCTGGCCGGCAATCGTATCGGCCAAGCTGCTGTGCACGACCATATGCGGCGTGCATGAGTGGGCCCGCGCGATGCTTATGGCATCGCGGGGCGGGGTTCCCTCTCATGGAGGGCGTTTGTTCTAGATCTTGTACGCGCTGACAATTGACTGCATTTCCGTCGCCAGTGAGTCGAGTTGCTGGGCGGTCTCCGCACTGTGCCGCGCGGCGGCACTGCTTTCCTCGGACATCTGGGCGATCTTTTCGACCTGGACGGCGATGTTGTTGGTCGCGGCGGCCTGTTCGCGGATCGCGGAGGTGATTTCCTCGACCATGCTCACCGCCGCACGGCTGCTCTCGCCGATGACCCGGATCGATTGATTGGCTTCTTCGGCCTTTTCGACGCCTTCGCCCACCTTCTCGACGACGCGCTGCATGCTCGATACGGCGCCGCCGGCACTATCCCGCATTGCGGCGATGCTGGTGCCGATTTCCTGCGTCGAGGCGCTGGTCCTTTCGGCGAGTTTCCGCACTTCGTCCGCGACGACGGCAAATCCTCGCCCCTGTTCTCCGGCGCGGGCGGCCTCGATGGCGGCGTTCAGCGCGAGCAGGTTGGTCTGGTCGGCGACTTCCTTGATGACCGAAACGACATTCGAGATTTCCTGGCTGTGTTGTTCCAGTCCGTGGATCAGCGTGGCCGCTTCGTTCACCGTGTCGGCGATTGCCCGGATGCCGGTGACGGTTTCGCCGATGACAAGTTCGCCACGCTGTGCGAGTGCGCCCGACTCGCTGGACAGGCGGTTTGCTTCCAGTGCGCGTTCGCCAACGTGATTGATGCTCACCGTCATTTCCTCGACCGTGGCAGCCATGTCGGACGCCGATTCGCTCTGCTGGTGGGAGGCGGTCGCCACTTGCGAGGATGCCGTGGACATCTGGCCGGAGGCGGCTGACACCATGTGAGCGCTTTCAGCGATCGTCTTCAGGTTCGTTTGCAGTTTGTCGAGCAGGCGGTTCAGTGCCTGGGTCGTCATGCCAATTTCATCCTGGCGACGGGCCTGGACACGCACGGTAAAGTCGAGATTGGATTCGACATGGCTGACCATGCCCTGAATCTCGTTCATGGATTGCCGGATGTTGGTTACCAGGAAATAGCCGAACAGGCCGATCGCGGCCAAGGCGGCAACGATCACTGAAATTGACAGCACGCGGCCATGCGCGGCCGTGTCAAGCGCTCGCTGGCTGAAGGAATTGGCGTTCTGCACGTTGAAAGCCATGTGGTCGCCCAGCGCTTTGCGCAAGCTCACGCCGAGCGCCGTTCCTTCCGCGACGATCAGGTTGCGCGCCGCGTCCTTTTCGTTGCGCTTGGACAGGGCTATGACACGGTTTCCCATCAGGTCCATGTATTTGCCGAGAAGAGTCCGGTCGTTCTCAAGCAGTTTCTTGTCCTCGTCATTCGACAACATGCCTTCGTATTTCTTGAGCATGCCCTGTAATCGGTCAGCCGATTCGCCAAGACGCGTTTCAGTCGTTTGCAATACCGCGGGGTCGCTGTTGACGAGGTGCGTGTAAACCAGCACGCGGTACTCCATGTAGGCCTGGCGCGCTTCGCCAAGCACCTCGATGCTTGCGAGGCTGTCGTCCTTGATCGACTGGATGCTGGCCACTTGCTGGTTGGATACGGATAGCCCGACCAGGCCGACGGCGAGAAGGCCAACGATCGAAGTGATTACCATCAACAGGATGCGACGGCTAATAGTCATGTTTTTCATTTTCGATTACTCCCAAAAACGTCAAAAGAGCCACAAACACGACCGCACGATCACGAGTTGCTAACTTCAGACTGGTATAAGACAGAACTACGGAATATTCGCCCGAGAAATTGCGATGGCACTGCGGAGATGCTAAATCCCTGCTACCTGTTCCGAACCCGGCAAACGGCTGAATTCCATGCTGAACATCATTATTATTCTGGTCAGGCTATTGGTTCGGCATATGCCCCAATTGTCGGAAAGCTTGCCGAAGCTGCAATCTGTTCTGGCGCGCGCCTCAGATATGCCACGCGGGGCATAAAATACGGACGAATATCGACGTCAGCATAATCCCACAAATATGACGGATAGTAAATCCGTAAAAGCCCTTTATAAACAGCGTATTTCCCGCATTGACCTGGGGGTGTAAAGGTGATAGCTGTTCTCGTTTAGGGGGTTGGTTTGCCTGTTTGTGGGCGGTAGGTGTCGTGCCGTGCGGGAGTGTGTGGACGCATCGCGTCGAAACGGCGATGGTGCGGGCGGGCGACCATGGCAAAACGCCTTGCAGTGTCTTGAGGGACGGTGCAAGGCGTTTGCTTGGTGCTGGCGGAGTGGACGGGACTCGAACCCGCGACCCCCGGCGTGACAGGCCGGTATTCTAACCAACTGAACTACCACTCCAATGCTGCCGACATTCGTTCGGCTTGCTGCTGCCGATCGCCTGTCTTATCTTGGCGTCCCCACGGGGATTCGAACCCCGGTACCAACCGTGAAAGGGTTGTGTCCTAGGCCTCTAGACGATGGGGACCCGGACTAAAACATTTTCTTTCGAGCTCTTGGTGGAGGTACGCGGGATCGAACCGCGGACCTCTTGCATGCCATGCAAGCGCTCTCCCAGCTGAGCTATACCCCCGCTCGAAAGAAGGGCGCATTATAGAGAGCCTCTTGGGTGTTGTAAAGTCCTTTTTGAAAAAATATGGAGTTTTCTTGCAGTGCTCATGCGGGCAGTGCTGCAAGGCGCTTCAGCACGGTTTCGCGCGGGAAGAGTGCGACCACCGCGTCGACCGACGGTGTGTGCGCCTGGCCGGTCAGCAGCACGCGCAGCGGCATGGCGAGTTTCGGCATCTTGAGGCCGTGCTTGGCGATGCAGCTCTTGATCAGCGCGTTGATGGCGGAGGCCTCCCAGGCGACATCGCATACGCCGGCGGCGAAGTCTTCCAGTGCCGGACGTGCTTCCGGCGTCAGATGCTGATTCAATACGGCCGGGTCGAAGGTGATATCGGCATAGAAGATGCTGGCCGCATCAGCCAGTTCGTTCAGGCTGCTGACGCGTTCCTTGTAGAGGCCGATGATTGCCTCGAGCGAGGGCGATGCCTGGATGACGATGCCGCGCTTTTCGAGGCGGGGGCGGACGAGCGTTGCCAGGCGGGCGTTGTCGGCCTGCTTGATGTAGTGCGCGTTCAGCCAGTTCAGCTTCTCGGTGTTGAATTGTGCTGCCGACGGGGTGATGTGGTCGAGGTCGAACCATTCGCAGAACTGCGTCATCGAGAATACTTCGTCATCGCCGTGCGACCAGCCGAGGCGTGCGAGGTAGTTGAGGACGGCTTCCGGCAGATAGCCTTCGTCGTCATATTGCATGACGCTGACGGCGCCGTGGCGCTTGGACAGCTTCTGCCCGTCGTCGCCGAGGATCATCGACAGGTGCGCATATTGCGGCACTTCCGCACCGAGCGCCTTGAGGATGTTGATCTGGCGCGGCGTGTTGTTGACGTGGTCGTCGCCGCGGATGACGTGGGTGATGCCCATGTCCCAGTCATCGACGACGACGCAGAAGTTGTAGGTCGGCGTGAAGTCGGTGCGGGCGATGACGAGATCATCAAGCTCGGCGTTGGCGATGGCGATCTGTCCCTTGACGAGGTCATTCCAGGCGACGACGCCGTCGGTCGGGTTCTTGAAGCGGATGACCGGCTGGACGCCGGCGGGCGGCGTCGGCAGGGTCTTGCCGGGTTCCGGGCGCCAGGTGCCGTCATAACGCGGCTTCATGCCCTTGGCGCGTTGTTCCTCGCGCATTCGTTCGAGTTCTTCCGGCGTGGTGTAGCAGTAATAGGCGGCGCCGTCGGCCAGCATCTTGTGCAGGACTTCCTTGTAGCGGTCCATGCGCTGCATCTGGTAGAACGGGCCTTCGTCGTGGGCGAGTCCGAGCCAGTTCATCCCGTCGATGATGGCCTGGACGGCTTCCGGCGTTGAGCGGGCGACGTCGGTATCCTCGATGCGCAGGATGAATTTTCCGCCATGATGACGGGCAAAAGCCCATGAAAACAGGGCGGTACGTGCGCCGCCGATATGCAGGAAGCCGGTGGGGGAGGGGGCAAAGCGGGTTCGGATCATGGTCGGATGCTGGAGACGTAAAACGGCTATTGTAAAGGAAACTCAGATCCAAATTGACCGCGCGCCCGGCTTATGGTTAAATGCCGCCCTCGATTGCGCGGTTAGCTCAGCGGTAGAGCACTGCCTTCACACGGCAGGGGTCACTGGTTCGATCCCAGTACCGCGCACCATCGAATTGCCTACTAAACCTCTGAGTTGTCCCGGGAATCATAACTTTGCCGTTTGGCAACGATATGCTTCCAAAATCGAGTGGCAAGGATATGCTTCCACGTAAAAGCCAACCTGTTTGAGGTTGGCTTTTTGCTTTTCTGGCCTGCCAAAATTTCCGCGGTAGATTGTCGCTTTGGTTTAGGGACGTTTCCGACCCGAGCTGCCAGTTGCCAGATCGGATATGTTGGGCAGTAATGCGATGGTCAGCCGCTGCTCAGCCGGGGATCGCAGTCAATGACTGCTTTTGTCATCAGAATAAGACTGCACCCGACCCAAAGCGGTAATTCGCCCTTTAGAAAAGCCGACATTCAGCAACGTGAAAGCTCAGCCGACAGCAAAAAGCGCAGCTTTTTGACGGTCGGCTGGAGCGGATTGTTGGGCGTAAGTGTCACGGTGAAACCCAATGAACAGTGTGAATAACTTGGTTCTTTTCATTGAACTCGACCGACCAGGCTTCAATGCCCCTTAGAACTGGATGCTCCCACCACGCTCGAACAGAACAAGGTTCAATACAGCCCTTAGAGGCGTAGCGCGAAAATTCTTGACCGGGCAACTCGATAACACTGGGCGTTCCAAAGCGCTCGACTACAAGAGAGTATGACTCTCCATTGGTAGTTGCCTCGAACGCTTGCTCATAGCGCGACACGATGTACCAGCAGGCCACTACCCCAACAACCGAGGTGGAAAATGCAGACAAGGCGAGCAGCTTTGCAGGGGCTTTCATGACGCCCAACGTTCAAAATCACCGGACTGCGCGGCTTTTCGTGCAGGTCCGGTGCATTGCAGGATTAGGCCCCGTAGCAATCTCATAGTAATTCGACGCAGTAAAATCTCCACGAACCGCTTTACGACTGGGCTTTCGACGCCCCGGAACCGTGTTTATACAGTACTAAATAAATCGTGAAAAGCAGCAGGTCAAAACGCAGGGCTTTAGCACACACTCAGAGCAATTCAATGGCTGCTTTGAGCGATTTTCTTGAAGGACCGCTTCTGGCCGACAGCTGAACTTTGGCGCCCATCCCGAAACCCGCCAATCAGAACGCATACAGTTTCGGCCAAAGACGGCTTTTCGGCAAGATGCTGAATGCGTACAATCGGCCAGAAGCGGCCATCGCCGAATGCTCCCGATAGTAGTCATTCGAGGCCGTGTCGGTGTGTCAGTAGGTTGGAGTTGTTTCACTGACACCACGACTGTCTTTACGAAACAAAACAAGAAATTTTGGACATTCAACCCATGTGCAGATATCAATTCATATACAGATCCAGCGGATTCGTTTAGTAGCTGTTAGTCGTCTACACATACCACGGGGCCCAACGAAAAATTTATGAATTCCCCCCTACTAGAAGGCTTCAAGGAGCCAATCAAGAAGAGCTTTGCTTCAGTATTTGAAGAAATAAATCTTTCAACTGAAGCATGGCTAAATAAGACAAAGTTACTGACGATAGGCCGAGATAACTACGCCGAGTTCATTGCGGCAAAAATCGGCCGATTCCCACTATTTGGCACATCAAGGGAGGTAAGCGTCGGGGACGTTTATACGCGAGTTCAGATTTCAAATGACATAGAGTCTCAGCGGTATAAGTCCCGGGCTCAAATCGAACACCGCCTACGCGCACATCGAACCAGCGTGGCAGAACGCGCAAAGTCAGACAGTTCGATAACACCACTTGATGCGATAAATAGTGGAACGAACGGGTTCGCTCTTCTTGGAAATCCTGGTAGTGGCAAATCCACTGTGTTTCGTCACTTGGCAATCTCCGCAGCCAGCGGGACCCTAATTCGGGGCCGTCTAAGAATTCCCATCTTTCTTGCTGTGCGAGAGATGGCGAGCAAATCAAAGTCGGTCGCCGAAGCAGCCAGAACCTTTTTCGCTTCACTTGATTTTGAAGCACCAGATCGCCTGTTCGAAGCGCTAGCTCGTTCAGGCAGACTATTTCTCTTGCTAGATGGGCTTGACGAAACTACCAGTCACCACAGACAGGCTCTGCTGGATGAAATTATTGAACTGCGAGCCAAGCACCCAAGCTCCTGTATTTGCATTAGCGCCAGGCCGTATAGTCTATCTACCGGGATGCAAAATTTTGAAAAATGGGAAACCAAACCTCTTGAGTTCTCGGATCGACTTATATTCATTGAGAAGTGGTTTAGTGGAGCTGATGACGCCAAGGGCAAGAGGCTTATTGAAGCATGCTCAAGGACACCCGCGATCCTAGACTTAGGTTCTAGTCCGCTTCTGCTATCAATAGTCTGCGCGCTCTATCACAACGATCTGGAGATTCCACAAGACCCCGACGAACTCTATGACCGCGCTCTACAAGGCTTGCTTGGACAATGGGATGCATTTCGATGCATCGCTCGGAACACTCCTATTGCAGAGCTTTCCATCTCAAAGCGCTTTGTGCTGGTTTCGGAGATTGCAGCGAGACTATTCAGCGCTGGAAAAATCGTTTTTTCAGTCACAGAGATAGAGGAAACAAAGGCGGTACAGGCTGCCTATGACCGATTTCGAATCGAATGCCTAGAGTCCTGCGAGCTAGTCAATTCACTAACCAACGATTTTGGGTTGCTCATCGAACGATCTCCTGGCGACTTTTCCTTTTCTCACCTTACTTTCCAGGAGTTTCTAACTGCCAAGTACGTGATAGCAAACCGAACAGATATTGATCTGGTGAGTGAGTACAGAAAAAACCCGCGCTGGTCGGAGGTCGTCAAGCTGGTAGCGAAGATGCTGCCGAAGCCTGAGCCATTTATAGACGCTCTACACGCGGTGAGCCGACTTGGTAACTTCACGCATGCTGAAACCTTACGAGCAATTTGGATGATGAATCCGATATGCAGCATAGAAGTTCGTAATAAGGTAATGCAAACAATCGCAACGCGTATTGCCGCAGCAACAAAGCACTGCGGCGTCATTAAAATCCGAATAGTCAACAACGAGCTTAATATTTACAGCCAACGTCACGAGGAACTCAGTGGATTTAGGAGTATGTATTTGCGCGGATTAAAGCGCCAAATCGATGATGATGACGAGACAAAGACGGCCAAAAGCAAGTCGGTTTGGGTGAATAGGTCAGATGATGCCAAGGAAATATTGACTGTCACTCTACCAGTACTGCTGGAAATTTTGGCAACATCTGGAATTTCACTTTCCTCACTTGGTGTGCGATCAGTGCGCTTATTTGAAGCATGGGAGGCAGCAGGCCGTCGTCCCATTCAGTCAGTTGTTTTCAAAGACATAAAGCAACTACCCAATGACGCTGACGCCTAAAGCCTCTCCAGTCAACCGCCCAAAAGCTGTGCATTTGGGCTCCCTCCGCGCTACGCGCTCCGGCCGCGGCTGAAATCAAACGCTCAGGTCCGCTTTTCCCAAAGGGCAATGGCTGTTTAGGGTCGGGTCCGGCTGTAGCGTCAATCAGGAAGAGGCCATTCGAGGCCATCAGCGGCCGGCAGCTGCCCGAAGCCGAACCTTAGGGCAATGGCGGCAAAGGCCGGTGAGCCGGAATTGGCCATTCGGCAGATTTATGGGTGGAGCAGTCCTTTATGCGTCTAGTAAGGAGAAAGGACGGCTGACTGGACTTGGCCTAAGGCCCGTGTTCATCGTGCGTGACCGTAAACTGCCGTTCAAAGAGCCGCTCCGAACAGAAGATCCTTGCAGAGCAGGACTAGGATGGGGCTTGGCTAGCCAGGTGCTATCATGTGCCGGGCTCTCAACTCTCCCTCGCAAAATGATGTACGACGAAAATGACCTGATCTATTCGCCTTTGCAGCAGAAATACACCGCTGAAGGCAAGACTGTTGAAGTGTGCATTTATCGCATGCCGGATACTGGGTGGACTCTGGAGGTCGTAGATCAGTACAACAACTCTACTGTCTGGGACGGTGAGTTCGATACCGATCAAGAGGCCTTCGATCTATTCCTTGAAGAAGTCGGCGCGGAAGGTATCGAGGCAATGATTGGCCCCGAGCCCGGATCGTCAGTGCATTGATGAGGCAAAAAACGAGTAGCTGTTATCGCAGAGTTTGAGAGTCCAAATTCTGCTTAAAGCAGTCGTCATTGAAACCCGCTGACAGGCCGAAAAGTCGGAATTGAAGTCAGCGAAAATTTCACTGCTGCTGCGGTTTTCTGTCGGTTGCACCGAATTCTCTTCCAACCGGAATCATCTCGCCCCAAGCGCGCAATACCTCATCCGAACGGACAAGTGCCTTGTAGTGCTCGGTATCAGGGATTTGTGCCAATAACTCGGTCAGCGAATACTTTGGTTTTTTGGGCTGAAGCTTTCTACATTTAGCGAGTTTCATCTATCGATCTCCGTTTTATAGACCTCCCGAAGCCGCTGGTCAGATAGCGACAAATTCTGTTGTTTCAGCAGATTTCCAACTTTCCGATACGAAGGCCATTCGCCCGATTCACGAAGTCTTCTGACCGCCGCTTTTACTCGCAATGTTTGGCTGCAATGGCGGAGTCGAGTCCGGTCTTGCGCTGCGGCTCGGCTTCTCAAGGAAAGCGATTTACAAGTATCCGGAAACCAGTAGCGCAAAAATGAGCGCGTTACACGGAGATCGCCAGCGATTGCCGAAACGGAAAGTTCAGTTCCCTTTGTGAGGTGCTCCAGCAGCTCTTGCCTTAGTTCAGCGTGCCTTACCGGAATTGGTCGTTTGCATGGATTCCGGTTTCGCAGCTTCTCCTTTGGTAGAAGTAGTTGCCCTACGGTGCTTATCGAGTGTGGATTATAAAAAACCTCCCACGGCATCGTTTTTGTTCCGTAGCAGATCGTCAGGAATTGCGTGATGCTCGGGCGCTCGCCTTTATTCAGCCAACCGCTGATCGCGAATTCGTTGAGCCCAAGCGCCCGGCAAAATGCTGCCCGATTGCCCTCCGTGTGCGCTTCAACCTGGCCGACCAAAAATTTGTGAAACACTTCGAGTGATGGAGAGAACCCTGTTTCCGATTGCTGTTCGACTATCCCGGAGAGAGCGTCGGCAATCCAGTGTTGGAATTCAGAAACCTCTTGAGGCTCGTGACGGCAACCAAGCGGCCGGTGACAATGGCTGCAAATCCCCAAGTCGGGGTAAGACGGCACGAATGGCTGGGCTTTCCCGCAAGACGGGCAGCAATGCTCGAGTGGAACCAAGTGGCGACGGCAGAAGCTGTAAGTATCAAGCGACCAGATGAGTGGCCAGGCGGCCACTTCGCTATTTAACCGTTGCTGGTGCAGGCACACCGGACACCAACGCCGATGGCGGGCGAGCATGCCTTGACCGTTATGTGGAAAAAGACTTTGCCATGGCAACATCGTCAGGACCCGCAGATTGGTTCTTCCCGTCAGCTTTTCCATGGCAGAGACAAATAATTCCGCGTATTTGCCGAGTCCGTTCATTGTTCCCGCAAGGTGCTGGTAAAAGGCCGCGGTTGGTATGCGGCGAATGCTGGGTTCTGCTTCGGAAAAGATATCCCTTATCACCAGCCGCGGATTGACCGCATGGGCATGGCAGGTCCGGATCAGGAGAGACAACAGCCCCTCCTGGTCCGGAGTGCCGGCACCGCCAGGAGCCAGCGAAAACAGCCTGCTCCGTGGCGGCACATTCACCGATAGCTGAAAATCACGCAGCAGTTCGGAATCCACTGCCTTGGCCTCGTTCGTCCTTCCCCACCGGGTCGCGCTTTGGATTCCGCTGCCCCGGACGCCGCCGACGGGTGGGTAGAGACGGTTCATCACGGGCCAGCAATACTCCGTTCTTGAGCAGATCCGTGAGCCGATCGTCGCCGACATCGGCAAGCTTAGCCTCGCCAAGGCAGGCCTCTTCGGCTATGGTCAGCAGCCCGCGGTTCTTCAGCGCAAACCGTTCGGCGAATACCGCGTCGATGGCGGTAACGCCTTCGTCCAAGGCATGCTCAAGACACAGAGTCAGCCAGTCCTTCAGAATGCCGACGCAACCGGCCGACTTGCGATAAAAATACTCGGCATTCTCATCAAGCCGTGTGGGGATGTATTTCGACAACTCTGCTTCGAGAAATCCCAAGACTTTCCTGAAACTCAGAAGATCGCTGCTACGCCGCATGTCGTAGCGCGGGAAATTCACCACCTGACTCCGCCTCGTGAGCTGACCGCTTTGTTCTAGGATGTCCAGCAGCCGATAGGTGCCAGTCAGTAGAATGGTGACACCGGTCTGGATCGTCAGCGACTTAAGACACTCAAACTGACAATCCAGACGCTGCTGAGTATTGACCAGCAGCATGTGGTGCGCCTCATCGATGATCAGATAGCGGGTGCGCCGGCGCCGGCAATACTCCTCAACAGCCCGGCGTAAGGCGTCTGCCACTGAATGCTCCAGCGCACGCTCGCCAAGACCATGATCGGGCAGCAAAGATCCCTGGCGTGGCAACAGCAACTTGCGATTGATCAGCGGTTCATGCTGATCGGTCAGTAACCGGATATAGAAGTCTTTCCAACTAAAGGCGTTGCCGTTCGGGGGGACGGCGCTGATCGTCACGACAGGCACGAAATCCGGCTCAGCCACCATCTGGGCTTGGTAGTGTTGCAACAGGCGGTTGCAGGCGGCCTTGACCAAGGTGCTTTTGCCAACCCCGGTGGGGCCGGTAAAGATGATCACACGTGGGGAGGCCTCGGCACTGATCGCCGTCATCAACTCGCGATAGGTCGTCAAAGCAGACGGGTGATTAAAGACATAGGACGTGAAATCGGTCAGGATTTCGGACGTGGTTTTTTGATTTTGGGGCGCGTTCATTATTTCAACTCCTCGAATTGTTCGTAGACGACCGGGGTGGACCAAAGGTTGCTCTGTGCAACGGCGGAGGTGTTAGGAAAAAAGTGAGGCGGTGACGGTTCGGGCGACGCCTCGTAGATAGGGTTTTCGGCGTCGTGACGCTGCTGGCGAAGGACCGCCTCTGTTTGCCTCGTCTTGCTGATAAAAACCGCGATATCGCCTGCGTTCACATTCCTGCGAATCTCGGCTAGGCGATGGATAACCCGAATTTCCTGAGAGATCGTGGCGACTTCCCGTTCCGTACGACGCTCAAATAAGGCCATGTGCTCAGAGCGGCACAGTACCCATTCGCCACCGACCAGAGCGTAGGCGCGTGATACATCGAACGGGTCGTACAGAACCGGCACTTTGGTGTTCGCATATTTCGGTTCGCGTAGCGCCGGATGCCAATAGTGGATGCCCCGAATCTTGACGCCACGCCCAGTACGAACCGTTGCTTTCCCCGCCGGTGTGCTCGGCATGGTCAAACGGATGAATTCGTCCGAATATGGAATCAGGATGTGGCCGCGCATCCCCGAGGTTGCGAGGCCATTCCCCATGGCGTCCTTCGGCGAAATACCGAGTGCTGGATGGAGCATCGAGGCATAGGTGTTCCCGAAGTACTCGTCCATCGCTTCGGTAAGCGCAGGCAAGGTCCAGATAGCCAGCTTTCTCGGGTCGTGACTCGGAGACATGCTGCGTGGCCGCTGTAGGGCTTGGCTGTTTCCGGCGAGGTTGTGGACCAGCATCTGGTTATTCACGCCAAAAAACCGCTCAATCACCGAGCCAAACCGGCTCTTAGCCGCCGGGCGAGATTTTTTGTGCGTTTCCAGGCGAGCAAGTAATGCCTCGAAATACAAGCTTTCGAAATCGCTGCCCTGATCGACCACGATGGTTTTCGGAATCCGGCCATGCCGTTTCACACATTCCCGAATGACGGCCATGCAGCTGCGGTAACTTGGCGGGTCGAAGGTCAGAAAGAAGGCGAGCACACCCCGCGTATTGGCATCAAGCAGGACTGTCAGCCAGGGGCGACCAAGGTTCGCGCCGGAGCGACTATCGACCAGTTCGATATCAAGCTCTGTGTGGTCGATGTGGCCGATTTCAAACGGCCGTTCGCCGTGGCGCGGTGTTGACTGATCAATGTGCCATTGAAACTCTGTCAGAGGATAGGCGGCCTTTCTGCCCTGGCGAGCCAGTGCCAAGGACTCATCTCTGCGCCGTTTGATTTCAGTGCGGAAGGTCTTTCCTGAAGGAATCTCCAGACCATCGGCAATGCACAGGTTTCTTACCATTCCGTAGCAGGCAGAAACCTTCGTCTGAAACGGCGACATCACTTCCCTATCAATGACCTCGTTCATGATTTCAACGACCCGTCGGCATACTTTTCGTTGCCGATTGCCGCGTGCGCTGATCCGGGTGACGAGTCCCGCAAACCGGTTCCCGTAAGCGATCTCGCCTTCGGCCGCACGATGACGCCAATAGCGGAGCGTCCGTGGCCGAACGGCAACCGTAGATGGCGCAGTGCCATCGAGGTGATTGCAGCGTGCGACAGCTTTCTCGAGATCAATCGGCGCGGCATGCCTGACAACTTCACTGGCCAGTTCGTGCTGCTGATCGACGTCCTCGTTAATGCCGCGGATCGCACCTTGTTTGACCAACGAATGGAACACATCCGGCTCGATGTTTGAAATGGCCTTGTGTTCGTCCTCGAGAAAGATCTCGTTCTTCCCGATGTTCAAAATCCGCCATGGCTGACCATCCCAGGTGATTCTGGCGCCAGCACGCAAAACGATTTTGGGAAGAGCAACGGCCGTCTGGTTGCGGCGGCCGAATTTCTCGCCGAGATATACCCGATAACTCAGTTCATCGCGGCAGATGTTCGTAAAAATCGGCTCGGCCAGAATCTCATGCTCGATATCAAAGAAGAGCTTGCCCCTCGCAATGAGACTGTACAGAGCGTCAGCGCTAATGCCTTCGGCGCCGAGCAGCGACGCTAGAAGCGTCCATCGTTCCGCACCGAAAGCGCTGCGAATCGTACCTTGTTCATCCTCGTTGGGAATTGGGCAGTCTGGGCGAAGATAGTCGGAAAGAAATTCCAGATTTCTGACAAGCATCCAGTTCGTGTCTTCGTTTGGAAGCACTTGGAACCCAAGCCCGTATTTGGCGGCAAAGGCTTCGCCAGGTGGGCAGCGCCAACCGCCGTGACCATCGGGGACGTAGCGATCGCAGCCGGACTCGTAGCTCTTTTGAAGTTCTGCCAAGGGTTTGCACTCGACCCATCCCATCCAGGCTTCCTGGATGAGGAAAAAATCTGGGGTCGAAAGGTGCGTGGTTTTCTTACCGCTCGCCGATTTGTAGGAGAGCTTTACCCGCGATGGCTGATCGTAAAACTCATGGGTTTCCGGATCATGTTCCCAGCGATAGAGGTGCGGGAGCTCGCCTTTGTGACTTTCGGCCTGAATGACGCATCGCATTTTTTTGCTGGCAAAGCGGGTGACAACATTGTGCGTACCGCCACCTACGCGGCGGACCGGTTCCGATGAGCGGATTCGTTCGACGAGTTTACGTGCGAGGAGAGGGGTGTTTTGATTGATGAATAATTGAAGCTGTTTTTCGTCCGATAGCATGGTTTTCTCCGTGTCTGTCGCGGCGCTTCGTTCTGAAAGCCAAGGCGAGACTGGCCTCACCAGCAGAGGCGAAACGCACACGACAAATGATCGAAATGGATGCCCGATTTCAGGGCGCGAGCAGGCCGATTCCGTGGCCAATAAACTGCTTGACACCGGTTGGTTTGACGCGGAGAATTTGCATGTCGGCTGGTTACTGACGTGCGTTTATTCTTAAAGAAGACGGTTTGGAGTTTGCCCTCCAAGCCGTTTTTTTTTGCGTCTATGGCCTTGGCTCCTTCAGGTTATCGCGCTAGGTTGTAGATACCTCCCTTCTCAAGTGATCGTCGATATATTCAGAATCGTTCGGATGGCGAGTTACTTCTCAAAACAGCGAAAGCTCGCTGAGCTGCCAGCCAAGCAGCCACATCCTTAACCAATGCATATTTCCCGCGCCGATTGGGTAGTGAGAATACGGGGACGGGCACGGTCTTCCTCACCAGTGCTTGCCGAAAAGCATTCATGGATCGGTAACCAAGAGCAGTACGTAACGCATCGTCAGCAATCATTGGGCCGTGCTTTTCGGTCATCACCCGTTCGAGGTAGGTAGCAAGGGGTTGATCAGTTGGGGTGTCCATGTCTGAGCCTGTCATCTCCCGTCACATTCGACGTTGGGTGTGATTGTTGTGTATTTTTACGTTTTTGAACATTGCCCGTTTATTACGAATTTCACGACAATCCGGTTTATGAGAAGCAAACGAGGGCATCCGGCAAAAGAGAATTTTGAGCGGCTGCAAACCAAACTATGGTTTTTCGCTGTCTCAGACACATCTGGGATGAATGCGAATCAACTTAGGCAGTTTTTTGTCGAACGCATCGGAGACGGGAACGATGGCGATAAAGAACCGTCGCATTCATGGTACAGATACGCAAGGGGTGATCAGCTCCCCGCGGGTGCCGCCGTCGGCCGATCCAGCCTTGTAAGAGCTGTTGAGGAAGTCTTTCCGGGAACAGCACACTGGATTCGCAGCCCTTTGTGGGTGATGTTTCGAAAGCAATTGACCATCGAGGATGCAGTCATCCTGCTCAAAGAAACAGAAAAAGACATTGGAGACTTGTTCGATTACGGGAATAACAAGATCAATATTTCAATACCTTCTTGGAATTACCTGAGAGGAATAATGTCATTCAATGTATTCGGAAGCATGGTGCTCTTTAATCGGATAAGGGGTTACGAAGAGCACATGACACCTCTGCGGATTCAACATTGTCGACGCTGGCTGCACGACGGATATCATTACTTTCCGTCCATCCGAAAAAATCGTGATGAGCTCGTGGCTGTCTTGGGGCAGCAACTGCCCGAACTAGGAGACTTGAGCTATTTGGGAAACGAGGCGCCTGATAAAGATTCATTTTCTGAATTACTTATGAGACATTTTTCTCTCTGACTACTGTTTGGTTTTTTATGGATCATGTTGCTTTGGATAGATGAAGTGGTGAAAAATCAGAGCAAATCTATTCAGTTGTTACTCTGGTAAAAAACGCCACAGCACCGACAATAGTAAGATTGTTTTCCGTAGCGGACAGGAATGGCCCCGAGAAATTGGGCGCTTGGATACCAAAAGGCCAGCACCAGCCGGCGGAACCAGGTGCGTCGGATCTACCCCTACTTCTTGCGTCACCTCACCAGCGATCGCCCGAACCAGGTCTGGGCCATAGATACGACGTACATCCCGATGCAACGCGGATTCGTCTATCAGAGCCGCGAGATCTTCAATATCGCCTGCAAAACATTGGGGGTGGATACCCCTTATGCGATTGAGAAAATTTTGTTGGGCGAATCGTTTACATCTGATGCGCCTCCCCGCTGGTGGGAGGGGCTACCGTACGTCGTTATTGCAGGAGCGACGGGAATAAAAACACGACTGTGCGCACTGGACGCGACAATTTATTTGATGTATATTCAGCATAACGACATTTCGAGTATGGGTGAGTTTATGTCCGGTCACGAAAATATTGCGAAAATCTTGCTGGAATCCATCCCGCGCGAACTGCTTCTGAACTTCGAGCGCCATTACCCGTCTGCGCTCGATCGTGCTTTGCAGATCGGTCAAAGCGTAAATAAGGGCCATAGAGCATCAGTGGTTGGGCATAACCGACATTTCTTCTTAAACGAAGCGTTGATGGTTACCCTTGACGAGTGCGAAATTCCCCATGCACCGTTGCGTGGCAACAAGATTTTGATAGGAAACGTTGGCTTGGCAGCGATTGCGCGCGTTCACATGAATAGTGGCAAATGGGACAACTCGCGGCGAAGCAAAGCGAAAGTGAAGCTCTGTGCGCCGAATCGTCTCGTCGCGTCATTGGTGCAAGTTGATTGGCTACTGCAACAAGAACCTCAAGATATTGCGGCTGTGACTGCGTTTCTCGTAACGGAAGGCGACGGCACGGATGCAAACCCGTGCCAAGCCTATATTGTTGTGCCAGACGAAAACATGGACCTTCGCAATCCTATCTTCGAGGAGCAACTTTCTGTCTTTGTGCGCCGATACCAGCACCAAGAAACTGTTGTAGATAGTGCACAACCCAGGCTCAAACCCAATGTTAAGAAGCAATCACTGCCAGGCGAGTCATGACCCGCACTATTGGAAATTTCGTACCCGAGCGGCTTGAGCAGGCTCTAGCCGCTCGCGGCTTTTCTGCAATCGAATTGGCCGCACGTATTGGGGCGACGTCGACAACGATCAGTCGATGGAGAAATTGCGTGCAGGTTCCGAGTGGAGAAATGATTGATCGACTGGCTTCCGAACTGCGAGTAAGCCCAGAATGGTTAACTCGTCCACTGCAAGAGCAGATTTCAATCCCATATTTTCGCGGCAGTATTTCTCAAATGAAGGCAGATCGTGCGCTTCTAAATGCCAGAGCCGGCTGGTTGGATGAAGTGTCGCGACAGCTTGAAATGTATGTCGACTATCCTGATTTGGATATTCCTGTTAAGAATTACAAGAAGCTCAGCGAAATCACCGACACTGACATTGAAGACGCAGCGGAAGAGTGTCGTGAACGGTGGGGGCTAAAGAACGGCCCGATTGCCGATGTTTTACTTCTTTTGGAAAATGCTGGTGTAATCGTTGCTCGAGAAGAAACTGGTACTCCGCGCATCGAAGGTTTGTCAGCATGGAGCGCTAATGGTCGGCCGATTGTCTTGCTATGTGCGGATAAAGGCAATGCGTATAGAAGCCGATTTGATGCAGCCCACGAGCTCGGTCACCTTGTGTTACACCGATATATTGAAGATCCTGCGGATGCGGCGGCCCATAAGCAAATAGAACAACAAGCCCATAGATTTGCGGGGGCGTTCTTGTTGCCCAGTAGAGGATTCGCCGCAGAGGTTACATCCCCGGTATCTCTCCAAGGATTACTTTTTCTAAAAAGGAGATGGGGCGTTTCGGTCGCGGCAATGATTATGAGATTGGTTGCTCTTGGTGTTATCGGAGATAGCGATTACCTGAGACTAATAAAGCTCAGATCAGCGAAATGGGGTAACAAGCGAGAGCCAAACGATGATGACCGTGACCCCGAACAGCCTCGGCTGTTGAAGAGAACGGTCGATCTTTTATCGAACGAGGGCATAGTTACCGCTGATGCATTGCCCTCTATGTTAGGGCTTTCTGCACGGGATGTTGAAAGCTTGCTTGGGCTACCGTTTGGGTTATTGGGACTCCCGAAAGCAGACGTTCTGGAACTTAAGCTGAAGACTGATCTTAAGCATATGAGTCCTGATGAACAAGTCGTCAGCGGGACGTACTCTGAGCAAACGTTGAGTAACGTCATTGATCTAGGAGCGGCGCGGAAATCCTAAGCGTTGGTTGGTGACAAACGAAAATGAGAAACTTCAGGAGATTGACATGCAGGTGAGTGCATTTGCGGCTGATGTTTTGATTAATATTCTCGTTAGTGCTCCGCTCGGTTCAAAGCAGCAGTACCTAGCCATCGAAGCCTTGGGAATTAATGGGCATGGAACAGCAGTCGATGCACTTCTACGACTGTACGAAGTGGCTGTCTCTGGTTCAAAGCAGCAGTACTTGATCATCGAAGCACTAGGAAATAGCGGGCATCCGGTTGCCGCCGACAAATTAGTTAACATATTCCGGACAGCTGCTGTTGGGTCAAAACAGCAATTCTTAGCGATTGAAGCTCTAGGGCGCGTTGGGATGAGCCGCCCTGTTTTTTGTTCTACAAACTCATCTATAGATAAATAGGGTTTTGCATATAGAGCTCTTCTACAGTTCGAAACGCTGACTGGTTACACTAGCGATATCTCTCCAATGGGGGGCGAAAGGCAGTATTTCTACTAGCTCGAAAGTGTCTCCTAGGTTTATTCCTTTTTTCGAGAATCATGATGAAATTCCGAGATTTTGTCACGTCAGCGTGCTCCGCCTTGTCGTCTCTCGGTACTGCCCTGAAAATACTAATTACAAGTGGAATCTTCTTTGCCGCTGTGTCGGCCTTCGTGGATGTAAGGTCTCTAGTCAAAGACCTATTCGCATCCCCGGAGAAGCAGCTCACAGAGCTCGGTTATCAGCGCCGAACCTACGATGAGTTTCTCCGTGCAATCGCGACTCGCCATGTCGAAGCGATTGAACTCTTTGGTAAGTTGCACCTTCGGCTCAAACCGCAACATTTTCCAAGTTTATTCATAGACGAGAACTTTGCCACGCCAGTGATTGATGCACTACTCGCCTCCGGTAGCGTCGACGAGACGCACTGCCCCACGGACATCAACGGTGCTGCTCTCTATGGGATGCACTCAGCCAATCCGGAGAAGGTTATGTACCTCAGGAAAGTATGTCGGAAGAGTAGCGTGCTCAACTCGCTCAAATCCTCGCAAGCAGCGGAGACTCGTCGTATTGCCGAGGCAAACTCGTTAAATCTAGAGCGAACAGGAAAACTCGAACAATGCCGAAGACAGTACATGGCCGAGAACTACTTGGCTCTGCTTGAGGAAGCGAGCCGATTCAGTATTCTCAGCAATAACCAGTATTCAGCGCGCGAGTGTGTCCTTGCAGAGCTAAATACGTCACTTCTTCTGGGGGGGCGAGAGTTTTCCCACGGCCCCTCCGCGATTGTGCCGTATGTGCAGCGATGCTGTGAGAGATACATCCCCTCCGCTGACGTGGACGACCGAGGTGCTAGATCAATCGACACAGCACTGAGGTTGTTGTTGGATGCATCATGATACGGAAACCTAACCCTTGCCGCTGCTACTCAATTACGGGGAGACGTCGCAGCCAAGAAGTCGAGCACGGCAGAAATGAAGGACTGGTGTTCCTCGCTCATAATAAATATTTCGGAAAATGAAAAAATGATAAGGCGTTTGAATTCACTAGATATGCGCCGATTTCTTATTGTCCTTACTTTTTTCCAGAAGACGCATTTGCGAGCAGCCGGTCGTAGCTCATCAAGTCAAGTCGAGCCTCGAATTTGACGTCCTGGCAGATCATTCGGTTTGCTTTCCCTAAGATCGCCTCTCTGGCTGCCAATGCGCGCCCTTCATAGTGATGCCGGCGACCGGCGATTAAATAGACGGAGAACTGAGTATATCTTGGTGGAATCATTCGCCATTTGTGAGCTTCTGCCGCGAAGAGTGAGGTTGGCGCGAGTTCATGCTCCGATGGGATAGGGTGCGAAAGGAAGTTCAGATGGCGGCGAACTTTTGTCAGAGTCTTGCGTATGTGTGGTCGGGCGCCTCCCGAAGATGAAACTGGCGACTCAGTTGGCGAGCACAAATAATAGAGAGATGCTCTTGGTCCGGGCGTGTCCAGGCGAGCTGCGAAGAAATCAACAGGAGAGTCCGGAAGAATTACTGTGTTTGGTCGCATGCTATAGTAGCGTGCCATTGCGAACTCTATGGGAAGCCACTCGGCGTGTTGAAGTATTAGGCTCCTTACTTTCTCAAATCGACCCGAGTCGTCAAGTGCCAGGCGTAGGCTATTCAGAGCTGTTTGTGGTAATGCTTCAATAATTGCATTTATTGCAAGATCGCGAGAATTGTCGGACCACTTGATGTTTTGGAGAGTGCGCCAACGGAGCGGCAGTTCTACGTCCTCTGCGATGACGGGAATCACGGTCTGATTGCGCGATAGTGCGTCATCTACTTCGGCACGCACATAGTTAGACTCGATGCTTGATTGCGTGACAAAAACGATTGCGGCAGTGGCCTCCCTCAATGCCTTCTCGATGACTTTATCCCAGAGAGCGCCAGCAGGTATGTCTCGAAAGGATGCCCAACAGGAAAATGAAGCGGCTTCTAAACTGTCTATCAAGGCAAGAACTTGCTCGTGATCATCGCAACTGTGGCTGATGAAAATACGGTTTGATGAAAATGTCGGGTTCACGTTAAGGCCGATTTATTTCTTTGGTGGGGATGATAAGTATATTTTGCTACCATGTTGGGCGATGATTCTGTATAGATCAGAGTGTTTGCCCAGATAGCGATGAAAATATCACTGCGCTGAATCAGGCGATTGTCTCAGAAGTCATGGTGACGAGGGTTGGCGATGGTACAAACGAGCATGTCTTTGTTTGCTGAAAAGGCAGAGTTTTCGATTCGGGCACTGCGCGATTTGTTGGCGAAAGCTGGTGTTGTCAAATCGTTGCAGGATGACACATTGACAGACAGCGACAAGGTGCGACTGCTGGAGTATTTGCACAATACTCAACTTGAGGAGCCTTGTGTTGATGACCAACGTAGGATTGCTTTCGCAATTGTAGAAGAGAGCAATAACGGTGCGATTGAGTCCCCCCTTTGCGCTATTGAGGCGATACAAGAACCAGAAGGCGTTGATGAGTCCTCAAGTGATGGGTGGGGAGACTACCCTCTGGATGCCGTTTTTGTTCGTACTGAGAACCGTTCTGTTTATGAAGTTGTGAAACGAATCGCAAATCAGCGTTATGTGCTTGACCCGGATTTTCAACGAGATTTTGTTTGGCCGAATCAGAAGCAATCTAAGCTCATAGAAAGCTGCGTGATGCGTATCCCGTTGCCGGTGTTTTACGTAGCAGAAGCTATGGATGGTCGCATCATTGTAGTTGATGGTCTTCAACGACTCACGACGTTCGCGAGATTTATTGGGAACCAACTAAGGCTAACTGGCCTTGACACCGGGGAAAAGTTGGGCGCATCTCATGCGCTCGAAGGCAAGCTTTACAAAGATCTTCCTCTGCATTTGCAAGAGCGTGTTCAAGACACTCAGCTAACAATGTATATTCTTGATGCAAAAGCGCCCGAGCGTGCTCGACTCGATATATTCGAGCGTGTAAATAGTGGAGAGCCCTTGACACGGCAGCAGATGCGAAACGCTCTGTATTCGGGGCCTGCGACGTTTTGGCTAAAGCAGGCAGCAGAGAGCGATGCATTTCGTTCCGCCACGGGCAAGTCTCTTAATCCAAAAACGATGCGAGATCGGGAGGCGATCAATCGATTCTGCGCATTCAAGTTAATTGGGTGGCGAAACTATACGACTGGTGATATGGATGGGTTCCTTGCAGAGGGCCTTAAGAGACTTGGGCAACTCAGTCATCAGGCCCGGTCTGAGCTGATGCAGTCATTTGAACAGGTGATGAGGCTAAATCGTCTATTTTTTGGCGAGCACGCGTTTAGAAAATCCTTAGCATCTGAGTACATACATCCCGCTCGAACAGTTATTAATATCTCGTTATTTGAAGTTTGCGCCGTAACAATGTCGGAGGAATTCGTCTTAAAAATCGGGGAGGAAGACGGCAAGGTAGTCCGTGCGGCGATTGTAGCTCTTGTTCGAGACGACGGTTTTTTGAAAAGCATTACATACTCAACGAATAGCACGGCCTCGGTTCAGGCGCGGTTCGGGGCAATGGAGTTGGCTTTGTGTGAGGCAACCTTATTATGATTTCTTACTTAGAAATTGAGAACTTCAAGTGCTTTGCGCATCTTCGGCTTTCTTTTGGCGCTCTGACGTTATTGACCGGGTTTAATGGGGGGGGTAAGTCAACAGCGATTCATCCGATACTTCTGTTAGCGCAGTCGTATATGGGCACTGACGGTGTCGATTCGCTGATGTTAAACGGTTCGCTCGTTCGTCTTGGAACCGTGGGGGATGTGCTACCAGCTGACGCAAAACAATCAGTACTAACCTTTAAAGCATCTTCGGAAAGCGAGGAAATTACCTGGGTTACGAAAGCTAGCGCAGGAGATAGGCATTTGTCCATTGCGAAGAGTGCTTCTCAGCACCATGAGGCGACGGAGTCTGTCAAGACTACTCTTTCTGAAGGGGCAGGAGTCGTCGCGTCATTGATGTGCATAGCATATATAAGTGCAATTCGTGAGGGAACGTCTGATGCGTATCCAATGCCAGAGGTGGAGTCGAACACGATTGTCAATGTTGGCCCAGATGGAAGATTTGCCCCTTATTGGTACTATCAGTTTGCAGATGACGAGGTCGTGGAGAATCGCAGGCATCCAAAGGAACCTGCATCTTCTTTTCGGAAGCAGCTAGACGCTTGGCTTTCTTCTCTATTCCCAGGGGCGCAGGCAGATGTTTCACACATGCCTCAGGTTTCTCTTGAGAGCTTGCGGTTTCGACAAACTAATATCGGATCGTGGCGAAGGCCCGCCAACATTGGCTACGGATTTACATATGCATTTCCGATCATCGTCCAACTGCTCGGTGCTAGCGAGGGGCAGACTGTCGTCATAGATAGCCCCGAAGCTCACCTTCATCCATCTGCCCAGTCACAAATGGGGCGACTGCTTGCTTTTTTTGCAGCAGCAGGAGTCCAAATTATCGTTGAGACGCACAGCGACCATCTTCTAAATGGTGCTAGATTGGCTGTAAAAGAGAGAGCTTTAAAGGCAAATAAGCTCCAGATTCATTTTTTTACGGGCGCTGACAATACATCGCACGGTGTGGTGTCCCCCGCCGTTAACAGCGAAGGCCAGCTGAGCAATTGGCCAGATGGTTTCTTCGATCAGTCAGAAAAGGATCTCATTCAGCTTTCAGGGTGGGAATGATCATGCGTTGGTACATGAATGATCTTTCATTGCAGGGTCAATTTCCGCGCCCTTCTGATTTCTTTCCATTACTGAACGAGCTTTTAAGTTTAAGAAATCGATATGCTGTGTTGCGATCGTCGCTTTATGTAACTAGATCGTTCCCTAATAGAGAGGTTACACCACAATGCTCATTAAACGTGGTGTTGCGAGAACGAGAGTTCAGAGATTTACGTGGTGCCGTATTGAATTGGTTCGATCGAACAGGACCATTCGTTGAAGATGATAGACAAGCTGAGATTGACGACTATTTCGAGTATCTTGATCAAGACGTAACAGACACCGGCTTAGGAGAGGCAGCCAGACGAATAAAGACTGCAACTCCTGCAATGACGGTTAGTTTCCAAGGTGGTCAATTTGATTTCTCTCAAACCCCGCTTTTCATTGACCATGGGCTTAAGGAAGACCGTCTTGGCGCTTATGGCATCGAAAATATTTGGACTTCTGATGATCTAGCGCAATCCGCACGGGGGGAACGAGCTGAACCGCGCAATTGGCAGGAATTGGTAGAGGTCGCTCGCGAACGATTCGAAAAGCTTACATTTCCGGACGCGATATATACAAATTCTAGGCTTGCCAGAGAACCGTTCGACACGCCCATTCGTGATAGAGCGCTTGCCTTATGGAGTATTCTCAACGATTACATGCGCAGTCGTAATCCGGATGGTTCAGAAGGTGCAATATCCCAAAGTATTATCGACCTTCATTTTACTGGCGATCGTGCTGCTTTCACCGGCGAATCAACAACAAATCAACGTGATTTTAAAAGTGAACTAACGTTCCCTGATCCGGGCGATTCAGATGCTACGATATTCGGACATTGGCACGGAAAGATCAGCCACCGGTTTTTTAGAATGCATTTTGAATGGCCGGCTCGGGCTAACAGTCAGAAGCTTAAAATTCTCTATTTGGGCCCAAAACTAACCAAGGGCTAGTTGGTGCCGACGATCTCTCAATATCTTCAATGATGGCGTCGGCCACAATGGAGAACCCTCTTCTGTCGATTGGTTATTGCAGCGCCGCCGCTATCTCTCGAAAGCTCTCCAGCCCCGGCGTGTCCGAATTTTCGTTTGAATCGATGCTCGGCAAGTTTATCATTCCGAAAAGGTCTGGCGGCAAAGATATGATTCTGCTTGATAGCGAGACACGCTGATTTTAGGCTCGAACGTGAGGCAATGCGGCAACGATATGGTTCTTTTGAACGGCAAGATTATGGTTCCCGGGACATGAGTTGTCCCGGGAATCATAACTTTGCCGTTTGGCAACGATATGCTTCCAAAATCGAGTGGCAAGGATATGCTTCCACGTAAAAGCCAACCTGTTTGAGGTTGGCTTTTTGCTTTTCTGGCCTGCCAAAATTTCCGCGGTAGATTGTCGCTTTGGTTTAGGGACGTTTCCGACCCGAGCTGCCAGTTGCTAGATCGGATATGTTGGGCAGTAATGCGATGGTCAGCCGCCGCTCAGCCGGGGATCGCAGTCAATGACTGCTTTTGTCATCAGAATAAGGCTGCACCCAACCCAAAGCGGCCAGTCCGTCTTTTGGAAAGCAGACCTTTGGGAACGTTAATTAAATGAGCGGTCGTTAGAGAGTCCCGCTTGAATGACGGGTTGAGCGTGGCCACAGGAAACGACTTATGTAACCGATCGCCACGCCAAGCGCCAAGATTGCTAAGCCATCGATAACGGCACTGCCAGAAAAATAAAACTTCGTGGCATCGAACTCCAATGTGCTGGCTTTCGCCCATGAGGAAAAATACTCAAACCATTCCCCTCGCCACAATTCGATAATGTACCCATCTTGGGGCGAAGGGCCAAACCTTTTGATAACCTCGTCAGGGAACTGGCTTTGCGAAGTTAAGAGATACATACCCTTCGCGCTGTACGCCATATCGGGCAGAGTATCGGCCCAAGCTCTGAACTCCGATTGGCTTGGTAAATGGCCGTTTGTTTTCTCGAAGCCTTCCACAAATGCCGATGCAAGAGAAAATAAATATTCAATTTCATGAGAATGCTGGATTGTCTTGCTGACGCCTCTGTCGGAGAAAACAACAACAAAAGCACCGAGAACAAGCAACGCAGTCAACGCGGCGAATGCTAGGGAAGTGATTTTGCGCAGACAAATCACAATAACATCCAATGATGGCGCGGAAAAATAGATTTACCGGATTCTCTCATCGACGCTTCCAATAGTGCGAAAAAGCGCTTTTGATGAGCTTTGGAACGACAAAAAGCATAGCACCGACGGCAATGACCCATAAACCGAGCGCAATTGGAATTGCAAAAGGTGCTTCGGCAAAATACTGAAGAATAACAACATACGTACCAACACAAAATGCCACGAGCAGCAAGGCGCGCTGCTGTAGTTTCTTTTCCTGTGGAGAAAACATTTCGGATGCCGTAGTGAAAAAACTATGTGGGATCACCGGAGTTAAGGCAAAGCGTCAGCTATTTGACGGGCTTTGGGGACCATTCGTCATCGATTCTTTTCAGGAAGCATTGGACGTCAGACTCACAACGAGGGTCTAAATCGGCGACACGCCTAAAATGATCTCTTGAGGCGCCGAAGTCTTTTTCCGCATATGCGGCGAGAGCCATATGCCAATGAAGTGCAATATCATTGGGGTAGATTGCCAGTTGTTGATGGCAACCGCTGATCGCGAATTCGTTGAGCCCAAGCGCCCGGCAAAATGCTGCCCGATTGCCCTCCGTGTGCGCTTCAACCTGGCCGACCAAAAATTTGTGAAACACTTCGAGTGATGGAGAGAACCCTTTTTCCGATTGCTGTTCGACTATCCCGGAGAGAGCGTCGGCAATCCAGTGTTGGAATTCAGAAACCTCTTGAGGCTCGTGACGGCAACCAAGCGGCCGGTGACAATGGCTGCAAATCCCCAAGTCGGGGTAAGACGGCACGAATGGCTGGGCTTTCCCGCAAGACGGGCAGCAATGCTCGAGTGGAACCAAGTGGCGATGGCAGAAGCTGTAAGTATCAAGCGACCAGATGAGTGGCCAGGTGGCCACTTCGCTATTTAACCGTTGCTGGTGCAGGCACACCGGACACCAGCGCCGATGGCGGGCGAGCATGCCTTGACCGTTATGTGGAAAAAGACTTTGCCATGGCAACATCGTCAGGACCCGCAGATTGGTTCTTCCCGTCAGCTTTTCCATGGCAGAGACAAATAATTCCGCGTATTTGCCGAGTCCGTTCATTGTTCCCGCAAGGTGCTGGTAAAAGGCCGCGGTTGGTATGCGGCGAATGCTGGGTTCTGCTTCGGAAAAAATATCCCTTATCACCAGCCGCGGATTGACCGCATGGGCGTGGCAGGTCCGGACTAAGAGAGACAACAGTCCCTCTTGATCCGGCGTGCCGGCGCCTAACCAAGGAGAAAAGTGACGAGTGTTCGATCAGTCTGGAGCGCTTGGATTTGTTTTTCAGTGAAATACCACTCGTGGGCGAGCTTGTTCCGAATTACGCGCAGGCGTTCGAGCGAGCTGACAATATTTGAAACTGACTTCATGGGACGGTGAAACTTCAGGTTCTTCAGTATGCGTAGCTTCGCGGGAAGGGATAGAGTCGGCGTAATGAACTCGGAAAACTCATCGAAACGGCCGCGACCTCCAAACTCAAGCGCCAAGTAGCTATCGAGTCGCGATTCCATAACTGCCGCGAGACGAATAACGGAAGCAACAAGCTCTGGTGAGTTCAGCGCCTTTGCAATGGCTTTTGCTTCGATTGCGCGCTGTGCTGGAGTCATTGGCTTAACCGTGTTTACATGGACACTTGGGGCCGAATAACAATTGATATCTATGACGCAAAATTTTGTCTTATTTATTCAAATTTTACAGTCGCTTGAAATTCAGCCTGTTCGTTTAACAACTCCAATGTAACGGATGCTTGTGAATAATTTTTAGGGTCGAAAAGTGGGATACAAAGACTGCTTTCCGGCGCAGATCCGAAAGGCGGCTTCTGGCCGATTGCAGAACCCGGGCGATCATCCCCAAAGCGGTCACTCAGGACGCGTACAGTTTCCGCCAAAGACGGTTTTTCGGCAAGATGCCGAATGCGTACAATCGGCCGAGAGCGGACGGTCGGAGAGCCAGTGTTGGCGACATCTAAATGACCGCTTCGTATCTAAAAGCTGACACAGCATACATTTCGAAAAGTCGGCCTTTGCAGCCGTTGGCTTGTGGCGAAACTCGGACAGCAATGCGCAAATCACCTGCCGCTCGGCCAGAAGGCGCCTTGAACGTCAGCTTCTCGGCTTGGCGAACTCACGCATCCGACTCACAGCTGTCTCTCAGGAGACTGGAAGGTCACCGGTCGCCTCCGACGTTTTGCAGACAACCCGATCGCACGATACCTCACCATGCCGTCTAATAAACAGGGCGAGGATGAATGACGCTCAATCCAAGTTTTGAGGAGACGTGTGCAGTTATTCGTCGTTCAGCGGCAACAGGATCTTCACCGTTGTGCCATATCCTTGTTCCGAGTCGACAAATATGCGTCCCAGATGCGCCATGATCACCCGGTAGGAGTAGCTCAAGCCAAGCCCCCAGCTTTCCTGTCGGCTTCCTGTGGTGAAAAACGGGAGAAATATCTTGTCGAGATTTTCTTTCGGAATTCCGCATCCGGTGTCGGAGATGGATACATGAACCCAGGTCTTGTTGCGATGGATTTCGATATGGAGCGCCCGTGGGTCCTGCTTCATGGCGTGCAAGGAGTTGTTCAGGATATTGGTAAATACCTCCTTCATATGCTGTGGATCCAGCAGCACCAGGAGAGGCGAGTCGTCAGTCGAATAGCTGACGTTTACACCGTCTAGCTTGACCTGGTCGAGTGCGCGACGCATCACCTCCCGGATGTCGGTTAGCGAAAGATTGAGCGATGTGACCGAGAACTTGGACTGAATTCCGTTGAGCGTAACAAGAAGTTCCTTTGAGTTTCGTATGATGCGATCAGCATGGGCTGTTACGGCTGCCGAGTCGGACATCTTTGCTTTGAGCGATTCGGCGTCCACCAGAACCGCCATGGCGAAATTCTTGATCATGTGGTTGTAAAACCGGATCCCGGAATTGGTGATATCGAACGAACGGTATATGTTTGTCTTGACCGTTTGCAGCGAAAAATACAACTGATTGAAACGGTAGAGTGCCAGCAGCAGGGTAACGAACGACACCAGCATGATGTGGGGAAGGTATTCGATGACATTGCCCTCGATCAGAATGGATACAGGCAGAAAATGCATGGAATCCTTGGCTGTCGTGAGGGATATCAGTCGTTTCGGCGCCCACCAGAGAAATGTGGTGAACATGAGCACGATGGACGTATATCCCGACGCAATCAGAAGATAGTAACTACGGAAGTACTTTATCTTCAGGGCAATGAAATAGTTATAAATCATCATTGCCACGCCGAGTCCGATATAGGTGTGATTTACCAGCCTGGTGATGAAATGCACATTTTCGTCAATGGCGTAGAAGTCCGCGAACGAAATGATGCCTTGGTAAGGGCCGACAAAGAGGGCGCGGTAGACGTACTCGTATATTCTTGGCGAGTAGATCAGAAACTGGATAAGCTGAGGCACCGCAAGCAGCATGTAAACCGCGATGTTTTTTCGCAGCGGCTTGAGGAAGGACATGGGAAAGCAGAGCGCCGAGTAGATGAAAAGGGCAATGCCGAAATTCATGACCAAGATGATTTTGTCGCCACTCCCCAGCAGCGTAATCGGCGATTTCGGCAACAGCGTGGTGATCAGCACCTTCTTCGAAAAGAGATTCTGATAGAGCTCTCTTTGGTCCAGGTACTGGATGTAGGCGATAAAGAAGAATACGGAAATGATCCATCCGGCAGTCAGCAGGAATAGGAAAATTCGCGTATCGCCCTTTTCCTTGTACAGGATAAACAGCGAGAAAGCGACGAGAATGACTGCCAGATAGACCATCACGGTTGTGCCTTGTCAATGTTAATCGATCGTAGTGGGCGATGAAGAATGCATCTGATGTCGACGACGTATTGTCGGCGGTGACGGCGCTAGAACCGGACTGTCTGCCGCAGCAGATCGTCAGCCTGATGACTTCGCAGCGCCTTGACGATGTCGCTCGAGCTTTTCATGTCGAGCTTTTTCAAAATGCTGCCAATGTGCGTCTTGACCGTCGACAACTCAATGCAGCGTATATGCGAGATCTCGTTGCGACTTTTTCCGTCGCACAGCAGGAGAAGGATGTCCAGTTCGACCTGGGTCAGTACCCGGGCGATATGGAGAACGAATTTCATCGATTCCTGGTTGCCGCGAAGATGTACGAATTCCTTCCTCAGTTTTTTCGCGATGAGCGGAGACGGTGTTGATTGGTCCATATAGGCAGATTTGACGGCGGAGAGGATCTCTTCGGGCCTTGCGTTCTTGAGCAGATAATCCACTGCGCCAATCTGAAAGGCATTGAAGACGGTTTCGTCGTCCTCAAGAACCGTCGACATGATGATCTTGACGGAGCGCAGCGCCGAGCAGATCTCCATCGCCGCTTCGATGCCAGCGCGATCGTTTTCCATGATGACGTCCATCAGAACGACGTCCGGCCTCTGCTTGAAGGCAATCGTGACGGCCTCCTGTCCCGAAGAGGCGACCCCCACCACTTCTATCGTGGCGTCGCCCGAAAGAACCTCGCAAAACCTTTCACGAAAGGTTTCCATGTCATCCACTACGAGAACTCTGATCATAGATAGTACGGTCGATAAATATTCGAAAATGGTTGTCGGAAATGCAGCCGAAGCAGCGATGCGAGCGGTGCAGGAAATCAGTACTTCTTGCGCAGGTCTGCAATCAATTTCTGCTCGCTCTCCATGCCGATTCTCTTGGCATTTTCGATATGCTGGCTCATACAGATGCTCAGCGCCTTCTCATAATCTGCCTTCGAGAGCTCGGTGATCTTTACCCCATACTGCTCTTTCAGGATTTTTTCGTTATTTCGGTCAAATTCGATAGCCCAATCCAGTTGCTCTCGAGCGGAGTCCTTTGCCGCCTGGATGACAATTTCACCGAGATCCTTCGGCAGTTTCTTGACGAATTTCCCGCTCAAAATGGCCGGCATCGCCATGTAGTTGTGGGCGGTCCGCAAGACGTACTTCGCCGCTTCGTGAAAGCGCATACCGATCAGGGCCGTCATGGTGTTCTCGGCGCCGTCGACGCTGCCGGACTGCAGCGCCGAATACAGTTCAAGATAGCCCGTTGGCGTCGGATTGGCGCCGAGAGCCCGCCAGGCGCCGAGTTCGCTCGGCCCGGTCATCGTCCGTAGCCGGAGTCCCTTGAGGTCGTCGAGTTTGTGAATTTCCTTTCGCGTGAAGACGTTGCGCAAGCCTTCCGTATAAACGCCGACAAAGTGGTCGCCGCGTCTTTCCATCACGATCTGCACTAGCTTGTCATTGACCGGACTGTTCATCACCGCCTTCATGTGATCCCAGTTCTTGAATGTGTAGGGCGGACTGTAGATATCCATCTCGGGAACTGAATTGGCATATTTAGCAGACGAGTGAATGGTGAAGTCCACGATCCCCTGTTGCATGCCCTCGGCGAGCTGCTCCTCGTCGCCAAGAATGCCATCGGCAATTACTTCAACGACGATCCGCCCACCGGTCCTTTCTTCGACAAGTTTTTTGAAAATGAGGATTCCCTGGTACTGGCCACTGATTTTGGGATTGTTCAGCGCCGCGCGCAGACTGATCGGTCGGAGGCTGCCCTGCGTCTGGCAAGCTGCCGGCAGCGGGGAGAGGAAAAACGCGATGCCGCACAGGGAGAGAAAAAGATAACAAAATCGACTCATGGGGGTGCCTCAGAAGTGTTTTGCTTTCAGTGATTAGATTACCCCGCTTTGCGAGCGATCAAAGAAACTTTTTAATCAATTCCAATAGTCTTGGCCAGATTGTGGACCGCAGCGTCTCGCCGCCTTCGAGTTTCACTGCATCCGACTGTCGTGACGGCGAATCTGCCGTCGTGAACGCGCCACGCGTTGCGCCAAGATTGCCAAAAAGCCCGTGTTAACGAGTATTTAACGCATTCGTATCGACGTTGCTGCGGCACGGAAATGACACTGTTTCACGCGTGATTACGGCAAGTTGACGCGCATATCACCCCGGGGGGATGAGGAAATCTCCACCTGTCCGGAGGGCATTCATTCGCCCTCGACGGTGGATTAAATCTCCAACTTACGCGGAAAAAAAATGATTGTTAGTCTGAATAGGCAGGAAGCGCCAAGTGTGCCTCGCTGCGAAAGCGTTCGCGACCTGAGGGTTATGACTTTTTGGAGAACATATATGAATAAAGCATATAGATTGTTCGCGGTGTTGCTGGCGTCACTGGGACTTTGCATGTTGGCTCCGCAAGCATCGTTGGCACAGACAGGCAAGAAATTGATCATCGGATTCTCGCAAGTCGGCGCCGAGACGGAATGGCGTGTGGCCATGTCGAAGATCATGAAGGAAACCATTGCGAAAGAGAAGGATATGGAGTTGATCTTCTCCGATGCGCAACAGAAGCAGGAGAACCAGCTCAAGGCGCTGCGCACTTTCATTTTGCAGAAGGTCGACTTCATCGTTTTCGCTCCGGTTGTCCAGACCGGCTGGGATTCCGTGCTGCAGGAAGCAAAGGAAGCGAAGATCCCGGTGATCGTCATCAATCGACTGGTCAAGACCAGCGCGGTCAAGCTCGAGGACCATACGGTGACGTTTATCGGCCCGGATAACATGGATGCCGGCCGCTTTGCTGCCAACTTCATGATCGAAAAGTTCAAGGATGCCAAGGTGCCGGTCAATGTCGTCCAGCTTGAAGGGACGGTTGGCGCGTCCTCCGCCGTCGAGCGGAAGGCTGGCTTCGAGGAAGTCATCAAGGGACAAAGCAAGCTGAAGATCGTCAAGACGCAATCCGGAGACTTCACCCGTGCGAAAGGCAAGGAAGTCATGGAAGCCTTCCTGAAGTCAACGAAGGCAGAAGGCGTCAAGATCGATGCGCTGTTCACTCATTCGGATGACATGGGTATCGGCGCCATGCAGGCGATCGAAGAGGCCGGGTTGAAGCCGGGCAAAGACATCATCATCGTCGGCATTGATGGCGTCAAAGGTGCCTTCGAAGCAATGATTTCCGGCAAACAGGCGGCGACGGTCGAGAACCCGGTCGATTATGCCAAACCGCTTATTCAGGTGATTCGCGACTATCAGGCGAAGAATCCGATCCCGGCCTGGGTCAAGCTCAAGAACACGGTTTATCCGGCAGAAACCGCGGCGCGGGAACTTCCCACTCGTCTGTATTAACGGATACGCCGATGGCATTCCGCTCCCCGTCACGGCTCGGCTGCTATGTGCCGAGCCGCGTCGGGGACGGATGCAGGGGAATCGGGCAGGGAAGCGTCCGCGAGGAAGATGGATTCACTTTGAAGTAAAGACCGGGAGGGCTAGCCATATGGGGACACGAGATCCGCTCTTGAAAATGCTCAGGGTTTGCAAGGAATTTCCAGGCGTTAAGGCACTTAATCATGTTGATTTCGAACTCCGGCATGGCGAGATTCATGCCGTCTGCGGAGAAAACGGCGCCGGCAAGTCGACGCTGATCAAGGTACTGACCGGTGTTGAGATCCACGACAGCGGCGAAATCATCCTGGAAGGACGTCCGATTCGCCCGAGGACACCGATGGAAGCGCCGGCCTTGGGGATCAGTACCGTCTATCAGGAGGTCAATCTCTGCCCGAATTTGTCGGTTGCCGAAAACATTTTCGTCGGTCGCGAGCCGACGCGGGGCGGAAAGATCGATTGGGATGATGTCAATCGGCGATCCGCAGAAGCCTTGGCGCGGCTGAACGTCAAACTGGACGTGACGGCGAGGCTGGATGAATATTCGGTTGCCATTCAGCAAATGGTGGCTATCGCCCGTGCGCTTGATATCTCGGCAAAAATTCTTGTCCTCGACGAACCGACGTCGAGTCTCAACAAGACCGAGGTCGCCAATCTGTTCCGGGTCATGCGGAAGCTGAAGAGCGCCGGGATCGGCATCATATTCATCACGCATTTTCTCGAACAGGTCTATGAAATCACCGATCGGATCACCATTCTTCGTAATGGTCAGTTGGTCGGTCAATTCGAGACGGCCAGTCTGGATCGCTTGCAATTGATCGCCAAGATGATCGGCAAGGATCTCGAGGAATTTGAAAAGGGTATCAAGGAGAGTCTCAGCGATACGGCGTCGGCGGAGACCGAGGGTGTGTATTACCGGGCGACGCAGCTCGGTCAGCTCGGGTCGATAAATCCCTTCGACATCAGCATCGGCAAGGGCGAGGTCATGGGTCTGGCCGGATTGCTCGGATCAGGGCGAACGGAAAGCGCGAGAGTGATCTTCGGGATCGACGCACCGGATAGCGGCGATGTGTCCGTCAACGGTGAAAGTGTTTCGATCCGCAAACCGGCAGATGCAATACGACTCGGCTTCGGCTTTTGTTCCGAGAACCGGAAGACCGAGGGGATCGTCGCCAATCTCACGATCCGGGAAAACATCGTGCTGGCGCTGCAAGGAAAACGTGGCTTGCTGGCATTCCTGACGCGCAAGGAGCAGGAGGAAATCGCCGACAAATATGTCAAGTTGCTGAACATCGTCACGCCCAGCATCGAACAGCTTGTCGGCAATCTTAGCGGCGGAAACCAGCAAAAGGTACTGCTGGCGCGCTGGTTGGCGACCGATCCGGAACTGTTGATTCTCGACGAGCCGACGCGGGGGATCGATATCGGCGCCAAGGCCGAAGTGCAGAAACTGGTCCTGCAGTTATCGGGCGAAGGAAAAGCGGTTCTGCTGATTTCCTCGGAGCTCGATGAAATGGTTCGTTGCTGTAGCCGGATGGCGGTCTACAAGGATAAACAAAAGATCGGAGAGTTGAGGAACAAGGAGATTTCCGAGCTCAACGTCATGAAGACGATCGCTGGAGGGCTGAACTGATGGATGCGAGGAAAAAACTGGACAAGCGGCTGATTGATCGACAGCTCTTCTGGCCGCTGTTTGCCCTGGTCGTGCTTCTGACCTTCGATTTCTTCTATATCAAGGGCTTCTTTCACATCGAGATTATCGACGGGCATCTGTACGGCAGCCTGATCGACATCGTCAATCGGGCTACGCCCCTGATGTTCATGGCGATCGGCATGACCCTGGTGATCGCTTCCGGCGGTATCGACATTTCCGTCGGTTCGGTGCTGGCAATTTCCGGGGCGATTACTGCCATCATGATCGGCGGTGACATGGTCTTTGTCGATGGCGTCCAAAAATATGCGGCGCACAATCCCATGTTGGTGGCCATCCTGGTGGCATTGATCGCTTCCGTCGTATCGGGTTTGTGGAACGGCCTGTTGATCGCCAAGCTGGGTGTCAACGCGATGGTCGGCACCCTCATTCTGCTGGTGGCCGGACGCGGCATCGCGCAACTCATCGTCAACGGCAACGTGATTACGGTGTATTACGAACCGTTCTTCTACATCGGCTCCGGCTTTTTCCTCGGCTTGCCGTTTTCCATCTACCTGGTTGCCGCCTTCCTGGCGCTGGTGATGTGGCTGGTCAAGAAGACGGCATTCGGGCTTTTCCTGGAGTCAATCGGCTCCAACCGGGTATCCAGCCGTTTCACCGGTCTGGACGTGCAGACGGTGACCTGGGCCTGTTATGCCATCAGCGGCTTATGCGCAGGTATCGCCGGAATCATCATCGCTTCGGAGGTCAAGTCGGCCGATGCCAATAGCGCCGGATTGTTTATCGAACTCGATGCGATCCTGTCGGTCGTCCTCGGCGGGAATTCGATGGCAGGTGGGCGGTTCTCGATCATTGGCAGCGTCATCGGCGCCTTGGTCGTGCAAACCCTGACCACGACGATTTATGCAATTGGGGTTCCGCCGGAGGTAACCATGGTCGTCAAAGCCCTGGTTGTCATTGTGATCTACCTGGTCCAGTCGCAGATGGGCAAGACATCGCTCAAGGCGGCGGGCGGAGCGACGGCGCTCAAGGCGAAGGAGGCGAAAGCATGAAAAGCTTGCAGATCAATTCCAAATTCATCCCGCTACTCATCACCATCGCCTTGTTTGGCGGGCTCTTCGTCGCCGGGTCGGTGTCGTACCGCGGGTTCTTTTCGATGCAGGTGGTTCTGAACCTGCTCGTTGATAACTCCTTTTTGATCATCGTGGCGCTCAGCCAGGCAATGATCATCATTATGGGCGGAATCGATTTGTCATGCGGTGCGCTGATCGCTTTGTCATCGATGGTCGTGGCGTATTCGATGTCGCATCTGAATTTCCATCCGGCCTTGGCCATTCTCGCGGTTCTCGGCGTCTGCTCGCTCTTTGGTTTCATACAGGGATGGCTGATCACCTACCAGAAGTTCCAGCCATTCATATCAACCCTCTGCGGGATGTTCATTGCCCGCGGGATGTGTTTCATGATCAACCAGGATACGGTTCCAATCACCGACCCGTTCTTCATGACAATGGCGACAACTCGCATCAAGTTGATGCCGGGAGCGGTCATTTCGACCAGCGTTCTCATCGCCCTGGCGATTTTGGCGATATACATCTACATCGCCCATTTCACCCGTTTTGGTCGTGCCGTCTACGCCATCGGCGGCAACGAGCAATCGGCGCGATTGATGGGGCTGCCGGTCGACAGGACAAAGGTCATGGCCTACACCCTGAGTGGCTTCACTTCCGGGCTCGCCGGTATCGTCTTCTGCTTTTACATGCTTTCTGCTTATGGCCTGAATGCCATGGCCCTGGAAATGGATGCCATCGCCGCGGCGGTGATTGGCGGCACGCTGATGACAGGCGGTGTCGGCTATGTGATTGGCGCGGTTTTCGGGGTGATGATCGAGGGCATCATGCAGACGCTCATCACGTTTCAGGGGGATTTGAATTCGTGGTGGACGCGTATCGCGATCGCTTTCCTGTTGTGCGTGTTCATTGTCGTCCAGCGAATTCTGGTGCTGAAGCGGGAATCGAGAAAAGTCATGCGGCCGGTCGAGTTTCTCGATTAGACGGCAATTTGAGCGCGATGATCGTCCGGGGGGACTGTCACTTCCATTTCGCAACATTATTTCTCAGTGAGGCTGGTAATGAAGAAGATCGGTTTTGTCGGATTGGGCATCATGGGCTTGGCGATGGCGGAAAACCTGCTGAAGGCCGGTTATGAACTCAGTTTTTATGTACGCTCGGCCGACAAGGGGAAATCGCTGGAAGCGCTGGGCGCGACGAGATGCCCCACGCCGGCAGCCGTCGCCGCGGGGGCGGAAGCGGTGATCGTCATGGTGTCGGCCGACGATGATGTCGAGGCGGTGGTGCTCGGCGAAAACGGGCTGTCCAGCGGAGCGAAGCCCGGCCTGGTGATATTGAACAGCAGCACCATTCTTCCGTTGACCAGCATCCGGATTGCGGAAGCCGTGGCGCGTCTTGGCGTCGTCATGCTCGACTGTCCGGTGACCGGCAGCGCGCCCCAAGCCAAAGAGGGGAAACTCGGGTTCATGGTTGGCGGAGACAAGGCGGTGTTCGACCGCTGCCAGCCGCTCTTCATGGCCATGGGCAAGGCGGCGTTCCATCTCGGCGCGAGCGGATCGGGTTCCTACGCCAAACTCGCGAACAACACCATGTACGCCATCAATCTGCTCTCCTTCATCGAGGCGGTTTCAATCGTCGCAAAGAGCGGTATCGATCCCGAGCTATTCCTGCAAATCGTCGGGCAGGGCGGTGCCAAGAGCGCGGTGTCAGAGGCCAAGTTGCCGAAAATCATCGGGCGCGATTTCTCACCGGCATTCTCCCTGGCCATGTTGAACAAGGATGCGCGCCTGGTCACCCGCCAGGCCGGCGAACTGGGCGTATCGATTCCCGTGTTCACCGCGGCCCGCGCCGTTTACGGTGAGGCGCTGGAACGCGGCTGGGGAGACGAGGACTTGAGCAGCGTGGTCAAACTCTATGAAGCATGGAGCGGACACGTGATCGACAAGCAGCATTGAGGCACGGCGATGAACGTCCTGATTTTGGGTGGTACAGGAGTGATCAGCCGGGAGATCGTCCGGCAATTCGTCGATGCCGGGCACGACGTGACCGTGTTCAACCGCGGCAATCGCGATCCGGGCTTCGGCAAGGCTGTTTCGCGGATTGTCGGAGACCGGTCACGGCGCGCCGAATTCGAAGACGCCATGCGACGGACGCGTTATGACGTGGTAATCGACATGATCTGTTTCACCGCCGACGATGCGCGTTCGACGATACGGGCATTTTCGGGGAATGCCGGACAGGTGATCGTGACGTCGAGTGTCGCAGCCTACAAGCGCCCCTACCGGAGCGTGCCGACGATTGAGGATCAGGAGGCACTCTGGGACGATCCGGACTTTCCATACGCCTTTCACAAGGCAGCCATGGAGCGGGTCCTGTGGGAATCGATCCGGCAGGATTGTCTGCCGATCACCGTCATTCGTCCGTCATTGACCTACGGGCCGGGGGCGATGAATATCGGCGTGCTGCGCCAGAACTTCGGGATCGTTGACCGAATCAGGCGCGGCAAGCCCCTGGTGATGTTCGGTGACGGGACGACGCCATGGAGTTTTACTTTTGTCCCCGATCTGGCCAAGGCTTATGTTGGCATCGCCGGCAATCCCTTCACCTTTGGCCAGGATTTCCATGTCACCAGCGAAGAACGCTGCCTTTGGAACGACCTGTATCTCGAATTCGGTCACCTACTTGGCCGGACGCCGGAGATCGTCCACTTGCCTTCGGAGTTGCTTCGAATCGCGGCGCCGGATCTTTGTCCCCATTTGTATTTCGAGAAATCGCATTCGGGCCTGTTCGATAACACGAAGCTGAGGAGCGTGATTCCCGATTTCAGGGCCGACGTGTCGCTACGGGACGGACTGAAGGCGATTCTGGCCTGGTATGAGACGGAAGCGCATGAGGTCGATCGGCAAAAGGACGAGCTGGAGGATGGACTGGTGGCGCTTCATGGTGCTTTCTCGGCGCAGATGGCGGCGATCGCGGCAGGCAATGCACAGGAGGGAAAATGAAAACCGTGGCAGCGGTCTATACGGCGCAGTCCCTGATCGAACCGACCAAGGCCTTGTTTGCAGAACTCATTCCGGAGCATCGGCTGGTCAATATATTCGACGACAGCCTGATCGCCGACGTCATGCGGGCAGGGCACAGTGTCACGACCGATGTGCGTCGGCGCTTGTCGGCATACTACCGCGCGTGCGAGGACATGGGTGCCGATGTCATTTTCAATACATGTTCTTCAATGGGCGACATCGTCGATCAGATCCGGCCGTTTTCCAGGGTTCCGATTCTGAAGATCGACGAGCCAATGGTTCGACAGGCGGTCGGTGTCGGGACATCGATTGCGGTGATGATGACCAATCCGACCACCCTCGTTCCGACGCTCGGTCTGGTTCGCTCGGTTGCTGCGCAATTGCAGAAGCCGATCCGCATCATTGAAGGCATGGCGCAGGGAGCATTCGAGGCACTCGTTGACGGGCAGCCGGAGAAGCACGATGCGCTCTTGCTGGACGCGGCGATCAAGGTCGCCAGCGAGGCCGATGCCATCATCCTGGCCCAGGGGTCGATGGCACGAATGCAGGAGGCGATCGTCGCGGCCACCGGCAGGCCCGTTTTTTCAAGTCCACGGCTTGGCGTGATGGCGATCAGGGATTTTCTGAACGTGTCTTGACTGGATGGTGGAAGCCCCGACAGACAGATGCAGCATACCCCTACGAGAGAACAGCCCATGATCAGAGTGACCATAATATCGTTTTCGGATGGCCGGAAAAGAGTGCACGACGAGCTCGAACCCTATATCGCGAAGCAGGCCGAGCGCATTCGTGCCAGTCTCGAGTCGACCGGAGAGGTTCAGGTGCGATTGGCGGAAAGCATCGTCTGGAACAACGCGTTGGCCAAGTCGGAGGCCATTGCCTGTTTGGCCGATTATCCCGATGCCGTGATCTTCAATATCCCGGTGTTTGCGTTCCCCAACTTCGCCATGATCGTCGCGTCATTGGTGACGGCGCCGTGTCTGGCGATTGCCCCGGTTAACGGAAAGCTTCCCGGACTCGGCGGTCTTCAAGCCGCCACCAATGCCATTCGCCAGGTCGGACTCAAGTGCGACAAGGTCTGGGGCAATATCGATGAGCATACGACCCTCGACAAGGTGATGTCATTCCTTCGTGCAGCGCACGCCGTCACGCAACTGAAGGGACAGGTCTATGGGCTTATCGGCGGCAGGAGTATCGGCATGGCTTCCGGCGCCGTCAATCCGGACGCCTGGATGCGGATTTTCGGCGTCGATGCGGATCATGTCGATCAGTCCGAGATCCTGCGGCGTGCCGAGCATGTCGATCCGGCGCGGGTTGAGGCGGCGCTGTCGTGGCTCGCCCAGAATGTGCGGGCGATTCATTATGACGGCGACAAATTGACGCCGGAATCGCTGAAGATGCAAATCCGCTGTTATATGGCGACCAAGGAATTGATCGAGGAGCGGCATTTCGATTTTGTCGGCGTGAAATGCCACTATGATCTGAGCGAGTACTATGTGACTCAGTGCCTCGCGGCCGCGCTGTTCAACGATCCTTACGACTGGGACGGCAGCAAGAAGCCAGTGATCTATTCGTGCGAAGCGGACGCCGACGGCGCCCTGACGATGCAGATCATGCACCTCGTTTCGAACAAGCCAGCGCTGTTCTTCGATTTCCGGCATTACGACAAAGAGGCCTGCGTGTTCGTGTTCTGCAACTGCGGTTCCATGTCGACCTGGTATGCCGCCCGTAGCAGTAAGCCGGAAACGAATCTGAAGAAAGTATCCCTGCATCCGATCATTACCAAGTACGGTGGAAAAGGCTGCCATGTGCAATACATCGCCGATCGGGGCGAAATGACCTTGGGAAGGCTGACCCGGGTCGGCGGGGAATACAAGATGACGCTGTTCCGCGGGCGCCTCAAGTCGTTTCCGGAAGAAAAGCTGCAGGAGTCCTGCTCGGTGTGGCCGCATGGTTTCCTGGAGCCTTATGTCGACCCGTGGCGGGTGATCGAAGGCTACGACTGCAATCATGTGCACGGAATATACGGCGACTATGTCGATGCATTGGTGAAGTTCTGCGAACTGAAAAACATTCAATGCGAAGTCCTGACTTGAGAAGCCTTGGCTGACAAGGTCGATGATGCGGATGCAGGAACGAATACTGGAGGATTGACAGATGAATTCAGAAGAAATATTCATCGGCAACGACCACGGCGGCTTCAACCTGAAGGTCAAGATCGTCGAGGTGCTCGAGAAGAAAGGCATTCCCGTCCATGATGTCGGAACCGGCTCAACGGATATCGTTCGATATCCTTATTTTGCCCACAAGGTGGCCGGTGCCGTTTCGGAGGGACGGGTTTCGCGCGGCATCCTGATTTGTTCGACGGGCATCGGCATGAGCATCATCGCCAACAAGTTCCGGGGAGTGCGCGCATCGCTTTGCACGAGCACTTTCATGGCCAAAATGACGCGCGCGCACAATGATTCCAACATCCTGGTGCTTGGCGGCAAGATCACCGGTGAATTGGAAGCGCTGGATATCCTCGACGCATGGTTGTCAACGGACTACGAAGGTGGGCGCCATGCCATATCGCTGGGGTTGATCCGCGAAGCCGAGGAAGTGCTCTGCAATCCGGCGGGCTGGCATCCTTCGGCGCCGCCCCCTTGATCCTCCCAATACCGAAGAAGCAGGGCGGAAATCTCCAATTTCATCCGATCGGCAATCGGAGGGGATGTCCTGGATGTGTTCGCAATCAGGCGCTATCAACGCTTGACTGTGATTTTCCCTGGACGGGCAGTCGTAACTTGGTGATGGTTATTGGCTATTAAATACATCGAATTTAATCACTGAACGATATCGCGCGTTGTCGCGACAATGACGATAAAATGCAAACCAACGAGGACATCGTCAGGAATATGTTGAATTTGCGTCGCCTGGGGATGTAATTTCTCCGACGTGTTTTCCCTATGCAAACTGACCCCGAGGGTCCCCAGGTCGAAGAGCTGCTAGTGACGTATCCCCGCGAAAGAATGCTGCAATCTGAAACTTGCCGTTGACTTTGAGGCAATGCAAATGGCTGCTTTCGGTCGTGCGTTAGTGTTAGCGCCCCTGGTAAGCAGGCCTTTGCCGCCGCGTCGGCCTAAAGGTCCGCTGAACGCATGTCACCTGTCGCTCATCTGGCAATGGCTTTACGGCAGCGTAGGCCGACGAGCGGTATCAAGTAATCGCTGATAACGTTTATCTGTCATGAAACCTGGTTCCGTTTCGAGTAAAGGTTGGTTAGCCGTGTCGTTGCGACGGCTTTCGTCGAGAATCAAATCCGGTGTAAGCATCGCGGATTTGCCCTTCCATCATGCCGATGCTCGCGGCGGGTCTTCTACGCATTGCTGCCGCACATTTGATGCTGGCCGGTCGTCCGCTTTTGGATTGATCCTTCTCATGGCGCAACCATTTCGGGACGAAGATCCAGGACCAGCGAACTGAACCCCTGCCAGAATATTTCGATGCCAATGCACAACAGGATGAAGGCAGATAGCCTGAGAAATACCGCCGTTCCCGTCTCTCCGAGAATGATAAGCAGGCGTGCAGCATATGCAAACGCATAGTAGGTTGTAATGCCGATTGCAATTACGGCAATTGCTCCGCCGACGGTGTTGGCGACCGTAAGATAGAGATCTTGGGTGTTCAACGTAACACCCATCGTAATTCCAATGGAAATCGACGCCGGTCCGCAAGTTACCGGAAATGTGAGCGGATAGAACGCCAGTTGGCGCATGACATGCAATGAAGCCGGGCTGAAGCTCGGCGCTTTGTCCTGTCCCGGGCCCACCGCGTTGAGCATGCGCCATGCATTGGCGATCAGGACGATGCCGCCGCCGACGCGCACGATCGGGAGCGACAGATTAAAGAAGTCGAGGACATAGGAACCAATCAGCATCGCCCCCATCATCAGCATGACGACATTGCGCGCGATCAGCCGCGCCAGATGCCGACGTACGCGCGGCGCCGCGCCGTCGGTCAGACCGAGGAACACCGGTGCCGAGGCGGCCGGATTGAGAATCGGCATCAGCGCTGCCAGCACCAGCAGAAAGCTCTTGCCCAACCCTTGTGCCAGCAGCTCGATGCTCATCGATTTCCCGGCGCTCCGACCATCTCGAGCAGGCGGCGACGCATCGCGCGTTCTGCGTGCTGTCGTTCGAACCAGTCGGCCCGAACGGCGCGGATCAGCGCCACCGCCATGAGCGGAATGACAAAGGCAAATGGCAGGGCGAAAACGATGGTGGCGGTTTGCATGGCCTTGATGCCGCCGGCCAGCAACAGGCTGATGGCGATTCCGGTAATCAGCAGCCCCCAGATGAGCTTGGTCCGCGTGCTCGGATTTTCCGAGCCGCCGGAACTCATCATGCCGAGCACCAGGGTCGCCGAGTCGCCGGACGTGACGAAAAACAGCAGGACCAGCAAGGTCGCCATGACCGACATCAGGGGCCCCAGCGGCAGGGCATCGAAGAGCGCGAACAAGGCGGTGGCGACGTCGGCGCGGACGGCCTCGGCGATCGGAACGCCCTGCCAGATCTCCATGTACAGTGCCGTCCCGCCAAAAACGGAAAACCAGACGAAAGCGGCGACGCACGGGGCCAGCACCGTCCCGACGATGAATTCGCGCACGGTGCGCCCGCGTGAAATGCGGGCGATGAACAGGCCGACAAAAGGCGACCACGAAATCCACCAGGCCCAGTAAAAGACCGTCCAGTTTCCCACCCAGGCGCTCTCGCGGAACGGCGTCATGCGCAAGCTCATGCGCACAAGATCGCTGATGTATGCGCCCAGCGTCGTCGTCAAGGTATTGACGATGGCGATGGTCGGCCCGAGGAAAAAGACGAGGGCCGCCAGGCCGGCGGCAAGCATCAGGTTGAACGATGACAACCACTTGATGCCCCGATTGACGCCAGTCACGGCCGACAACATGAACAGCCCCGACGCGATGACAATGATCGTGATCTCGGCCAGCGTCGAATTGGGAATGCCGAAGACGGCGTTCAGGCCGCGATTGATCTGGGCTGCGCCGATACCCAGGGAGGCCGCGACGCCGAATGCTGTTGCAATGATCGCGACGACATCGAAGACGCCGGACAGCTTCCTGACCGGCAACCACGGGAGGCTGGACGTGACGGCGCTGACGAGGCCCGCCGAGCCACGCCGGAAACGGAAATAGGCGATGGCCAGGCCGACGATGCTATAGACAGCCCAGGGATGGAAGCCCCAGTGGAAAAAGCTGTATTTCATGCCGGTGTTGGCCGCGTCGGGCGTCAGCGCCACGGTGCCCGGTGGCGCGCTGGCATAATGCGAAAGCGGTTCCGCCACGCCCCAGAATACAAGACCGATGCCCATGCCCGCGGCAAACAGCATCGAAAACCAGGCACCGCTCGAAAACTCCGGTTCCTCGTCGTCGCCGCCCAGGCGCAGATCGCCGTAGCGGCTCACCGCAAGAAAGAGCGCGAGCATGACGAGGGCCAGCACTTCCCAAAGATAGAACCAGCCGAAATTGCGCGTCACCGACAGCAGGGCCTGGTCGAAGACCTGCCCCAGACTGGCGGGAAATACCACGCCCCAAAGCACGAGCACGGCGATTGCAAGCGCCGAAACAACAAGTTTCATGGCATTCCTCCTCAAGGCCCGGTCGATCCGATGTCAGCGCGACACGACGGACGTAATACGCTTTTCGACCCGGCCGATTCTTGCCGACCGTCGTTGATAGGCGGGACGCTCGAACTCGGCGAACGATCGGCGGGATGCCGCGGCATCCGGGGAAGCAAGCCCGTCTGCGCGTATTGTTTGCGCAAGCCGCCCCCACAGATCCCGCAGCCATTGTTGAACACGCTTCAAGTTACGAAGCGCCATGACAAAAACAATTTCTCGACACCCCGGCTTCACAGCCACCAGAACGCCATGCCGGCCACCCAGGTCGGCGCGAGCGCCGCGACGAACAAGCGAGACGGACTGATCGACTGCTTGTCGAAATGGCGGCGCAGGATGCTGATGCCAGCGGGATTGGGCGCGTTGGCGATGATTGTCAGCCCGCCCCCGGCCACCGCACCGGCCACCAGCGCGTACTGGAAGTCGGATGAAAGACCGTCGACCAGCGAGCCGAGATAGGTCAGCGCGGCATTGTCGGTGAAGGCCGTCAGGCCGAGCGCGCCGACGAAAACGCTGTTTGAATCGAGGCGCATCAGCAGCGGTTTCAGCCACCACTCCTGAAGTCCACCCAAGACCACGAGGCCGCCGAGAAAGAAGCCGACGAGCAGCGCCTCTTTCAGGATCAGGCGTTGCTGATAGCGGGGATAGGCATGGGCAACGCCGAGAAAGAACAGCAGGATGCCGAGAAAAATGGGCGGGTGATGCGCAAACGCCACGATCCCGCCGAGAAAGCCCAGGTGCAGCAGGACCATCGGCAGGGGAATCGCCGGGCGAGCGGCGGTGGGCGCCACCTCTTCCGGCGGCAATCGCATCAGTTCCCGCCGGAACAGCCAGGCCGCGCCCAAGGTATTGACGAAGACGACCACCATGGACTTCCAGCCAAAGTGCTGCAACATGAACAGCGTGTCCCAGCCCCAGGTCGACGAAACCATCAGGACCGGCGGCGCGGCGAAATTGGTCAGCGTGCCGCCAACCGACACGTTGACGAAGAGCACGGCCAGCGTCGCGTACTTGAAGCGCAGTGAAACGCCACGGGCGAAAAACTGCTGGCCGATGATGATGGCCGCCAGCGTCATCGCCGCCGGCTCGGTAATGAACGATCCCAGCAGTGGAATGAGACACAGTGTCGCAGCATAAGTGCCGAGCATCGTCTTCGCACTCAGCGCCTTGCCGATGCGCAGGATGATCGCCGAGGTCGATTCGAGAATCGGCCGCGTCGCGGCGACCGCCATGATCGCGAAGACGAAGAGCGGCTCGGTGAAATTCCGGCTATCGATATAGGCGATCGCCGAAGACAGATCGCCGGCCAGCGCCAGCAGGGCGAACAACACGAACGCCCAGAGACCGAATACCACCTCGACCTCGCCAAGCAGGTGCCAGAAGCCCTGGTGGTCCGCCGACAGGCGGGCACGGTGCTCGAAGTACTTGGTCGAAAAGGTGTGCGTCACCGCGATGACAAACAAGGTCAGCGCAATCAACTCGGTGGCATTCGGATTCATGTTGTCTCACTGCAATAGGATGGATGGATAAGCTCGCGCCAGGCAGACCCGGGCGTCATCGCCGTGTCAGCAGGAACAAGAGATAGCGGATGCCGGCGCAGACGCTCGGAAATTCGCAGCGTCGCCCGCTCGATCGCCGTATTCATGCTTTCGCCGACGCCTTCGACAACGACGAAGGAATGATCGCGAAAATGCAGGACGATCCGGCAGATCTGGCTGACACCGCTGCGACTCGATTGACTCAGGTCGTCAAGCTGAACGCGGACGCGTTCGACCGCACGGGAGAACTGCCCGATCTGCGCCAATGTCGCCTGTGTGGCAAAGCGCCGGCAACGCGAAGCCAACGTGCTCCCCTGGGCTTTCACGGAAATGTTCAAGGCATACCTCCTGTGGTCATATCGCTGCAACAGGCGACACTATACGGCGCGGTATCGCTACGGTATATTCGTATTTAATTCATATTCCATGCCGTTTTCTCGGATAGTCTGCCATGAACTACAAGCATCTGTTCTACTTCTGGAACGTCGCCAGGCACGGCGGCATCCTGCGCGCGAGCGAAGCCATCCACATCTCGCCGCAAACCCTGAGCGGCCAGATCAAGCTGCTCGAAGAGAGTCTCGGCACCCCGCTCTTTCGCCAGCGCGGCCGACGACTCGAACTCACCGAGGCCGGTGACGTCGCCCGCGAATATGCCGACGAAATGTTCTCGCTGGGCGCCGAACTCGAGCAGGTCATCCGCAGCTATCCGCGCGGGCGTCCGGTCGAATTCCGCGTCGGCGTCTCGGACGCCTTGCCGAAATCGGTCGCCTATCGCCTGCTGCGCCCGGCGATCAGCCTCGACAAGGAGGTCAGGATCGTCTGCCGGGAATGGCGGCTCGACCGCCTGCTCAACGAACTTGGTCAGCATCGCCTCGACCTGGTGATCTCCGACGCGCCGACGCATGCGGCGGTGGATGCGAAACCCTATGCCCAGCGACTGGGACGATCGACCGTCGTTTTTCTCGCGCACCCCGAACTCGCCAAACGCGGCTCGGGCGATTTCCCCGAACGGCTCCAGGACATTCCGCTCTTGTTTCCCGGAGAGGATTCGGCCTTGCGCAACGCCATCGACCGCTGGGTCAAGCGCCGGAATCTTCGCCTCTATACCGCCGGAATTTTCGACGACATGGCGCTGATGGCCGCGTTCGGACGCGAGAAAATCGGCGCCTTCCCGATCCCGGCAACGCTCGTCGACGAATTCACCGCCGACGGGCAACTCGTCGTCCTCGGCCAGGCCGACGGTGTGTACGTCGATTACTATGCGTTGTCCGTCGAGCGCAAGACGCGACACCCCTGCGTCGCCGCCATCACCGCGGCCGCCCGCGACAGTCTTGAACCCACCTAGGCCGCGCGTTCTTCCTGAGGCGTCGCCCGACCATAGTTCAGCTGCTCTGGCGCGTTGGCGCCCCGAATCGGCCAGCAACCGCAGGACGAAATCGAAGAGCATCCAGGTGATCCACAAGGGTGCGATCGTCATCAAGCCGATCAGCATCGTGCGCGCCAGATGGTGCGGCGTTTCATGCATGCATGACCTCCACTGAGCGATCGCTCAATACCCCATCGCCTGCGGAATGAACAGCGAGATGGCCGGCACGTAGGTCACCAGCAAGAGCACGCCGAGCAGCCCGACATAGAACGGAAGCATGCTCTTCACTACCGCTTCGATCCTGAGTTTGGCGACGGCACTGCCGACAAAGAGCACCGATCCGACCGGCGGCGAGATCAGGCCAATGCCGAGATTGACCATCATGATCATGCCGAAGTGCACCGGATGGACGCCGAGCGCGCTGACGACCGGCAACAGGATCGGCGTCAGGATCAGGATCAGCGGCGCCATGTCCATCAGGGTCCCGAGCACCAGCAGCATCACATTGATGCACAGCAGGATGACATAAGGATTGTCCGACAGGGACGTGAATAGCGCGGTGATCTCGGCCGGCAGCTGCATGAAGGTCATGATCTGCCCGAAGCCGGCGGCGAACCCGATCAGGATCATGACGATGGTGACGGTCTTGACCGTGCGGTGAATGAGCTTTGGCAAATCGCGCCAACGGTAGTCGCGATAGACGAACATCGTCACGCCGAAGGCCCAGACACAGGCGACGGCGGCCGATTCGGTCGCGGTGAAAATCCCCGACATGATGCCGCCGAGAATGATGACCATCGTCATCAACCCCCAGAGCGCGTCGAGGACGATCCGGCGCGCCTGCGCCATCGGGATGAGCTCGCCTTTCGGATAGCCGCGCCGATACGCGAAGAACAGGCACAGCCCGGCAACCGTCATGCCCAGCAGCAAGCCGGGCAGGATTCCCGCCAGGAAGAGGCTGGCGATCGACACCGAGCCGCCGGCGGCAAGCGAGTAAATGACGGCGTTGTGACTGGGCGGAATCAACACCGCCTGGACCGAACCGCTGACGGTCACGGCCGTGGCGAAATCACGCGGATAGCCCTTCTTTTCCATTTCAGGAATCAGCACGGTGCCGACCGATGCCGTATCGGCGACGGAAGAACCGGAAATGGCGCCAAAGAAGGTCGAGGCGAGAATATTGACGAGCGAAAGCCCGCCGCGGATAAAGCCGACGAGAACGCTGGCGAACTCGACCAGCCGGCGGGCCATGCCGCCCTCGGCCATGATCGCGCCAGCCAGGACGAAGAATGGAATGGCCAGCAACGAGAACTTGTTCACGCCCGATCCGATGGCCACCATCAGCGCATCGAGCGGCAGGTCGATGACCCAGTAGCCGACCATCGAGGCAATGCAAAGCGAGTATGCGACCGGCACGCCGATCGCCAGCAAGACGGCAAGACTGCCAAGCAGAATCAATGCTTCCATGGTCAGGCCTCCTCGACGTTCTGATCAATCGTGCAGACGGCACGCCGCGACTGCGCCCCCAAGACGATACATTCGATGACGAACACGATCGTGCACAAAGCGCCGAGTGGAATCGGCAGATACGACAGGCCAACGCGAACCGCCGGCAGGTCGGGCATGGTCTGATTCCAGGTCAGCAGGCACAGCTGCGCCCCCCAGATCAGGACGAATCCGGCCGCGCCCAGCATGAGCAGATTGACCAGCACGCCAAAGACTTTGCGTAGCGTCTCCGGAACGCGGTCGGTCACCGCCGTCACGGCGATGTGCGCACCGGCCCGATAACTCGCCGCCGCGCCAAGAAAGGTGAACACGAGCATGCAGATGATCGCCACCGGCTCCGGCCAGCTGGCCGCCCGGTCGAGAACGTGGCGGGTGAACACGCCCCATGGCACGATCAGCGCCATGACGACCAGCGACGCGCCGGAAATCCATATGCAGGAAAGATAAATACGGTCGAGCAGCTTTGCAGTGGCTTCACGCATCGACTACCTCCGGGTCTGGCTGGCGGCCGAAGCCGCCAGCGGTGGATGGGATGACGTCGTCAGTTGACGTCCTGAATGCGGCGGATGAGATCGGCATAGGGGCGGCCGTATTTCTCGCGCACCGGCTCGGTGGCGGCGATGAAGGCCTTCTTGTCCACATCATCGACAAAGCTGATGCCCTTGGCCTTGAGGCTTTCCGTATCCTTGCGGACGCGTTCATCCCACAGCGCGCGCGCCTCGAACTGCGCCTCGCGCGCCAGGCGCCGGATGCGTTGCTGATCGTCAGGACTCAGCTTGTTCCAGGCGGCCTTCGAGAACACCAGGATTTCCGGGAGGATCAGGTGCTCGGTACGGCTATAGACCCGGACGACCGAGTAATGGTTATGCGTCCAGTACGTCGGCTCGTTGTTTTCGGCACCGTCGATCAAGCCGGTCTGCATCGCCGAATACACCTCGCCGCTGCCCATCGAGACCCCTGACCCACCCATCGCGTTCATCGTCTCGACGAACAGCGGATTACCCATCATGCGGATCTTGAGGCCGCGCAGATCACCCGGCGTCCGCACCGGGCGGTTGCTATACACGCTGCGCGAACCGGAGTCCATGAAAGCCAGTGCGACAAGACGCGCCTGGCTGTCGGTGATCTTCCTGAGGATCTCGTCGCCGATCGGACCGTCGATGACCTTGCGCATGTGCGTCACGTCGCGAAACACAAACGGCATGTTGAACACGTTCACCTCGGGGACGACCGGGCCCAGCGCACCCAGCGACATCCGCTGGAACTGGATAGCGCCGGCCTGGGTCTGTTCGAGCGTCGACTTTTCATCGCCAAGCACGCCGCCCGCATACATCCGTACTTTCAACCGGCCCTTGGTTTCGGCCTCGAGTTTCGCGCCGAGGCTTTTCACTGCTTCCACGGTGGGATAGCCGTTCGGATGCACGTCGGCCGCCTTGAAAGTCGCTTTCTGCGCCAGCGCTCCGCCGGTCGTGCACACGGCGACCGCCAGCACGGCACATTTCCATAACATTCGATGTTTCATCTCTTCTCCTTGGTTATCTGGATCGCATTAATCCTGGCGATTGCCCGGGGGCGACGATGGCGCTCGCGCCGAACGAAAGACCGCGGGGCGATACGCCGCTGCGTCCCCGGCCGGCGCTGACGACCGTTTCTCCTGCGACGATTCCGGTTGGCGCCGATCGATCCAGCGCCGCCCATTCGGCATGTCGTGTGAGCGGATCGAGTCGTGAAGCCTGCGATCCCGCCCAGTACGACGCTCCGTGTTGCTGAACATGACGTTCTCCTTTAGCGTTGAGTGATTGCATAATCAGAAGCCGCTACGTCATCGACACGGACGTATCGCGTGGCCTGCAAGAAGCCGTGCCGCACAGCCCTATCGTAGGGATCGAAGGCGCCGCCGGCTTGACCCGGGGCGCCATCCGCTTGACATCCCGCGCCATCCGGCCACGACCGGGACAGGCACGCGTCGCCGCCTCCGGGGATACACGGAATCCGATGATGACCGACATGTACGTCCGCATCAGTCGGGCGCGACCTGCTCCATCCGAATAGCATTTTTCCCGGAGCGCTTGGCCTCATACATCAGGCGATCCGCCACCGGGAGCATCGTGTCGAGCTTCGCCGCCGGCCGGCTGTAATAGGCGATACCGATACTGAAGCCGATATCCCAGCCGCGCTCGCGCATGCGACGGGCCAGTCTTCCGCTCAGATCGCGCGCATGGCTGACCGAGGTCTCCGGCGTCGTATCGAGCACGACTGCGACAAACTCGTCGCCGCCCATCCGTCCGATGACATCGGATTCGCGCGAGTTGGCTTCCAGTTCCCGCGCAATCGCCATCAGGACCTCGTCGCCGGTGGCATGGCCGAGCACATCGTTCACCTTCTTGAATCCATCGACATCCATGAACATCACGGCGACGGGAACCTGATTGCGAACGGCATAGGCAAGCAGACGGTGCGTCGCCTCAAAGAACCCGCGACGGTTGAGCAGTCCGGTGAGCCGGTCCTTGCGCGCCAGTTCGGCCTCCTGGATGAGCAACTTCCGGATCTGAGCCAGGCCAAGCACCAGTCCGGAAAAAATCAGCGTGCGGGTCAGCCAGTTGAAGGAGGCGGCCTGCAAGGATGACGCCTGTTCGAGACTCATGGCCCGGTCGGAGACGTACCATACGCTCGTGCACAGGGCCGCCTGAAGCAATCCCAATGCTGTTCCATAGCGCCAGGTCACGACGATGACCGGCAGCAGAAACAGCAGATGGAATTCGTAGGCTGTTCCGGTTGCGTAGTGAACGCCGGCAATCAGCACCGTCGTCAGCACGGCCGTGATCGAGGCCAATCCACTGGGCGCTTCCTTGGGCAAGACGGTCATCGGGTTTTTCCAGAGGCCCTTGCGGTGATGCAGGCTAGTCATCATTGCGTCTCCGGGATCGATGGTGATCATCGGCTGCCGGCACGCGGCGGGCCATCCAGCCGAGCAGTTCGTCGGCCGTCATGGGCGGCGCGTAATGAAATCCCTGGAACGCGTCGACCCCTGCCGCCACTGTCGCAACGGCCTGGGCGGTTGTCTCGATTCCCTCCGCTACCACGCACATGCCCAGGTCATGGGCCAGGCGTGTCAGCGAAGTGACGATTGAAAAGGTCCGGTCGTCGCCGGGGAGCCGCGCGATGAATGAGCGATCCAGCTTGATCTTGGTCGCCGGGATATCCCGCAGGCTGGCGAGTGACGAATATCCCGTGCCAAAGTCATCGATCGCCAATGACACGCCGGCCTTGCGTATCGCCCGGAGGTTCTCCCAGACAATCGTCGATGCGCCAAAAAATGCCGACTCGGTCAATTCGAGCTCAAGCAGATCCGGCGGCAATACGCTGTCATCGAGCATCCTGTTCAGCATCGACGAGAAGCTTGCCGAGCCGATTTGCGACGCCGACACATTGATGGCGACCTTGGTCGGAAGGCCTTGCGCCATCAACCATTCGGCGCGCCGGATACCCAGCTTGAGCGCCCATTTTCCGAGTTGAACTATTTTTCCCGATGCCTCGGCGATCTGTACCAATCTTGCCGGCGCAACGGAATACGCCCAATCGCTGCCGCAACGTACCAGCGCTTCGATGGCCTCGATCTCTCCGGTGGCCGTCACCAACGGTTGATAGGCTTGTTCCAGGCTGTCCGCGTCGAGCGCGTCATGCAGCGCGTTCTCGATACGCAGATGTTCTCGCGCGCCAACGACGACCGCCTCGACATCCAACCCGCCGATATACGCAATGCGGTCGCCTCCGTTTGTCTTGGCGAGGCTGCGCGCATGATCTGCGCGCGCCAGCACCGTCGACATCCTTTCCCCGTCACGCCAAAGCGCCAGACCAATGCTGGTCGACAGACGGAACGACTCGCCACCGATGCGTAACGGCTTCCTGACTTCGCGCAACCAGGTGCGGCAGCAGCGAATCGCCAGGCGGTGCGAACACCCGGGAATCAGAACCACGAACTCGTCATTGCCGACGCGGATCAACTCGCCGGCCGGCGAGGCGGAAAGGCGGATGCGCTCGGCGACGATCTTGATGACGTGGTCGCCGCCGGCGTCGCCGAGTGCGTGGTTGATGTGCTGAAAGCGATCCAGATCCAGCCAGACCACCGCCATATAGCCGCCATGCAGCCTGGAATGCAGCGCCATGGGTTCGGCGAGCTTTTGCATGACGCTGCGATTCCACAAACCGGTCATGGCGTCGCGCTCGTCCCCCCGCACGGCTTCGTGTCGTGATGACGGGGCGATTGTGGAAGGGATTGCCGTTTGCATGAAATCCTCGTGCAGATCGTTTCGGACCCCAAGGATAGACGCCGCCGGCCGAGGCGACTTGACCCAACGCGCCAGATGCTTGACCATGGATGCCATCTTCATCATTCCGACTTCCTGGCGCGATCTGGTATGCAACAACCGGCAAGCACGCTGGCCACGCTTTGGCAAATCATCCTGCGCCTGATCGAAAAACAGGGGCTCGACGCGGAACAGTTTTCCCGTGAACTCGGCATCAGCGCGGAAGTGCTGCGCGACCCGACGGCGCGCCTGCCGAGTCGCCTGACCGACCGCGCCTTTGCCAAAGCCGAGGCCGTGCTTGCAAACCCGGCCTTTGCGCTGCGGGCGGCAGAATGCTGGCATCCGTCGAACCTCGGCATCATCGGCTTTGCCTGGCTTTCAAGCCGCACCCTGCATACGGGACTGAAGCGGATGGAGCGTTTTTCGCGGATTCTCGGCAGCCGCTTCAGCTACCGTTGCGCCATGGAAGAGCGCGGACTTCGCTTCGTCTATGACCACGGTCGCGGCGATTGGGATGTCGGCCATGCCATGACTGATTTTTCCCTGTCGATTCTCGTCGACATGTGCCGGACAAACATCGGCCACCGTCTGGAGCCGCTTGAAGTTACGCTACGTCGCCCGCAACCGGCCGATACATCGCCGTGGCGGGTTTTTTTCGGCTGCAAGGTCCGGTTTGGCGCCGATGAAGACAGTTTTCTGCTGGATGGAGAAACGGCCAACGCACCGTTGCCGACCGTCAACGTGCCGCTGGCGAACACGTTCGACGCAATTCTCACCGAACAGCTCGCCACCGTGTTCAATGACGATATCGTCAGTCGGTGCAAGGCATTCCTGTTGCGGGAGCTGACTTCGGGCGAGCCTTCCGCCGCCGCGCTGGCGTTGGCATTGTGCATGAGCCAACGCAGCCTCCAGCGGCGCCTCGCCGCGCTCGGCCTGACGTTCCAGGGCATTCTTGACGAGACCCGGCATGAACTGGCGCGTCGCTATCTTGATGACAGCAGCAAATCGGTGACCGAGATCACCTTCCTGCTGGGATTTTCCGAGCAGAGCGCATTCACGCGGGCTTTCCGGCGCTGGAGCGGCATGTCGCCGACCGGGTACAGAGAAAATGGCGTGTTTGCACACTGATATCCGTAAGAACTTCGGCTTGCGCTGCAAACACTTTTTCCCTGCGCAGGATTCGCCTAACGCCTGAATAGGCCCCTTGTAATGCGCAGTGTCGTGAATCCCGGCGGTTTCGGCGGATACTTTCCACCCGGTTGAAATTCTCTCTTTTCAACTTCGCCGGAACAACGTCACCAGCCTCACTGGCCCAGCCCCGTGCCGCTGCATGACGGCACCATCGATCCGGGCCGGTTACAACGCCTGCTTTTGCCGATTCGCCGACGCGGCAATTCCCGTCTCGCGAAAATGAAAATGAATCAGTGGCCTACAATCCAGTACACTCGCCACCTTTTGCTGTTTCCTCTTCGCATGTCAAAGGCTCACGATGCACCCCGTTCATGATATTGATGTTGTCCTCTTGCTCGCGCTGGCGCTGTCTTCAAAGCGGCGGCCTGCCCAGCTTGCCGAGATCGTCGCTGCGGCCGAGGTCGTTGACAGCGCCATTCCCTCCAACCTGCAGTTGATCGAGAGTTTCGCCAAGCTGGCCAGGCACGGCCTGATCAGCGCGCTGGATGGCGGATTCTCCCTGACGCAGGAGGCTCAGGCGGTCATGTCCGGTGCCTCGCGAACCAGCAATACGGCACGCCGTATCGCCAGCATCAAGGAGAAGCTCGTCGTCCATGAAACCACGACGGAGCATGCGCCGATCCTGCTTTCCGCCAAGGACGTCAGCACCGCCATCCTCGCGCATCGCGCGTCGTCGAAGAGTCCCGGCAGCACGCTGCTGGCGCCCAAGCCTTCCGCCGACAGCCGGAAGCCGCGTCCGGGCCAACGGCAGCGCAAGCCGCTTCCCGCCAATCGACACAAGAATTGAACGACATGACCGATTTTTCCGAGTCCCCCGCAGCCGGCGAAGCACCCAGCTTTGACACGCTTTCGCTGTCGCCCGGCCTGCGTGCCGCGCTCGAGCAACTCGAATACACGACGATGACGCCGATCCAGGCGGCCAGCCTGCCGATCGCGCTGGCCGGGCACGACCTGATCGCGCAAGCCAAGACCGGTAGCGGCAAGACGGCCGCCTTCGCCATCACGCTGCTGACCAATCTCAACCCGCGCCGCTTTGCCGTTCAGGCGATGGTGCTCTGCCCAACGCGCGAACTCGCCGAGCAGGTGACGCAGGAGATCCGTCGGCTGGCGCGCTTCGAGGACAACATCAAGGTGCTGTCGCTGTGCGGCGGCACCCCGATCGGTCCGCAACGCGGCAGCCTGGAACACGGTGCGCATATCGTTGTCGGCACGCCGGGGCGCCTCATGGATCATCTGGAGCGCGGCAGCCTGCGCCTCGATGCGCTCAATACGCTGGTGCTCGACGAGGCCGACCGCATGCTCGACATGGGCTTTTTCGACGACATCGTGTATGTCGCCGAGCACTGTCCGCCGCATCGCCAGACCCTGCTTTTTTCGGCGACTTATCCCGAGGGCATCGAACGGCTGGCAAAGCAGTTCCTGCGCCAGCCGAAGGAGGTCAAGTTGCTGGAGCAGCATGAGAACAGCAAGATCCGCCAGCGATTCTACGAGGTCAAGCACGAGGAGCGCTTGCAGGCCGTGACGACGCTGCTCAAGCACTATCGGCCCGTCAGCACGCTGGCATTCTGCAACACCAAGCAGCAGTGCCGCGATCTGCTCGACGTTCTCCATGCCAACGGGTTTAGCGCGCTGACGCTGAACGGCGATCTGGAGCAACGCGAGCGCGATCAGGTGCTGATCCAGTTCGCCAATCGCAGTTGTTCGGTGCTGGTGGCCACGGACGTCGCCGCCCGCGGTCTGGACATCGACCGGCTCGAAGCCGTTATCAACGTCGATGTCACGCCCGATCCTGAAATCCATGTTCACCGCATCGGCCGTACCGGCCGCGCCGACGAGGACGGCTGGGCATTCAGCCTGTGCAGTCCGCGCGACCGGCGCCGCGTCGACACCATCGCCCGACTGACCGGCATTGAACCTGAATGGCATACGCTCGGATCGCTGCAGAGCGGCAATGACGCAGCACTGCATCCGCCGATGGTCACCTTGCAGATTCTCGGCGGCCGCAAGGAGAAGATCCGTCCCGGCGACGTCCTCGGCGCATTGACGGCCGAAGCGTCCGGAACGCGCACCTTCACCCGCGAGCAGGTCGGCAAGATCACCGTCACCGAGCAATCCACCTATGTCGCCGTGGCGCGCGAACTCGCCGGCGAGGCCGTGCGCAAGCTGGCGACCGGCAAGGTCAAGGGCAAGATCGTCAAAGTGCGTGCCCTGGATCACTGATCAAACATCGAATGCGGCAGCGACGCGCTACCGGCACGCCAGATGCCCGCCGTTCATTTTCCGGCGCTGGTGTCGGCAGTGCGAACGCCGCGCGTCGGGCCGGGTCTGATGAATGTCGTCTTCACCCCTATGTCTGGCGATCGGTCCCGGTCGCCAAACCCTCTTCTCAAGGAAAGCCCTCCGCGAATGCAGGCAAACGTTAGCGAAAATCCCAGGTATGCCGTGGTGGCTGCCGTCCAACGACCGACGGTGAGCGACACCGAATTCGAAGCGTCGCTCGCCGAATTGCGCGATCTCGCCAAAACCTTGGGGTTCAAGGTTGTTCATACCTTTACGCAGAAGCGTCCGGGCTTCGATACGACGGCTTATCTGGGGGCCGGAAAGCGCGAGGAAGTACGACGTTTTGTAAACCACGAGCCGGCGATCGATGATGTTGGCTTGGCGGCATCCTATGACAGCGATGTTGTCATCGACGCCATCCTGGTGGACCATGAAATTTCGCCGTCGCAGGCCCGGAATCTTGAACTCGAGGTCGGCTGCGAGGTGATGGACCGTACCATGGTCATTCTCGAGATCTTCCATCGTAACGCCCGCTCCCGCGCCGCCAGAGCCCAGGTGGAAATTGCGCGTCTTGGCTACATGGCGCCGCGCCTGCGCGAAGCGGCAAAGCTCGCCGGACCGCAGGGACGACAGCGCAGCGGCGTCGGCGGCCGCGGCGCCGGCGAGTCGCATACCGAACTGGACCGCCGCAAGATCCGCGACCGGATCGCCGAACTCCAGGAAGAGATCGTCGCCATGGACGCCGAGCGGAAGATACAGCGCTCGCGGCGACAGGAGCGTCAGGGACTGGCGTGCACCGCGCTCGTCGGTTACACCAACGCCGGAAAATCGACGCTCATGCGCGCGCTCACCGGAAGCGAGGTCCTGGTCGCCAACAAGCTCTTCGCCACACTGGATACGACGGTGCGTACGCTTCAGCCCGAGAGCGTCCCGCGCGTGCTCGTCAGCGATACCGTCGGCTTCATCAAGAACCTGCCGCACGAATTGGTGGCCTCTTTCAAATCGACGCTGGAAGAAGCGCTCGACGCTTCGCTGTTGCTGCACGTCGTCGATGCCAGCGATCCCGGGTTCGAACGTCAGCTTGAGGTGACCGATACGGTACTCGCCGAAATCGGCGCCAGCGAGGTGCCGCGCCTGCTGGTCTTCAACAAGATCGATTGCGTCGGCGACAGCGTCGCGCAGGACGAACGCGAGGCGGCGCTCAGGGAACGCTACCCGGAGTGTGTCGTGATGAGCGCCCGTCGTCCGGACGACGTCGCCCGGCTGCGTCTGATGATCGTCCGCTTTTTCCAGAAGGATCTCGTCGAAACCGAACTGTTCCTTCCCTGGTCGGCTCAGCAGTTTCGCGGCGAACTCTACGCCAGTTGCGAAGTGCTGGAAGAGCGCGCTGAACCCGAGGGCGCCGTTTTCCGTGTCCGTGGCGAACACGACACGCTGGAAAGCCTGCGCGCGCGGTTTTCCCAGATGTCATGACGGGGATTCCGCCGGGCTGATGCCGGACGCCTGACGTCGCCATTCCTTGGCGAACGCCGACGGGGGGCATCCCGGACGCCATGCCTCACCCTCGCCGGTGGCGTGGCGTGTCTCCTCCGCGTACGCCAACGCCTCGGACTCGGGCGGGCGATTGCCCGCAGGACGCCGCCATTCCGATGCGAATGACGATAGTCTGGTGCTATCGAAAATATGAAATCTAATGATTGGACGCTATCGCATCTTCTCGCCAGAATACAGTCCATAGGCAAGGTGATGAGGAGAGCATCATGAACATGACTGATCTGCGCGGCGTCCGGCGTCGCTTAACCGGTGGCTTCCCCGGCGGCGGTCTTTCCCTCCGCCTGCTGGTGGGCATCGCCATCAATCTGTGCGGCGCGATGGTGCTGCTGACCGGCGGCCTCAATTGATCGTTGCAGCGGCGCCCGGTCGGGACCTCGGGTCCAGTGATCAGGCCGTCATTTAAGTCACATCATTCGACAAGGAGAATACTCATGTCCGCGAAGAAAACGAAAAAATCCGTCATTGACATCGGCATCAGCGTCGACGAGCGCGCCGAGATCGCCCAGGGGCTGTCGCGACTGCTGGCCGACAGCTACTCGCTCTATCTCATGACGCACAACTTCCACTGGAACGTGAAGGGGCCGATGTTCAATACGCTCCATGTCATGTTCATGCAGCAGTACACCGAGCAGTGGAATGCGCTCGACCTGATCGCCGAGCGTATCCGCGCGCTCGATTTCCCGGCGCCGGGCACCTATCGGGAATTCCAGAAGCTGTCGTCGATCAAGGAGGTGGCCGGGGTGCCGAAGGCGGTCGAGATGATCCGCCTGCTGGTCTCGGCGCAGGAAGCGACGGCGCGCACGGCGCGCAGCCTGCTGGCGGTCGCCGACAAGGCCAACGACCAGCCGACGCTGGATCTGCTGACGCAGCGCCTCGACGTGCATGAGAAGACCGCCTGGATGCTGCGCAGCATGCTCGAAGAATAGTGGTGCGTCGCCGCTTCCGTCCTGCGCCATGTCGGGCGGAAGCGGCTGTATGACCGCGTGTTTTCCCCCGGGGCGTCGCCTGACCCCGGGGCTTCGCCGTTGACCGGCGCGCCGGTCGGCGGATCGTTCAGCCCGGCGTGTGCCGGGTTCGCCATTCGCCGAGTGCGCGTACGCCTTGTGGTAGGTCTTTCAGCAGGCAGACGCCGGGCGGTGGCGACAGATGCGCGACGCCGCCGCCACCGGCCCAGAGTTCGACGCCGTCCGGCAACAATCCGCGCAGTTGTTGCAGGATCGCCGGAATCTTCCGGGCTGGAAAAGCGACCGAGAAGGACAGGGCGACGATGTCGACGCGATGCGCCTCGGCGGCGCGGGCGATTTCGAGCAGGGGCGTCTGGGTGCCGAGCGGGATGCATTCGGCACCGTCGAGCGCCAGCAGCGCCTCAATCATCAGCAAGCCGAGGACGTGCTGTTCGTCCGGCACGCTGGTCAGCATGACGCGCGGCGAACCCGCGCCCGTGGGCAGGCCGGCAATCGCCTGCCGCAATACCCGTTTGCTGAGTTCGGTGAACAGGTGCTCCTCGAAGACTTCGATTTCGCCATTCTCCCAGGCCTGCCCGACCCGGCCGGTCAGCGGCGCGACGATGTCCTGGACAAAACGGTGCAAACCGTCGCGCGAGAGACGCTGCTGCAGCGCGTGCACGTAGCCGCTGGCGTTGTGCTCCCTGATCAGCCTGAGGAGGTCTTCGAGCACCGTGCCTTGTCCGGCAGCCAGCCCGTCGACCTCGGGCGCCGGGCGGCGGGGGCGCAGCCGTTCGAGTTCCGGGTCCGGCGTCGCCATCAGCTTTCCCGGCCGATGTCCCTGATCCATCAGGCGTTTGATCAGGCGCAGCCGGTCGACCTGTGCAGCAGGGTAGACGCGTTCGCCGTTCGCGTCGCGTTCCGGTGTCGGGAAGCCGTAGCGCCGTTCCCACATGCGGAGAACGTCTTTCGACAGTCCGGTGTCGCGTTCCACGGCAGCAATGGTATAGCCGACGGTCTCCATTATTTTGTCCTGAACAAATGTTGAACAAATGATTGACGAACGGGTTTTTTGACAGTATCTTACGAACAAAATCTGTTTTTGTCTAGGACAAAGTGCCGTGTTGACCAGTTTTGTTGAGAGGAGATCGTCATGAATGCCGCGCAACCGGAGAAGCAGCGCATTGCCGTCGTCGGCGCCGGGATTTCCGGGCTTTCCGCCGCGTGGCTGTTGTCGCGCCGCCATGAAGTGACGGTCTTCGAGGCCGGCGATTATCTCGGCGGACACACGAACACGGTGGATGTCACCCTGGCCGGCGTGACGCATCCGGTCGACACCGGTTTTCTCGTCTTCAACGAGCGCACCTATCCCAATCTCATCGCGATGTTCGCGTTGCTCGGCGTCGACAGCGTCGAAACGGAGATGACATTTTCGGTCAGCCTCCGGCATCCCGATCTGGAGTGGGCGGGCAATAATCTGGCCACGCTCTTCGGACAGCCGCGTAATCTGTTCCGTCGTCGTTTCTGGAGCATGCTGGCGGACATCATCCGCTTCAATCGCGAAAGCGTCGCCTGGCTGGCTGGCCATCCCGACAGCGCGCTGTCGCTGCGGACCTTTCTCGCCGAGCGTGCTTATTCGGCAGCCTTCGCCGACTGGTACCTGTTGCCGATGGCGGCGGCGATCTGGTCCTGCCCGGCTGCCCAGATGCTCGACATGCCGCTCGCCACCTTCATCCGCTTCTGCGACAACCACGGTCTGCTGCAGGTTTTCAATCGGCCGAAGTGGCGTACGGTCAGGGGCGGCGGACGCGAGTACGTGAAGAGGCTCGCCGCCGGGATCGATGACATTCGCCTGGGCTGTCCGGTGCGTGCTGTCACGCGCGATGACAACGGACTGCGCGTCGCCTACGCCGGCGGTGAGGAAGTGTTCGACCAGGTAGTCATGGCCTGCCACAGCGACCAGTCGCTTGCCATCCTTGGCGCCACTGCCAGCGCCGCGCAGCGCAAGGTGCTGGCGGCGATCCGTTACCAGCGCAACCGGGCGGTGCTGCATACCGACGCGGGTCTGTTGCCGCGCTCGCGCCGCCTATGGGCCGCCTGGAATTATTTCGCCGGCGACGGTACGCCCGGCATGCAGCCGGTCGGCGTGTCCTATCTGATCAACCGCTTGCAACCGCTGCCGTTCGACACGCCCGTCGTGGTCACGCTGAATCCCGCACGCGAACCCGATCCCGCCAAGGTCATCGCCGAGTTCGACTATGCCCATCCGGTCTTCGACGCCGCAGCGATCGCCGCGCAGCAGCGACTGGCCGGGGTGCAGGGTGACAACGGGATTTGGCTGGCCGGCGCCTGGGGCAGCTACGGTTTTCACGAAGACGGCCTCAAGTCCGGGCTGCGGGTCGCCAATCTGCTCGGCGTCAAGGCGCCGTGGCAAGGCGGCGACGAGTCGTCGGCGCGGTGATCGGGCTGGCCATGGTCGCGCGCCCGCAACTCTGCCTCGGAAATGTGATGCATCGGCGCCTGCGTCCGGTGGTCAATGCCTTCGTCTATCCGGTGTTCTATGTCCGCTTGCCCTTGCGGAGGCTGGAGACGGCCCGCTGCGGCCTGTTTTCGCTCGATCACTTCAATCTTTTCAGCTTCCATCGCCGCGATCACGGCCGCCGCGACGGCAGTCCCCTGCTGCCGTGGATCGAGGGCCTGCTGGCGGAACACGGACTGCCGCATGACGGCGAGATCATCCTGCAGACATTCCCGCGCCTGCTCGGCTTCGTCTTCAACCCGGTCAGCTTCTGGTTCTGCCACCACGCCGACGGTCGCCTGATCGCGATTCTCGCGGAAGTGAACAACACCTTCGGCGGGACGCACAGCTACCTCTTGCACCGGGACGGCGAGACGCTCGCCGACGGCGATGAACTGCGCGCCGAGAAAGTCTTCCACGTTTCGCCGTTCAACGAGGTGGTCGGCGGTTATCGCTTCCGATTCCGGCTGGCGCGCGCGGTGCAGCAGGCCTGCATTGATTATGACGATGGCGAAGGCGCGCTGTTGCTCACCTCGATTTCCGGCCAAGCCCGCGCGTGGTCGGCGGGCGCGCTGTTCGGCGCCTTCCTGCGCATGCCCTGGATGACGCTCGGCGTCGTCCTTCGCATCCACTGGCAGGCGCTCAAGCTCTGGATCAACGGTGTTCCCTTCCGCGGAGCACATCCCTCTCGCCGCACCTTTCAGGAGTCGACAAAATGAATCCCGCCTTCGACGACGCGTTAACGTTGCCCCAAACCGCTGCCCTGACCCGCGAGACGCGGATCGTTTTCGGCCTGCTTGAACACCTGCGCGGCGGCCTGCTCGAGATCCGCCTGCCGGGCGGCGCGCGGATGCTGTTCGGCGACGGCGAGGGCGCCGTGACGCTGCAGATTCACGACGAGGCGGTGTTCGCCCGCGTGCTCACCCGCGGCGATATCGGGTTGGCCGAGGCCTATCTCGACGGGCAGTGGGATTCGCCCGACGTCGCCGGCCTGCTCGCCCTGCTGGCGCGCAACCGCGGCGGGCTCGCCAAGGCGATCTACGGCTCCTGGCGGCAACTGCTCTCGGCCCGCTTGCGCCACTGGCTCAATGGCAACAGCCGCGCCGGCAGCAAGCGCAACATCATGTCGCACTACGACCTCGGCAATGAGTTCTACCGCTTGTGGCTTGACGCGAGCATGAGCTATTCGGCGGCGATCTTCCGCCGCGAAGACGATGGCTCGCTGCTCGCGGCGCAGCATGCCAAGTACCGCCGCATCCTCGACCGACTGCAGGCGGAATGCGGCGATCATGTGCTGGAGATCGGCTGCGGCTGGGGTGGCTTCGCCGAACTCGCCGTCGCCGAGGGTTTGCGCGTCACCGGCCTGACACTGTCGCCGGCGCAGTTGGAATGGGCGCAAGGGCGCGTGCCAGAGGCCGATCTTCGCCTGCAGGATTACCGCGATACGCGTGAGTCATACGATCACGTCGTTTCGATCGAGATGTTCGAGGCGGTCGGCGAGAAGTGGTGGCCGGCGTATTTCTCGACGGTGGCGAAGGCGCTCAAGACGACAGGTCGGGCGGTGATCCAGAGCATCACGATCGATGACGCGCTCTTCGCCGCCTATCGGCGCGGCACCGACTTCATCCAGCAGTATGTCTTTCCGGGCGGTATGCTGCCGTCGCGCAGCGCCTTCCGCGAGGCGGCCGCGCGCCAGGGGCTGCAGGTGGTCGACGAGTTCGCCTTCGGGCGCGACTATGCGCGCACGCTGGCCGAATGGCGCGCCGCCTTCGACGCGCGTTGGCCGCAGATCGCCGCGCTCGGTTTCGACGAGAACTTCCGCCGCCTGTGGCGCTTCTATCTCGCCTACTGCGAGGCCGGCTTCCTTGCCGGTAATGTCGATGTCGTCCAGTTCGAACTTGTCCGCCGCTGATGACGGCGTCGTAATGCGCGGTCCTTCCTCGCCGGCGAGACGCGCCGTGCTGCGCGCGCTGGGCGTCGTGCCCTGGCTGTGCCTGTCTTCGGCGGGCGCCGGCGAGGACCTTCACGCCGGCCTGAAACGCTGGGGCAGCGGCGACTACCGCCGGTTCGGCGTCCTCGTCTATGCGGCAACCCTGTGGGCCGGCGACGATCCGCAACGGCCGCCGCGAATGCTGCGGCTCGACTACAAACGTCATATCGAGGGACGCGCCATCGTCGCGGCGAGCGTCCGCGAGATGCGCCGCTTCGTCGCCGACGAGGCGCCTCTGCGGCGCTGGGCCGAAGCGATGCAAGGCATCTTTCCCGACGTCGATGCCGGCGACCACATCGTCGGCCTTCATGCCGGCGATCGCGTCAGTTTCCATCAGGACGGGCGCGTACTCGGCAGCATCGACGCGCCTGGTTTTGCCGAGGGCTTCTTCGCCATCTGGCTCGATGCCCGGACCAGCGCGCCGGCATTGCGGGCAGCGCTGCTGCGGTTGGCATGACGAATCTGACCGTCCTTGCCTATGGCCTGCTGGGTCTGCCGCTGGCGTTCGCCGCGTTGCCGGTCTATGTGCATGTGCCGCGCTTTTATGCTGAACACACCGGCATCGCGCTGAGCCTGCTCGGTGCGATTCTCCTCGGCGCCCGTCTGCTCGATGCGTTTGTCGATCCCTGGCTCGGCTGGTGGGCCGATCGCCTGCCGCGCCGCCGGATGCTCGCTGTCGCGCTCATCCCCTTCGCCCTTGGTTTCGTCGCGCTGTTCAATCCGCCGGCCGGTTTCACCGCCGTCTGGCTGCTCGTGTCGCTCGGACTCACCTATTTCGGTTATTCGGCGGCCTCGGTCGCCTATCAGTCCTGGGGCGCCGTCGTCGGTGAAAACACGGCGATGCGGACGCGGCTGGTGGCCGCCCGCGAGGGCTTTGGACTGGCCGGCGTGGTGCTGGCGGCGGCATTGCCGGCGCTGCTGGCCGACGCGCCTGACGCTGGCACGGCGCGCCTGGCCTGGGTGTTGCCACCGCTTCTCGGTGCCGCCGTCGCCATCGCTTTTGCGCAGGTTGGGCCCGGCGCGTCCCTGCCGCCGGCCGCCGGGTCGCCGTGGCAAAGCCTGGGCCGCGCATTGGCCGATGGCGCCTTCCGCCGCCTGCTCGGCGTATTCGTTGCCAATGGCATCGCGGCAGCGTTGCCGGCGACGCTGTTCCTCTTTTTTGTGGCCGATGTCATTGGCCGGTCCGAGGCCGGCGGGCCGCTGCTGGCCCTGTATTTTGTCGCCGGCGCCGTCGCGCTGCCGCTGTGGGTCGGGCTCGCATCCCGTATCGGCAGAGTTCGTGCCTGGGCGCTGGCGCTGGCGATGGCGATGCTGTCGTTTGGCGGCGCCTGCACGCTCGGTCACGGCGATGTCGGCGGGTTTGCCCTGATTTGCCTCGCATCGGGTGTCGCGCTCGGCGCCGATCTGGCCTTGCCGGCGGCGATCGCCGCTGATCTCGGCGAGCGTCAGGGGCAGCCGGGCGCCTGCTTCGGCGTCTGGAATATGGTCGCCAAGATCAACCTCGCGCTGGCCGCCGGCCTGGCGCTGCCGCTGCTCGAATGGCTCGGCTATCGCCCCGGCGCGGACGGCGGTGGCGAGGCGCTGGTCTTCATTTATGCCTTGCTGCCGCTCTTCTTCAAATTGCTGGCCGCCATGTTGCTCTGGCGCTGGCGTCATTTCCTGGAGATCCGATCATGAAACTGCTGACTGCCGCGCTGCTTTCCCTGGGGCTTACCGCCTGCGCCTCGACCGGCGTTGAACAGTACCGTTCCGAACGGCCGGAGCTCGACATCCGACAGTACCTGAACGGCACCATCGATGCATGGGGCATTTTTCAGGGGCGCTCCGGTGAAGTGAAGAAACGCTTCCACGTTGTCATCGATGCCCGGTGGGACGGCGATACCGGCATACTCGATGAGCATTTCAGCTGGTCCGACGGAAGCCGGACGCGGCGCGTGTGGACGTTAAGACGCCAGCCCGACGGCAGCTACCGCGGCACCGCTGACGACGTCGCCGGCGAGGCCCTTGGCGAGCTTGCAGGGAATGCGCTGCGCTGGCGCTACGTGCTGAGACTGCCGGTCGATGGCAAGACCTATCTCGTCGATTTCGACGACTGGATGTTCCTGATCGACGACAAGGTCATGATCAATCGTTCGTACATGTCGAAGTGGGGATTCAGGCTCGGCGAGGTGTCGCTGACCTTCATGAAACGCTGATCACAGGAGGCGGCCGGCGATGAATCCGAAAATCACGGACTGGCAGGGACGCTACGTGTGGCTGGTCGGTGCGTCGACCGGCATCGGTGCGGCGCTGGCCGGCGAACTTGCGCGTCGCGGCGCCCACCTCGCCGTGTCGGCGCGCACGCTCGACGCCTTGCGCGTCTTGCCGATCGATGCGGCGCGACGGTTGCCCTGCGATGTCACCGACACGGCCAGTCTGGCTGCCGCGCACCGGACCTTGAAGGCCGAATGGCCACGCATCGACCTGGTCGTCTATCTCGCCGGCGACTATGTGCCGATGCGCGCGCATCGCTTCGATCTGGCCCGGGCCGAGCAGGTCGTCGAGGTCAATTTCACCGGCGCGATGCGGCTTGCCGCGACGGTGCTGCCGGATCTGCCTGCCGGCGGCGGCATCGCGTTCGTGGCCAGCGTCGCCGGCTATCGCGGCCTGCCCGAGGCGCTCTGCTACGGACCCGGAAAGGCCGCGCTGATTCACTTTGCCGAATGCCTGTATCTCGATCTCGCCGCGTGCGGGATCGGCGTCTGGGTGATCAACCCCGGCTTCGTCAGGACGCGGCTGACTGCCCGCAACGACTTCGCCATGCCGGCGCTGCTGACGCCAGAGCAGGCCGCGCTCGCCATCGTCGCCGGCTTCCGCACCGGTGTCTTCGAAATTCATTTTCCGAAGCGCTTCACCCGCGTTCTCAAGCTCTTGTCATTGTTGCCGCGGCGCTGGTATTTTGCCCTGATCCGCCGCATCACTGGAGGCTGACATGTCCGTCGACCGTCTCATCGATTTCTTCGAGCACCTGACGCCCGAACGGGTCGCCGACATTCCCGCCTTCTATGCCGATGATGCCTGTTTCAAGGATCCGTTCAACGGAGTGCGCGGGGTCGAGGCGATCCAGGCGATATTCGCGCACATGTACCGGCAGGTCGATTCGCCGCGCTTCGTCGTTACCGACCGGGTGGTCGATCCCGGCGGTGCCATGCTGGTCTGGGAGTTTCATTACCGCCGGCGGCGCGGCGGACCTGACAAGTCGAATGTCATCCGCGGCGCCTCGCATCTGCGCTTCGATGCCGATGGCAAGGTGATCTACCACCGCGACTACTGGGATGCCGCCGAGGAGCTGTACGCCACCTTGCCGGTGATCGGCTGGCTGATCTCCCGATTGCGCCGGGCCTTGTCGGCGCCGCAGTGACGCCTGCCGGATTTACAGGGCGCCGGTGTGGCGGAGATGCTCGGCGAATTTCCGGTCCTGCTTGTTGATGTGATCGAGCCGCCAGTCCTTGAGGAAATTCAGCACGATCGTCGCGTCGTTGTTGGCGACGCCACGCTTCATCTGCATGAAGCAGAACAGCGGGTTGATGGTGCCGACGGCGACGCGGTGCTGCTCGTCGATGATCGGAATGCCGATTTCGTTGTCCTTGTTCCAGACGATGTAGATGTCTTTCATCGAGTCTTCTCCCCCGACCGTATCTGGAATGATTATGCGCGTCCAGTATCTCGCCAAACGGGGGGGATTGTCACGATGCCGCGCATCGATCGGCCAACACGGCATAACGCGGCGCGGCCGCCGCAGCCTGCGCTGCGACGGCCGCCTGTCGTTGGGTCCCGCCTTAACGCTTGAGATCGAAGCGATCGAGGTTCATCACCTTCACCCAGGCCGCGACGAAGTCACGCACGAAGCTTTCCCGTGCGTCGTCCTGTGCGTAGGCCTCGGCCAGCGCCCGCAGTTGCGAGTTCGAGCCGAAGACGAGATCGACGCGTGTCGCCGTCCACTTCGGTTTGCCGCTGGCGCGGTCGCGGCCTTCGAACAGCGTCCGTTCTTCCGTCGTCGGCTTCCATTCCGTCGCCATATCGACGAGCTTGACGAAGAAGTCGTTCGAGAGGACGCCCGGTCGGTCGGTGAATACGCCGTGCGGCGCGTGGCCGGCGTTGACATCAAGAACGCGCAGGCCGCCGATCAGCACGGTCATTTCCGGCGCGCTCAGCGTCAGCAGCTGGGCCTTGTCGAGCAGGCGCTCCTCGACCGGCATGCGGGACGGGCCCTTGGCGTAATTGCGGAAGCCATCGGCGAAAGGCTCCAGCACGGCGAACGAGTCGGCGTCGGTCTCCGCCTGCGTCGCATCGGTACGACCCGGCGCGAAGGGCACCGTCAGCGCCTGGCCGGCCGCCTTGGCCGCCGCCTCGATGGCGGCGTTGCCGCCGAGCACGATCAGGTCGGCGATCGAGACCTTTTTACCGTCGCTTCGGGACTGGTTGAAGTCCTTCCGGATGCGCTCCAGCGCCGCCAGCACCTTGGCGAGTTGCGCCGGTTCGTTGACTGCCCAGTCCTTCTGCGGCGCCAGCCGGATACGGGCGCCGTTGGCGCCGCCGCGCTTGTCGGAACCGCGGAAGGTAGACGCCGAGGCCCAGGCGGTCGCGACCAGTTCGCGGATCGACAGGCCGGTGGCGAGAATCGTTTTCTTCAGGCCGGCGGCGTCGGCATCGTCGATCAGCACATGATCGACGGCGGGAACCGGGTCCTGCCAGATCAGCACTTCGGAGGGTACGTCCGGACCAAGGTAGCGCGAGCGCGGACCCATGTCGCGGTGGGTGAGTTTGAACCAGGCGCGGGCGAAGGCGTCGGCAAAGGCTTGCGGATCCTTGTGGAAGCGGCGCGAAATCGGCTCGTAGATCGGGTCGAAGCGCAGCGACAGATCGGCCGTCGTCATCATCGGGCGGTGCTTCCTGCCCGGGTCATGGGCGTCCAGAATCATGTCTTTCTCGGCGACGTCCTTGGCCAGCCATTGCTTGGCGCCCGACGGACTTTTCACGAGCTCCCATTCGTACCCGAACAGCATGTCGAAATAGCCGTTGTCCCAGCGCGTCGGATTCGGTTTCCATGCGCCTTCGATGCCGCTTGTCGTGGTGTGCACGCCCTTGCCGCTGCCGAAGGCGTTCTTCCAGCCGAGTCCCATCTCCTCGAGTGGCGCGGCTTCAGGTTCGCGGCCGATCAGTGCCGGATCGCCGGCGCCGTGGGCTTTGCCGAAGGTGTGTCCGCCGGCGACGAGGGCAACCGTCTCCTCGTCGTTCATGGCCATGCGCGCAAAGGTCTCGCGCACGTCGCGTCCGGACGCGACCGGGTCGGGGTTGCCGTCGGGGCCTTCGGGGTTGACGTAGATCAGGCCCATCTGCACGGCAGCGAGCGGATTTTCGAGTTGGCGATCGCCGGAATAGCGGCTGTTTGGCTTGTCGCTGGTGGCGAGCCATTCGGATTCGCTGCCCCAGTAGATATCCTCTTCCGGTTCCCAGATGTCTTCGCGGCCGCCGGCGAAGCCGAAGGTCTTGAAGCCCATCGATTCGAGCGCGCAGTTGCCGGCCAGGATCATCAGGTCGGCCCAGGAGAGCTTGTTGCCGTATTTGCGCTTGATCGGCCACAGCAGCCGGCGTGCCTTGTCGAGGTTGGCGTTGTCCGGCCAGCTGTTGAGCGGGGCAAAACGCTGGTTGCCGGTGCCGGCGCCGCCGCGCCCGTCGCTGATGCGGTAGGTGCCGGCGCTGTGCCATGCCATTCGGATAAAGAGGCCGCCGTAGTGGCCCCAGTCGGCCGGCCACCAGCTTTGCGAATCGGTCATCAGCGCGAACAGGTCTTTCTTCACGGCGGACAGGTCGAGCTTGCTGAATTCTTCCGCATAGTTGAATGTCTTGCCCATCGGGCTGGAGCGACCGCAGTGCTGGTGCAGGATCTTCAGGTTGAGCTGATTCGGCCACCAGTTCTGGTTCGACTGCGTTCCCGCCGTGGTGCGGCCGCCGTGTGTCGCGGCGAATGGGCACTTGCTTTCGTTGCTCATGGAGCTTCTCCTCTCAGCGTTGGGTTGAGCGATGTATGCTGATCAGTTTAGGAGGCGGATCGCGGAGATGCCAGACAATTGATGTAATCATTGCCATAGCCACCGGCTATGTTCGGGGCGCTGTCGATTTATGCGATGCCGTCAGGACGTCGGTATACGAGCACGGGAATGCGGGTGTGGGCGAGCACGTTTTGCGTTTCGCTGCCGAGCAGCAAGGCGCCGATGCCCTTGTGTCCGTGCGAGGCCATGAAGATCAGGTCGCATCCCTGGCGTCCGACTGCCTCGACGATCGCTTCGCTGGGTTCGTCGCAACTCATCGTCAGCGTCGTGCAGTCAACGCCGGCGGCGACGGCGCGTCGTTCGGCGTCGGCGAGAATGTCGTGCGCGATGCTGTCCTCGCTTTGATGAAAGCGGTGCAGCATCTGCGGGTCGCCGATTGCGCCCATGTCGACATACAGCGCCGGGAGGCGTTGCTCTGCGTGAAAGAAGGTGATGCGGGCGCCGGCGTCGCGGGCGAAGGCGATGGCATGCTCGACCGCGTCGCCGGAGAGCGGCGACCCGTCGGTGGGAACGAGAAGATGTTTGAACATGGTGATTCTCCGGGAGGATTGTTGGGATGTGGTTCAGTGTCCGCCGGCGCCCGGTTCGACGACCCGCGACGGTTTCGGCGCCAGCCAGATGACGCTCGCGGCGACGATGAAGGCGAGGCCGATGGCGACCATCAACTGGTTGGTCGCCAACATGACGCTCTGCTGCGTGATCAGGTAGTCGACAACTGACAAGCTCGCCTCGGGCGTGCTGCCGGCGCTGTCGAGCAGGGTGCGCACGCTCTGGTCGGCGTCGGCGAGACCGGCGAGTTCGGCGTGGTTGGCGATGATTTTGTTCGACCAGAGCGTGGTGACGATCGAGGTCGCGGCGGCGCCGGACAGGGTGCGCAGGAAATTCATCAGGCCGGCGGCCGAGTCCATCTCGTGTTCGTCGACGCTGGCCAGTGCCAGTCCGGTGGTCGGGACGAAAAAGAGCGGCAGGCCGAAGCCCATGACCATCAGCGGCACCGAGACATCCCAGAAGCCCATGTCGGTGGTCGCCACCGAGCGCCAGAGCGTCACCAGGCCCATCAGCACGACGCCGGCGAAGACCAGGCGGCGCGGGTCGCTGCGGTGCGCCGCCTGGGCGACGATGGGGGCGAGGAAGACGGCGGTGACGCCGGACCAGGCGGTGGCCAGCCCGGCGATCGTCGCCGTGTAGCCCATGAAGCTTTGCAACCAGAGCGGCGTCAGCACGTTGACGCCGAAGAAGGCGGCAAATGCCAGCGTAATGGTCAGGACGCTGGCGGTGAAGCCGCGGTGGCGGAATACCCGGAGGTCGACGATCGGGTGCGCCTCGAACATTTCCCAGATCAGGAAAGCGGCGAAGCCGATGGCGGCGATGATGGCCAGTGCGGTGATCTTGGTCGAGGCGAACCAGTCGAGATCCTTGCCTTCGTCGAGCATGAGTTGCAGCGCAGCAACCCAGATGACGAGCAGGACGATGCCGATGGTATCGATCGGATTCTTCTTCAGCGGTTCGGTGTAGCGCTTGAGCAGGTTCCAGGCAAAGAAGGCGCAGACGAGTCCGATCGGGGCGTTGAGGTAGAACACCCACGGCCAGCTATAGTCGTCGCAGAGATGGCCGCCGAGGATCGGGCCGACGACCGGTGCGATGAGCGTCGTCATCGACCACAGGCCGATCGCCGCTGCCGCCTTTTCCTTCGGGAAGATCCGCATCAGCAGCGTTTGTGACAATGGCATCAGCGGACCGCCGGAAAAGCCCTGGAAGATGCGCGCGACGACCAGCAATCCGAGCGAGTTCGACAGGCCGCAGATGGCCGAGAACGTGCCGAACAGTGCCATCGATCCGACGAAGACGCGGACCGAGCCGAAGCGGGCGGCGAGCCAGCCGGTCAGCGGCACGGTGATCGCCTCGCCGACGGCATAGGAGGTGATGACCCAGGTGCCCTGGCTCGTCGTCGCGCCGAGGCTGCCGGCGATGTTGGGCACCGAGACGTTGGCGATGGTCATGTTCAGCACGGCGATGAAATTGGCCGCGGCGAGGATGATGGCCGCCACCCACAGCATGCCGCCGCTCAGCGGCGCGTCGGCGTCGCGTGTGGCGGGCGGCGTTTGCGTATCGCGCATCGGGAGTCTCCGCTCAGTTCAGCTTGCGCGTGTCGATCTCGGCCGTCATCGACAGGCCGACCTTGAGCGGGTGCGTGGCGATTTCGGCCGGATCGAGCTTGATGCGCACGGGCAGGCGCTGGACGACCTTGATCCAGTTGCCGGTGGCGTTCTGCGCCGGAATCGCCGAGAACGCGGCGCCGGACCCGCCGGAAAAGCCTTCGACGACGCCGTGATAGGTGACGCTGCCGCCGTAGAGGTCGGCGTGCAGCGTCACCGGCTGGCCGGGACGCACGCGTTCGAGCTGAACTTCCTTGAAGTTCGCGTCGACGTGCATTTCCTGGACCGGAACGAGCGCCAGCAGCGGCATGCCCGCCTGCACGCGCTGGCCGAGCTGGACGCTGCGCTTGGCGACGATGCCGTCGACCGGCGCGCGCACGACGGTGCGTTCGAGGTCGACGGCCGCCTGGTCGCGGCGGGCGCGGGCGAGCGCGACTTCCGGATTGGTGTCTTCGGTGGCGTTGGCGATCAGGGCGGCATTGGCTTCGCGCGCGCTCAGCGCGGTGCTGCGGTTGGCCTTGGCCTGCGCCGCGGCGGCGCGACTGGCGTCGAGATTGGCCTGGGCTGCGGCGAAGGCGTTCGTCGCGCGCGTCAGTTCGTCGCCGGAGACCGAGCCGGAGGCGGCCAGCGCCTGGCGCCGTTCGAGGTCGATCCGGGCGCGTTCGACATCGGCTTCGGCGGCGCTCAGCACGGCGGCGGCGCGCTTCTCGTCGGCTTCCCGCGCGGCGATCTGTGCCGCGAGGCTGCCGTCGTTGGCGACGAAGCCCTTGACGCGGCGCACGGCGCGGGCGAGGTCGGCTTCGGCCTGCGCGAGCGCCAGCGTCGCATCGGTCGGGTCGATGCGGACGAGGATGTCGCCCTGCTTGACGGCTTGCGTGTCGGTGACCAGCACTTCGCTGACGGTGCCGCCAACCGCCGGCGTGACTTGCGCGACCTCGACGGCGGCATAGGCGTTGTCGGTCGAGACGAAATGGGCGCCGTGGAGGAACCAGTACGCGCCGGTCGCGATGGCGGCGAGGCCGACGAGGCCGATCAGGGCGCCAAGCAGGGTCTTGCGGAGCGGGGTCGGGGAAAGATGGGGGATGCTGTCAGACATGAAACGGTCCTTGTCGAATTAGAGGGTGTCGATGTGATAGCCGCCGCCGAGCGCGCGCTTGAGTGCGACGTCGAGCGCGAAGGCGCGGGACTGGAGCACGGCGAGCGCGCGCTGGTTGCCGAGGAGCAGGTCTTCGGCCGACAGCACTTCGAGATAGTTGGCGAGGCCGCCTTCGTAGCGGTTGCGCGCGACGCGGTGCGCTTTCCCGGCCGCCTCGACGGCGGCCTGGCTCTTCTGCAACTGTTCGCCCAGGGCTTTCTGGCTCAGCCCGGCGCTGGCGACGTCCTGCAGGGCCTGGGCGACGGTACGGTCGTAGGTGGCGACGGCTTCGTCGTAGGCGGCCGAGGCGCTGCGCAATTCGCCACGCAAACGGCCGCCGGTGAAGATCGGCAGCGAGATCGCCGGGCCGGCTGAACCGAATTTCGAGCCGCCGTCATGCAACTGGTTGAGTCCGAGCGATTGCAGTCCGATCATCGCCGACAGGTTGACGTTGGGATAGAACTCGGCCTTCTTCTGCTCGACGCGGCGGGCCTGCGCCTCGGCCATGAGGCGTGCGGCGACGATGTCGGGACGGCGGCCCAGCAGGTCGGCGGCGAGCTCCGGCGGCAGCCCGAAGGCGCCGTCCAGCCGGATCGTCGGTCGCGCGATGCGCAAGCCCCGGTCGGGACCGGCGCCGAGCAGGGCAGCGAGGCGGTGGCGCAACAGGCCGATCTGCTCGTCGAGCGCCAGCACTTCGCCCTCGGCGACGGCCAGGCGAGCGGCGGCTTCGTTATAGCTGCCGCGGTTTTCCAGCCCGTTGGTGAAGCGCTGGTCGAAGAGCTCGGCCGTCTTGCGGCGGACCTCGACCGAGCGCAGCGCGGTGTCGCGGACGACGAAGCGCTGCGCCAGTTCGGCATAGTTCGTCGCAATGGCGACGGCCAGGCTCATCCTGGCCTGCGCGAGTTCGGCCCGGCTCGCTTCGAGTTGCGAGGTGGCGGCGGCCAGACCGGCCCGGTGCTTGCCCCAGAAGTCGATTTCCCAGTTGAGGTTGAGCGTCGCCTGCCCGTAGTCGTTCCAGCCTTCGGGCAGCGCCGAACGCGGCATCAGATAGTTGTAACTCTGCTTCTGCTCGCTTGCCGCGACATTGGCACCGACTTGCGGCAAGAGGGGCGATCCGGCAAGCTGGGCGCCGGCTTCGGCCCGACGCAGGCGCGCCGAGGCGGCCGCCATGTCGGGCGAATCGCGCAGCGCCTCGTCGATGAGCGCGTCGAGCTGGGTGTCGCCGTAGGCGGTCCACCAGCGATCGGTCGGCCAGGCGGCGGCCGGTGCGGCGAAGGTTTCGCGTGTTTCGTAGCCGGATATTGCTTTCATCGTCTTGCCCAGGTCGAGGGCGGGCAACTGGGCGCAACCGGCAAGGCCGACGATCGATGCCAGCGCCACCACCAGGGAACACGGCGCAGGTCGGCGGGAAGGGCTGTTCTTGCTCATGCAAACTCGCTTTCTAAACTGTACTAAACGGTACGGTACAGGAGCGATTATAACCGAGTCGGTGTAAAATTGAACCGTGCGGTACATTTTTTGAAAGGTGTCAGCGATGCGTGTGAGGACCGAGGCGAAGCGCCAGGCGATTCTGGATGTCGCGGCAAAAACGTTTCAGGAACTGGGGTTCGCGCGGACGTCGATGTCCGAGATCTGTGCCCGGGTCGGTGGATCGAAGGCGACGATCTACAACTATTTCGCGTCCAAGGAAGAGCTGTTTTCCGAGGTGATGTTTCAATCGACCGAGGCCGAATTCGTCGTCATCCACCAGGCGCTGGCCGAGTCGACGGGCGATATTGCCGCGTCCTTGCGCCGTTTCGGCGAGCGTCTGCTGAGCTTCATCTATTCTCCCCGTATCCGCGCCGAGCGGCACCTGGCGATCGCCGAATCGAAGCGTTCGGAGCTGGGCCGGCTCGTCTATGAGCGCGGCGTGCTGCGCAGTCAGGCGCTGATGTCGGCGTTCCTGGAAAGCGCCATGTCGGACGGCCGCTTGCGGCGCGCCGACCCGCTGGTGGCGACCCGGCATTTCATCGGACTGCTGGAGGCGGAGTTGCTTGAGCCTTTCCTGCATCACCAGCTCGGCGAGGTCGATGACGCGCAGATCCGGGCCGTGACGGCGCGCGCCGTCGACGTCTTCATGGCCGGCTATGGTCCGCTGCGTCCGGCATAGGCACTGACGCTGGCCGTGTTGCGCCTGGTCCGACGACGTCACTCCGGCAAGGTCCCGTTCAGAATCGATAGCTGAGCGTCATCCAGAGACGCGGATCGCGCTTCGCTGTGTCGGATTCGGGCCGGCCGCCCTGGCCGCGCCATGCCACGGTCGTGTCGGCGAGCCAGGCGCCAGTTTGATAGCGCACGCCGAGGCCCGAGCCTGAAATCGACCGGGTATTCATGCTGTTGTCCCAGGTTCTGTGATTGGTGCGGATGTGGCCGGCATCATGGAATAGGAAGGGGGTATAGGTGCCGATCGGGTAGCGCAGTTCGAACTGCGTCAACCAGCCTTCGTCGCCATAGCTTTCGCCGGTCGGATAGGCGCGGACGCCGTTGGCGCCGCCGAGGCCGAAACCTTCGGACGAATCGAGATTCTTGTCGGCCCACTGGACGCTGACGCGCGCAAAGGCGACGACGTTGGCGGGCAACGCCTGTAGCCGCGCGAGGTCGAGGTTGGTCTTGTTGAAGCCGCCCTCGGTGCGGGCGCTTGCGCTGTCGATGGCGAGCAGCGTGTCGTCCAGGCTCAGGCGTCCGTGCGTCCAGCTGACGGTGCCGTAGGTGACGCCGCCGCCGAGAAATCCGTCGCGAATATCGAACTGGGCGCTCACCGGGAGCGAGCGACTGGATTTCACGTTCTGGGAACCCGATGCGCCCTGGCCGTCTTCGAGCTTCTTGAACTGGAAGCTGGCTCCCAGCGTTAGATTGGCTTTTTGCGAACGCAGCAGGGGATAGGAAGCGCCCAGGGTGCTGATATAGGCCTTGCCTGTCGCCAGGAGCTTGGCGAACTGTTTGCCGAGCTGATACGACGTTTGCGAATATCCGAAGGTACCGCGCAAGCCTGACCCGCCCACGGGCAAGCTGTAATTGAGCGCGCCTTGCCAGAGGGCTTCGTCGGTGACAAGGCTGCGCAGCTGGATCTGGTCACCGTAGAGGAACGGACTGTCGAACTGGAGGTTCAGTCGCCCACGGTATTCTCCGGTATAGCGGTTGCCTTGGTTATCGATGCCGACCTCGCCGCTGACCATGCGTTCGCGCCGAACGCGCACATCCAGGTCGGCCGTACCGAGTTCCTTGCCGGGACGAATGATCGGCGTGGTCTTGAAGCCCGGCTGGTCGTCGAGGATCAGCGTCGTTCTTTCCAACGCGGTGCTCTCGATGACGTTACCGGCGACGAGCGGTTCCAAGAAGGCCTGTGCCTTGTCGGCCTCGTCTCCCTCGGCCTGGACGGCGCCATAGCGCCCTTCGATGACTTCGATGCGCAGCGTTCCGTCCGAGAGCGCCTGCTCGGGCAAATAGGCCCGGGTGAAGGGATAGCCGTTGCGGCGATAGTGGGCGGCAATCCGTTCGGCCAGACCGCGCAGTCCGGCGAGGTCGAACGGCTTCCCTTCGACGTCGCCGAGCACGGCGAGCAGCGCCGGTTCGGGGAATACCGAAATCCCGCCGATGCTGACCGAGCGGACGATGACCTGCGGGCCGCCCGGCTCGGTCGCCGGCATGGCCGGCTGCTGGAGATCGATCGATGACGGTGTCCTTGGGACTTGCGGCAGCTCTTGCTGCTGTTCGCGCAGGATCTGGCCTGCGTCGGGGACGTGCTGGGCGGACGCCGGAAAGGACGATAGCGTCGCGGTGAGCGTGGCGAGGGTGAGCGTCGCGCGGATGGGAGTCATGTCAATCAGGTGCATAAAGGGTGAAGGGTCTCAATGACGGTGCGCCGGGTCAGAATTTCTCGGGAGTCCGCAGCCCGTCGCCAACGACGAAGACGCGCATGAATCCCATCGGATCGCGTCCGCCGCCGAGGTCGGACGACGGCGTGGCGCCGGCGTTGACGCCACTGGCGCCGGCGCGCGGCGTAACGCCGCTGCCGGGCAATTGAACGAATGCCAGGCCTCCGGAAACTTCGAACACGGGCAAGGTGCCCTGCGGGTTGATGACCACGCTGGGAGGCGGCGAAACCGGTGACGTGACGGTCGTTGTCGCCGATGCGGCCGGCAGCACCTGAACCGGTGTCTGCTGGGCCGTCGAGACGGCCGTGGTTTCAGGCACCGAACTCGGGCCTGCTACGGGCGCCGCGGCGCTCACCCCGGCTGATTGGGCAACCGTACCGACGACGTTGTTGATCTGCGAGATCGGCGCCGCTGCGTAATACCAGGTCATGCCATCGGCGGCGCCGGCGGACAGGTTGGCAAGGCGGATGAAAAGAGCATAGGATCCATCCTCCTGTGGTGTCAGGATGCGGGATGCGCGCGGATCCTTGTTGGTTACGTTATCGAAAGAGCAGCAACTGTCCGAAACTGTGTCGGCACCCGATGAGGTCGAATAAAACAGAATGGCGGTGCCGTCGTTGGTCGCCGAGTTCTTGATCTGGATCGCCTTGGCCTGCTGGTACTCGCTGGTGATCGCCTCGAAGCCGTTGGCGGTGAGGTTTCCTTTCAGCTTGTAGTTGGAATCCATGCCGGCGACATAGTCGTCACGGGTTCCCACCCACAGCCGAACGTTGGAAACGGTCGATGCGCCGAGATTGGTCAGGGTTGTTGCCGTCTTGAGATAGGATGTGCCGCTGTCGAGCGTGTAGGCATTGCTTACCTTGATCTGGTCGCCTGAGGTGTAGCTCAGCGTCCCGTTGGAGACGATCGTACCGGTTCCCTCGCGGTAGCCGGAAATGTCGAGTGACTTGTTGCTCAGGGCTCCCGAATAGGCATCGGGGTGACCGCGCGAGGTCGAAAGGACCTGTCCGTTGCTGTTCCAGATGTTCGTTCCGTCGCCGCCGATCCCGGTGGCGATGTCGAGCGGGTAGGTGCTGTAGGTCAGCTTGCACCACGCGCCGACATCGCAGCGCCCGCTTGGGTCGGAACTTGCGCTGTTGTAATAGAACGGCTGCTTGAGTTGCCCGTCCTCGGTCAGCGCCGCTTCGGGTCCGTTGCCGAAGCGCAGCGCGCCGTTGTTGAATATCAGGTTGTTGGTCGTGCCCGTGGAGCCTTTCTTCCAGCTGAATGCCGATGCCGTCGGAATGGTGATCCGCGCGCCGTCGGCGACGCTGTAGGTGCTGCCGCTGCCGTTTGCCGTCGCCTGCCCGTATTCGAAGGCGAGGCCCGCAGTTCCGGTCGCCGTCAGGCTGGCGTTGACGTTGATGTTGCCGCCGGATGTCAGCGTCAGCGTGTTTGCCGACCAGCTGACGCCGTCGTTGATGGTGATGCTGTTATCGGCCTGCAACTGGATATTCGTACCTGACAGACGGGCGGACAGCGCCGTGCCGGTTTCGTCGCCCCCGCTGGCGGCGACGGTGTAGCTCGTCGGATCGATCAGCCAAGTGCCCGTCCGCCCGGCCGGGGCCAGCGTCGTCACCTGAAGTTCCGCGCCGGTGATGACCTTGTTGCCGCTGGTCTCGATGAAACCGCCATTGCCGCCGTTGGGCGCGGCGGCATCGAGTCTGCCGGCGAGGCTAACGGTGCCGTCATGCGAGTAAAGGACGATTTCGCCCTTTTCGCCGCTTGCCAGCGTCTGTGCTTCGATTACGCCGGTGGTGTTGATGACGCTGCTGGCGAGCGTGTTTGCGCTCTGCGAGGTCAGCATCACGTGCCCGCCGTCGGCTTTGATGATGCCGCCATTCGCGATCAGCGTATCAAGCGTGCTGTTCTGGACTTGCAGCTTGACCGGCCCTCCCATGTCGACGAGGACCTTGTCGCCGGCGCCAAGCAGTACGTTGCCACGATTCGCCGTCAGCGTGCCGGTGTTCACGATGCGCGCGGCGATGAGCGCGATCGTTCCACCGGGACTCGCAGTGATGTTCCCCTGATTGATGATGGCATTGCCGCTTGTTCCGGCGAAGCGGTTGCGGTCGGCGAGAAAATCGGCGTTGGCGATGTCGAGCGTGGACGCGACGATGCTGCCCGCCGACACCTGTGCCCCCGGCGCGAAAATAACGCCATTGGGATTGACAAGGAATACCTGCCCGCTTGCGTTCAGCCTGCCGTAAATCTGGCTGGCATTGGTGTCGAGGACTCGGTTGAGTGCGACGCCGCCGGCCGGCTGCATGAAATTGACCTGAGCCTGCGCGCCGATGTTGAAGGTGTTCCAGTCGATGACCGCCCGTTGCGTATTCTGGACGACATTCATGCTGGCGCCGCTCGTGTTGATGGCGGCCGAACCGGCCACCACAGTGCCGCCGGTGGGTAGCTCGAGTGTGCCGGGCGCGGCGTTGGCGCCGGCGACCGCGACAAGCGTAGCGAGGGCCGTGAAGCGGCGAATCCGTCGGGCGTTGGTCGTTGCCTTGCCGGTAGTCTTGCCGTTCTCGCACACAGCCTGCCAGGACGATTTTCTGGCATTCCAAATTACTCGAAACGCTCGATTCAGCGATGCATGACGGTACATAAGAGAGTCCCTGAATTTTCCGATAGGTGACGCGGCGCAACGCCGACGAGCGTCCATGCGCGTCAGCCGGCGTGAGCTATCCGGGTGTGACAAAACTCTCTCCGGGAAGCGCAAACCGGCGTCGAGTTTCCGGAGATGGGGAAACCCGCGCGGACAATTGGCGAGACGACCAAAATGACGAAATCATCAGGTTCGGAATCGGGCGCCGTTGTCCGGACCATGCAATCCGACACAACACTGCGTGTCGTTCCCGGAGAGAGGTTCGAAAGCTAAAGCAAAGGCATTCCCGACTCAATCGGACGGTGCCCATTTTGGGTATCTGTTGCCATGGCGGCGGCCAGGCGTTGAGCGCCTGCGTATGGTGCGATTCGGAAAATAGGGCGGGAAAACCGGGGCGCGCTACTGAATGACAAAGTCGGTGATCAGTGCGTCCTTCACCGCCTGCGGATCGGTCTCGCGAAATGCCTGATTGATTTCCGTGACGATCTGCCGCTTCAAATCGATCTTGCCCTTGCTCGACAGCAGCTCTTCCGATGCCTTGTCGCTCAGCACGAGCAGAATCCTGTGCATCAGCTTCGGCCGGAAGCGGAGGAACTGCGCAGCCAGCCGGCTATCGGCATACTCGAGGACAATGGCGATCCGCAGCATGCCTTGGCGATAGTTGTCCCTTTTGATGTTGACCAGGAACTCCATCGGCTCGGGCGGCTTGTCGGCTGCCGCATTCTCCGATGCCAGCGATGGAAGCGCCAAGGTCAGCAGGACGAGCGCGACGATGTGTGGCAGACGCGCAAGAAAAAAACGCCGGAGGAGATCGCAATACGTGCTCATGGTCAGGTCGGTGGCGCCACGTGTTCGAAAGGCGCTGGCTTTCGGTATGTCGTGATTTTGCATCCTGCGGACAGGCATTACTGCAATCGCCGGAGCACATGCATTTATCCGTGTGTATCCACAAGGAATATGCATGATGGTTAAATTACCAGCGATTGTAACGAAAACGACAAGCGAAGTGATACGTCTGTACGCCCAAAATGGGCGCGCGCCACGGAGTGTTCGGAAGGGGCCCCGGCCCGTGTCAATCCGGCGTGCGTGTGAGGCGGTTCGTCGGCGCTTGTTCTCCTGACGTGCTTGGCGCGTATCGTTCAGCCAGCGGCGAGAATCGTCGCGATTTTTTCGTGGGTTTGCATGAAATCGAGAAAATCCTTGTATCCGACTTCGGGGAGGGTTTTGGCCCGTGGTTTCTTTGTCAGCACGAAACCGCCATCTTGTCTCCTGATGTGGCCGTCCCGCTCGAGAATCGCCAGTTTCCGGCGAACCGTTTCCCGTGGTATGCCGGTGGAGAGTGCGATCGAGGATGCGTTGCACGGCTTGAAGGCGCCGGGCGAATGCAGGGCTTCCAGTTTGTCCTCGATGCCATGGGCAAAGGCGTCCTGTTCGCCGATTACGCCCGAGACGTTGCGGAAGGCGACCTCCCCGAGAATCATCGGGAGGAGGAAGTCGCCGTGGTACAGGTCGAACAGCATTCTCGCATGTCTTGCGTGGTATTGCCCGAGGATCACGGCAAACTGCAATTCGTGTTTGGCATAGTGTTTTCGATCGAACGCGTTATTGCGGTGTGTGTGGCGTGGCGTTTTGTGTTCGGCCATTGCATGTTCCTCCCGTGCGGTGCCCAAAATGGGCGTAATTATTTTGGGGAAGTGTACTTTCATGCAGTAGATTCCGCCAGTTCCATCTGGCGAATACGCCGGAATATTCCCGCCAAGAAAAATGAAAAACGTCACTATTTCCCTGCGTCTGATCGTGTTGATCGCGTGCTCCGTCATCGCGCTGGTCATCGTTGGTGCGACGGGATTGTCCGCTGCCGGCAAGGCTGAAAGCGGCATCGCCAACATTCGTGACGACAGTCTCGCCAGCATCAAGGTGCTGAATGCGGCACGCGCGACGTTCCAGAGCTTTCGCGTCAATGCATATGCGCATGTGCTGAGCGTTGACGCCGCCGATATGGAGGCGACCGAACAGCGTTGCCGCGAGTTGGAGGCGCGCGTCGAGGAATATCTGAAGGCCTACGAGAAGTTGGTGACTGACGAGGAGGATAGGAAACTCCTTGAGGCGGAGGTCCGCGATTTCCAGACCTACAAGACCCTGTTCTGGCGCGATCTCCTGCCTCTGTCGCGGGACCGGAACACCGAGAAGGCGAGGGAGTTGATGCGTCTGAAAATGCGGCCGATCGCCCTCGATCTGCAGCAGGGATTCGACAAGCATGTGGCCTTCAACGACGCCATGGCGATCAACTATGCCAACGAAGTCAGCGGCGTTGTCGCCACCAAGAAGATGCAGATCGTAGCGATGATCGCGGTCGCCGCGCTTTTTGTCGGCGGCATCGGCTTCGTCATGTATTCGGTCATTCACGCCTCGCTCAACCATATCTGCGATCGCGTCGCGCTGGTCGAGTCGACGCTGGATTTCACGCAACGCATCGACATCGTGCGTAACGACGAAATCGGCAACACCGGGCAGGCGCTGAATCGATTGCTCGAGCGGGTCCAGGACAGCCTCAAGACCATCATGACGCGCACCGGGCAGGTAGCGCATTCGGCCAGCGAACTGGCGACGACCTCGAAACAGGTCGCCATCGCCTCCCAGAACCAAAGCGAAGCCGCCTCGACGATGGCGGCGACCGTCGAAGAGATGACCGTCAGTATCAGCCATGTTGGCAACCAGGCGCAGGAGAGCGACCGCATCTCTGCCGAGTCCGGCCGCCTGGCCGGGTCGGGCGAGGCGATCATCGCTGCCACGGTCAATGACATCCACGCCATTTCGACGACCGTGCGCTTGGCCGCGGAGAAGATCAGCGAACTCGAACAGCATGGGCAGCGGATTGCCAACGTCGTGGCCGTCATCAAGGAGGTCGCCGACCAGACCAATCTGCTGGCGCTCAATGCGGCGATCGAGGCAGCCCGGGCCGGCGAGCAGGGCAAGGGGTTCGCCGTCGTCGCCGACGAGGTGCGGCAACTGGCCGAGCGGACAGCGAGTTCGACGCATGAAATTGCGGCGACGATCGCGGCGATGCGCACCGGCGCGAGCGATGCGGTCGTCAGCATGCAGCAGATCGTCGGCGAGGTCGCCAACGGCGTCGAGTCGGCGCAGAAGGCGAGCGACGCGATCCGGCAGATCGGTGCCGGCACTCGGGCCACGGTCGAGGTGGTCGAAGAAATTTCGACGGCGATCCGCGAACAGGCCACCGCGATGAACGGCATCGCGCAGCAGGTGGAGCGGGTCGCGCAGATGTCGGAGGAAAACAACGCGGCGGCCGAGAACAGCGCCGAGGTTGCCGGGGATCTCGATCAGGTGGCTTCGGAAATGCGGCGCATCGTCGCGGCCTATCGTTTATGAACAGATAAGGAAGACCCGCTTGGGCGCCGATTTCGCCGGTATGGACTATCAGAAACTCCGCCTCGAAAAGCTGTTCGATTGTCTTGACGCGTTCGTTGTCGAATGGGATGCGCAAGGCGAGGTGATCTACGTCAATGCGAACCTCTGCGAACTTCGTGGCTGTACGCCGGCGGACCTCCTCGGAAGGTCGGTCTTTGAAACACTCTTTCCGGGAAAATATGCCGATCAGTGGGACCAGGCCCGGATGAGCTTTGTCCGCTCGATACCGGTGGCCGATTACCGGGCGACGTTTCCGGACATGCTAGGCAAAGAGCATACGGTGCTGTGGACGACGGCGCTGAGGACCCAGGCGTCGGGGCGCCTGAGCAGTGTCATCGCCTTCGGCATCGACATCACCGAATTGTCGATCGCCATGCACAGCCTGAAGGACCTGACCCAGACGCTGGAGAAAGTCTTCGGGGTCGTGGCGCCGGCCTGACGCCGGCCGACGGCGCCAAGCGAATAACCGCCCATGAGCACCCTTCGACCTGATCCTCTGGCAAGCGAGTCCTTACTCCGAGTGCAGGGGCTCCGGATGTTCTCGCGCTGCAATCTCTATGGGTTGCTGGTCACCGGGCTGATATTTCTCAATATCGCCGTCGTCGTCCTGACGATCTTCTGTCTGAGCGAATTGCACGCATCGGCCGTCAGGAATGTCGAAACGCGGACGCAGAATTTCGCGCTGGCCGTTGTACATAGCGTCGACAATGAAATCAGCAAGATCGATCTGAGCTTGCGCGCCGTCGCGTCGAAGCTCTCTGGACAATCCGCACTGTCGCTGACGCGTATAAAAAATAATCGCGTCATCACGGAGACGTTCTCGTCCCTGCAACGGGTATTGCCCGAGACGGAAACCTGGCTCATCGCCGATGCGAATGGGACGGTGCGATTTGCCATGAATTCGTCGGAAACGCTTGGCGACTCGATCAGCGGTCGGGACTATTTTCGTAAACTCAAGGCGAGCCGGTCTGACAAGCTCGTCATTTCAAGAGCGCTCGTCAGCCTGCGCACCGGCAGTCCGGTCATCGTCCTGGCGCGCGCGATCCGGGCGCCCGACAACCGTTTCATGGGCGTGGTGCTTGCGCCCTTGCCGCTATCGTATATCGAGAAAATGCTGTCCGAGTTCGATGTCGGGCCGCTCGGCTATCTCGCGCTGCGCGACCGCGATCTGGGGCTGATCGTCAGAACAGCGCGGGAAAATCCGGAATCAGGGAACGCTGCCAGTGTTGATGTCGACAACACGCGGGCGTCGAATGAACTCACCCATCTGATTGAGGCCGGAGTGACCAAGGCCTCCTATCACGGCTGGCGCGCCTACGACGGTCAGCGGCATGTGGCGAGTTTTCGCCGGCTGGACAATGCGCCCTTCATCGCCGTCGCCTCGATTGCCGAAGAGCAGTTCCTGGCCGACTGGAAACTGACGCGAGAGAAACTGAGCGGGTTTCTCATGCTCTTCGTCGTGCTCGGCAACGGCGCCGGAATGCTCCTGCTTCGCGTGCTGAGAAGCCAGCAACGCGATGCCGTGTTATTGCGCGAAAGCAATACGCAGCTGGAACGCTCCCTGCGCCTGCTCGAAGAGCGCGACAACGCGCTGTCGTCGGCGCAGGAAGCGGGACAGCTGGGTACCTTCACCATCCGTCTCGGCGACGGCGACTGGCAGGTCTCCGACACGCTCCGGGCGATCCTGGGCCTGCCGCGTGAGCAGGCGCTCTCGCTCGGCATGATGTGGAGCCTCGTTCATGATGACGACCGCAAGCCGCTGAAGACGTTCTTCCAGGACGATGTGCTGGCACGGCATCAGGTTTTCGATCGCGAATACCGGGTGAGGCGCTTCGGCGACGGCAAGCTGTTGTGGGTGCATGCCCTCGGCAAACTCCAGCTGGACGATGACGGCGTGCCGACCCATATCCGGGGCACCGTGCAGGACATCAGCCGGCGCAAATTCGCCGAGGAGGCGCTCTGGCTGGCCAATCAGGTCTTCGAGCACACGTCCGAAGGCATCGTCGTGCTGAACCGGAACGTGCGGATTGTCGCGAGCAATCCGGCCTTCTCGGCAATCACCGGTTACGCCGCCGACGAAGTTCGCGGGGCGAGGCCGGAGGCGTTCAACGTCGACGCCCAGGACGAGGCGTTCTACCACGAGCGCAGGCGCATCCTCGCCGAGACCGGTGCATGGGCCGGCGAATCGATCAGTCATCGCAAGGACGGTTCCGTCTACGTCCAGTACGCCCGCATCTCGGCGATCCGGAACGCGCGCGGCGAAATCAGCCATTATTGCAGTGTCATTTCAGATATTTCCGATCTCAAGGAGAAGGAGCGCCGGCTCGAATACATGGCCTTCCATGACGAGCTGACCGGACTCACCAACCGTAAACTGCTGACCGACCGGCTGCAGCAGGCGATCGCGCGATGCCGCCGGAACGTGCGCGAAGTCATCGGCCTGTGTTATCTCGATCTCGACAATTTCAAGGCGGTCAACGATCAGTGGGGGCATGACACCGGCGATGCGCTCCTGCGCGAAATCGCCGACAGGCTGAAGCGCTGCGTCCGGGCGGGCGATACGGTGGCGCGACTCGGCGGCGATGAGTTCGTCGTGCTCCTGTGCGACCTCGAGCACAGGAACGAAGTCGATCACGCTGTCGGCCGCATGATGCAGGCGATATCGATGCCGCACCAACTCAAGGGCCTGGCGATGGAGGTGACGATGAGCGTCGGCGTTGTCATATTTCCGTGGGATGAAACGGATGAGCCGGACGTATTGCTCCGGCATGCAGATCAGGCAATGTACGAGGCGAAGCGCTGTGGCAGGAATCGCGTTGCCTATTTCGATCCGGACAACGAACGCGAGGAGACCGAGCGGCACCGGATGAGCGGGCGGCTCGCGGAGGCGCTCAGGCGGAACGAGTTGCGCCTGCACTATCAGCCCAAGGTGGACATGCGCTCCGGAGCGGTCATCGGCGTCGAGGCCCTGATCCGCTGGCAGCATCCCCAATTCGGGCTGTTGCTGCCGGGGCAGTTCCTGCCCTCGGTCGAGAGCGGCGATCTGACGCTGCCGCTCGGCGAATGGGTCATCCACGAAGCGCTGCGGCAGCAGCAGGCATGGCAGGATGCCGGCATCCGCTTGCCGGTGAGCGTCAATATCTTCCCGCAACATTTGCAGTGTCCCGATTTCGCCGAGCGGCTCGAGGCGATCCTGATGGCCTATCCGGAACTCGATCCAGGCGATCTGGAACTCGAAATACTGGAAACGACCGACTTGCAGGATCTCGAGGAGATCGCGACGCATCTCGACGCCTGCATGGAACTCGGCGTCCGTTTTTCGCTGGACGATTTCGGTACGGGCTTTTCTTCCCTGGCCTATCTTCGTCTGCTGCCGGCGAACACGGTCAAGATCGATCGCTCATTCGTTCGCGATATTGTCGATGACGTGAACGACGAAATGCTTGTGCACGGCATGGTGCATATCGCCGAAAGCCTCGGCAAAGCGGTACTCGCCGAGGGCGTCGAGTCGGTTGAGCACGGGGCCGTCCTGCTCAAATGCGGCTGCAATTTCGCCCAGGGATATGGCATCTCGGCGCCGCTGCCGGCCGACGAACTCGAGACCTGGCTGTTGTCCTGGGCGCAGCCCGATGCGTGGAACCAGGCGGCCGCCGCCGCGCGATGCAAGCTGGCGATGCTTTGCGAATAAAAAGCGCAGACGGCGGGGCCGGCGGTCTCAGAACAATGGGAAGCGCAGCACCTGACGCGCCTCGATGCTTTCTTCCTGAAGCGCGTGCAGGCATCGGGTCACCTCGTCGCGCAGCGCGTGCAGTTCGCTCAGTCGGCCGCGTGCCTGTTCGGTATGACCGTTCGCCCACAGTTCGGTCAGTTCCAGCCCGAGTTCATGCATCGACGTGTGCAGCGGGCCGAGCGCGGCGAACGCCGGCAGGCGTCCGTAATGCGTCTGTCCGTCGCCGTGATACCACTGCCCGAAACGGTATTCGCACAGATCGGCAGCGGTAGCCACGCTGCTGGAGACGAAGCAGGACTCGACGCATTTGACCCAGTGGCGCAGTTCGACCTCGGCATAGGTCAGCGGCAGGTCGTCGCGCGTCGCGCCGAGATTGCGACAGGCGCTCCAGCTCGGTTCGGGTTTCCAGGTTGCCGCCCAGGCAGGAATGTCCCCGGCCGGCATCGGGCGGGCGATGCCGTATCCCTGGGCCAGATCGCAACCGAGGCGGAGCAGCAGTTCGCCGTGTTCGGCGGTTTCGACGCCTTCGCCGATGACCGTTCGCCGGAAGGCAGCGGCAAGGCCGATGACGCCTTCGACGATGGCCAGGTCCTCGGAGTCCCAGAGCATGTCGCGGACAAAGCTCTGGTCGATCTTGAGCACGCTGGCGGGCAGGCGGCGCAGATAGGTCAGCGACGAGTAGCCGGTGCCGAAGTCATCGAGCGAAAAGCGGACGCCGAGCGAGCGGCAGTCCTCGATCAGCCGCGAGATTCTCGCGACGCCTTCGAGCGCCGCCGTTTCGACGACTTCGAGTTCGAGATTGTCGGCCGGCACGTCCGGGTGGGCGTCGAGCTTGGCCTGCAGGCGCTGGAGGAAATCCTCCTGCTGCAGGTGCATGGCGGCGATATTGACGCTGACCGGCAGCGCCAGTCCTTGCGACCGCCATTCGGACATCTGGCGCAAGGCCGCCTCCATGACCCAGTCGCCGATGCCGACGATCAGCTCGTCGTCCTCGATCAGCGGCAGGAATTCGCCCGGTGAAACCAGTCCGCGCTCCGGGTGTTGCCAGCGGATCAGGGCCTCGGCGCCGGCGATCTCGCCGGTGCGCATGTTGACCTTCGGCTGGTAGAACAGGACGAACTCGCTGCGCGCCAGCGCCTGGGTGATCTGGCGCCGGGTTTCCAGATGCGTCTGCGTCTGCCGGTCGCGCTCGGGGTCGAACAGGTGATAGCGGTTCTTGCCCGCCTGCTTCGCCTGGTACATGGCCTGGTCGGCGTGGCGGAGGAGCGTGTCGGCGTCGCCGCCGTTTTCCGGATAGAGGGTGACGCCCAGACTGGCGGACAATTGCAGCGTATGCTGCCGGATCTTGACCGGCGTGGCTGCCGCCTGCTGCATGCGCGAGAGGATGCCCACCCATTCCTCGTGTTCGCCGAGGTCGGTCAGCACGGCGACGAATTCGTCGCCGCCGAGGCGCGCCAGCGTGTCGCCCTCGCGCAGCGTGTCACGCAGCCGCTGGGCGATCGCGATCAGCAGCAGGTCGCCGGTTTCGTGGCCGTGGAGGTCGTTCACTTCCTTGAAACCGTCGAGGTCGAGATAGACGACCGCGAGGTTGCGCTTGTGCCGCTGGCTCTGGGCGATGGCCTGTTCCAGCCGGTCGGCGAGGAGGACGCGGTTGGGGATGCCGGTCAGCGCATCGTAGTGCGCCATGCGTTCGAGCTGGTGCTGGTGTTCCTTGAGTTCGGTGATGTCGGAAAAAAGCGCGACATAGTGCCGGGATTCGCCCTCGACGTTCTTGACGGCGGCGATGCTGAGCTTCTGGGCGTACAGCGAGCCGTCGCGGCGCCGGTTCCAGACTTCGCCGTGCCAATGCCCCAGCTTGACGAGGTCGCGCCACAGGCTGGCGTAGAACGCCGGGTCCTGGCGGCCGGACTTGAGCAGGCGCACGTTCTGCCCCAGCACCTCCTCGCGCGCATAACCGGTGATGCGGCTGAAGGTGTTGTTGACCTCGACGATGCAGCTGTTCGTGTCGGTGATGATGATGCCTTCGTGGGCATGCGTGAAGACGCTGGCGGCCAGCTTGAGCCGCGATTCGGCAGCCTTGCGCTCGGTGATGTCGGTGAACGAGAACACCCGTCCGATGATCTGGTTGCCGTGTCGCGCCGGTCGTGACTTGCGTTCGAGGACGCCGCCGTTGGCCAGCATCAGGGTGTCGACCGTCTCGATATCGTCGTAGGGCCGGATTTCGTCGATCCGCGCGCGGTAGGCCGCCGGGTCGCGCATGCGCTCGGCCATGAACCCGAAGATTGCCGTGTCGTCGTGCGCCAGCAGCAGTTCTTCCGGGATCTGCCACAACTCCGAGAAGCGGCGGTTCATGTTGAGAATGGCGCCGGAACGGTCCTCGACCAGAATGCCGTCGGCGGTAGCTTCGAGCGTGGCCCGCAGGCGGGCGCTCAGGTCGGCGAGTTCCTTTTCGGTGTGCTGCAGCTTGCCGACCGGCAGCGCGCAGACGACGAGCAGCGTCGATTCGGGCGTCGCCCGGACGACGGTCTTGGTCGCCTGCAGTACCTCACCGTCGGCCTTCAGGTAGGCGGCTTCCGCGTCATGCAGTTCCGGGGCGATGCCGTTGCGTGCATCTTCCCAGTAGAACACGTCGGACAGTGCGCACTCGATATCGGTGATCTGCATCTTCTGCAGCGCTTCCGGGGCGTAACCGAGATGCCGGCTGGCGGCGGCGTTGGCGGAAAGAATCGCCAGGCTCGCCGGTTCGACCAGCATCAGGATCTCGTTGCCGTGCGCCAGCAAAAGATGGCTTGTATCGATGCTCATTTCGCTCCCTGAGTGGCTTGCACGCTGCTGTCGAAATAATAGGTGATGCGTTGCCGCGGGCTCAAGTAAGCGTGGATCGCCGGCGGCAGGAGCGCCGGGCGCAGCGCCTTGGCGATGACGAGTTCGGTTTCCTGTTCCAGATTGAGCAGGATCGCTTCCTCTTTCGGCACCTTCGCATCGTACGCCATGATCCAGGGACGCAGGGGCTTGGTCGGATTGACCGACAGCACCAGGCCGACGACGTCGTTCGACAGCGAGACGATCGAACCCGGCGGATAGACGCCGAGGCAGCGGATCATCTGTTGCAGGATCGCTGCGTCGAATTTCGTGCGGCGCTGGCCGAACATGAACGACAGCGCTTCGTGCGGTGTCAGCGCCTGGGCGAGATCGGTCGGGTTGCAGAGGTTGTCGTAGAAATTGACGAGGGAGACGATGCGGGCCGGGAAAGCGATTTTGTCGACCAGGGCGCCCGTCGGATATCCCGATCCGTCCGCCATCTCGTGGTGCTGGAAGATGATGGCCAGGATGCCGGGCGGCAGGCCCAGCTTCTTGCCGAGGCGCACGCCGAACTCGCAGTGCATGGCGCGCAGGTCGCGTTCCGGCTTGGTGTATTCGTCCGGCCGTTTCTTGAGGACGCGTTCGGGGATTTCGGCGAGGCCGATGTCGTGCAGCAGCGCGCCGACGCCGAGGCTGTGCGCCTGCTCTTCGGACAGCCCCAGGCCCTTGCTCAGCATCATGCTGAGCACCGACACGTTGAGGCTGTGCGAATACGATTCGACGCCACTGAACTTCTCGCCCATGACGTGCAGCGTCACTTCCGGATGCTTGAGGAAGGCGGTGACCATGTGATCGACCAGCACATCCATTTCCTGCAAGGTCTCCTCGCCCCGTGTCATCAGTTTGCGGTTGAGATTGCGCAGGATGCCGGTGGCCTTGAGGTAGGTCTTGTCGACTTCCTCGATGCGGCGCCGGTGCGCCTCAAGGGCGCGGATGCGCTTCCGACGGGCGGCAAGTTCCGGCGAGAGGTCTTCGTCGGGGGTGTCGCTTTCGGTGGTCTTGGGTTCTTCCGTCGACGGCGTTTCGACCGGGTCGTCGGGATCGGCATCGCTACGCTTCGGGTCGTAGCGGAAGCGCGACTCGCCGAGCGACTTCAGGGTTCGTAGCTGCTCTTCGTTGCTAATCCGGAAGCTGTTCAGCGTGAACGGATGCTGGAACCATGGCAGGTCTATGAAAACGTAAAGTCCGATTTGTAATTTTTCAACTGAAACATAATAGGTGCTTGAACTGCTGTTGTTTGCCATGAATCATCTCTCCGGCCGCAATTATCCGTTGCCGGTCGTTTGAGTTCAATGGTTGCGGCACCAAGTCCATGGATATTTTCGAAGATGGGGCGATTCCACGCGGTTCGAATCGCACCCGAATGGTGCCTGTCACAGTGCATGAGTCGCCGATGTGCCCGGGGCTTCTCGGTTGTGACGAAACGAGCCGCAAAGCCACTGTTGCCGGCTTTCCGGCGATCCGTGCGTCGAGGAGACATTCGCTCCAAGTGCTTGAGGGCCGGAAAGCGGGCTTGGATTCTGCCCGAGTCAGGACGGTGTCCGGCCGCCTGCACCGGCCTCGTCGGTCGGGTCGCCGTAGCGTTGCCGGATTTCGGCGCATTCGGAGATCATGTCGACGAACAGCGTCACCAGCGCCGGATCAAAAGCTTTCCCCGATTCGAGGACGATGTGGTTGATGGCTTCGTCGAAAGACCATGGCCGCTTGTAGGGACGCGCACTGGTCAGCGCGTCATAGACGTCGCAGATCGAGGCGATTCTCCCTTCGAAGGGAATGGCCTCGCCGGCCAGGCCGTGCGGATACCCTTTGCCGTCCCAGCGTTCGTGGTGCGTCAGGGCGATGTTCCGCGCCAGGATCAGCAGGTCGGACTGGTGGATGCCGATGATTTCGGCACCGATCTCCGCATGGCGCTGCATTACCTGGCGCTCCTCATCGGTCAGCTTCCCCGGTTTGAGCAGGATATGGTCGGGGATGCCGATCTTTCCGATGTCATGCATGGGGGCGGCGAGCAGCATCAGGTCGGCCTGTGACTTCGGCACTCTCGCCGCGAGCGCCAGACGGTTGCAGTACAGGCTCATGCGGATGACGTGCATGCCGGTTTCGTTGTCGCGGTATTCGCCGGCGCGGCCGAGGCGCCGGATGATCTCGATACGGGTTTCCTCGAGTTCGCGCGTGCGTTCCTGGACGCGTGTCTCGAGCGCCATATTCTGGTTGTGCAGGGCCAGGTGGATGCGGACGCGCTGCAGCACGATCGCCGGATGGCAGGGCTTGTGCAGGTAATCGACCGCGCCCAGCCGGAGTCCGACCTCTTCGTTGCGCACGTCGTCCTGCGCCGTCAGGAAGATGACCGGGATGTTGAGCGTCCGCAGATCGGCCTTGAGGCGGCGGCAGACGTCGTAGCCGTCCATGTCCGGCATCATCACGTCGAGCAGGATCAGGCTCGGCTGGGGGTGTGCCTGCGCAGCCCGCAGGGCGTCGGCGCCGTTGGTGGCAAAAGTCACCCGATAGTCGTCGCCGAGGATGGCGACCAGTGTCGCGATGTTTTCCGGAACGTCGTCGACCACCAGAATGGTTTCATTGCCTTGGGTCGTCATGGTTCATCCACCTCCCCAGTCGTTATCCGGGCCGGCAAGGCCTGCAGCAGCTTCAGGGCCTGGCGGTAATCGAAGCTGGCGATGGCCTGCCGTATCCGTGCCAATTCCGGCAGGTCGATGCCGCGTGCGGCGAGTGCCTGGCTCAATTCGCCGAAACACGCCGCCGCCGCCGTGTCGTTGGCGTCGAGCAGCGGGATCAGGCGGGCGATGATTGCCGGACAGTCGGCGCTTTCCGTTGCCGATGCCGGACGCTGCAGCGGCACGTCGAGCAAGGGCCCGAGCCGGACCAGGCCCGGCAGGACGCGCGCCAGTTCGCGTTCGACCGCGTCCTCGAGCGCGATGCTCGCATCGACGTCGCGCCGCACCGTGGCCCGTTCGAGCTGCGCCGCGACATCGCCGAGATCCCGGGCGCCGATCGATTGCGCCAGTCCCTTCAAGGTGTGGGCCAGGCGGGTGGCGGTGATCCAGTCGTTCGCCGAGCGCGCCCAGCGGAATTTTTCGAGGAAGACGAGTACATGCTCGTCGCGGAATTTCTGCAGCAGACGCAGATAGAACTCCTTCTTGCCCAGCAGGTAGCCGAGTCCAATCGTCGTCTCGATGCCCGGCAGATCGGGCAGTGCGTCGGCATCGCGCAGCGCCGGCGCCGACGGCCGTCCCTCGTTCTTGTCGCCGCTCTTTTCGCCATCCTGCCCGTCCTGCACGGTGCTGTCCGACGTCCGCGAGACCGGCGGATTCAGTTGCAGCCATTGCAGCAGCGTCGTGAAGAAGGTGTCGGGATCGACCGGCTTGCTGATGAAGTCGTTCATCCCCGCGTCCTCGCACAGGCGCCGGTCATCATCGAAGGCGTTGGCGGTCATCGCCAGGATCGGGCGCTTTTCCCAGCCTGGCAGCAGGCGGATGAGCCGGGTCGCCTCGGTGCCGTCCATTTCAGGCATCTGCATGTCCATCAGGATCAGGTCGTAAGCGGCGCCTTGCGCCCTAGCCACCGCCTCGGCGCCGTTCGTGGCGGTATCGACGTACAGGCCGACCGAATGCAGCAGTTCGAGCGCGACTTCGGCGTTGATCTCGTTGTCCTCGGCGAGGAGGATGCGCGCGCCGCCGAAGTGCTGGCGCAATTTATCCTCGGCGTTGTCCGAGGATTTGAACGATACGCTGGGCATGATGCCGTGGCCGCGCGCGAGCCTCGCGGTGAACCAGAAGGTGCTGCCGACGCCGGGATTGCTCTCGGCATCGGCTTCGCCGCCCATCAGATGCGCGAGCCGGCGGGTGATCGCCAGCCCCAGGCCGGTGCCGCCGAATTTGCGCGTGATCGAGGCATCGGCCTGCTCGAACGATTCAAAGAGCTGGTGCAGCTTGTCGGCCGCGATGCCGATGCCGGTGTCCTCGACTTCGAAGCGCACCAGCATGTCGTCGCCATTGTCCTCGAGCAGGATGGCGCGCAGCGTTATGCGGCCGCGTTCGGTGAATTTGACGGCGTTTCCGGCATAGTTGAGCAGGGCCTGGCGCAGTCGCGTCGGATCGCCGCGCAGCCAGACCGGCACCGAGTCCGGGTCGATCTCGATCGAGAGTCCCTTGGCCTTGGCCTGTTCGCCGATCAGCGACTGGATGTTGTCGAGGATCGCGGAGAGATGGAAATCGGTACTCTCCAGTTCCATGCGGCCGGCTTCGATCTTCGAGATGTCGAGAATGTCGTTGATGATGGAGAGCAGGTGGAGGCCCGCGTTTTCGATCTTGGTCATGCGTTCCGCCTGCTCCGGCGATTGACCGGCGCGCTGGACGAGGTGGGTGAGACCGATGATGGCGTTCATCGGCGTGCGGATCTCGTGGCTCATGTTGGCGAGGAAGGCGCTCTTCGAGCGCGTTGCCGCTTCGGCTTCCTCGGCGCGCAGGGCGAGTTCGCGCTGCATGATCCGCAACTGTTCGTTGCGCGCCCGGTGTTCGCTGTTGTCGATCAGGGTGCTGCGCGTATAGAGGAATTTGCCGTTGGCGTCGCGGACCATGTCTCCGTTCACCAGGCAGGGCACGATCGTTCCGTCCTTGCGCACGAAGTCGAATTCGAGGTCGCGTATCCGCCCGGTCCGGGCGAACTCGGAAAAGTTCCGGTGCAGGTGCTCGCGGCTTTCCATCGTCATGAAGTCGCCGATGTTGCGGCCGATGAATTCGTCGCGCGAATAGCCGAGCATGTCGAGTTCGGTGTCATTGACGGCGATGACGCTGCCGTCCGGTGCCAGCGAGTGGTAGCCGCAGGGGGCGCGGTTGTAGAGCTCGGTGATTTCCTCCGCGCGCAGCGTCAGCGTGCGGTTCGCCTCGGCCAGTTCTGCGGTCTGCGCGTCCACCAGTTCCTTCAGGTGGTTGCGGTGCTGCTCCAGTTCGGCCTCGGCCCGTTTGCGCTCGCTGATGTCCATGACGATGCCGAGATAACGGCGTGGCTTGCCGTCGGCATCGGTCTCCGGGCGCCCCCGCGACAGGAGCCAGCGCTCCCGGCCCGAGGAATCGTTCACCCGCCATTCGACGCTGAGTTCAGTCGCCTGCCGGGCTGCCTCGGTCACCGCGGCGACCGCGCGCGTCCGGTCGTCCGGGTGGATCGTGGCGAGCCAGGTTTCATACGACGGTTCGCAACTGCCGGGCTTCAGGCCGTAGAGGCGGAAGATCTCGTCTGACCAGATGTTTTCCTGCGTCTGCAAATCCCATTCCCAGGTGCCGGCCTTGGCCGATTCCAGCGCCAGTCTGAGTCGGGATTCGTTTTGCCGGATCTGTTCCTCGATGTGCTTTTGCTCGGTGATGTCGCGGCCGACCACCACCGATCCGACGATCTGGCCGCGTTCGTCGCGGATTGGCGCGTAGCTGTAACTGCTGATCCAGGTTTCGCCGGTGTCCTTGCGGCGCAGGTGGATTTCGGCATTGCTGTCGCTCTCCCCGTGCAAGGCGCGCGGCACGGCCCATTGTTCGACCGGGAGCGCCTCGCCGGTGTCCGCATAGGCCTCCAGGATTGCCGGATACTCGGTCAGCGTTCTGGCGCAGGCTTCCTTGCTGGGGAATTTGTGCAGGCTGGCAAAGGCTTCATTGATCTCAACAAGTTTGCCCTCCGTGTCGGAGATGCATACCGCGTCGGTCATGCTGGCCAGCGCCGCTTCCAGCTTGCGCTTGGTCGCCAGGACTTCGTCGCGCGCCTTCTTGCGCGCATCGATTTCCTCGATCACCGAGATGAAATAGTCGGGTTGGCCGTCGGCGGTCCACATCAGGGCGACCGTCAGGTTGACCCAGACCTGGCCGCCGTTCTTGCGCAGATAGCGCTTTTCGATCGAGTAGGTCGAGATCTCGCGTGCCAGCATGCCTTCGACGAGATCGAGGTCACGGGTCAGGTCGTCGGGGTGGGTGATGTCCTGGAAGGTTTTGGTCAGCAACTCGCCCGGCGAGTAGCCGACAATGCTGGCCAGCTTGCGGTTGACGCGCAGCCAGTGGCCGTCGGGAGAGACCAGGGCCATGCCGACCGCCGCCTGTTCGAAGGTGGCGGTAAAGCGTCCTTCGCTGGCGATCAGGTTCTGGTAATCGATCTCGCGTTGTCTGGTGGCGGCATCCAGCTGATCGCGTACCTGGGCGATTTCAACGATGTCGGCGCGCGGCGCGCCGGATGTCGTTGGCTGCAACAGGTTCGAAAAGCCCGATACCAGGCGGCGGGCCGTGATCTTGCCGGCGGCGAAGCTGATCAGCAATACGGCCAGCAGTCCGGCCAGCAGTTGCATGATCGCCGCGCGGACCGGTGCCCAGAGCGCGGCACTCGGGATGTCGACGACGACGGTCCAGGGCGCATTGTCCAGGCGGACAGCGATCCGCTTGCCCGTGCGCTCGACCGCCGTCTGGTCGTCGTTCTCGGCGATACCACGGGCGATGGTCTTGCCGGTGCTGTCGACGAGCGCGAGGGACCATCCGTTCCCGGTTTGCGCGTTCTCAAGATGCTTGCGGAATGATTCGGCCTCGATCGTCGTCAGCATCACATTCACGGCCTTGTCCTGACGCATGACGGGCACGGCAACGGCGACCAGGGGCGTGCCGGCGACGGGGCCGATGAAGAGGTTGCTGACCGCCGGCCGGCCGGTCGCTACCGCCAGCGGCGCGGCGGCTTGCCCGTCCGGGCGGGGCAGCACGGGCAGGGGTTTGCCGAACGGTTGGCGCGTGTTGAACAGCATCTGCATGGGGCCGTTGGCGCTGGCGAAAATCACATGGGTGCCGAAGCTCCGCTCGAAGGCTTGCGCTTCCCGATACAGCGCTGGCCAGCGCGCCGGGTCGTCCACGTACGCCGAGTCGGCCAGCATGGTCAGGCCGGCGACGTAGGTCTGCAGCCGCTGGTCGATGGACAGGGAAATGTTGCGGGTGATGTGCTGCGCATCATCGAGAAAGTCGGCCTCCTTGGCCTTGACGTTGTCGAAGGCCAGCCAGGCGGCGAGCAGCAGCGGCGGCAGCAGGCACAGCCAGATCAGGCGCGTGATGAAGGCGCGCATCGAAACATCCGCCGGCGCGACAAGAAGGCGGCCGATGCACGAAAGAAGGCGGGGAGCGGTCATGATGCGGCGCGCCTCCCGTCGCGAGGGCAGGCGCCCGTGGGCCAGCGTCGTTTGCCGCACGTGAGCGGGGCTTCCGACAAGAGTTCTTCACACTGGTTTCGCGGTTTCGCCAACGCGCGCATCCTTCACCTCTGTGCAAGCTTTTATTACATCGGCTTAAGATCAGAACGGCTCAATGATGCTCGGATGCGGCGCGCTTGTCTGTCAGGCATAACAGACAATCTGGACAAGAATTGCAGTCAGTCGGGATGTCCCATCAGGCGGATCAGGTCGACGTTGTTCCTGACGCCCAGTTTGTCGAGGAGACGTCGCCGGTAGGTCGTGACGCTCTGCGGACTGATGCCGAGTCCGCTCGCGATATTCACCAGCGGTGTGCCGCGCAGGAGATGGTTCAGCACTTCGTTTTCGCGCGCCGAGAGCGCGGGAAGCGTCCTGACGGGCGTGTTGACCGGGCGGTGTCGCTGGGATGTCAGGGGCGGGAAAAAGGTATTTCCGCCAAGGATCTTGCGGATGGCGGCGAGCAGCGTCTTTTCCTCGGCGTCCTTGCCGATGAATCCTTGGGCGCCGGCCTGCCGGACGTAAGGGACATATTGGTCGGCGGGATACATCGAGAAGAACAGCACCGGCAGCCGGATGGCCGCGGCGCGCAGCGACTCGAGCACGTCGAGCCCGCTCTTGATCGGCATGGCGACATCGAGAATCATCAGGTCCGCCGGCACGGTCTTCGCCAGTGTTTCGGCCTGTCCGCCGTCATGTGCGATGGCAACGATCTCAAGGTCCGGCGTTCGCGCGATGATTTCGCCGAGGCCGGCACACATCATCGGATGGTCGTCGGCGATGATCAGTCTGGATTTCATGGTTCACCTTGCCAAGGGATGGTCAGCGTGACCGTGGTGCCCGTCTTTCCCGATTCGATCGTCATCTGTCCGCCGTGGCGGAGGATGCGCTCTTTGACGCCGAGGAGTCCGTAGCCCTTGCTGCGCGCTTCGTCCAAGACGAAGCCGCGGCCGTCGTCGGTGACGCGCAGGCGCAGGCCTTGCCGGCCGGAGGAGAGGATGACCTTGACGCCATTTGCATGGGCGTGCTTGGCCACGTTGTTCAGCAATTCCTGGAACACCCGGAACAGATCGGTGCTCAGTTGGTCGCCGCAGGGGCGCGACAGCCGGTTGAAACGGCCCTGGGCTGCGATACCGACCAGCGCCGACCAGTCTTTCATATACCACTGGCATGCCGACGACAAACCGAGATCGTCGAGTACCGGCGGCCTGAGCGCGGTGCAGATCGTGCGGGCGGCGCCGTTGGCCTGCTTTACCTGCGCCCGGATCAGGTCGAATTCATTTCTGATCGCCGGGTTGTCCTTGATCCGGTGCTTGAGCGAATCGATACGAAAGCCGATCGAGGTGAGGATCGCCCCCAGTTGGTCATGGATGTCGCGGGCGATATCCTTGCGCTGCTTTTCGCGCAGGTTGTCGGAGTATTCAAGGAGCGCATAGATGCGGGCCTGGTATTCGGCCAGCGCCTGCTCGTTCCGCTTGCGCTCGGTGATGTCGCGTCCGACCGACTGGATTTCGCGAAGAACGCCGCTCTCGTCATAGAGTCCGCGATTGACGAACTGCAACCAGCGCTCTTCCCCCTGGCCGGAATACACCCGGTTTTCGATGAGCACGACGGGATTGTTGACGGAAAGCTCGGCCAACTTCGCTTCGACCAGCGCGATGTCGTCCGGGTGAGCGACCGGTTGCCACGAATGGCCGACGATTCGCGCTTCGGATTTGCCGAAGAAGCGGCAATAAACTTCATTGGCATAGAGCATCGTGCCGTCGGGTCGATAGCGGGCAATCAGTTCGGTCTGGTCTTTCAGCACAGCCCGGTAGCGCTCTTCGCGCTGCATGCGATCGGTGATGTCGGCAGCGACGCCGATGATGCCGACAATGGCGCCCTGCGAATTACGTTCGGGTTCGATCAGCGTGTCGTACCACCGGGTGTGCTCGCCGGTGCCCATGCGAATTTCATGGCGCTCGCCAACCCCGCGTTCAATAACGCGTTGTTTGATGGCGATCGTCACTTTTGCGTCTTCCGGGGAGAAGAGCTCGTCATCGAAGCGGCCGAGGAAGGTGTCGCCCGGTACCGCAATCAGCGGATTGGCAATGAAGGTGTAGCGCAGGTCGAGGTCCTGGTGGAAAACCACGATCGGCATGAGTTCCAGCGACAGTTGCAGCCGCCGTTCGGTAATCAGTCGTTCGCGTTCGGCGCGGAGTTCGGCGGTGACGTCCCGCAGGGCGCTGACCATGTATTTCTCGTCGGCGATCATCGATATCGTGGCCGAGAACTTGATATCGTGGATCTGCCTGTCCTTGCGCACGACCCGGGTCGGCATTTCCTGAATGACCTCGCCGGCAACGATGCGCGCGAAGACGCGGTTGCGTTCGTCGAGATCGGCCCAGAGGCCGAGTTCGGCCGAGGTCTTGCCGAGCAGTTCGCTTTGGCTGAAGCCGAGCAGTCGGCTGAACGCCTCGTTGACGTCGACGAGCGCGCCGTCACTCAACCGTGTGATGCCGATTCCCACGGGACTCAGGTTGAATATCGTCCTGAGGCGTTCGAGCTCTCCCGCCATCCGGCGGTCGTTGTGCTCCGGCCCGGATTTTCCGGCCGTCATTGCTTGTTTCCCCGGCAATACGCGTGCTTCATGTCAGTTATTTTTGACCCTGTGAGGAGTGCCGGCACGGCGTCTTTCGTTATTTTTTCGCGATACCGGCCTTTGTCCGGCTACCTTAACAAAAAGATCCGGATGCTGTCATGTCAAACATGCTTTTTTCTTGGTCGGGGGATGCTGTCGAAAACTGTCGGGACGCTTGCGTTCCGGTCGCCGCTCGGCGTTGCCGCGCCAACACGAACATCGACCGCAGGAATTATGCTGAAATGCATCGCTGCACGCGTCCTGAGTCTGTTACTCGTACTTTTTTCCGCGGCGATCCATGCCGCGCCTGCAGGAGCCGACAAAACCATGACCAATGACCAAAGCATCATCGACAGTGTCGATCACATTGTTTTCACCGTCGCCAGCATCGAGCGGACGGTCGAGTTCTATTCGCGCATCGGGATGGGGGTCGAGACTTTCGGCGCCGGGCGCAAGGCGCTGACCTTCGGCAGGCAGAAGATCAATCTCCACGAGAAGGGCAAGGAGTTTGAACCGAAAGCCGCGTCGCCGACGCCGGGGGCGATCGACATCTGTTTCATCTCGAAGATTCCGGTCGATATCCTCAAAAATACGCTGGAAAGCCGGGGTATCACCATCATCGAGGGACCGATCCAGCGTACCGGTGCGGTAGGGCCGATCCTGTCGATCTACTTCCGCGACCCGGACAACAATCTCATCGAGATTTCCAATTACTGATCGCGCTCGCGAGGCGCGCTTGAAGGCAGGCGGATGTGCGCCGCGCTGCCAGCGATACGACGCATTTCTGGCACAAAAATGCCGATTGGGCTTGCGAAAGAAATTTCAGCCGATATAATGCGCAGCCTGTTCCTCGATAGCTCAGTCGGTAGAGCGCCGGACTGTTAATCCGTAGGTCCCTGGTTCGAGCCCAGGTCGAGGAGCCAAAGCATCTGCGGGAGTAGCTCAGTTGGTAGAGCGCAACCTTGCCAAGGTTGAGGTCGCGAGTTCGAGACTCGTCTCCCGCTCCAGTTTCATTCGCTGACGTTTGGCATTCAGCGAAACAAGCGCTTTATCGGGCGCGGGGTGGAGCAGTTGGCAGCTCGTCGGGCTCATAACCCGAAGGTCGCAGGTTCAAGTCCTGCCCCCGCAACCACGACATTGTCGTTGGCGCTTATCCGTTCCGGGTCCCCATCGTCTAGAGGCCTAGGACACAACCCTTTCACGGTTGGTACCGGGGTTCGAATCCCCGTGGGGACGCCAGTCAGATTCCGGCCGCTTCAGCGCCGGGAACAAGGTCGCACAATTGATCGCGTAACGCCCGGTGTTCAGCGGTGTGCGTGCCTGGCGACACCGATATCGTCGGACTTCTTGCGATGCCTTCTTGTCATGGTGCGGATACTGGCCAAAGGTATATGATTGTCCAATATTCCGGCCCGGGAAATATCGAGTGATGATCTGATGCAGAGTCTGGCGATGAAGACGCGCTCAATTAAATCAATTGCTTTCTTGCCGCTTGTGTTGGCAATGGTCGGGTGTGCCTCCATCCCCCCCAATCAGGCGCATACCACCTTCTACACGCAGCCACCGGGCGCACTGCTTTATGAAGGTGACACGGCCTGGGGCATGGCGCCGCAGAAAAGGATATACACGTTGACGACCGGCCAGACGCTCATCGTGTCCCGGCCGATCACAGCGGTCTGGCCAAGCGGCGCAAAAGTCACGACCCAGGTCCGAATGAATCCGGGCGTTGCGCAGCAGTACACCTTCTCCCGGCCGCTGGATGCGCCCGGCCTGGACAAGGACATGGCGTTCGCCAACCAGTTGCAGCAAACGGCCATTGCCCAGCAGCGCGCAGATGCGGCCAGCTCGATGGCGACCGCGGCGATCATCAAGGCAACGCAACCGCCGCCGCCTGTTTACAGGCCGCCCGTCACGACGAACTGCAATTCGTTTGGCAACGCGACGAACTGTACTTCCTGGTAAGCGTCAGCGGAGGATTCCGCCCGGCTTGGCCTTGGCGCATCCGCGTTGCCGTCGAATACCCCGGTGCTTCGGTCGCGGCTTACGCGCCGCCCGGCGCCTGGTCCACGTGTGTCGGGAACGCCGCCACCTGCGCCTTGATCCATTGCCGGAAGCGCGTCACCGGCGGCGTCTCCAGCTTGTCCGTACGGCACAGGAAATAGTATGACATCGGCGATTCGACGACGGCGCTGAACGGCCGCACCAGGCGTCCGGCGACGAGATCGTCGTGCGCCAGCGAATGCCGGACGAGGCCGAGCCCCTGTCCCTTGATCGCCGCCTGCAGGATCAGCGCCGAGTTGTCGAACATGATGCCGCGTTCCGGTTCCTTTGCGCTGATCCCGGCGGCGGCGAACCACAGCGACCACGGTTCGTAGGACGAATGCATCAGCGGCACGCCGTCGTACCAGGCGTGGTCGTGCAGGTCGTACTGGCGCGCGAACTCGGGCGAGCAGACGGGGAAGAGCCAGTCGCGCAACAGGAGTTCGCTGAAGACGCCGGGATACGGGCCGGTGCCGAAACCGATCGAGACATCGGCATCGAGGTGGGTGAGGACGGTCGGCGTGTTCGTCGACTGTACGTCGACGTCGATGTCCGGGCAGGACGAGATGAAGTCGCCGATTCGTGGCAGCAGCCAGCAGGCGGCGAAGGATGAAATGGTGCCGACGCGCAGGTGCCGGTGCTGGCTGGTGCACAGCTCGTGGGCGGCGTCCTCGATTTCGTTGAAGGCTGCTTCGACGCGCTGCGCAAAGCGGCTGCCCTCGGTCGTCAGGCTGAGGCCGCGCCCGGCCTTGTCGAACAGGGTGATGCCGAGTTCTTCCTGGAGGATGCGGATCTGGTGGCTGACGGCGCTGTGCGTCAGGTTGAGCACCTCGGAAGCGCGCGAGACACCACCGTGGCGGGCGACCACGACAAAGACACGCAGGGCGTTGAGCGACGGCAGGCGTTTCGACATTCCGGGGATTCCCGCAAACAGGCGCGAAAGTCGCGATGAACCGCGATTCTACGCCAGCTGAATGTCCTGAGGCGTGTTCTCGTTCAAGCGCCGGCGCGCCCCGCCGGCCTCAGAGCAGCCGCATCGTCCGCGCCGCCGCGCGCAGTTCCTCGCGGAAGTCCGGGTGGGCGATGCCAATCAGCGCTTCGGCCCGCTGCCGGGCGGTCTTGCCGCGCAACTGGGCAACGCCGTATTCGCTGACGACATAATTGACGTCGTTCTTGGTCGTCGTCACATGGGCGCCCGGCGTCAAGGTCGGCACGATGCGCGAGACCGTGTCGCCCTTGGCCGTCGAGGGCAGGACGATGATCGCCTTGCCGCCATTCGAGCGGTTGGCGGCGCGGACGAAATCGGCCTGGCCGCCAGTACCGGAGTACGGGGTGTAGCCCATGCTTTCCGAGCAGCATTGCCCGATCAGATCGACCTGCAGGCTGGCGTTGATGGCGATCAGGGTGTCATTGCGGCCGGCCAGCGCCGGATCGTTGGTGAAGTCGACCGGATGCATCTCGAGCGCCGGATTGCGGTGCATGAACTGGTACAGCTTGCGCGAGCCCAGGGCGAAGGTGGCGAACATCTTGTCGGGGCGGTAGTTCTTGCACCGGTTGGTGACGACGCCGGCCTCGACCAGCGACATGATGCCGTCGCCGATCATCTCGGTGTGCACGCCGAGATCGCGCTTCCCGGTCAGTTGCATGACAACCGCATCAGGAATGCCGCCGAAACCGATCTGCAGCGTGGCGCCGTCGGGGACGAGTTCGCCGACATATTTGCCGATCGCAGCCTGGACCGGTTCGATCTTCGGCAGGCCGACCTCGAGGATCGGGTCTTCGCTCTCGATCAGCGCCGTGACCTGCGAAATATGCACATGGCAGTTGCCGTGCGCATACGGCACGTTGGGATTCACCTCCAGCACGACGGCGCGTGCCTTGGCGATCGCGGCCATGGTGTAGTCGGCGCCGAGGCTGAGCGAGAAGTAGCCGTGCTCGTCGATCTCGGAGGCCATCGAAAACACCACGTCGGCGCGGTTGAGTCCGCGCTCGATCAGCACCGGCAGTTCGGAGAAGTAGGCAGGGACGAAGTCGATCCAGCCGTCCTTTCCGCCCGGTCGCGAGGTCGCGCTGAAAAAGTAGGACCGGTGCCGGACATGCTCGACGGTGTCCGGATCGAAATAAGCGAATTTGCGCAACGGCAGCGTCTGGGCAATCTCGACGCCATGAAAACTGCGGCGCTGTTCGGAGAGTTCCGCCAGCAGCGTCGGCGGTTCGCCGACGCCGGTGGGGACGATGATGACATCATTGTCGCGGACATGACGTACCGCTTCGGCGGCCGTCGTCCGTTTTTCAAGATACAGCGTGTGTGCCGACATTCATTTTCCCTGAGTGTGTGTTGTCCGGCGCTTCTGCGGCGCGCGTTGATGGGATGGCTCAGCTCGAGTAACTGACCACGGCGAGCACTTTCGCGACTTCGTTACCGAGCCCGTGGAAGGTATGCGGCTGCGAGGAATCGAGATAGGCGCTGTCGCCGGTGTCGAGCCGGTAACTGTGCCCGTCGTAGAACAGTTCGACGGCGCCGCTGACGACATAGACGAATTCCTGCCCGTCATGCGTGATCGGCACGCCCTGGCGAAGATTCGGGTCGAAGGTGAGCAGGAAGGGCTCCATCGTGTGGCCGACGGTACCCGGCCGCGTCAGCGAGGCGTAGGAATAGCTCTGCTCGGTGCCGCCCTGTTCGCCCGCCAGCGATTCGCCCGAGCGGCAGATGGTGAGCGAGTCCGAGACCGTGGCGCCGCCGTGCAGCAGCCCGGCCATCTTCGACCCGAGCACGCGCGACAGCTGGATGACGGCGCCGATCGACGGCACGGCCGAGCCATCCTCGTAGGCCTGCAGGCGGTCCTCGTCGATCCCCGTGAGTTTGCATACCTGGGACAATGTCATGTCCTGCGCCTCGCGCAGCGCCTTGATCCGTTCCCCGACGTATTTGCGCATGATCCGTTTCTCCCGATGTCTGTGGTTCAGGCGACGCGCCGGGCCGGTACGATGCGCCCGCTGAGCGCGCGCAGTTCCTGCCAGTGGCGGTCGATGGCCGGACGCAGGCCGGCGGCGCTGATGCCCGATTTCTGGAACCGTAGCTGAAGCGAGAGATACATGTCCAGCGCCTCGTCGGAGAAGTCGGGTTCGATATTCACCACGTAGCGCTTGCCGTCGAAGATCTCGATGACCGGGTAAAGCCCCGAGCGCACCGCCAGCCGCACCAGTTCCATGCCCATCGCCGGTTCCGATTTCCAGCCGGTCGGGCAGGGCGAGAGCACGTGCAGGAAGCGGAATCCCTTGAGGTCGAGCGCTCGGCGCAGCTTGCGCACGGTGTCCTCGGCGTCGGCGAGCGAGACCGAGGCGACATACGGGACGCGGTGTGCTGCCATGATCGCCAGGATGTCCTTCTTTTCCTCCGGCTTGGCGCCCGACAGGTTGCTCGTCACCGCGCCGGCCGGCGTCGCCGAGGAGCGCTGCCCGCCGGTGTTGCCGTAGATTTCGTTGTCATAGCAGATGTAGAGCACGTCCTCGTTGCGATCCGCCGCCGCCGACAGCGTCGCGAAGCCGATGTCATAGGTGCCGCCGTCGCCGGCGAGACAGATGACGCGGGTATCCTCGCCGTTCATGCGGGCGACGGTGGCGATGCCGCTGGCGGCCGCCGCCGCCGAGGCGAAGGTCGTCAGCAGGGTCGGCACGCCGTAGGTGCTCTGTGGGTAGATGCCGGCCGAGACGGCGGCGCAGCAGGCGGGGACGACGAGGTGCACGCGCTGGTCGGCGACCGCGTGGCGCATCATCTGCATCAGCGACGAGAGGCCGCAGCCGCCGCAGTTGGTATTGCCCATGCGCAGCAGCGGATCGGGGCGGTCGAGCGTGGTCTGGGCCATGCCGCCCAATACGGGTTCGTTCATCATGCGGCCTCCATCATCGCCGGGTGTCCGGCATTCTTGCGCGGCTGCAAATCGGCCAGCATATTGACGATATGCTCGGGGCGGACGTCGCCGCCGCCGAGTCCGGCGAGATAGCTCTGCACCACGGTGCCGGGATCGGCGAGCGCATTGACCTCGCCCCAGAGCACCCCGCCGAAGCCGAGGCTGACGTCGCGGTCGATCACGGCGATGCGCTGCTTGCCGGCGAACCAGGCGCGGATGGCCTCGCTCGGCAGCGGGCGGAAGAGGCGCACACGCAGCGCACCGACCTTCTGGCCCTGGGCGCGCAGTTGGTCGACGACGCGTTCGGCGGTGGCGCCGATCGTACCCATCGAGACGATCAGCGTTTCGGCATCGTCGGCGCGGTAGGGCACGACGGCGTCGGCCAGCCGGCGCCCGAAGATGCGCTCGAACTCGTCCTGGATGCCGGCATAGACGCGGGCGGCGCCGTTCATGGCCGAGAGATGCTGGTGCCGGTGCATTTCGGTCTGGTGCGGCAGGTCGATCTGCCCGAGCGCGTGCGGCGCTTCGCCGAGGCGGTGCGGCACCGTCGTCGGCGGCAGGAAGGCATCGACCAGCGCCTGATCGGGTACGTCGATCTGCGCGACGGTGTGCGAGAGGATGAAACCTTCCATGCAGACCATCGCCGGCATCATTACCGCCGGATCTTCGGCAAGCCGGAAGGCGGCGAGCACGGTGTCGAAGAGTTCCTGGTTGTCGGCGCAGTAGAACTGGATGAGGCCGTGATCGCGCAGCATCAGCGCGTCGCCGTGATCGGCCCAGATATTCCAGGGCGGGCCGATCGTCCGGTTGGCGACCGCCATCACCACCGGCAGGCGCAGGTAGGCGGCGGCGATGCAGTTTTCGGCCATGTAGGCGAGGCCGTTCGACGAGGTGGTGGTGAAGCTGCGCGCCCCGGCGGCCGCCGCGCCGATGCAGACGGCCATGGCGCTGTGTTCGCTCTCGACCTTGACGACGCGGCCTTTTTCGATCTCCTGCAGGCAGAGATATTCCATGCATTCGGTCGAGGGCGTGATCGGATAGACACCGCTGCAGAAGCCCCGGCCCGTGCGATTGGCGCGCCCGGCGAGCGTCGCGGCCAATCCGGCGCCGTGGTTGGCGCTCAAGAGTTTCAGAGACATGACATCACCTCCTGCTTGTTTTTTTCGTGCATTTCCATGGCGCTGCGCGGACATTCGGCGACGCACATGCCGCAGCCCTTGCAGTAGTCGGCGTCGATCCGGTAGCCGTCGCCGGCGCGGGCGATGACGCCTTCCGGACAGTAGATCAGGCAGGTGTCACAGTGCGTGCATTGGCCGCAGGAGAAACAGCGCTCGGCTTCTTCCGGCCCGGCGAGGCCGTGGTTGCATTCGTCGAAGCTGTTGCGGCGTACCGAGGGCGGCGATTCCTTGTCGCGATGCGGCGGCGCCACATCGAAATGGGAGAAACGGATCTGGCCCGGTGCGACCGGGTTTTCGCCGGCGCCAGCGTCGGCCGTTACCGTGCCGTCAGAGCCGCTGTCGAGACAACCCAGGGCGGCCAGTGCCGTCCTGCGTCCGTTGCCAATGGCATGGGTGACGGTGCCGTCGCCGTTGGCGCAGTCGCCGGCCAGCCAGACCGGCAGCGCCGCGTCGCCGTGCCAGATGCGACCGTTGCGGATCTGCCAGTCGTCCGGCAGCACGTCGGCCATGGCGCCCTGGCCGAGCGCGAGCAGGACCGTATCGCAGTCGAGCGTCGAGGTCCGCGATGTCACGACCGGCCGCCGCCGTCCGCTTGCATCGGGCGCGCCGGGTTCGACTTCGGCCAGCACGACGGCGCTGATGCTGCCGTTGCCGCTGAAGGCCACGGGCTGACGCTGCAGCACGAGGCGCACGCCCTCGAATTCGGCGGCGTCGATTTCCTCGGCGATTGCCGGCATTTCCTCGCGGCTGCGGCGATAGACGAGTTTTACCGAACTGGCGCCGCAGCGTAGCGCGGTGCGCGCGCAGTCGATCGCCGTGTTGCCGCCGCCGACCACGACGACGCGGCCCTGCAGCGTGACCTGGCCCTGTTTCGCCCGGTCGAGGAAGTCGAGGCCCTGTTCGACGCCGGGCAGGTTTTCTCCGTCGACGCCCAGGTTCAGCGCCGGGCCGAGACCGGTACAGAGCAGCAGCGCATCGACGTCGTCCGGCAGGCGCGCCAGCGCTTCGCGGTCGAGGCGGGCATTGAGGCGTGTCTCAACGCCGAGACCGGTGATGCGATCAACATCGCGTTGCAGCACGTCCGGCGGCAGGCGGTAGGCGGGGATGCCGTTGCGCAGCACGCCGCCGAGGCCCCGTCCGGCTTCGTAGAGGGTCACCGCGTGGCCGCGTCGCGCCAGTTGATAGCTGGCGCTGAGGCCAGCGGGGCCGCCGCCGATGACGGCGAAGTGGCGCGGCGTGCCGGTGCTTTGCCGTTCGAGCGCGACGTCCGAGTGGTCGGCGATCCAGCGCTCCAGACTGCGGATATTGACGGCGCCGTCGAAGGCTTCGCGGTTGCAGCCCTGCATGCACGGGGCCGGGCAGACGCGGCCGCAGACCGAGGGCAGGGCTTGCGTGCGTAGCAGCACGCGTGCTGCCGCGTCGGCGCCTTCGTTCTTGAGCGCCTGGATGAATCCGCGAATGTCATTGCCGGCCGGGCAGGCCTGGTTGCAGGGCGCGGCGTGCTCGCGGTAGCGCGGCGCCTGGGTGCTCCAGGTGCCGGTCTTCAGCGTTGCCGGCAAATCGGTGTGGTGTTCGGTCAGCGGCAGAACCGGCGGCAGCACCGGCTGCCAGGTCGTCGCGCCGCGCGGAGTGGCGCCGGCCGCATCGGGACGCGGATCGCGGATCTGCACCTGGTCGTAGGCGTGTTCGGCGGCAGCGAGGTCGCCGCTCAGGCCCAGCGACGCATACGCCTTTTCGAGCGCGTTCAGCGGGACGCCAAGCAAGCGCGCGTAGGCGCCGAGGATGGTGGTGTTGATGATCACCACCGAACTGCTGCCGATGCCATGTTCGCGGGCGATTGCCGTGGCGTCGATGGCGCCGAAGCGATAGTCTTCGAATTGCCCGGCGAAGGCGTCGAGGCGTGAGCGGGTGTTGAGCAGCAGCAGCGCGCCCGCCGCTGTGCCCGACAGCACCTGCGGCCCCATCAGCGCCTCATCGAGGACAATCAGGTGGTCCGGCTGATAGACCTTGTTGCGGTTCGAGATCGGCTGGCGGTCGACGCGGGTAAAGGCCTGGATCGGCGCGCCGGAACGCTCGCTGCCGTAATCGCCGAAGGTCTGCACGTGCAGCCCCATCTGTGTGTACAGCGAGGCGATCAGCTTGGCGCAGGTGACGCCGCCCTGGCCGCCGCGTCCATGCACCCGTACTTCCAGCGGCAAGGACAGATTTTCCAGGCCGGATGCGGAAGCTTCTCGTGGTAAATCGTTTTTCATAGGTCGGTCGCGCTTCCAATAGGTTTTATGCAAAGCTCGAAGAACAGCGCCCCGTTGCCGGCCCCCAAAAACGCCTCGATTCCCTCTCCGCGGCACGATCAGGCGCGCGCGCTCGGGCCGGCGTTCCGGCAACTCAGGCACGAATTCTAGGTAGCCGACCCGGCAAGGACAATCGCGATTTTTTTGACATATCCGTTAGAAATTTCGACAGGTTGGCGAGGGCGGCGGGGTGCGGTCGCGCAAAAAAAAACCGGGCAGCTCCCTGGGGAGATGCCCGGCTTCGATGCTTGCCGGCGGAAGCGCGGCGGATCAGAAGGCGAGTTGCACTTTCATCTGTGTTTTGCGATCGCGCGCGATTTCGAAGGCTTCCTTGACGCGTTCCATCGGTAGCGTCGTCGTGATGATCGGCTTGACGTCGATCCGGCCTTCGCGGATCAGCCGTGCGGCGTGCGCGTATTCGTGGTTGAAGCGGTGCGTGCCGACGAGGCGGATTTCCTTGCCGACCAGCGCATTGATCGGGATGTCGGCGCTGCCGGTGACACCGACCTGAACCACCGTGCCACGCGGCCGGACGACCGGGAAGGCCTGCTTCAGCACCGCGCCGACGCCGGTGCACTCGAAGGCGACGTCGAAGTAGCCCTTGTCGGCCGAATAATCTCCGGCGAGGCGGTCCGGTTCGTTGGCGCCGTTGATGGCGACGTTGGCACCCATGGCCAGCGCGGCCTTGAGCGGCGCTTCGGAGATGTCCATGGCGACGATCTCGGCGGCGCCGGCAACGCGAATCGCGCCGATCAGCAGGGCGCCGATCGGGCCCGCGCCGGTGACGAGGACGCGCTTGCCGATCAGGCTGCCAGCCTGGTTGATCGCGTGCAGGCCGATCGAGAGCGGTTCGGCGCAGGCGGCTTCGCCAAGGGAGACCTTGTCGCCGACGGGTTCGCATTGATGTTCCTCGGCCACCAGCAACTGGCGGAATCCGCCGTGCGTGTGCGGTTTGCGCATGGCGCTGCCGAAGAACTGCATCTCCAGGCAATGCTGCTGTTCGCCGGCCAGGCAGAACTTGCAGTGGCCGCAGGGGCGGCTCGGGCTGACGGCGATGCGGTCGCCGGGGCGGACCTTGGTCACCTTCGCGCCGACGCTTTCGACGGTGCCGGCGACCTCGTGGCCCATGACGATCGGTTCGCTGACGCGGATCGTGCCGATGCCGCCGTCCCAGTAATAATGAATATCGGAGCCGCAGACGCCGCCGGCGCCGATGCGCACCAGAACCTGGTTCGGGCCGACGTCGCCGACCGGCCAGCTTTCAACGCGCACGTCTTCCTGCGCGTACAAGACACAAGCTTTCGTTTCCATTCGTGCTATTTCCAATCCGGCGATTTTGCCTGGGGTTGCCTGTTTGCCGGCGTGCAAGCCGGCGGAGATTCCGCGACCGGCACGGATGCCGGCCGCGACTGACATGAGACTTAACGATGCGTGAAGAAGTTCAGGGGGACGATGACGAGGTCGGGGAAGACCGTCAGCAGCAGGAGCAGGCCGATCTCGATCCACATGAACGGCATGACCGACTTGATGATGTCTTCCATCGATATCTTGCCCACTCCCGCGGCGACGTTGAGCACCGTTCCCACGGGCGGCGTCAGCAAGCCGATGCAGTTGTTGAAGACGAACATGAAGCCGAAATAGATCGGATCGATGCCCGCCATCTTGACGATCGGCATCAGCACCGGCGTCAGGATCAGGATCGTCGGCATGACGTCCATCGCCGTTCCGACCATCAGCACGATCAGGTTGATCGCCAGCATCAGCAGGATCTTGTTGCCCATCAGCGGACGCAGCAGGTCGACGATCTGGTCGGGAATGTTGGCGACCGTGATCAGCCATGACGACACCATCGCCGACGCCGCCAGCAGCATGATGACGCTGGTCGTCTTGGCCGAGGAAATCAACACCTTCACCAGCGTCTTCGGCGTCAGTTCGCGATAGACGAACATGCCGACGAAGAGCGCGTACCAGGCGGCGATCGATGCCGCTTCGGTCGGGGTGAAGACGCCGCCACGCAGGCCGAAGATGATGACGAACGGCAGGACGAACGCCCAGGCGGCGCCGCGTGCGGCCACCAGCGTTTCGCGCAGCGTGCGGCGCGGCTCGACCTTGAAGTCGTCCTTCCGCACCATCCATGCCCAGGCGACGGCGAGGAAGACCGCCAGCAGGAAGCCCGGGAAGATTCCCGACATGAACAGCTTCGGAATCGACACCCCGGCGGTCACGCCGAAGACGATCATCGGCACGCTCAGCGGCATGATCGGCGCGATGATGCCGGCCGAGGCGATCAGCGCACCCGAGCGCGGCTTGTTATAGCCGGCCGAGGCCATCATCGGGATGAGGATGGCGCCGAGCGCCGCCGTATCCGCCACCGCCGAGCCGGACAGGCCCGAGAAGATGACGCTGGCGATGATCGCGACATAGCCGAAGCCGCCGCGGATGTGTCCGACGAGCGACATGGCGAAGTTGATGATGCGCTTTGAGATGCCGCCCGCATTCATCAGCTCGCCGGCGAGGATGAAGAACGGAATGGCCATCAGCGGGAAGTTGTCGGCGCCGTCCATCAGGTTCGATGCCAGGATCTGCGTGTCGAACTGGCCGAGGTAGAACATCAGCGCGATACCGCAGATGAGCAGGGAAATGGCGACCGGAATCCCCATCGCCATCGCGCCGCAGAGCGATACCAGAAAAACGGTAATTGTCATTGCTTTTCTCCTGCGGTTTTCTTGGCGATCTCCTCGATTTCGGAGACTTTCTCTTCCGAGTCGGTGGTCATGACGAGATCATTTTCGGTGAGCTTCCCGGAGAGCAGCATGTAGAGGTTCATGGCGACGATGAAGCCCATGCCGATGCTGACGACGACGCCGGATGAGTAGACGTAGGCGTACGGGATGCCGATCGCCGGGGTCGATTGGTCGACGTTGAGCAGCGTCAGGTACCAGCTGCCGTGCAGGGTCAGACCCATGGTGGCGAGGATGACAAAGCAATTGATGACGTAGAGGATCTTCCGGCCCTTGGGCGTCAGTCTGACGACCAGCGTATCGACGCCGAGATGTTCGTTGTCCTTGAACGCGAGGATCGAGCCGAGGAAGATCAGCCAGATGAAGAGGATGCGGGACATTTCTTCCGCCCACGTCCATCCGGAATGAAAGAAGTAGCGCAGGATGACGTTGCCGAACACAAAGATCGCCATCAGCGCCAGGAACAAAGCAATGAGATAACTCAGCGATCGAGTGATCGCATTCCCGATATTTCGCATGTTTTCACCTTAGAGAAACCGCATGCCCGGTCGGGCATGCGGCTCGGAGTCGCGTTACTTGGTGGCCTTGATCTTGGCGACCATGTCCTTGGCCCACGGGTACTTGGCGTAGTACTCCTCGTAGATCGGCTGGACGGCGGCTTCCATCTGCTGACGGAAATTCGCGTCAGGCGTGATGAACTTCATCTTCTTTTCGATCAGGAATTTCTTGTCGTCTTCATAACCGTTTTCGGAAAGCTGCCACTCGTAATCGGCATAGGCCTTGGCGGCGTCCTCGACGATCTTCTTCTGGTCGGCGCTCAGCTTCGCCCAGAGCTTCTTGCTGACGATCAGCACGTTCGGGCTGAAGGCGTGACGCGTTTCCAGGATGTTGGTCTGGACCTCGTAGAAGCCCGAGGAGCGGACGACGGCGATCGGGTTTTCCTGGCCGTCGACGACCTTCTGTTCCATTGCCGTGAACACTTCGGAGAGCGGCATCGGCGAGACGTTGCAGCCGAGCGCCTGGCCAAGTTTGACGAAGACCGGCGAGTTCGGCATGCGCATGCGCAGACCCTTGAAGTCCTGCATGTTGGCGACCTGACGGCTGGTCGAGAACATGCGGAAGCCGTTCACGCTCCAGGCGAGCACATGCACGCCGTGGGTCTGTTCGAGGCTCTCGGCCATTTCCTTGCCGATCGGTCCGAGCAGGACGGCTCTGGCGTGCTTGAAGTCACGCAGCAGGAAGGGCCACTCGGGAATACCCATCTTCGGCACGTCGCCCTGCATGATCATGCCCGGCAGGCCGATATCGATCGTGCCGTTACGCACGCCGGTGTAGAACTGCTGTTCACCGCCGAGCTTGTTGTTTTCGAAAATGTCGACCTTCAGCGATCCCTGCGACTTCTGCTCGATCAAGGGCTTGAACTTTTCCTTGAGCGCGACGTTCTGGGGGTGCTCGGCGGCGAAGTAGTTGGCCACCTTGATGGTGATGGTTTCTGCATTGACGGTGCTGATTGCGAGGCTACCCAGTGCCACTGCGATCAAATTGACGACGTGCTTTTTCACTTAACTTCTCCTCGAATAACGACGTTGATCGCCCCGGCTGGCAATGCGCGTGACGACCCCTTGGCAACAAATGCTTCGGTGTTTCCGACTGTTTTGCGATTCCCCCTTTCCCGGATTGCGCTGTCGCGCTGCTGATCTGTTGTGCCCGTGCAGTCAATTCGGCCAGCCTCATCGGGCTGACCTGGCGTTTTAATTGTCATTGACCGCGCAAGCCACCATACCGCTATACCGGTATGGTGGTATAGTCGTTAATAGGTTGTCAACAGCATTTGATATTCTTTTATAGTCTGGACATTGTGAGTCCGGATCGACGCTAATGACCATTACAACAATCAATTCAGCGGTTTCCGATTTTTCGGAGCGCTTGCGCCGGGAGGGCGGCACCGCCAGCGCGATCATTCTCGACGCGCTTCGGGCGGCCATCATCACGGGGGAACTGGCGCCGGGACAGGCGATCTCCGAACTGGAGATCAGCAAGCGTTTCGCCATCAGCCGGCAACCCGTTCGCGAGGCTTTCATCCTGTTGGGTCAGGAAAGGCTGATCGAGGTTCGTCCCAATCGCGGCACCTTCATTCGCAAGATTTCGGTACGCGAAGTCATCGACGCCTGCTTCGTGCGCGAAGTGATCGAACTGGCAATCGTGCGGGAAGTGACAAGGACCCGCTCGGCCACCCTGATCAGGAAACTGAGAAAGAATATCGCCAGCCAGAAAAAGGTGAAGACCGGCGACAGCCGGACGTTCCTCGATCTCGACGAGGAAATGCACTATCTGCTCGCGCAGAATGCCAAACGCGATTTTGCCTGGGAGGTGACACAGAAGGTCAAGGCCCAGTTGAACCGCGTTCGCTTCCTGACCTACGACCATGCCACCCCGATCGCGACGCTGGTGGCCGAACACGAAGCGATCGTCGATGCGATCGAGGCGGGAGATGCCGATCAGGCCGAGAAAGAAATGCTGCATCACATGAGCGAGATCTATCGGTCGCTGCCAATCATGGCGGAAAAATATCCTGACATATTCATCGAGTAAACTGACGGATGAGCGCCGTCTGCCTCCCATGCCGGGCGGTGGGGAAAAACCACAGGAAAGAACACCATGGCCAAGCACATGACGTATGAAGGCTTCCTCGACGAAGTCACCACGCTGATTACCGAAAAATATGACGTTGCCGACGAGGTCGCCATTGCCATGGTGATGCGTGCCCAGGAGGATGGCTTCTTCAGCGGGCACGACGACCGGCCGCAGATATGCACGCTCGACCGCGCGCACGAGGACGCCCGGACCGTCTATAAGCAGTACAAGGCATCATGACCGTCGAATTCTCGCCGCATGAAGCGCGCGTCATCGGCGCGCTGATCGAGAAGGAAATCACGACGCCGGAGCAGTATCCGCTGTCGCTGAACGCCCTGACCAATGCCTGCAACCAGAAGAGCAATCGCGATCCGGTACTCGATCTCGACGAGACGAGCGTCCAGCAGATTCTCGACCAGTTGGTCAGGAAGCGGCTGGTGAGCGAAGAGAGTGGCTACGGCAGCCGCGTTCCCAAGTATCGGCATCGTTTCTGCAACTCGGAATACGGCCAGCTGAAATTCAATCCGCAGGAGTTGGGCATCGTCTGCGAATTGCTGCTGCGCGGGCCGCAGACGCCGGGGGAACTGCGGTCACGCGCCAGCCGTCTCTGTCCGCTCAAGGACGTTACGGAGGCCGAAGCCACTCTGGAGCGACTGGCCCGGCGCGAAGATGGTCCCTTCGTCGTCCGTCTGCCGCGCGAACCCGGCAAGCGCGAATCGCGCTACGCCCATGTCTTTTACGGCGACATCGACGTCGATAGTGCCGCGTCGCCTGATGATGGGCATGTGTCCGAATCGGCGGCGGAGAATCTGCTGGCGCAGCGGGTTGAACGGCTCGAGGCGGAAGTGGCCGAGCTCAAGGCGCTGCTGGCGCGGCACGGACTGAGTTGATCACGGCCCGGCGGGCGACGCCGCTTTCTTAGAGCCTATTTCGGTAGGGACCGTCGGCGCGGCCCGCGAGCCCTGCCGAAATAGGCTCCTGAATATAAAAGCCCGGTGCAGTTGCCTGCGCCGGGCTTTTTGCATGGTTCGCGGATGCTTGTCTGGCGCTTACTTGCCGCCGATCGCGCCGACGTCGTTCGTGGCGGTGTTGCCCTTGCCGACGGCGACCGCGTTCACATTCTTGGCGCTGGCGTTGATGTTGGTGTTGCCCTTGATGTTGGTGCCGCCCTTGATCGCGCCGACGGCGTTCTTGGCCGTGTTGCCCTGGCCGACGGCAACGGCGTTCACGTTCTGGGCGTTGGCGTTGATGTTGGTGTTACCTTGAATATTCACGCCTCCCGAGGTGGCCTGAACACTCCCTGGCGTCGCTTGAACACCCGCCTGGGCAAATGCAAACGATGAAGCAAATGCGGCAACGATGACGAAAATGGACTTGCGCATGGTATGGACCCCTTTAAAAAACGTTAGAGACGCTTCCCTTTGCCAGTTTTCGTGGCGGTCCTCGGTCACGGTGCGTGAATCGACATTGGCGACGTCTGTCGAAAACTGTCGTGTCGAACTCGTTCGAGTTCTACCATGCTTAACGCCAGCGGCATGGGTCGGTTGACACGGTTTTACGGCGTGTTTGAAAAAAATCCGTCGCCGTGTGCATGAAAAATGCAAGTCCGGAGTGTGTCCGGAAATTTGCACATGTCATGCCAAGCTTTATTTTATTGTTTTAAAGCAATGTGTTGAATCGATGTCTTCCCGGTTTGCGGTAAGATGTCGGTGTATTCACGGGTCATGCCGGAAGGTCGCGATCCTGCGCTTGCGCCGATTGAAAAAAAACTCCCATCTGGCATGTTTTGGCCCGTAAAAATTATGACAGGCGCTGTTCCTTTGCCAGTTTTTGCACATAAACGCAGACGGTGCCGAGAAGCCCCAGGCCGAGGCCGAGTTCGACCAGACCGCCGCTCAGACCTCGGGTGGCGGCATGCCAGCCGGTGAGCAGGACACTGGTGCCGAAAGCGGCGAAAAACAGGTACATGGCCTGCCTGCGCAGCTTGAAAAGGGTGATGGCGCCGGCCGCGTTCAGGGTGGCGCTCAGAACGCCGGCCATGTGGTCGATCAGACCGAGCTGGTCGAAGTAGTCCCGCTGGGCGTCGCTGAGCGGAACAGCGCCGAACTGGACGGCAAAAAATGAGAGGAGGCTGATGACGCCGCTCCCGAAGGACCAGATGACGATCAGCCAGATCCAGAAATTGCGCTTGCCCGTTGTTGCAGAACTCATGATGACTCTATCCCGGTATGGTTTGTCGATTGCGGAAAATACCGGCGCATATGCCTTTCGGGCGCCGGTGTCGCGAGGATTTTAAACGACGTATCGCCGATCGGGTCGCTATTCGGAGCCTGTTTCGGCTGCGATCGCGATTCCCGTCGAAACCGGCGCTCAGGGCTCGGCCAGAATGAAGCGGGCGGCGGTGTCGACCAGTTCGTCCTCATTCTGGTTGAAGCCATGGTGGGCGAAGGACCCGCACGCATCGCCGCTGCTCTGACCGCCGTCGATCAGGACGAATTCGGCCCTGGTGCCGGACGGACGACTGCTGACGATGGATTCCGATGCGCTGGGCGGCGTGACCCGGCAACTGTCCTGCTTGTGGTGGATCGCCAGTACCGGCAGTGTCATGCGCGTGTCCAGCGCTGCCGAATGGACGGTGCCGGCGACGATGACGCCGGCAATCAAGGACGTCCACTCCGGGCCCTGGCTGGCAAACCGGGTGACGCTGACCGTGCCCCGGCTATGTCCGAAAATCCAGATCGGCAGGCCGGTCCGGTCCTTGTAGAACTTGACCACGGCCCGGATTCTCTCCTGATGATCCTTGAGCGGTCGTCGGTCGAGTCGCTCGTTTCCCAGATCATAAGGCGTGTCGACCAGCACCGCGTCGATGCCGTGGCGCGCCCAGAGGTTCGCCGAGCGTACGAAGGTATGCCTGTTCGCCGTCGTTCCCTGTTCATCGAGTTTCAGGACGCCGCCACCGCCAGGGAAAAGCAGGACGACGGCCTTTGCCGACTCGGCCGGAATCAGGCGCGTCCGCGTCGCAATTTCGTCGTTGCTGGCGACGTCGAAGACCTGTGCATGCGCCGAAAACGTCAGAAGCGCTGACAGGATGAGCAGATATTGTCCCGGTTTCATGGTGTCCTGATGAGATGACGTCTGAGTTGATGTGAATCAATTCGCCGGTTGGCGTGCTTGCTCCGGAAAATGCCGCGTTTGCTCCGGTCGATGCGAACGGGATGATGCGCCTTGGATTGCCGGGAAAGCAAGGCTAGAATGATCCCGAGTGACGTGTGGCCAGAGGTGGCCATCCTGTCCATAAAACAAATCGAAAAGGCGCAGGGTCATGGCATGAGCCAACATCTCGAGAAACTCATTCAGGCTGTACCCGGGGTTGTCTACCAGTTTCGCATGGCGCCGACCGGAGAGTGGTATTTCCCGTATCTGAGCGAAGGCGTGAGGGATCTCTACGAATACACGCCCGAAGCGGTCTATGCCGATGCCTCGATCATGGTTGCTTGCGTCGTCGAGGAGGATGCACCCTCCCTGTGGCACTCGTTGCAGTTGTCCGTGGATGGGCTGATCCCCTGGGTACATGAATTTCGCATCACTACGCCCGGCGGCGTCTTGAAATGGGTGCGCGGACAGGCGATGCCGGAGCGTCTCGATGACGGCGCAATTCTCTGGAGCGGTATTCTGGTCGACATTTCCGAGCGCAAGACGGCCGAAATGCGCCTGCTCCGCCTGCAGAAACTCTACGCTGCCGTAATCGAAGCCAATCGCCTTATTTCCCGTACCCCCAGCCATGCCGATCTGTTTTCCGGAATCTGCCGGATCGCGGTTGAACTGGGCGGGATGAAGATGGCATGGATCGGGGTGCCCAACGACGCGTTGCGGCGGCTTGATGCAACCGCCATGTTCGGCAGCGGGATCGGGATGCTCGGGGAGCCTGAATTCTATGCCCGGCTTGACGTTCCTGAGGGGCGGGGACAGGCGGCGACGGCCTTTTGCGAAGACAGGGTCATTGTCAATCAGGACTTCCTGCGCAACCCCAATACGCGTCGGTGGAGCGAACTTGCGCAGCGCCACGGTTTCGGGTCGTCGGCCTCCTTTCCGATCCGCGACGCGCGGACGGTGATCGCCGTGCTGACCGTTTATCGCTCCGATATCAACGCGTTCGACACCGAAAGCGTCGATCTGCTCGACCGCTTGTCCTCGGACATCAGCCACGCGGTGACGGCCCTTTCCGCCGTGGCCGAGCGTGAGCGTCTGGAGGAGGCGCTGCGGTTTCGCCAGTTCGGCCTCGATCAGGCGGATGAGGAAATCTTCTGGGTCAATCAGCACGGGGCGATCTGCGAGGCCAACGATGCGGCGGGACGCGTGCTTGGCTATTCCCGCGACGAATTGATGCGTCTCGGCATGAGCGACATCGACCCTGCGCTGACCGACGAGGAATGGCAGAAGCATTGGCAGTCGTTGACGCAGGAAAAAATCCTGCGCTTCGAATCCACACAGAGAAGTCGTGATGGCCGGACGTGCCCGACCGAGGTCGTCGCCAACTATTTCGAGTACAAGGGGGTCGAGTACAGCTGCATGCTGGTGAGGAGCATCACCGAGCGCAAGATCATGGAGCAGGCGCTGGCCGAAAGCCAGGGGCGCTTCAATCTGTTCATGGATACCCTGCCGGCTGCCGTCTTCATCAAGGAGGCCGACGGCCGCGTGCTCTACGCCAACCGCTACATGTCGGATGTCATTGGTGCGGAGCGCTGGATGGGGCGGTCGACGCGCGAACTGTTTGCGTCGGAGCTCGCGGACAAAATGATCGCTGACGACAGGCACGCTCTTGACGTCGGTTACCACGTCGTGGAAGAGCGGGTGCCGACGACCGACGGTGCGACGCGAACCTACCAGACGCACAAATTCCGGATTGAGCGGCCGGCGCAGGCGCCGATCCTCGGCGGTATTGCGATCGACGTTACCGAACACAAGGCGATGGAAGAGAAAATCCGTACGCTGGCCTATTTCGATTCGCTCACCAATCTGCCCAATCGCCGCATGCTCCTCGACCGTCTGGCGCAGGCCTTGTCGCAAGCCAGGCGCCACCGCAACACGCTGGCGGTGATGTTCCTCGATCTCGATTATTTCAAGAACATCAACGATCTGCTCGGGCATGACGTCGGCGATGCCCTGCTCAAGGAAGTGTCCGTCCGCCTGATACGCTGCGTGCGCGCCGGCGACACCGTGTCGCGGCACGGTGGCGATGAGTTCATCATATTGCTCGCCGAGATCGCGGCGCCGGAGGATGCGGCGCGGGTAGCCGGGAAAATCATCGCGGCGATCAATGCGCCCATCCTGATCGACAGCCACACGCTGAATATCACCACCAGCATCGGTATCGCCGTGTATCGCGCCGATGGCGATGACGACGTCCAGGGACTCCTGAAAAAGGCCGACGCCGCCATGTATGCGGCCAAGGATCAAGGACGTAACGGCTATCAGTTTTTCCGCTAGTGAGTGCTGTCTGCCAGCCGCGGATGCGTTTCCGGCGTGCGCGGCGCGCTTGCTTGCCATGACGGGGGTATGATCCCGTGCGCATGCACCCCGGGTGCTAGAATGATCGCCTCCGGAGTCTCCCGTCCTAGCGCAGAAGCATGCTTATCAGTCTGGTCAATAACATCGCGTTTCTGATCGCCCTCGTGGCCGCCGGGCAGATCGTCCTCGCCCGCTTTCCGAACAGGACGCGCAACCGCCAGGTCGTGCTCGGACTGCTGTTCGGCGGAGTGACCTTGCTGGGCATGCTCAATCCGATGCATTTCGCGCCGGGGCTCTTCTTCGACGGCCGTTCGATCGTGCTCGCGGTCGCCGGGGTCGTGGGCGGGGGAATGACGGCGGCGATCGCGGCGGGTATCGCCGCGTTCTATCGCTATCAACTGGGCGGCATCGGCGCGCCGGTCGGCATCGTCATCATCGTCGTCTCCGCCCTGCTCGGCGTACTGGCACGGCATTGGTGGCGGCGCGGTTCAGTGCCGCCGTCTCCCTTCCAGTTTTTCGTCCTCGGTGTGCTGGAGCAGGTGTTCCAGCTGGCGGCGTTCACGCAGTTTCCCAACCGGGCCGGTTATCCCTTCATCGAACAGGCATGGTGGGTGCTCCTGCTCTTCTATCCGCTGGCGACCATGCTGTTGTGCCTGTTCTTTCAGGATCAGGCGCAGCGTCTGCAAAACCAGCGGGCCGCACAGGCGGCCCAGGCGCTGGCCTTGCGCGAACGGTCGATGCTGCGGACGCTGATCGACGCGCTGCCCGACCTCATCTGGCTCAAGGACGCCCAAGGCATTTACCTTGCCTGCAACCGGCGCTTCGAGCAGTTCTTCGGCGCGCCCGAGCGGGAGATCGTCGGCAAGACTGATTTCGACTTCGTCGATGCCACTCTGGCGGAATTTTTCCGTGCGCACGACCGCGCCGCCATGGAAAGGAACGGTCCCTCGGTCAATGAGGAAGAGATCTGTTTCGCCGCCGACGGCCATCGCGAGTTGCTGCAGACGACCAAGATGCCGATGCGCGACCAGAACGGGCAACTGATCGGCGTCCTCGGCATCGGTTATGACATCACGCAGCAACGGGCGGCCAAGCGTGCGCTTGAAAACAGCGAGCAGCAGTTGCGTTTCGTCCTGGAGGGCGCGGATCTCGGTTTCTGGGACTGGGATATCGCTGCCGGCAGCGTCGATCGCAATGAGCGCTGGGCCCTCATGCTGGGTTACAGCCACGAGGAAATCCGCCGCACGGCGCAGCAGTGGACCGACTTCATCCACCCCGACGACCGCGCGCGCGCCTGGGAGTCGATCAATGCCGTCCTTGAGGGGCGGGCGAGCATGCACCGGCTCGAATACCGCATGCTGCGCAAGGACGGCGGCATCGTCTGGATCCTCGACCAGGCCAGGGTCATGCAGCGGGACGCGGACGGAAAGCCGCTGCGCATGTGCGGCACGCATACCGATATCACCGAGCTCAAGGCCACCCAGGAAGAATTGCGCCAGCATCGCCGCCATCTCGAAGAACTTGTCGATCAGCGTACGCATGAGCTGACCGTGGCGAAGGATGCGGCCGAGGCGGCGAACGTCGCCAAGAGCGCATTCCTGGCGAATATGTCGCACGAAATCCGGACGCCGCTCAACGCCATCACCGGCATGGCGCACCTGCTGCGCCGTTCCGGCCTGACGCCGCAGCAGACGGACCGGCTCGACAAGATCGAGGCGGCGGGTCATCACCTGCTCGAAATCATTAACGCCGTGCTCGACCTTTCCAAAATCGAAGCTGGTAAATTCGTTCTGGAGTCGGCGCCGGTCAATGTCGTTGGCGTACTTGAAAATGTCAGGACGATGCTTGCCCAGAATGCCGGGAGCAAAGACGTCGAACTGTCGATCGAAGCGTTCGCGCCGGGCGATCGCCTGCTCGGCGATGCCACCCGCTTGCACCAGGCGCTGCTCAACTACACCGCCAACGCCCTCAAGTTCACCGAGCAGGGGCGCGTCATCCTGCGTGTCCGGGAAGAAGCCCGGACGGACAAAACGGTGACGCTCCGCTTCGAGGTCGCGGACACCGGTATCGGCATTGCGCCGGAGATCCTGCCCAAACTGTTCGGCGCGTTCGAACAGGCGGACAACTCGACGACGCGCAGATATGGCGGGACCGGGCTGGGATTGGCGATTACCCGGAAAATCGCCGAACTCATGGGCGGCAGCGTCGGCGTGACGAGTACGCCCGGGGAGGGCAGTACCTTCTGGTTCACCGCCGTCTTGCGCAAGGAAGGAAATGCCCTCGACCCCGTCGAGGCAGGCGGCGCCTGAAGTTGGCGCCGGACCGCGCCGCGACTTTCTGCGCGATGTTCACAGAGCCGGAGGTCGGTCCGAAAATTTTTGATGCAGATCATGGGGAAGTATTTATTGTTGAGTAAAATACTCAACAATTCACTGTCCAGTCAAAGAGGAACCCATGTTCGGAAGCAAAACCAAACGCGCATTGGCGGCGGCACAGGCCGAGAACGCCGCCCTGCAGGCTCAGTTGGAGGCGAAGCAGGCGCAACTGGCGGATGCCGGGGCGCGTCTTGACCGGTCGGAAACTGAACTGACGCGCTTGCGTGACCGCCAAGCGCTGCTGGATGGGGTGCTTGGCAACATCCCCCGTTTTGGCGAATCGCTGTCCGGCATCCGCCTTTCCTTTGCCGGGCTTTCCAGCCAGTTGAGCGAGGACGCGGGCAAGGCGCTGACGGCGGCCAGCGAATCCGATGCCAACCGTTCGGCTTTCGAAAAAATCGCCGCCAACCTGCGCGCCATGCACGAGCGCATCAGCGCTGCCGGCCTCAGCGTCGAGGACCTGTCGCGGCGGGCCGGAGAGATCGGCGGTATTGTCCAGTTGATCAAGGAGATCGCCGAACAGACCAACCTGCTGGCGCTGAACGCCGCCATCGAGGCCGCCCGGGCGGGCGAGGCGGGGCGGGGGTTTGCCGTGGTTGCCGACGAAGTGCGCAAGCTGGCCGAGCGGACGGCGAAGGCGACGACGGAAATCGGCGGGCTGGTGGCGGGAATCCAGCAGGAAACCGGGCAGGCCAAGGCGATCATGGAGTTGGGCGCCGGCAGCGCCGCCAGCCAAGGGGCCGAGAGCGAGAGCGCGATGCGCAGCATGCAGCGCCTGCTCGGGCTCTCCCATCTCATGCAGGACAGCATCGCTTCGTCGTCGCGACTGGCCAATGCCGAACTTGCCAACATCGAGGAGCTGACGCTGAAACTTGAGGTGTACAAGGTATTGCTCGGCCTGTCCGATCTCCAGCCAGGCGATCTGCCGGACGAAACGGAATGCAAGCTTGGCCGCTGGTATTACGAAGGCGAAGGCCGTGCCGAGTATTCCAGCCTGCCCGGCTACCGGGAAATGGAAACGCCGCACAAGGCGGTGCACGATGCGGCCCGGCAGGCTGTCGCGAACTACCGTAGCGGCGATTTCGCCGCAACCCTGGTGGCATTGACGCGGATGGAGGAAGCCAATCTGACCGTCATGGCCGGCATGGAGCGCATCCTCGCCCAGAGTCCGCGGCGGATGCTTGCCGCATAAACCGTCGGTGCCGCGCCGCGGCTGTCGCCTTCAGCGCAGGGCTAGCGTTCCGACCTGCGGCCGCGCGTAGAGATACCCCTGCTGCAGGGTAATGCCCATCGCGGCCAGTGCGTCGCGTTCGGCCGCGGTTTCGATGCCTTCGGCGACGACCCGGATATTCAGGCGCCGGGAGACGAGCACGATCGCCTCGACGATCGCCTGCTTCGCTTCGTGCTGATCGATGTCGCGGGTCAATTCCATGTCGATCTTGAGGACGTGCGGCTGGAACCGGGAGAGCAGGTTCAGGCCGGCATAACCGGCGCCGAAATCGTCGATTGCGGTCAGGAAGCCACGCGCGCTGTAGTCCCGGAAGATGCCGAGCAAATGGGAGGCGTCGTTGACCTGCTCTCCTTCGGCAACCTCGAACATCAGCCGCTCCGACGGAAAACCGAAGGTGGTGCATGCCGCCAGTGTGGAGCGGATGCAGGTGTCGGGACGGTAGACGGCGTTGGGCAGGAAATTGATGCTCAAATGACAGTCGGGTAGCTCGTGGAGGCCGAGGCCGGCGGCCAGCTCGATGGCTTTGACGCGGCAAGCCTGGTCGAAACGATAGCGGTTGCCGTCGTTTACCTTGGCCAGGATTGAGGCCGCTCCTTCACCGTTGAGTCCGCGAACCAGCGCTTCGTAGGCGAACGGGGTATTCGTTTCGAGATCCACGATGGGCTGGAAGGCCATCGTGAAATCGAAATCGAGTGCCTGAAGATTGCGGCACTGGTCGCAACCGGTCGCTGACAAGGACGAATCTGACAGGGGGGTCATGTCGTGCTCATTCGTGAGTTGGGTAACAGGGTATGCTGATTGGGTTCGCTGGAAGCCGCGCCCGGTGCGCGTGCCGAGTGCGGAAAAGTACATCAAAACCGCGCTGTCGGCCAGATGGCGTCACCCCGGACGCTGTACCGCCTGCGAACGCGATGCGTGGCGGGCCATTTGTGTTCGTTCTCGATGTCGGCATTTGCCGTGGGGCGCCCCGGGAACTGATTGGCGTTTCCCCAGCTTCAGCAGGGCGGTGTCAGGAAAATGCGAGCATCACAGGCGCGCGAACTGTGCTGATGCAGAACGCGTTTGCGTGTCCGCCCGCGGACGCGGATCCCCCTTGTCGGGCGGCGGCAGTTGTTGATGCCGCACCGGGCCGCGCGGGTGAGTCTGCGCGGGGCCGTGCGGCGAATACTTCCTAGGCGGACGCCCGCAATGCCGAAACGATGTTCTTGAGGTTCTTGCGCATGTCATCGTTCGCTTGACGTTGACGTTGCGCGGCCCGATTGATCTGGACGACGGCGCTTTGGTACTTGAACAGGGCTTCGACGAAGTGTTCGAGACTGGAATGCAGATTGCAGGTGGGTTTATGCATGATCGTTCTCCAGGGGGCGTACAGACAGGCGGTACAGTGGTCGCGGTTGGCACCCGATTAGTGCCTAAGATCCCGGAATAGTGCGCTGAAGACGTTCCAGGTACGCGCTAGCGACAGTCTCAAGGAACGGGAAAATGCAAGTGGCACCGATGTCGACGAGCAAATTGGCGGGAAACATGGCGTTCTTCCTTTCTTTCTCGATGATCACGAGAGAGAACTAGCATTTCGCATGCCATGTCCGGAGGGAACTTCCGGCGATACACCGGCTTGCGGCGGCCAGCGCGTCGTCATGGCGGATGCGTTGCGCATGCGCCCGGGGTACCATTACAGTCGCTGGAACTGTATTGCAACAAAAAAACTCAAACTGTATGTGGTGCGGCACAGTTTGGGAAACCATAATGCCCTCATGCACATCTACGAGAGTATTGCTCAAGAGTTTACGGCGCTGATCGGCGCGGGGCAGATTCGCCCCGGCGATCGCCTGCCTTCGGTGCGGCGGCTTGCCCAGCAGCGCAAGCTGTCGGCGTCGACGGTCATCCAGGCGCTGCGCGTGCTCGAAAGCAGGGGCCTCGTCGAAGCCCGGCCGCAGTCGGGCTATTACGTCAAGCAACGAAACCTGCGGCCGCTCGAAATCGAGAGCAGCGAACTCGTGCCGGCACCGGTCGAGGTCGGTATCACCCATCGCATGCTCGGTATCCTGCGTGCCAACGGCATGCCGCACGCGGTGCCGTTCGGATCGGCGTCGCCGGCGCCGGAACTGCTGCCGACGGCGCGGCTCGCGCGTCTCTACGCGAGCCTGGCGCGGAAACATGTCAAGCTGCTGGCCGGCCTGAGCGACGGCGCCCACAGCGAAAACGCCTTCGCCAAATCGATCGTGCGCCGCTCGCTCGACTGCGGCTATGCCGTGTCGCTCGACGAAATCATTGCCACCAATTCCTGCACCGAAGCGCTCAAGCTCAGCCTGCAGGCAGTCACCCAGCCGGGCGACACGGTCGCGGTCGAGTCGCCGACCTATTACGTCATGCTGCAGATGCTCGAGGCCATGGGCCTGAAAGCCCTGGAACTGCCGACGAACCCGGAAACCGGCGTGTCGGTCGAGGCCCTCGATGCCGCGACGAAGAATGGCGAAGTCGCCGCCTGTATCCTGATCGCCAACGGTAATAACCCGTTGGGATGCATCATTCCCGATGAAAACAAGAAGGCGATTGCGCGCCTGCTCTCCTCGCGCAATGTGCCGCTCATCGAAGACGACATCTACGGCGATATCTGCTTCACCGCCGAGCGGCCTCTGCCGATCTATGCCTTTGACAAGAGCGGCAACACCATTCTCTGTTCCTCATTTTCCAAGATCGTCAGCCCGTCCCTGCGCGTCGGTTATGTCGCCGCGGGCAAACGCTTTTCCGATATTTCGCTGCAGAAGGCGCTGACCAGCGGCAAGACCAATCCGCTGACGCAGCGCGTGCTGGCGGAGTTGCTCGATTCGCGCGGATTCGAAACGCATGTGCGCACCTTGCGCCGGCGTCTCGGCGAACAGGTGGCGAGAACGCGGGATGCCGTCGTGCGCCATTTTCCGGCGGAAACACGCATTACCGATCCTGAGGGCGGTTTCGTCCTCTGGGTTGCCTTGCCTGAAGACGTGAATGTGATGTTGTTGCACCGGCGGGCGGTCGAGGCCGGTATCACCTTCGTTCCCGGGGAAATGTTCTCGGCGAGCGGGCGTTATACCAATTGCCTGAGACTGGCCTGCGGACTTCCTTGGAGCGACAGGATTGAAGACGCCCTGCAGCGTTTGGCGAAGTTGATACCGACGTAATTTTTCCGTTTTAACCGACGTTTTTCGAGAGTGCCGCGCGCCGCGTGGCAGGGGTGCGGCTTGCCCATTTTTTTAGAGGCGGAGATGCTTTACACGATCATCAAGAAGAACAGCTACCAGGATTCGATCAGCCTGATGCTGTTGACCAATGCCATCAATACCCTCGACGGAGTCGTCAAGTGTTCCGTCATGATGGGGACCGAAGCCAACAAGGAAATTCTCAACGGCGGCGGCTTGCTGACGCCCGAGGGCGCCGCTGCCGCGCCTAATGACATGATCATTGCTGTCGAAGCCGGCGACGAGAAGATCGTCGAGCGCGTTCTCGATGCGTCGGCGAAGTTCCTCAACGACCTGGCGGTCAAGAAGCAGGTGACCGGCACCAAGAGCGTGACGAGCATCGACGCGGCCCTGCAGGAAATGCCGGAAGCGAATCTGGCGCTGTTCTCGATCCCCGGCGAATATGCCGCCGACGAGATCGAGAAGGCGCTCGACAAGGGACTGCACGTCTTCTCATTCACCGACAACATTTCGATCGAGGACGAGGTTCGCCTCAAGCGCCTGGCGCATGAGAAGGGCGTGATGCTGATGGGCCCGGACTGCGGCACCGGCGTCATCAGCGGGATTCCGGTGGCATTCACCAATGTCGTCCGGCCCGGCAATATCGGCATCGTCGGCGCCTCGGGCACCGGCATCCAGGAAGTGACGACGATCATCGACCGCCTCGGTGGCGGCGTCGTTCATGCCATCGGCACCGGTGGTCGCGATCTCAGCGAAGAGGTCGGCGCCATCACCGTGCGTGATGCCATCGTCGGTCTCGAAGAACACGATCCGACCGATGTCATCGTCGTGATCTCGAAGCCGCCGGCAAAGAAGGTCCGTGATGAGATCGTCGAACTGCTGCATAGCCTGACGAAACCGGTGGTGGCGATTTTCCTCGGCGAGAAGCCGGATCACCATCAAGGACAGGTGCATTTCGCCCACACGCTTGAGGAAACCGCGCGGATCGCCGTCGATCTTGCCTTCAGCCGCGAGATCAAGCCCAACTACACGCAGCCGCTGGCAAACGAAGTCAAGGCGTCGCTCGCGTCCGGGAAGACGGTCAAGGGCCTGTATTCGGGCGGAACGCTGGCCGCCGAAGCCGCCATGCTGATCGCCGATGCGCTCGATCTCGGCAAGCTCGGCAAGGAAGCCGGCTTCATCCTCAACGCCAACGGCTATCAGGTGATCGACCTCGGCGACGACGTCTATACCCAGGGCAAGCCGCATCCGATGATCGATCCGGAAGTCCGCGTCAACAAGATTCGCGAGTGCGCCGCCGATGCCAATACCGGTGTCATCGTGCTGGATTGCGTCCTCGGCTACGGCTCGCATCCGGATATGGCCGGCGCGCTGGCCCCGGCGATCCGCGCGGCGCGGGAAAGCGCGCGTGCCAGCGGTCGCGAGTTGCATTTCGTCGCCAGCGTCTGCGGTACGCAGCAGGACCCGCAGAGCTACCAGGCTGCCATCGACACGCTGAAAGCCTGCGGCGTGCTGGTCGAGGAGAGCAACGAGCGGGCGGTCCGCCTGGCGCTCAAACTGAAGGGCGTCGATCTCTGCGAAGCGGACAAGCGCTTCGAGGCGGCGCCAGCGACGAAGAAGCCGTTGCCGAAGGCGAGCGATGCCGTTGTTGATCTTCTCAACAGCAAGCCGCGCATCGTCAATATCGGCCTGCCCAGCTTCACCGAATCGATCGTCGCCTATGGCGGCCGCGCCGTGCAATACGACTGGAAGCCGGCGGCCGGCGGCAACAAGAAGATGATCAAGCTGCTGAATTTCCTCTCGCGGATGGCGGTCATCGATACCGACAATACCGAAGTCATCGAGCGGATCAAGTCGGGACAGCCCTTCCTCGTCGACGTCGTGCCGGCGAAGTCGGTCATCGAAGTGCTCAACGGCCGCGCCCTGCTGCATGCCGGGCCGCCGATCGAGTACAAGAACATGACCGGCCCGATGCAGGGCTCTTGCGTCGGCGCCGTGCTCTTCGAAGGCTGGGCGAACGACGAGGCGAGCGCGCGCAAACTGCTCGAAGACGGCGGCGTATCGTTCACGCCCTGTCATCACGTCGGCGCCGTCGGCCCGATGGGCGGTATCACCTCGGGCAACATGCCGGTGATGGTCGTCAAGAACCGCCTCGACGACACGACCGCCTACTGCATCATGAACGAGGGTATTGGCAAGGTGCTGCGCTTCGGCGCCTTCTCGGCCGACGTGGTGAACCGCCTGAAGTGGATGCGCGATTCGCTCGGCCCGGTCCTGTCGAAGGCGCTTCAGCTCAAGGAAGGCGGCCTCAACCTCAACGTGCTGATCGCCCGGGCGATCACCATGGGCGACGAATTCCATCAGCGTAACATCGCCGCCTCGCTCATCTTCCTCAAGGAAATGGCGCCGCTTGTCATGCGGCTCGACATCGATGCGCAGGAGAAACTCAAGGTCGTCAGCTTCCTCGCCGACACCGACCAGTTCTTCCTGAATGTCATGATGGCGGTATCGAAGTCGATCATGGATTCGGCGCGCAAGGTGACGCGCGGCACGGTGGTGACGGCGATGTCGCGCAACGGCCGCGAATTCGGCGTGCGCATCAGCGGCATGGGCGACGAGTGGTTCACGGCGCCGGTGAATACGCCGAATGGTTTGTATTTCACCGGCTACAGCGCCGATGACGCGAATCCCGATATCGGCGACAGCGCCATTACCGAGACGGTCGGTGTCGGCGGCATGGCGATGGTCGCAGCGCCGGGCGTGACGCGCTTTGTCGGCGCCGGTGGTTTCCACGATGCCTTGCGGGTTTCCAACGAAATGAGCGAAATCTGCATCGGCAACAACCCGACCTGGACCATTCCGACCTGGGACTTCAAGGGCACCTGTCTCGGCATCGACGCGCGCAAGGTGGTGGCGACGGGGATCACGCCGCTGATCAATACCGGCATCGCGCACAAGCAGGCCGGCGTCGGCCAGATCGGCGCGGGGACGGTGCGGGCGCCGCTCGCCTGTTTCGAGAAGGCGATCCTGGCTTATGCCAGGAAGCTTGGCGTCGATTTCGACTGAGCGCGACGGGCGAGAGACCGGCATGAAAAGCAATCTGCTACTGCACACCTGCGGCGACCGGAAGACGGCCGGCCGGGTGCATAGCGTTTTTGCCCGGGGCTTCAACGTCGAATTTCCGACGCAACTGCTGTACGTCGGCGGCGACGATGCCCCCTTGTCGGCCTTTGGCCTGGCCTTGCCGGCGGCGCGCCTGCGCGAACTGCTGGCCGGCGTGCGGGTCGGCGATCTCGTCGTCCTCAAGGCGCAGCGCCTGTTCATCTACGGTCATGACGGTGTGATGAGCATCGATCTGGCCGAGTTGCCGACCGTCGATCTGCGCGTGCCGGCAGTGGCCTGCGGCATCGACGCGATCGCCGCTTCGGAAGTGTATCGCCAGCTCGACGCGCTGGGTCTGGAGCAGTCGACCGGACTCGGACTCAACATCAGCGATGCCGATCGCGAACACCTGGCCTTGCTCTGCGAGGCCGACAAGGCCGATTTCGCCGCCAACAGTCGCTTGGTCGCCTATTTCGCCGGACGTGGGCAGGGGCTGACGCCGAGCGGCGACGACCTCCTGCTCGGTTTTACCTTCGCCCTGATGCTGTTCGGCCGCTATGCCGACTGGAACCGGGCGGTGGCAGCGGGCGTCACGCCGGAGACGACGACCGCGATCAGCGTCGCCTATGTCCAGGCGATGCTGATGGGGTATGTCGCCGGGCATCTCGCCGCGCTGGCGGCGCTGATCGATGGCGGCGATGCGCGGGCGGTGCGCCAGTGTGTCGACGCGGTGGCGCAATTCGGCCACACGTCGGGCGTGGATACGCTGTTTGGATTTTTCCTGGGGCTCAAGTTTCTGACCCGGTCGTTTTAGCGTTGTGCATTGTTCAACAAAGGAGAGGGCATGAATATCGAAGTAGCTGAAGTACGGCAGACCCTGGAGTGGTTGTCGTCGATCAGCGATGAGGCGGGGCCGGGCACGACGCGCCTGCTGTACTCGCCGAGCTGGCTCACGGCGCAGAAGGCGCTCAAGGAAAAGTTCGAGTCGCTGGGCATGGAGTGCCGCTTTGACGCGGTCGGCAACCTGTTCGGCACCCTTGTCGGCAGCGAATCGCCCGAGCGCAAGATCGCCACCGGCTCGCACGTCGACACGGTCGTGCGCGGCGGCAAGCTCGACGGCCAGTTGGGCATCTTCGGCGGCTACCTCGCGGTCAAGCATCTGCTCGAGACCCATGGCCGGCCGAAGAAGAGCCTCGAGATCATCTCGATGGCCGAGGAGGAAGGTTCGCGCTTCCCCTACGTCTTCTGGGGCAGCAAGAATATTTTCGGCCTGGCCCGGCCGGAAGATGTCGCCAACCTTAAGGACGGCCATGGCGTCGGCTTCGTCGATGCGATGCGCGGCTGCGGCTTCGATTTCGGTGACGGCAAGGTCAAGGACGATCTCGACGCCTTTATCGAATTGCATATCGAGCAGGGCAACTTCCTCGAAGAGGAAAACTACACCGTCGGCGTCGTCAACTCGATCGTCGGCCAGAAGCGTTACAACATCACCTTGCGCGGCGAAGCGAACCATGCGGGCACGACGCTGATGCGCTATCGCAAGGACACGGTGGAATGCCTGTCGCGTATCGTCGTGCACTGCCTCGACAAGGCGAAGGCCGCCGGCGATCCGCTCGTGCTCACGTTTGGCAAGGTGGTGCCGAAGCCGAATACGGTCAATGTCGTGCCAGGCGAGACGCTGTTCACCATGGACTGCCGCCATACCGACGCTGCCTTCCTGCTGGCATTCACTGCCGAGCTCGAAGCCGACATGAAGGCAATCGCGGCCAAGGCCGGCATCGACATCGAGATCGACAACTGGATGAACGAGAAGCCGGTGTCGATGGATGCCAATGTCGTCAGCATCATCGAGCGCGTCTGTCGCGACAGGCAGCTCAATTACAAGGTCATGCACAGCGGCGCCGGTCACGACTCGCAGATTTTTGCCCCGCGCGTGCCGACCGGAATGATCTTCGTGCCGAGCATCAAGGGCATCAGCCACAACCCGGCCGAAGACACGAAACTCGAGGACCTGTGCGAAGGCATCAAGGCGCTGGCCTACACCCTCCATGAACTGGCTTACTGATCTGAAAGGATTTTCATGAATACCCTGGCATTGAAAGACGGAATGAGAGCTTCATATCCGGACAATTACTGGAAGCTGCTCGTGTTCACGTTCTGCATGGGCTGGACGATCATCTGGATCTACCGTGCCATGCTCTCGCCGATCTATCCCGAGATCCAGGCGACCATCGGGCCGCAGACCAACGCCGCGATGGGGCTGATCGCCTCCTGCTATTTCTTCGGCTATACGGCCTTGCAGATTCCGTCGGGCTTCCTGGTTGACCGCTTCGGCCAGAAGAAGGTCCTGATTCCCGGCTTCAGCATCTTTGCTGCCGGCGTGTTCAGCATTGCCTATGCAGATACGATTTCGATGATCTATATCGGTGCCGTCATGGCCGGTATCGGCTGCGGCACGTATTACGGTTCCGCCTATTCGCTGACCTCGCAGCATGTGCCGGCCGAGAAGAAGGGCCTGCAAACGGCGATCGTCAATAGCGGTTCCGCACTCGGCATGATCCTCGGCATGACCGGATCGAGCTACGTGGTCAAGACGCTGGGCCTGCCCTGGCAGACGATGGTGGTCGTCTCCGGCTGCCTGCTTGTCTTCCTCGTTCTCTGGTTCGCCTTCGCCATCGTCGAGCCGAGCAAGGTCGCGCAAGCGCCGGGTGCCGCGGTGAACAAGGCCGCAGTCGTCACCGAGGAAAAATCCAAGGGCTCGATCTTCCGCCTCTCGCTGGTGACCTGCTACTTCCTCTACTTCACCACCTGCTATGCGTATTACATGATTGTCACCTGGCTGCCGAAGTTCCTCGAAGCCGAGCGCGGCATCAAGGGCGGCATGGTCGGTCTGGTGGTGTCGATGATCGCGGTGACGGCGGTGCCGGGCGCCCTGTTCTTCGCGCACCTGTCGGACAAAAAACGCGACAAGAAGGCCGAAGTCATCCTCTTCCTCGAAATCTCCGCCTTCGTCCTGATCGGCGTGTCGATGTTCGCGCCCGATACGACGACCTTCGGCATCGTCCTCCTGCTCTACGGTTTCCTCGGCAAGATGGCGGTCGATCCGGTGCTGATCTCCTACGTCTCCGACCAGGCCGACAAGAAGAACATGGCGACGACGCTCGGTACCTTCAACTTCTTCGGCATGTCCTCGTCGGTCGTCGCACCGGCGCTGACCGGCTACATCATCGACCGCACCGGTTCGGGCGTCTGGGGCTTCTACCTCGGCGCGATCCTGCTGCTGATCGGGGCGATTACCTTCTATGCCGCCAACGCCGGCAAGAAAAAGCAAGCAAAGGCGGAGTGATCGTGGGTTATCAGAACAATGTCCTGGGCTACCGGGCCGGTCTCCTGCACAACCGCTCGGTCATCAAGGCCGGCCGCTATGCGGTGCTCGAGCCCGACGGCCTCGTCCGGAACGTGATTCCCGGCTTCGAGAATTGTGATATCACGATTCTCGGGTCGCCCAAGCTCGGCGCCAGTTTTGTCGATTACCTCCTTACCGTTCATCCGGAAGGCGGCAATCTGCTGGGCTTCGGCGCCGACGGCGAGGAGACGCTGATCTATGTGATCGACGGCGCGCTCTCGGTCGGTACCGGCGATCAGGTGCATGATCTGGCGCGCGGCGGCTTCGCTTACTGTCCGCCCGGCGTCAAGCTCTTCCTGCATAACCGCAGCGGGGTGGCGGCACGCGCGTTCCTCTACAAGCGCCGCTATGTCCCGCTGGAGGGAACGACGCCGTACGTCGTCGTCGGCGACACCGAGGCGATGCCGTGGACCGAGTACGAGGGCATGAAGGATGTCCTCGTCAAGGACTTCCTGCCGAAGGATCTGGCGTTTGATTGCAACTTCCATATCCTCAGCTTCAAGCCCGGCGCCTCGCACGGTTACGTCGAGACGCATGTGCAGGAGCACGGCGCGTATTGCCTGAGCGGCCAGGGCATGTACAACCTCGACAATCAGTGGTTCCCCGTGCAGAAGGGCGATTACATTTTCATGGGGGCCTACTGCCCGCAGGCGTGCTACGCGGTCGGGCGGGACGAGGATTTCGCCTATGTGTATTCCAAGGACTGCAACAGGGATGTTGCGCTGTCCGATCCTTCGTGTTGAGGACGACTATCATGGGTAAGCAGTTGGTGATTGCGCTGGGCGGAAACGCCCTGGGAAGCACGCCGGAAGAGCAGAAAGACGCCGTCTTGGCGGCGTCCGGCAACATCGTCAGCCTGGTGCGCGACGGCTACAGCATTGTCATCGTGCATGGCAACGGTCCGCAGGTCGGCATGATCAACCTGGCTTTCGAGCTTGCCTACGGCCAGAACCAGAACGTGTCGGCGATGCCGTTCGCCGAGTGCAGCGCGATGAGCCAGGGCTATATCGGCTTCCATCTGCAGAATGCGCTGCAGAACAGCTTCTACGCGAACGGCATGACGACGCACGTGTCGACGGCGATCACCCAGGTGGTCGTCGATCGCAACGATCCGGCCTTCCAGAAGCCGACCAAGCCGGTCGGGCTGTTCTACACGGAAGAGGCGGCGAATGCGATTGCCAAAGAGAAGGGCTATACCTTCGTCGAGGATTCGGGTCGCGGCTTTCGTCGCGTCGTGCCGTCGCCCGATCCGATCGACATCAAGGAGAAGGGCACGATCCGCTGCCTGATGGAGAACGGTGACGTCGTCATCGCCTGCGGTGGCGGCGGTATTCCGGTCTATCGCGAAGACGGTCTGCTGCACAGCGTCGATGTCGTCATCGACAAGGACAAGGCGGCGGCGAAGCTTGCTGATGTCATTGCTGCCGACACCTTCATCGTCCTGACGGCGGTGCCGCGCGTTGCCATCAACTTCGGCAAGCCGAACCAGCAGTGGCTGTCGCGCATTACCGTCAGCGAGGCGCAGAAGTACATCGAGGAAGGGCATTTCGCTCCCGGTTCGATGTTGCCGAAGGTCGAGGCGGCGATCCGCTTCGTTAACTCCGGCGCCGGGCGCGAGGCGATCATCACCTCGCTGGAAAACGCCTACCAGGCCGTCACCGAGGGGGGCGGAACGGTGATCTGTGCCGACTGACCGGCACGGAGGAAGCGATTCGTGGAGCGCTGCCGTCGTCATGACGGCAGCGTTTTCCGCTTGCGGCGACAGGTTTTTCACATTCATTGCCATGGCGATGAATGCCGGCACAGGAGCATAATTCCGCCGGTATCGATTTTATGCAAAAAGGATTGGATGAGACTATGTACAAGGACCTTGACACCTCACTAAGAACGATCATGACGCCCGGGCCGGTCGAAGTCGATCCCCGGGTTTTGCGCGCCATGAGCACGCCGATTCTCGGGCAGTTCGATCCGCAGTTCACCGCGATCATGAACGAGACAATGGAGATGCTGCGCAAGCTTTTCCAGACCGAAAATCATTGGGCATTTCCGATCGACGGCACGTCGCGCGCCGGCATCGAAGCCGTGCTCGCCAGCATCATCGAGCCGGGCGACGTGGTGCTGGTGCCGATCTACGGGCGCTTCGGCCATTTGCTGGTGGAAATCTCGCAGCGCTATGGCGCCAAGGTCGTGACGCTGGAAGCGGAGTGGGGCACGGTTTTCCCGCCGCAGACGGTGATCGAGAAAATCCGTGAGGTCCGTCCCAAGATCGTGGCGATGGTCCACGGCGAAACCTCGACCGCCTGCATGCAGCCGCTCAAGGAGATCGGTGCCGCCGCGCGTGACGCCGGCGCGCTCTTCGTCGTCGACGCCGTCGCCACTATCGGTGGCGCGCCGGTCAAGGTCGACGAATGGAAGATCGATGCAGCGATCGGCGGTACCCAGAAATGCCTGTCGGTGCCGTCGGGCATGGCGCCGATCACGTTCAACAGCCGCGTCGAGGAAGTGCTGCTGCGGCGCAAGCGCGTCGAGCGCGGCCTGGCCGAGCGCGTGACCTCGGCCGAGTGGGACGACGGTGTCATCCGGACGAATTATTTCGACCTGAGCCAGCTGATGGATTACTGGGGCCCGGCGCGTCTCAATCACCACACCGAAGCGACCTCGATGCTGTATGCCTTGCGCGAGGGGCTTCGCCTGGTGCTCGAAGAAGGGCTGGAAGCGCGCTTCAAGCGCCATTTGCGGCACGAGGCGGCGCTGATGGCCGGCCTTGAGGCGATGGGCCTGTCGCTGTACGGCGAACGCGAGAACAAGCTGATTCCGGTCACTGCGGTGAGCATTCCGGCCGGTGTCGACGGTGAGGCCGTGCGCGCCATGCTGCTCAATGACTTCGACATCGAGATCGCCAGTTCCTTCGGGCCGCTCAAGGGCAAGATCTGGCGCATCGGCACGATGGGCTACAGCGGTCGCCAGAAGAACGTGCTGCATGTGCTGGGCGCGCTGGAGGCGGTGCTGATCCGCTGCGGGGCGAAGGTCAATGCCGGCAAGGCGGTTCAGGCGGCGTTGGACGTGTATCACGACAAATAGCACCAGAGGGGGTGTTCACCATCAGTCGCTTGATGGTGAATAGCCCTTGAGAACGATCCATAACGGGAGGGCAAAATAATGCCAAATGACACGGTGGTTGATTCCAGCTTTCGTTTTTCTTGGGGAATGACATGGCAAAATTTCTGAAATCACTCTTTGGCCAGGTCATCGCAGCCACGGTCATCGGCGTTGTCATCGGCCTGTTCTGGCCGGCCTTTGGCGCCTCCCTGAAACCGCTGGGCGACGGCTTCATCAAGCTGATCAAGATGATTGTTCCGGTGCTGGTGTTCTGTGTCGTCGTGCATGGCATTTCCAGCGCCGGCACGCTGAAGCGGGTCGGACGGGTCGGCGTCAAGGCGCTGGTCTACTTCGAGGTCGTCACCACCGTCGCGCTGCTGCTCGGGCTGGCGCTGGCCGTCATTTTCGAGCCCGGTACCGGCATGAATATCGACCCGAAGAGCCTCGATGCCAAATCGATGTCGGCCTACGTCGAGAATGCCAACCGGCTGGCCGGTGGCGGTGTCGTTGAATTCATCATGAAACTGATTCCGGGATCGGTGATCGGCGCCTTTGCCACCGGCGACGTGCTGCAGGTCTTGATCTTCGCGGTCCTGTTCGGTTGTGCGTTGTCGATGTCCGGCAAGCACGGCGCGCCGGTTTCGCACATGATCGACGCGGTCTGCCAGGTGCTGTTCAAGGTCATGGGCATCATCATCAAGCTGGCGCCGCTCGGTGTGCTCGGCGCGATCGCTTTCACTGTCGGCAAGTATGGCGTCGGTTCGCTCAAGCAGCTCGCTTACTTTGTCTCTCTGTATTTCGTCACGGTGATTCTCTTCGTCTTCATCGTCCTCGGCCTGATCATGCGGGCCGCGGGGTACTCGCTGCTCAAGCTGCTGCGGTATCTGCGCGAAGAACTGATGATCGTTTTCGCGACGACGTCGGGCGACAGCGTCCTGCCGCAGATCATGGCCAAGCTCCGGCACCTCGGCATTCGCGACTCGACGGTCGGGCTGGTGATTCCGACGGGATATTCATTCAATCTCGACGCCTTCTCCATCTACATCACCCTGGCGGCCGTGTTCATCGCCCAGGCAACCAACACCGCCTACACGATGGGCGATCTGGCGGCGATCCTGGCGGTGTCATTGATTACCTCGAAGGGTGCGCACGGCGTGCCGGGGTCGGCGATCGTCGTCCTGGCGGCGACCCTGCAGGCGATCCCCGGCATTCCCGCGATTGGCCTCGTCATCGTGCTGTCGACCGACTGGTTCATGGGGATCGCACGTGCGCTCGGCAACCTGATCGGCAATTGCGTCGCCACCGTGGTGATCGCCGAGTGGGAAGGCGACATCGACAGGGAGCGGGCGCACCGGATTCTGGACGGCGAAACGCTGGCGGAAAAGGAAGCCGATTACGACTACGAGACGACGGAAGCCCGGCGTTGAGTGTGATGAGTGTGATGAGATATGGAGAGGATCGGTAATGAGTAACGAGGCAGTCGTTTTAGTCAATAAGGAAGAACTGCACCGGCTGATCAAGGCCAAGGTGATGAAGGCCGGGTTGCCGGAGGACCATGCGCAGGAGGTCGCCAACCATCTGAGTTATGCCGATAGCCGTGGCGTGCATTCGCACGGCGCCGTGCGCGTCGAGTATTACGCCGAGCGCATCGCCAAGGGCGGCAGCAACGCCCGGCCGGAATTCTCTTTCCGCCAGACCGGCCCGTGCACCGGCGTCTATGACGGCGACAACGCCGTCGGCATGGTGGTCGCCCGCAACGGCATGAACGAGGCGATCCGGATGGCGAAGGAGAACGGCATCGCGCTGGTCGGCATGCGCCGGCTCGGGCATTGCGGGACATTGTCCTATTTCCTGCGCATGGCGACCGAGGCCAACCTGATCGGCATGTCGATGTGCCAGTCCGATCCGATGGTGGTTCCGTATGGCTCGGCCGAGCCGTATTTCGGCACCAATCCGATCGGCTTCGCGGCACCGGTGCCGGGCCGTTCGCCGATTGTCTTCGACATGGCGACGACGGTGGGCGCCTGGGGCAAGATCCTCGACGCCCGCGCCAAGAACAAACCGATTTCGCCGACCTGGGCGGTCGATCGCGACGGGCGTCCGACCACCGATCCGTTCGCTGTCGGTGGGCTGGTGGCGATTGCCGGGGCCAAGGGCTACGGCCTGATGATGATGGTCGATATCCTGTGCGGCTCGATGCTCGGCGTACCCTTCGGCAAGCATGTCAGTTCGATGTATGCCGATCTCTCCGCCGGGCGCGAGCTGGGGCAAATCCATCTCGTCATCAACCCGGAATTTTTCGGCGGCGCCGCGCAATTTGCCAATTGCATCAGCGCGATGGTCGAGGAAATCCATGGCCTGCGCCCGGCCGAAGGCTGCGGCCAGGTGCTCGTTCCGGGCGAATCGTCGGAGGCGGTGGCCGAGCGCTATGCGCGCGACGGCATTCCGATCGTCAAGGAGATCCACGACTATCTGGTCAGCGCGGATGTGCATTACAACCGCTACGACGGCAAGACGGCGTTTGCCTCGGAGGTCGAGGGCTGAGGTGTTTCCCCGGTCAGGGGCTGTGCGGATGCGCCGGAGGACTCAGCGCGTCTCCAGCCACCTGATGATTTCGGCATAGACCGACGCGCCGGTCGGATCGCGGGTGTCGCGGTCGAAGTCGTGCGTTTCACCATAGACGGTGACAAGCCTGGCGTCTGGAATCGCCCGTGACAATGATTTCGACATCTTGTAGGGAACGTCCGGGTCCATGGTGGCGGCGGCCAGGAAGGTCGGCGGAAAAGCGGCGAGGCGCGCCACGTCGAGCGAATGACGTTCGGGTGGTGCATCGCCGCACAGCATCCTGATCCACGATCCCTGCTGACGCGCCGTTACGTAGAGGGCGAAGCGCGTGCCGATGTCGCCCTCGGTGACCGGCGCACTGCCGACGATGCGCGCCACTTCCTGCGCCGAGAGGCTCGGAAAGGCAAGGTAATGCTTGCTTGGCGTCAGGAAAGCGGGGTCGTCGAGGCGCGCGTAACCGTACAGGCTGACGATCGCCCGCGGGCCCGCGATGCCCGTGTCCTCGAGTGCGGCGCACAGCATCAGCGCGAGATAGGCGCCGGCCGAGCGGCCGAAAAGAACGTACGCGTCGTCGTCGAGCTGAAAGCGCGTGCCGTGCTGCGCCCGGAAGAAGGCAATCAGCTCGGTCAGCGTTGCCAGGATGGTGTCGAGGCCGGATTCCGGCGCCAAAGGGTAATCCGGCGCCAGGACGTCGTAGCCGGCCTGCAGGAGGCTATCGAGATGGCATTCGGGCAAATCATGCCGCGTCCCATAAACAAGGCCGCCGCCATGCAGGTACAGGATCGTGGTGTTCTTGCGCGGCGAGTGCGCGCGGTAGAGCGATATCGGCAGCTCGATCCCGGTGCTGGAAACGAAGCCGAAGGGTTCCGGTCGTGGCATGTTCTGTCCGAAGGAGGGGGCTGGCCCGGTCCGCCTGATGCCGATTGCAACAGGTCTGGCGCGGCGCCGCGAATGTCGTGATTCTACTTCGCCGGCGCCCGCGCTTCGAGCCTGTCGTCGCCTAACCGCCGGCGACGGCGCCGACGATGTCGATGCGGTCGCCTTCGGTCAGGGCAGTGGCGGCGTGTTGTCCGCGCGGGACGACCTGGCCGTTACGCACGACGGCGACGCGCTGGCCGGCATGGCCGGTCGCTTCAAGCAGCACCGCGACGGTCATGTCGGCGGGACAGGTACGGCGCTCGCCGTTCATCAGGATTTCCATGTCATTACCTCGTGGGGATGGGGTCGGGTTTGGGAAGCGATTGTCATAGCGATCCGTCCCAGTCCTTGAAGACGGGCTGGTAGCGCCGGGCGACGAGTGCCGAAGCGACATCGGCGACGCTGCGCTGGTCGGTGATCTCGAATTGCAGCGCCTTGGCGTCAGGCGGATCGACATAACCGCCGACGCCGGTGCTCGATCCGGCCGAGAAGCGTGTGACGCCGAGCGGCAGGATGGCGTCGCGAAACTCGGCGCGTTCGCGCGTCGACACGGTGATGCCGGCGCGCGGCAGGAATATCCGCACGGCGGTCATGAACTGGACGAACTGCTTGTCGCCGATGTTGTAGTCGGCGTCGAAAGCGCCTTCGGCCGGGTTGATGCGCGGCAGCGAAATGGCGACTTCGGTCTGCAGGAAATGATCTTCGAGATAGCGTGCATGCAAGCCGGTGAAGAAGATCTCGCGGCGCGGTTCGGCAAGTCCGAGCAGCGGGCCGATGTTGACGAGGCGCAGCCCGGCGCGCGCCGCGCGTTCGGGCGCGTCGAGCCGCCAGCCGTAATCGCGCTTCTTGCCGCCGAGGTGCACGCGCCGGTAGGTGACGGGGTCATAGGTCTCCTGGAAGACCGTCATGCCGTCGACGCCGGCGGCGCGCAGGTCGCGGTATTCGGCCTCGTGCAGCGGATAGACCTCGATCGAGACCGAGGCGAAATGACGTTTGAGACAGCGCGCGGCGGCGGCGATATATTCGGGCGGCGTGATGCGCCGGTCCTCGCCGGTGAGGATCAGCACATGCTGCATGCCGGTACGAGCGATCGCTTCAGCTTCAGCCTCGATGGCGTCGAGGTCGAGCACGCGGCGCGGCATGTCGTTGCCGACGTTGAAGCCGCAATAGGCGCAGCGGTTGGTACAGTGGTTGGAGAGGTAGAGCGGGATGAACATCTGAATCGTGCGGCCGAAATGCTGCATGGTCAGCTGGCTCGCCCGCTGCGCCATGGCTTCGATGTGCTGTGTCGCCGCCGGGGCGAGCAGCGTCAGGAAGTCGGTGACGCCGGGCTTTTCCGCCGCCAGTGCGCGTTCGACGTCGGCGTCGCTGACGTGCGCGAAAAATCCGGGAAAATCGAAATCGGCATAACGGTCGATGCAGTCGCGAAAGGACATTGTCAAGATCCTCCCTGCCGTCAGTCGTCGAGGAAGCCGGTCAGCGGCGACGAGGCGCGCGCGTCGCGCGAGGCGTCGGCGAGCGTGGCCCGGTAGGCCGTGCGCCCGGCGCGAACGGCGTAGTCGAAGGCGCGACCCATGGCTTCCGGATCGGCGGCGGTGGCGATGGCGGTGTTGACGAGCACGGCGGCGGCGCCGAGTTCCATTGCCTCGGCGGCATGCGAGGGGCGGCCGATGCCGGCGTCGACGATGATCGGCAGGCGGCAGTTCTCGATCAGCAACTCGATCAGCATGCGCGTTTCGAGGCCGCGATTGGTACCGATCGGCGATCCCAACGGCATCACGGCGGCGGCGCCGGCATCTTCAAGGCGCTTGGCCAGCGTGAGATCGGGCGTGACGTAGGGCAGCACGATGAAGCCTTCGCGGGCGAGGATCTCGGTGGCCTTCAGCGTTTCCCAGTTGTCCGGCATCAAGGTCTTCATGTCGGTGATGACTTCGATCTTGACGAAGTCGCCGTAGCCGGCCTCGCGGGCGATGCGGGCGATGCGCACGGCCTGTTCGGCGTCGCGCGCGCCGGAGGTGTTGGGCAGCAGCGTCACCTGCGGGGGGATGAGTGCGAGGATGTTGTCATCGGGCGCGTTGCCGCCGACGCGGCGCAGCGCCACCGTGACCATTTGCGAACCGCTGGCGGCCAGCATTTTGGGGATGTCGCCGTTGGCGGCGAATTTTCCGGTTCCGGTGAACAGCCGGTTGCTGAAGCGGACCGGGCCGAGGACGAGGGCGTCGTCGTCGGTAGTGGTATGGGTCGAGGTGCGGAGCGATGCGGGGCGGGTGGGTATGTCGAAAGCGTTCATGTCGGGGTCTCCGGTGATCAACAAAAAACCGCTTGACCTGTGGGAAGGGCAAGCGGCCTGTCGATCCTGTGAAACCCTGGCGGGTGAGCTTGTCCGCTTCCCTTCGCCGGTATTACCCGGATCAGGTTCATAGGGTTGGACTTGCGTCCTCTCAGCCTTGCAGCACCCCTAGCGATGTGCGTCTTTATAGGGCAGCGGGCCGGCGCGTGTCAAGCCGGCGCCGGCTTCCGCCCGGTCTAGCGTGCGGCCAGCTTCTTTTCGAGTTCGCCGACCTGGCGCTTGAGCGCGCCGATCTGGCCGGTGAGCAGGCCGACGTTGAGGAAGGTCTCGTTCTCGACCGGCGCCGACAGTTTCGCTGCCCAGCCCAGCCAGGACGAGTCATACACCTTGACGTTCTTGAAGCCGAGGCTTTCGAGCACCGTCGAGGTTTCGGCGGCGCGCACGCCCGACTGGCAATAGACGATGGTTTCCTTGTCGCGGTCGAGCGCCTGGTAGAGCGCTTCAAGCTCGGGCCGCGACTTGAGGGCGAGGCCTTCGGTGCCCTTCGTTTCCTGGCGCGCGATCTTCTGCGGTGCATTGGCATCGCGCCAGTTTTCCTCGAAGGGAATGTTGATGGCGCCCGGGATATGACCACCGCGTATGGCGCGGATATCTTCACCGGCATATTCCTTGCGCGTACGCACATCGACGATCTGGATGTCGGGTCTGGCAACGGCCTGGAGGACGTCGTCGGTGGAGGATGCCAGCGAAGGTACCGGCTTCAGCGTCAATGCGACGCGCGGCAGCCTGGTTGCCGTTGTTGCCACCGGCTTGCCGGCTTCCTGCCAGCCTTCGAAGCCGTCATGGAAGATGCGGACGTTGCGGCCGCCGAAGGCGCGCACAGCGTAGCCGCCGAAATAGGCGTAGGGATTGCCGCGGGCGCCATAGACGACGATCTCCCTGGCCGGATCGAGGCCGGCGTCGGAGAAGATCCTTTCGATCGTCGCCGTCGGCAGGAAGTCTTCCTTCTGCTCGTCGCGCAGCACTTTGCCGGCGTCGCCGACGTTGATCGCGCCGGGCAGGTGGCCGCGCTGGTAGTCTTCGGCGGCGCGCACATCCCACAGGATGGCGCCGCGGGCGACGGCGGCCTCGACCTGGGCAGCGTCGATGATGATGGCAGTGGCCGGCGATGCCTGCGTCTGGTCGGCGGCGCGCACCGGGAACGACGGCGTGAGGAGCGCGAGGCCGGCGCCGGCCAGCAGGATCGAGGTCAGCAGCGGCAGGGTGCGGGCGCACAGCGATCGCGGGGCGTGTGTTTTGGTGTGCAGCGACATGGGACGTTCTCTCCGGCAAAAGGTCATGCAGCGATTCTATGCAGGCTTCTTATGTTTAAAAAATACCGTTTTGCCATTTGTATATGCCGGGAAATGCATAAGCGCTGCTGCTGTCCCAAAAAGCATGAAGCCCATGTCGGTCGGACATGGGCTTCGCAAATCTTGTCCCCCGGCCCTTGGCCAAGGTGTTCGGCGACTCGCCGTTGGGGTGCTACCGGACCTTCTCTTCGGACTGCGGCGGATTTTCTGTCATGCAGCCTCCTGTCGTGTGTTCAGGCGAACCCAATATCCTCGCCTCACTTTCAGCATAATACGGATGCGTAAAAAATCCAGCGTTGCCTGTTTGACGCCCGGAGCGCCCGAATTTTGATGGTGTCATCAGCGCGCAAAGTCGTCGGCGCACGATAGAATCCACCTTCTTCCTTCATTCGACCCGGATAATGGCAACTTTCGGATTCGGTTTGCGCGCCAAATCGATGCTGGCGCTGGTGCTGGCCTGTTTGCTCGCTCTGCTGCCCGCGAGCCTGATCGGCTGGCAGGTCCTCGATGGTGTGCGCAACCATTTTGGCGAGGCGTATGCGAGAAGCCTGACGCTGCTCAAGCGCCAGCAGATCATCGCGCCGATTTCGCGCGACCTCGCCCTGGCCAGGCGTTTCGCCAATTCTGAAGTGACCCGGCAGTGGCTGGCCGATGAAAGCAATCCGGCCCTGAAGGCGCTGTTCTTCAAGGAGGCCGAGGGGTATCGCGAGGATTTCGGCAGCCATTCCTACTTTCTCGCCAGCGCCGGCAGCAAGGGCTTCTACTTCAACGACCAGGAGAAGGCCCTGAGCGATGCGCCGCGTTATGTGCTGAGCGCCGACAAGGACAGTGACTCCTGGTTTTTCGGTTCATTGCGGCAGACGGATCCGTACAACATCAACGTCAATTACGACGCCCATCTGCAGATCACGCAGGTGTGGCTGAACATGCAGATCCGGTCCGGCGACAAAGTGCTCGGCCTTGCCGGTACCGGGACCGATCTTTCCGCCTTCCTCAAAGCCTTCATCGAGACCGATGAGCCCGGCATCACGCCGATGATCATCGCCCGCACCGGCGCCATCCAGGCGCATCGCAACAAGGCGCTCATCGCCGAGAACCAGGCGGCGAGCCAGGCTACTGCGGCGCAGACCCTGGCCGGCCTGCTGTCCGACGACGCCGCGCGCGAAGCGCTGGCGGCGGCGATGGCCCGTGCCGAGCAGCACAGCGACGAAGTCGCGACCTTGCGCGTCCGACTCGACGGGCATCCGCAACTGCTCGCGCTGGCGTATGTTCCGGAACTCAAATGGCATGTGGTGTCGGCGGTCGACCTGAAGGCGGTCAGGGTGCTCGATGAGCGCTGGCTCTACGCGGCATTCGCGGGGATCGTGCTGCTCACCGGCCTCTTGCTGCTGGCCTTCGCCTACGCCGTGGACCGCTTGGTGCTGAAGCCTCTCAAGGAATTGCAGCGCTCGGCCTCGCAAATGGCGCAGGGCAATTTCGACGTGTCGCTGCCGCCCGTCGGCCGCGACGAACTTGGCGATCTCAGCGAAGCGTTCGGCATCATGGCGCGGCAGATCCGCCACAATACCGAGGAACTGGAAACGCTGGTGCAGGCGCGCACGCAGGCGCTCGAAGAAGCCAACCAGGACATGCGCCGGGCGCACAAGCAGATCAACGACTCGATCGATTATGCGAGCCTGATCCAGAAGGCCATTCTGCCGAACCAGCAACTGGCGCAGCAGCTCGGGCCGCATCACTTCGTGCTGTGGCGACCGCGCGATGTCGTCGGCGGCGATTTCTACATTTTCCGCAGCGAGGGCGAACGGCATATCCTCGGCGTCGTCGACTGCGCCGGCCACGGCGTTCCCGGCGCCTTGATGACGATGCTGGCGCGCGCCGCGCTCGACCAGGCGATGACCCAGTCCGGCATCGATTCGCCGGCCGACATCCTCGCCCAGACCGACGCCAGCATGCGGCATATGCTGAGCGATTGCGAGCTACCGCGCGCCATCGCCACCAACATGGATATCGGCCTGGCCTTCGTCGTTCCCGACGAACGTCGCCTGCGCTATGCCGGCGCCAAGATCAGCCTGTACTGGAGCGACGGCCACGAGATCGGCGAGATCAAGGGGACGCGCCGCGCCATCGGCGACCGGCGCATCGGCCACTACGAGAACTGCGATGTCGAGATGAAGCCGGGCGTCACCTATTACCTCGCGACCGACGGGTTCCTCGATCAGGCCGGCGGCGAGCTGGGGTACGGATTCGGCAATACGCGTTTCGCCGAACTCCTGCTGGCGCATGCGCGCCTGCCCATGGCCGAGCAGGCCAGCGCGCTGGACGAGGCGCTGACCCGCTATCGCGGCGGCTTGCCGCAACGCGATGATGTGACCATACTTTCCTTCCGTTTCGATTGACCGGAGTTGACCGAGCCCGCCATGGAAACCCTAGATCTATTCAGTCTGAGAACCCATTTCACGCACAATCGCATCCTGCTCTGTTTCAACGGGCCGATTTCCCGCAGCCTGATCGAGGAAATCGGCAATGCCTTGCGCAATTACCTTCAGGCCGACAACGCGCTGCCGAGCGCGGCGATGGATGTCTTCAGCATCTATATCGAGATGACGCAGAACATCCGGCATTACGCCCAGAGCCGCGGCTACGGCGAACTCGAGAGCGCGGCGACGGTGGTTGTCGCGCGCGATGCCGAGGACCGCTACATGGTACAGGCCGGCAATGTCGTTGAAAGGGCCGACGGCGAGGCGCTGCTGGCCCGCGTGGCCGAACTTGCGACGCTCGACAAGGCGCAGCAAGGCTGCCTACAAGACGCAGCTGCGGCGGCCGCGCGAGGCGGGGGCAAGCAGCGGCGCCGGACTCGGCCTCATCGACGTCGCCCGCAAATCGAGCCTGCCGCTCAAGGCAACACTTTCCGAAATCGACGAAAATCGCGCCTTCTTCAGCTTGTGCGCATTCATATGATGGCTATTGGCACCTTAGACATGAACGACCTGAATATTGCTTCCACCCAATCCACCCCCGGTATCGAGACCGACGCCAATGCCGGCGTCCTGCGCATGCATGGCGACTCGTATCCGGAAAACTCGTTCGAGTTTTTCGGTCCGGTGATCGCGTGGATCGAATCTTTCCTCGCCGGGCGCGATGACCCGCTCCGTCTCGAACTGCGCCTGATCTACATGAACACCAGCTCGGTCAAGGCCATGATGGATATCTTCGACATGCTCGAAGACGCGCATGGCAAGGGGCACCAGGTCAGCGTGGCCTGGCATTACGACCCGCGCAACGAGCGGGTGCTCGATCTTGCCGACGAATTCCGCGAGGATTGCACGTTCCCGTTCGACATTTCACCGGACGTGGCGTGATGGCCTCATCGAAGTCCTCCGCGTATCTCGAGGAAGCGGAACTGCGCGCGCTGGTGGCGCGGCTCGTCGACGCGCCGGAGCATGGCGACAATCCGCTGCGCGAGCCGCTCATCCGGCTCGCCAGTCATTGCGAGGGACAGCGCGAGCGGCTTGAGCGCCTCGTGCGCATTTCCGACGGCTATCACTCAATCAGCCGCGACCAGCGCCTCAGCCTTGCCGAGCAGTACGACAAACAGTTACGCCGCCTGGAGAAGCTGGCGCGTATCTCCGACCGCTACCAGAACAGCCTGCGCGAGTTGAGCGAGGCGCTCAAGGAAAGCGCTTCGCACGATCCGCTGACCGGTCTGGACAACCGCCGGGCGCTGACCGAACGCCTGCGCGAGGAAAGCGAACGGGCGACACGCAAGCATCTGGCGTATGGCCTTGCCATTCTCGATGTCGATCGGTTCAAGCTGATCAACGATCGTTTTGGCCATGAAGTCGGCGACAAGGCGCTGTGCGCGATCAGCGACGCGATCCGCGACTCGCTGCGCGAATATGACGCCTGCGGACGCTGGGGCGGCGAAGAGTTTCTGATTCTCCTGCCGGAAACGCCGGCGGAATATGCACTCCAGGTGATCGAGCGCGTGCGCGCCAATATCCAGGAAATTCGCATCGACGTGCCGGAGAACCAGCTGCCGGAGATCACCGCGAGCTTCGGCTTGACGCAGTACCGTCCCGGCGAGAGCTATTCCGATACGATCAGCCGGGCCGATACGCTGCTGCGCGTGGCCAAGTCGCAGGGCCGCAATCGCGTCATCGTCGACTGATATTCGCGGTTGCCCCGCGGATCAGGCGAGCGCCGACCAGGCGGTGTTTGCCGTCAGCGCTTCGGCCATGAAATCGACGAAAGTGCGTATTTTTGCCGACAGGTACTTGCGGCTCGGGTACACCGCGAAAATGCCGATCGACGGCAGGGCATAGTCGGGCAATAGCTGTACCAGTCGTCCGTCGGCGATGGCGTCGCCGACCAAAAAGCTCGGCTGGCACATGAGGCCGCCGCCATCGAGCACGATCTGGGTCAGGATGTCGCCGTTGTTGGCCCGGACCTTGCCGCCGACCTTGATGCGGACGGGGCCATCGGGGCCTGTCAGGGTCCATTCGTTGCCGTCGGCGGCGTAGCTGTAGAGCGCGCAGTCATGCTGTTCGAGTTGTTCCGGCCGCGTCGGCGTGCCGCGGCGGGCGAGATAGGACGGCGCGGCGCAGATCATCAGATGGTCCGATCCCAGGCGGCGGGCGACGAGGCCGGGGTCGAGCGTGGCGCCGATGCGGATGGCGAGGTCGATTCCCTCCTCGATCAGGTCGATGCGCCGGTCCGAGACCGTGGCGTCGATCTGCACTTCCGGGAATTTTTCGAGATACGGCGCGATCAGCGGTGCGACATGCTTGACGCCGAAGGACACCGGCATCGTCATGCGCAGCACGCCGCTGGGTCGCAGCGTCAGCTTGGTGGCGTCGGCCTCGGCCTCGTCGATGTCGGCCAGGATCTGACGGCAGCGCTCGAAATAGGTGCTACCCGACTCGGTCAGGCGCAGCTTGCGCGTGGTTCGTTGCAGCAGTCGCACGCCCAGATGCTGTTCGAGTTGCTGCACATGTTTCGAGGCCATCGCCCGCGACAGACCGAGCCGATCGGCGGCCTGCGAGAAGCTGCCGGCCTCGGCCACCGCGGCAAAGACGCGCATGCCCTGCAAAGTGTCCATCGTCATTCTCCGGGCATGGCGCCGCCGACAAAGCGCAGCGCCATGAGGATTGTCAAATAATAGGAAACAAATTATTACCAGAACTGATGTTTATCCGTCAATCGGAAATTAATAACATTGGTATGAAGTTGCCGGTGCTTTGTCGCCGCGAAACGATTTCCATTATTCCGGAGGATTTCAACATGTCTGCATCCAAGCCAAAATTCGATCCGTTCGATCCCGTCGTCATTGTCCGTATTCTCTGCGGCCTGCTCTTCGTTCCGCATATCCTGTTCAAGCTCAACGCCATGGACGGCGCGGCTGCCTTCTTTGCCAAGGCCGGTTTCGACCCCGCCTATCCCTTCCTCCTCCTCGCCATTTTCGCCGAGTCGCTGAGTGCGATCGGCCTGGTGTTCAATGTCGCGACCAAGTGGACCGGCTTGCTTGCGGCTGCGGTGATGGCCGGTGCGACCAAGGCGGTGCTGGCGACCAAGGGCGCGATATGGCTTTGGAATCTTGGCGGCATCGAGTACAACGTCGTCTGGTGCTTCCTCTGCTTCGTCATCGCCGTGCATGCGTGGCGGGAAGAGTACCGGACCTACGGCCGCGTCAGCCTGTTGTTCCCCAAGCAGGTCACTGCCTGACCGGATTTTTCCGGCAAACGTCGTAAAACCCTGCTAATTTGAATAGCATGTCCGGGCAGGCCGGACGCTCACCAAGGAGGAATGAAAATGGCGAAGGCCGAAATTGCCGCGAAGTCCCCGTGTGCCGTCCAGGTCGAGAAGGGGAAAGATTACTGGTGGTGCAGCTGTGGTCGCAGCGCCTCGCAGCCGTTCTGCAGCGGGGCGCACAAAGGAACGGAATTCGTGCCGCAGAAATACACGGCGGAAGAGAGCAAGACCGTTTATTTCTGCGCCTGCAAGCAGACCAAGAACCCGCCGTTCTGCGACGGCACCCATCAATCGCTGTAACGTAACGACAACGGCATCCCGGCGCAGTGACGCCGGGATCGCGTTTGTACGAGTCAGTTTTCCTGCCGGAGCAGGTCGCGCCGCCGAGGCGCCAGCCATGTCCGGCGGCGCATGGAGACAATGCGACGATGGCGATCTTTCAATGCGCGATCTGCGGCTGGGTTTATGACGAAACACTAGGAAGCCCGGAGGACGGGTTGCCACCCGGCACCCGCTGGGCCGATATTCCCGATGACTGGACGTGTCCGGTCTGCGGTGCGGCGAAGGGCGACTTCTTCATGCTTCCCGTCAGTGAAGCCGCCGCGGCACCGGTGGCGGACGATACGTCGCCGCTCGTCATCATCGGCAGCGGTTGTGCTGCCTATACGCTGGCGCAGGCGTTCCGCCGCATCGATACGGCCTCACCGCTCGTGCTGTTGACGCGCGATGGCGGCGAGCATTACAGCAAGCCCTCGCTGTCGAACGCGCTCGCCCAGGGGCTTTCCCCCGCGCAGTTGCCGACGCGCAGCGCCGCCCAAATGGCCGACGCCTTGCACGCGGAAATCCGGACGGCCTGCGAAGTCGTGCGCATCGATCCGGCGACGCGCACGCTCGCAACCGCCGACGGCAAGCAACTGTCATTCGGGCGGCTGGTCATCGCCTGGGGCGCCGAACCGGTCCGCCTCGATGCCAAGGGCGATGCCGCCGATGCCGTGCACTCGGTGAACGATCTCGATGACTATCGGCGCTTTCATGCCAGCCTTGCCGGCGCGGGATCGGTGGCGATCGTCGGCAACGGGCTGATCGGCTGCGAATTCGCCAACGATCTCGCCAGTCGGGCGTTTCGGCCGACGCTGATCGGACGTTCGGCCTGGCCGCTCGACCGCCTCTTGCCGCCGCCGGCGGCGCAGTATCTGGCGGCCGCCTTGCAGGCGAGCGGCGTCGAATTGGTCGGCGATGTCGGTGTCGAGGCTGTCTGGAAGGACGGTCCGGCGTATCGTCTGGAACTGAACGACGGGCGTCGCCTCCATGCCGACCGGATTCTCTCCGCCATCGGACTGCGTCCGCGCACGGCGATCGCCCAAGACGCCGGCATCACCTGCCGGCGCGGGATCGTCACCAACCGCCGGCTCGAAACCTCGATCGAGGGAATTTATGCGCTCGGCGATTGCGCCGAAATTGACGGCGTCAATTTGCCGTTCATCGCGCCGATCCTGCAGCAGGCGAGCGCGCTGGCGCGAACCCTGTGCGGCGAGCCGACCGACGTGTCCTATCCGGCGATGCCGGTCGTCGTCAAGACGCCGGCATGTCCTGTGGCAGTCTGCCCGCCGCCAGCCGGGGCGAGCGGTGAGTGGACCTGCGACGTCAATGACGGCGGGATGACGGCCTTGTGCAGGGATGCGCAGGGGCGCTTGCTCGGTTTCGCCCTGCTGGGTAACGCCGTGGCGCGGAGCGCGACGCTGGCGGAAGGTTTGCCGGGCCCGTTCGGTCGGGCGTGAAGGTAATGCCCTATTTCGGCTGTCCGGGCTGCGCGCCGAGGCTGATTTCCTTCCTGAAGCGCTCGATGTCGGCCTGAGTGACCGACAACTCGCTCTGGCACACGGCTTCGGGGATACCCGGCGGGCAGCCTGTTGCGCTGCCGGTGGGGAGCGATACGTTGCCGGGCGGCGGAGGCGGCAGGGCGGCAGCCACCTTCCTGTCGCCAGGCGTGATGCCGGTGCCTTTTCCGGCCGGTACCCAGCGCCAGGCGTGGCCCGGCGTGCAGGGGGCGCACTGGAGGACGAGCGCGCCGGATTCCATGCTGCGGACATCGAAGGCCGGCGTCGTGATACGCGTGCTTTCCTTGCCCTTGGCGCAACGGTAGGTCTGATAGTCGCGGAAGCCGTCGGTACCGGTGCATTGATAGTGCACATCGGCAAAGCAAAGCATCGGCAGGAGGCCGGCCAGCAGTACGCCCGACGCCCTTGCGTGCGGGGTCCGGTAAATGATTTGCATACGTCCGAAGCGCTTCCCGGGTTTTGGTTTCGTCACGAAAGAATATACCAAAAACATCATCGCGCGCAGCCCGTCGCGCCGGAGCGCGAGGACCGGCGTCGTCCGGTCAGGACGGGCTGATCGCGATCTCGATGACGTTGGCACGTCCGCTGGCGATGCCGGCCTCGATCGCCGGCGCGATGTCGCCGGCGCGGGGTGATGCGCCGGGCCGGGACACCGAATCCGGCGGCGAGGGCGAGGTAGTCGATGGCCGGGGTATCGATATCCATGGCGATGAAGCGTCCGCTTCTGGCCGAGAGATAGTCGTGCTGGTTCTTCATGAAGTTCTTCAGGACGTTGTATTCGCGGTTGTTCATGACCACGAAGGTGACCGGCAGGTTTTCGTGCGCCGCCGTCCACAGCGCCTGCGGCGAATAGAGCGCGGCGCCGTCGCCGACGAGGCTGACGACCGGCTGGCGTCCAAGGCCGAGCGAGCAGCCGACCGCGGCGGGCATGCCCCAGCCGAGCCCGCCGCCGCGCAGGAAGGAGTACTGGTTGGGCGAATCGGAATGGAGGAATTTGCGCACATGACTTGAGGTGGCGATGGCCTCGTCGACGATGGCGACATCGGGGCCGATGGCGCGCACCGCCTCGCGCGCGGCGACCTGCGGCGAGATTGTCGCCGCGTCCATGCCGGCATCGGCGTCGGCGTGGCGCGCCTGACGCTCTCCGGCGCTGCGTTCGGTGGCCGCACGCAGGCGCGCGGCGCGGTCGGCGCGCTGTCCTGCCGTCGCTTCGGCCAGCAGCGGCAGCAGCGCCTGCAGCGAGCGCCGGATGTCGCCGACGACGGAGAGCGGCGTTTCGTAGGTGCGGCCGAGGTCACGCACGTCGGCCGAGAGCTGGAAGACCCGGCAACTCGCTGGAAGCGCCGAGTCTTGCGTGTAGAGAATCGTAATCAGCGACTTGCCGCCGAGCGCGAAGATGGCGTCATAGGCGCCGAGCGTCCTGGCGATGTCGCTGGCATTGGTCGGCAGGTTGCCGGACCACAGCGGATGTGCTGTCGGGAAGGGGATGCGCGACGGCCAGGATGAGCCGAAAACCGGGGCGCCGAGCAGTTCGGCGAGGGCGACGACGTCGTCGGCCGCTTCGCTCGCATGCACTTCGTCGCCGGCGATGATCGCCAGCCGGCCGGGGGCGATGCCGGCCAGGTGGTCCGCCAGCGCCGGCAGAGAGCCGGCAACGCTGCGGCGGTCGATGGTCGAGGGGCCAGCGATGTCGATGCTGCTCATTTCTTCCATCACGTCCATCGGCAGCGACAGGAAGACCGGCCCGGCGGGCGCCGCGCTGGCGTCGTGGAAAGCGCGGCGGATGAGGACCGGTAGCTGATCGACATGGGTGACTTCGCGCGCCCATTTGACCGTCGGTTCGGCGATGCGCACGAGATCGCCGAAGAGCAGCGGGTCGGTGACGGTATGGCGGCTGTCCTGCTGTCCCGCCGTGACGACCAGCGGCGTTTGCGAGACGTGGGCGTTGATCAGGTTGCCCATGCCGTGCCCGAGGCCGCCGGCGGTATGCAGATTGAGAAAGGCCGGGCGGCGCGCCGCCTGCGCGTAACCGTCGGCCATGGCGACCACCGAGGCTTCCTGCAGGGCGAGGATGTAGCGGATGTCGGGCGTGCGGATCAGCGCGTCGATCAGCGGCAGCTCGGTCGTGCCGGGATTGCCGAAGATGTAGTCGACGCCTTCGCTGGCCAGTACTTCCAGCAGTATTTCGGCGCCGCGGCGCGCAGGGATTTTTTCAAACGGTGTGAGCATGGCCTTCGTCTTCGATTCTCGGGGTTCGGTAATGGCATGACGTCATGACAGCGACCGGGTTGCGGTGGTTCCGGTCGCTCGGCCTGCCTTTCCCGGTGGGGAAAGGCAGGGGGCGGCAGGGCGTCTGGGTGTGCCTTGTGAGCACGAAAAAATGTTACCGCCGTGTGCGCGAAATGTGCTTCTCTTTTCGGGTCATTCGCGGCCTCTTTCTGAAGGCTGTTCTCTTTGTGTTAGATTCCGCAGAATATTCTTCTTTTATATTTTCATTACCCCGGAGTGTTGATGAAAGACGGCCATCTCGACGATATCGACCGCAAGATCCTGCGCCTGCTCGCCCAGGACGGGCGCATCAGCAACCAGCGCCTGGCCGAACAGGTGAACCTGTCGTCGACGCCTTGCTGGAACCGCGTCAAGGCGCTCGAGGACATGGGGATCATCAGCGGCTATGCCGCCATCCTCGATCAGCGGGCGCTCGGCATGCCGGACATCGTCATCATCGAGGTGACGCTCGATCATCACGACGAAGGCATCCTCAGCCGTTTCGGCGAGGCGCTGTCGGGATTGCCAGAGGTCATGGAAGCGTATCTCGTGACCGGCGACTACGACTACCTGATCAAGGTCGCGGTCACCGGCACCGAGGGCTACGAGCGCTTTCTCCGCCAGAAACTCTACAAGCTGCCGGGGATTCGGCACAGCCGCTCGACCTTCGCGCTGCGCTGCCTGAAGCGCATCCACTCGGTCGTGCCCTGAGCGCGGGCGCGCCGGTCAGCGGGATGCGTCCTTGCCGTCGGCGGGCTTCATCAGCGCGCTGACGAACAGCACAAGGAAGAACAGCACCAGTACGATGGCATTGGCCATGGCGCCGCAGCGACGCAGTTCGAAGTCGTCGGCGAGTCCCCCCGCAACCCGTAGCAGCAGGGTCGCGTGCAGGGCGACGAGCGGCAGGTAGAGCAGCGGGCGATAGGGAATCCTGATGCGCGCGACGGCGGGCAGGATGATCGGCGCATGGCCGAAAACCATCGAGAAGACGAAGCCGAGGCCGAGGGCGTGCAGGGTGCCGTCACGCCACGGATGGCCGGGACTGAAGCCGCCGGCAAGGCCGAGGCCGCCGGCGACGGCGAGCCAGACGTAGCCCGAGAGCAGGCAGAGCGCGATGAACCGGGGCAGGCCGTTCATGCGCGCATTGCGCCAGGCGATGTCATAGCGCAGCAGCCAGAGCGAGAGCGCCAGCAGCGCGCCGGCGAACAGTGCGAGACCGGGCGTTTCGTCGAGGACGCTGAAGACACAGCCGGCGACGATGGCGACGACGATCAAAGTGAAGACGCGCTGCGCCGGTTTGGGGGTCGGGATGAAGCGGCTGAGTTCAAGACGTTCGCCGGCGATCGTCAGGACGAGAAAGGCGAACCACCAGGGCGTCGCCGCGGCCGGCATTTCGGTCGCCAGCCAGACGAGGTTGCCGGCCAGCCAGCAGAGCGCGCCGCCGCCGAGCACGAGCGTGAAGGTCGCTGTCAGCTGGCGTATGACGAGGATATTGGCGGCGACCATGACGATGGCGGCGTAAACGGCGAGGCCGGCCGAGACCGTGGTCGGCGCGCCCGTGAGCAGGGCGACGCCGGCGAGGCCGGCGGCGAGCGGCGCCTGGTAGGCCCAGCGGCGACCGAGGGCGACGGCGCGTTCGAGGCTGATGACCGCGCCGAAAAAGGCCGAGATCATCAGTGCGCCGTGCACGCCGACGGCGGCGACGGCCCAGGTCGGCATCGTCCAGCCGAGGCGGGCGAGGCCGGACAGCACCCCGCCGATCAGAGTGACGACGGCCAGCGCCGCCAGCGGCAGGCGGGCCAGCGGCGGCAGGTCGCGGCGGGGCGTTGCATCAGGCATGGGCATTCCCGCCGGCGGGCAGTTTGCCGATGGTCACTTGCCAGACATCGGGGCCTTGCTCGATGTAGTCCCAGCTGAAGGTGCCGCCAAGTTCCGCCTGGAATTGATAGAAGAGCGGCTTGGGATCGTGGTCGTTGACCAGCAGCAGCGCTTCGCCGGCCTGCAGCGCGTTGAAGGTACCGAAGATCAGCGGGTGGCGTTCGCGCGGGGCAATGCTGCGGACATCGACGGTGGTCTTGGGGGTCGGGGGTTGGCTCATGGTGTTCTCCTGCGGGTTGAAATAAAGAAAGTCAGTTCCAGCCGAGCGCCTGCTTGGCGTCGGCGCTCATCATCTCGGGGTGCCAGGGCGGATTCCAGACGAGCTGGATGTCGACCGCGCGGCCGTCATCGAAGGCGGCATGGATGGCGTCGTGTGCTTCCTCGCAGATCATTTCGCCGAGGGGGCAGGCCGGCGACGTCATCGTCATGCTGACGCGGATGCCGCCGGCATCGGCGACGATGTCATAGACGAGTCCCAGATCGACGATGTTGACGCCGACCTCGGGGTCGATGATCTGGCGCAAGGCGGTCCGCGCGATGTCTGTCGCGTCGTTGCCGGCGCTGTTTTCCTTGGCGTTTTCGTTCATTCTGGCGATCCTGTTTGAAAGATGTATAATTTATGAATGTTTATGATATGCTTCGTCTCGTTCAAAAGCAATACATTTTTTACATCTTTAAAAGGTGCGTGTTCATGCGACTGACCACTTTTTCGGATTACACCTTGCGCGTCCTGATGTTTCTGGCGGTCGAGCGGGACCGGCTGGCGACGATTCCCGAGATTGCCGCGGCCTACGGAATCTCGGAGAACCACTTGATGAAGGTCGTGCATCAGCTGGCGCGTGCCGGTGTCATCGCCTCGGTGCGCGGCAAGGGCGGCGGCATCCGGCTGCTGCAAGAGCCGTCGGCGATCCGCCTGGGGCAGATCGTGCGCGCCAGCGAAGGCAATGGCGCCATCGTCGAATGTCTGGGCGAGGATCACAGCGGCTGCAAAATTGTGCCGGCCTGTCGTCTGGCGCCGATCCTGGTGAAGGCCTTCGACGCCCTCTACGCGACGCTCGATGAGTACACGCTCGCCGATCTCGTCAGCCAGCCGCAACGCCTGAGTCAGATGCGTCAGCTGCTGGCGCTGGCCTGATGGCGGGCTTGGGGCGGATGTCCGCATTTGTCATGAGCAGAGGCCGACGATGAAACGCAGCGCGTTCCTGATCACGCTCTCGCGCGAGCACCACACCGCGCTGGTCTGGGCCAAGCGCGCCCAGCGCGGCGGCGGTGAGGAAGCGACGGCCCTGATGCCGGCGCTCGCCGGGCTGTTCGAGCGCGAACTGGCCCCGCATTTCGCCGCCGAGGAGGCCGATCTCTTGCCGCTGCTGCACGCGCACGGACAGGCGGCGCTGGCAGCACGCACGCTGGCCGAGCACGCGGCCCTGCGTGCCGAGGCCGGCCGCCTGCGCGACGGGTGCGCGGCGGCGCTGGCGCCCTTTGGCCGGGCGCTGGCCGATCACGTGCGCTTCGAGGAGCGGGAACTGTTCCCGGTCATCGAGTCGATTCTGGCGCAGCGCGCCGACGAGGACGCCGTAGCGGGCGGCCGGTCGGCGCCTGCAAGGGGCGATATGCCCGAACAACGATAGGAGAACAGCATGTCCGATACGCAATCCTTCGACCTTCACGCGGCGATCCTGCAACAGAGCGCCGATGCCGTCATCTTTGCCGATCCGGCCGGGTTCATCCGCCTGTGGAACGGCGCCGCCGAACGTCTTTTCGGCATCGCCGCCGGCGATGCCATCGGCAAGTCGCTCGATATCATCATCCCCGAGCGCCTGCGGGCGCCGCACTGGCGGGGTTACAACGCGGCGATGCAGGCGGGGCGGACCGAGCACGCCGGCAAGCCGACGCTGACCAAGGCGCTGCACGCTTCGGGCGAGTCGATCTATGTGCAGATGAGCTTCGCCGTCGTCGTCGCGCCCGATGGCGCGATGCAGGGATCGGTCGCCATCGCCCGCTCGGCGCCCGCGCCGACGCCGGCTACCCAACGCTAACGTATTTTCACAGGAGTAACACCATGACCCAGAAAAGCCCCACCGCCACCACCGTGCGCAATCTCAAGACCATGCTCCAGTATCAGGACAATGCCATCGTCAGCAGCATGCTGATCAAGAACTCGGTCGGCAACGTCACGCTCTTCGCTTTCGACGGCGGCGAGGGATTGAGCGAGCACACCGCCCCGTATGACGCGCTGGTGATCGGCGTCGAAGGCGAGGCCGAGATTCCCATCGCCGGAACGCCGCATCGCCTCGGCGAGGGCGATTCGCTGATCATGCCCGCGAATGTGCCGCATGCCGTCAAGCCGCTCGGCCGTTTCAAGATGCTGCTGGTGATGATCCGCGCGCGAGAAATAGGCGCACTGTCGGCCTGGGCCGTCGTTCTTCGCGATGTGGCCCGGGCGTTCTTGCCGCCGCGTTTTGCGGTCCCGTCGGGAGGATGTCACGCGTCGGCTGAAACCGATGCTTTTGGCGTAATCGTCGCCGCTTTTCAGCTATCATTCACAGGTCGATTCGCGACGCTTTTCGCGACCGTTCCGGTGGGATTCCTGAAAACCAATGACTGCGCTCACGGATAGCCTGAAAGATGTTTTGTCGGTCGGCATCAAGCAGATCGACGACGAGCATGCGCAACTGTTCGTGTGTCTCGATCGGCTGATGCTGTCGGTCAATACCCCGCAAGGGCGAACGCACGTCGGCCGAGGTGCTGGCGTCCCTGCAGGCGTATGCCGAAACACATTTCCGTTCGGAGGAAGCGCTCATGGCGATCCATGCGTTTCCGGCGCTGGAAATGCATCAGAGCGAGCATCAGACCTTTGTCGACGCTATCCTGCGTTTCCAGCGCCTGGCCGATGATCCGCAGGCGAACACGCCGCAACAGATGACCGCCTACCTCATGCAATGGCTGATGGCGCATATCCAGCGAAGCGACAGGGTGCTGGCGGCGCATATCCGCGCCCGCGGCGGGGAATAGCGCGCGCCGCTGCCGGAGGCTCAGGCGTTGCGACGGTCGAGCCAGCGCAGCAGCGTTGCGAACAGATGTTCGGGGTCGATGGGCTTGGTCATGAAATCGTTCATGCCCGCCTCCAGGCACCGTGTCTTGTCTTCGGCGAAGGCGTTGGCGGTCATTGGCGATGATGGGGATATCGCCGTTTCCGTCCTGACGGCGGATGGTGCGCACGGCATCGAGCCCGTCCATGTTCGGCATCTGGATGTCCATCAGGATCAGGTCGTATTGCCGGTGGGCAGCCTGTTCGACGGCGCGGGCGCCGTCATCGACGGCGGTCCACCAGGAATCCGAGGGTTTCCAGGAAAGAGAGGGCGACTTCGCGGTTCACTGCGTCGTCTTCGGCCAGCAGCACGCGCGGCATCCCGCATAGCGCCCGGCCAGGCGCGATTCGGCCGGTTCGGCGCCGGTCTCCCGCGCCCCGGTTGCGTCCGTATCGCACGACTTCAGCCGGGCCGTGAGCCAGAACGTGCTGCCCAGACCCGGCCGGCTCGAGACGCCGACCGTGCCGCCATCATCAGTTCGGCGAACTTCTTGGTGAGGGCGAGGCCCAGGCCGGTGCCGCCGTACTTGCGGGTGGTCGAATTGTCGGCCTGCTCGAAGGCGCTGAACAGGCGACCTTGCGCCTCGCTGGCGATGCCGATGCCGGTGTCCTGGACTTCGAAACGCAGCAGGGTGCCGTCGGGGCTGACGTCGAGCGGAAGGACGCGGATGGTGATGCGGCCGTGATCGGTGAACTTGAGGGCGTTGCCGATGTAGTTGATCAGCGCCTGTTGCAGGCGCGTCGCATCGCCGACAAAGCTGCGGGGCAGGGAAGGATCGAGGCTGACGCCGAGGGCGATATGCTTTGCCTGCGCCCGTTCCCTGAACATCGACAGGGGTGTCGTCGAGCAGTGATGCCAATTGGAATTCGCTTTCGTCGAGGGCGAGTTTCCCGGCTTCGATTTTCGACAAATCGAGGATGGCGTCGATGATTTCGAGCAGATGCCGGCCGGCGACGTCGATTTTCCGGAGCTGATCGTCCTGCTTGGCACTGACGCCGCCGCGACGAACCAGATAGGCCATGCTGGTGATGGCATTGAGCGGCGTCCGGATCTCGTGGCTCATGTTGGCGAGGAAGGCGCTCTTGGCGATGTTGGCGGTTTCCGCCGCTTCCTTGGCCGCTTCGAGCTGGCGCGTGCGCAGGGTGACAAGTTTTTCGAGATTCCTTCGGTAGGCATCGACTTCCGCTTCGGCGTTCTTGCGCTCGGTGATGTCGATCAGCGTTCCGGAAATGCCGCCAGCGTAGGGCATCGTCATTGGTTGGGCATAGACCTCCATCCAGCGGGCGTCGCCGCTGCGATGGCGGAAACGAAGTTCGAAACGGCCATCGCTCTGCTCGCCTCGTGCCAACGCATCGATCAGGTTCATGCAGCGTTCCCGGTCCTCGGTGCAGACATTGTCGACGAGCGGCGTGCCGAGGCTGGCAGCGACCTGAAATCCGGTGATCTCCTCCCAGGCCGGGTTGAGAAAGGTCCATCGGCCGGCCGTGTCGGTCTGGAAGATTACTTCCCTGACGCTGTTGACCACCGAGCGGTAGCGTTCTTCGCTGACTGCCAGCGCGTCGTTCTTGGCCCGGATCTCGACGGTTTGCGCGTCGACATGACGGTTGGTACCAGGGCGGTCCGGCCGGTAATCGTCAGCAGCATCGTCTGCAGCAGTCCGATGAAGAGCAGGCCGAGGACACCGACACTCCACGGCAGCCAGGAGCGATGCTGCTCGACATAGGCGGCGCGTGGCCCAGACGCGCAGCTCCCATTCCCGGTCGGCCATCATCAGCCGCGTCGTCCATCGTGTCCGTTCGCTGTCCGCCGCGCCGTCGCCGACGCGGCGCACCAGCATGCGCCGGTCATCGCTGGCGGCGCGGTCGAGCAATTCCATTTGAATGCCCGGTTCGAGGTGGTCGCTCAGGGCGATATCGACGAGTTCATCGACCTTGAGAACGCCGACGGCAAAGCCGATGGAGATTGTCCTTGCCGGTGATGCTGGCGGGCGATGTTGTCAGCGATGTTGCCAGAATTGGCCGGGCGGCCTTCGGGCGTTACCGCTGATCTGCGGGTAGGGCGGGCGCCAGAACCAGGACGCCGGGGCGCTCGCGCTGTTCCTGCACCAGCCGGATCGGCGCGGTGACCGCGGGCCGGCCGCTGGCCAGCGCACCGGTCGATCGCGTCCCGGCGCGTCGGCTCCGAATAGACGTCATAGCCGATCGCCGGCAGGTTCCCCCGCAAGGGTCGGATACAAGTGACAGCGACATATTCCGGACGCTTGGCCGCGGGCACGAGTTGGCCGTCGCTGTTACGCTCGGTCAGCTGAAAGCGACCGCCGGGGCGGATTGCGCTCATGCGGTGTTCGAACTCGGCGCGCTGCCTGTCGCGCAGGTAGGTGTTGAAGCTCAGGGCGAAGACATCGGGTTGCTCCTTCAGGGTGACCGCGGTGAAATGCTCGAACTGCTCGCTACCGAGCGCAGGATTCACCTCGATCAGGCGGGAAAGCGCCAGCAGGGCTTCGTGGTGGGCGACGAAGCGGTGGCTCAGGTGGTAGGCAAGTTCCTTTCCCTTGCTGGCGACCGCTTCCTGCTGTCGTTGCTCCTCCCAGCGGGCCATGCCGAAGAAGACGGCCATGGCGACGGCGAGAAGACCGAGTACGGGTGGGAACAGGTTGCCGAGACGGACGCGCCAGGCGGGATTGCGTCGCTGGAAAAGGCCGAGTGCCAACGGTGCTGCAACCCAGACGCCCAGCGTGTCGCCGACGTACCAGTTCCACCAGCTGTAGAAGACGCTGGCGCCGGGAAGGATGCCGGCCAGGATCAGACCGCCGACGCCGATGCAGGGTGCGACGAGGCAGGCGATCGGCCCGGCGAGTGCAAGGAACTTGATGATGTCATGTTCAAGGTCGAGTTGCCGCCAGTTGGTGGGGAAACGTTCGAGCAGCCACCGCACGAGCGCGGCCTGGAGCGCGGCGCCGCAGGCGATGGCGGCGGCGACGGCGAGCGCGGCCGGGGAAAGCGATCCGCCGGCGACGGCGACGCCGATGTTGAGGATCAGCGAGCCGAGCCAGATTGCGGGCAGGGCGGCGAATCCCTGGACGAGGACGAGGGCGACGGCCAGTCCGGCCGCCGGAAAGAACGGGCTGGCATAACCCGTTGCAACGGCGAGCGTCAGGCCTAATGCCCCGAGGAGCGCGTAGAGAAGGCTGGCGAGAAGCGTGGATAGTTCAAGCAATTCATCCGGCTCGGCGCCCCCGGGGAGGGGACGGTCGGGCGTGGCATTTTCAGGCGTGTAATCCGCCGGATGGTCCGATGTCATTGTTGTTGGCTCCGCGCAAATGAAACGTCGTGCCCGCCATCAGGGCGAGTGCGAGCGTGCGGCGCTTTCTCCCAATGCTTACAGCTTACTGCGCGGGTTCGCCCTGATCAATGTTTTGTTATGCACGGGGAATGCGTTCCGGGGGCGGTTGACGTGCGTGCCGCGTCACGGATGGAGGTGTAACGGCGACGAAATGCCCGGGGCCAGGCCAATCTTCCGGCCGAAATCGCTCAAGGACTCGATGAAGATGAGCTTGTCGGCAAGATCGTCAGGCAACCCATCGCGCGGATGCAGCGAATAGACGCGCATGCCGGCGGCGATGCCGGCGACGAGTCCGGGCAGGCTGTCCTCGACGACGGCGCACTGTGCGGGCGGCGCCTTGAGCGCGCGGGCGGCGATCAGGAAAAGTTCGGGGTCCGGCTTGAAATGGCCGAGTTCGGGCGCGCTGAAGACCTTGTCGCCGAAGAAGCGGTCGAGACCGGTGAGGGCCAGTCCCAGACCGACCTTTTCGCGCGGCCCGTTGGTGGCGACGGCGACCGGCAGGTGCAGTGCTTCGAGAAGTTCGACGGCCCCCGGCATTGGCGCCAGCGCCTCGCGAAAGCGCCGGAGAATGCCGCGGTGATAACGGTCGACGAAGGCGGCGATGCGGTCGGGGTCCGGGCGCCCGAGTTCCGCCATGACCCAGCCGCCGACTTCGGCGATGCCGACGCCGCGGAAGCGCCGATGCGCCTCGTCGCGCGTCAGTGACAGTCCGGCGTCCCGGGCCAGTTCCCACAGCAGGTCCATGCCGAGCGTCTCGCTGTCGAGCAGGGTGCCGTCGCTATCGAAAATGATCGCCTGGATCGTGAATGTCATGCAGTCCGGTGGGTGAAAATGAAATCAGCCGTCATTATCGCCGTCTTGCTGGCCGTAATGGGCGAATTTGACGAGGACCGCGGCCATTTCACCGTCATCGAGCACGACCGGTTCGCCGGCCAGGCGTGCGCGCCAGTATTGCTCGCACAGCACTTCGAGTTCGACGGCGAGGTCGAGCGCGTGGCGCGGGCTCTTGCCGAAGGCGATCATACCGTGGTTGGCGAGCAGGCAGGCCGAGCGACCCTCAAGCGCCGCCAGCGCCGCGTCGGAAAGCGCCTGCGAGCCGAAAATGGCGTACTGCGCGCAACGCAGCGTGTCGCCGCCGAAGCGCGCGATCATGTAGTGAAAGGCAGGAATGTCCTGGCGCAGGCAGGCAAGGCTGGTGGCGAAGGGCGCGTGCGCGTGCATGATCGCGTCGGCTTCGGGTCGGTGGAGGTAGATGTCGCGGTGGAAGCGCCACTCCGAGGAAGGCGCGCGCCGGCCTGCTGCCGTGCCGTCTTCGGCGACGAAGACGATGTCATCGGCTTCGAGCGAGGCGTAGGGGATGCCGGTCGGCGTGATCAGGAAGCCGCGCCGGCCGTTTTCCTCGCAGCGTGCGCTGACATTGCCGGCGATGCCCTTGTTGAGTCCGGCGGCGAGCGTCGCGCGGGCGGCCGCGATGATCTGTTGGCGTAGTGTCGTCATGGCTTCGTCATTGTCAGTGGTTGTGGCTGATCGAGACGCGCAATTCCTCGTGGTCGCGCGCATAGTCGGCGAGCGAAACGCCGCTGCGAATCGCCTCCCAGCCCTGATGCAGGCTGGCGGCGCCGGCCTTCGGGCCTTGCGGATGGCCGAAGACGGCGCGTCCGGGAACGATGGCGAAATCGGTCGAGCCGATGTCGCGGTAGAGCGATTCGATCGATCCGGCCCATTGCGAGCCGCCGGGGATTGGCAGCGCCGGCTTGATCGGACAGGGCGCGGCGTTGGCCGCGTGCTCGCGCTGCAGCGTGCACAGCGAGTCGGTGCAGGCGCTGACGTCGGCGAGGACGCCGCCGCGCGTCGTCTTCATGCGCGCGCCCATGCCGGCGAAGATGATGGCGTCGAAGCCGGCCAGGCGCTGCAGCTTGGTGATGACGCGGGAATGGACGCCGTAGTAGGGCGAGCGCGTCATCGGCGCGACGAAGTCGAAATGGGCGACGAGCGGCACCTCGGTGTGCTTGCGCAGCATGCGCACGGCGCTGAGTCCGGTCGCCATGGCGTTGACCATCAGCATGTTGGCGCCGTTCGCGACGCCAATGTCATGGAGCGGGATGAGGCGGTCGACCTCGTCGGTGACGTTGGCAAGATAGCAGCATTTCTTCCCGGTCTTCTGCTCGGCATCGAGACGCGCCTCGCCGAGCAGGCGGGTGCGTTTGTCGAAGGGCGACCAGTCGGTGTCGAAGATGAGTTCGTCATCCTTGGCGACATCGAGTCCGCCCAGCCAGCTTTCGTAGGCGATGTCGCGGAAGGGCTCGGGCGCGAGGCCGATGTTGGGCTTGATGACGCCGAAGAAGAGCGGGCGGTCGTGTACGCCGGTCCACTCGCGCAGGCCGGCAATGCCGAATTTCGGTCCTTCGTGCGCATCGAGATAGCCGGGCGGGAAGGCGATGTCCTGCAGCTTGATGGCATGGATGCCGGGGCTGAAAAAAGCGCCTTCGCCGCAGGCCGCGGTGATCAGGTTGGGCAGGGCGCGGCCGATGTTGCGGATCGGATAGGCGATCTTGACGCGGCAGGCCCAGAGTTTGTCCCAGTGGTCGACCATGAAGGGGATGCAGGGCTCGGTCGGCATGCACTCGACGACGAGATCGATGACTTTCGCCGCATGCAACGGACGCATGTCCTCGTCGACGCCGACGCGTTTCCATTGCGCCGTCGATTGCTCCTGGCATAGGTGCGCGGCGGCGTGCGTTGGCTCGACCGAGGATTCGAAGAAGTAGTCGAGCACGACGTATTCGGAGAGGTCGATCTGGTCGGCCTTGGCAAAGAAGGCCTGGTCTTCGCTGTTCATCACATTTCTCTTTCGTTGGGGGTCAGGCGCTTTCCCGGGCCTTGCCGAGCGTGCGCAGGCGTTTGAGCCAGCTGGCGAGTTCGCTGCCCTGATTGAGTATGAGGGCGACGAGGATGACGATGCCGGTGGCGATCGGGTGATAGGCGGACGGCATGTCGAGGAGGTTGAGGCCGTTGTTGATGAAGCCGACCATAACGGCGCCGATGAGGGCGCCGATGACGGAACCGTTGCCGCCCATCAGGCTGGTACCGCCGACGACGATGGCGGTGATGACATCCAACTCGTAGCCGCTGGCGTTCATCGCGTAGGCCTGCTGGGTGAGCGAAGCCATGACGATGCCGGCGATCGTCGCCGTCACCGACGAGATCGTATAGACGATGATGCGCGTCTTGTCCGGATTGACGCCGGTCAGCTTGGCCGCGACCTCATTGGCGCCGACGGCGATCGCCCGCCGCCCGAAGGCGGTGTGCTTGAGCAGCACATGGCTGGCGACGACCAGCAGCATCATGATGTAGATCGGGATCGGAATGCCGAGGAACTTGCCGACGCCGATCTCGAGGAAAGGCTTCGGCTCCATGATCGTGATCTGGTCGCCGTTCGAGATCAGCATGGCAAGCCCGAAGAGATAAGTCTTCGCCGCCATCGTGACGATGAAGGCCGGCACCAGGAACTTCGTCGTGACGATGCCGTTGAGCCAGCCGATCGCCGCGCCGATGACGAGCGTCAGCACGATCGCCAGAGTCCAGTGCAGCCCGAAGGTGTTCATGAAGACGTTGGCGAGAATCCCCGCCAAGGCCGCCATCGAACCGACCGACAAGTCGATGCCGCCGGTCACCGGCGAGTAGATCGCCCCGGTCGCCATGATCCCGATCAGGCACACCGACCACAGCACGTTGGTCAGGTTATCCACGGTCAGGAACCGGTCCGAAACGATCGACAGCCCGACCATCAGTAGCAGCAGGACGCCGAACAGCCGGAATTCGCCGGCCAGCTTGTGCAAGACTCCGCCCGATTTCATGCCGCACTCCCTTCCACGATGCCCGAGGCCGCGCGCAGCACTTCTTCCTCGGTGACGACGCCTTCGGTGAATTCCTTGATGATCCGTCCCTTGCGCAGGACGATGATGCGGTCCGACAGTCGCGTCAGTTCCGGCAGGTCCGAGGACACCAGCAGGATCGCCACGCCCTGTTGCGCCAGGCGCTCGATCGTCTGGTACATCTCCTCCTTGGCGCCGATATCGACGCCGACCGTCGGTTCATCGACGATCAGGAGCTTCAGGTCGCGGATCAGCCATTTGCCGACGACGACCTTCTGCTGGTTGCCGCCCGACAGGTTACCGACCAGATGATCGGGATTCGCCGGCTTGATGTTCAGCGTCGTGATCGCCGCCTGCGCCCGTTCGAGTTCCTTGGCGTCGCTGACCATGCCAGCGCGGTTGGAGATCGAGTCGAGGTTGGCGATGCCGATGTTGCCGGTGATCGAGATGGCGCCCATGATGCCTTGCAGGCGCCGCTCTTCCGGCACGAAGCCGTAACCGCCGGCAATCGATTTCTCCACCGTCGGTTTATAGGGCTGGCCGAGATAGGCGATCTCGCCCGAGTCGTAGCGGTCGATGCCGTAGATCGCGCGCATCAGTTCGGTCCGCCCGGAGCCGACGAGGCCGCCGAAGCCGAGCACTTCGCCCTTGCGCACGGCGAAGGAGACGTCCTGCAGCTTGCCTTCGGCGCAGAGCTTCTTCACCTCGAGGACGGTCTCGCCGTCCTTTTTGACCATGCGATGCTGCGATTCGTCGTCGGTCAGTTCGCGCCCGATCATCAGCCGGATGATCTCGGCCGGCGTGATCGCTTCGCCTTCGAGTACCGAGACGAGCTTACCGTCGCGCAGCACGGTGACGCGGTCGGAGAGGTTATAGACCTCTTCCATCCGGTGCGAGATATAGACAACCGTGATGCCTTCGCTCTTGAGCAGCCGGATGATGTCGAAGAGCCGTTCGCTTTCGGTCGCCGTCAGCGAACTGGTCGGCTCGTCCATGATCATCAGCGAGGCCTTGTTCGACAGCGCTTTCAGGATTTCGACGGTCTGGCGCTGGGCGATCGGCAGGCCGTCGATGATGTCGGTGGCCTTGAGCGCGAAGCCGTACTTGTCGATCATCGCCTGCGCCATCGCGTTCATCTTGCGCACGTCGATGATCGGCAGTCCGGCGAGCAGCGGCTCCTTGGTCAGGAAGATGTTCTGCGCCACGGTCATGCCGTGGATCAGGCTCAGTTCCTGATAGATGACGGCGATGCCGAGTTTCTCCGAGGCGTTCTTGCTGTGCTCGATCGGCACCTCGTGACCTTCAAAGACGATGCTCCCGGCGTTGCGGTTGGTGATGCCAGTGATGATCTTGATCAGCGTCGATTTGCCGGCGCCGTTCTCGCCGACGAGCGAATGGATTTCACCGCGGCGCAGCGAGAAATCGACGCCGGAGAGGACCTGCGGGCCGTTGTAGTTCTTGTCGATGCCGCGGCATTCGAGCAGAAGAGTGTTGGTAGCAGCGGTAGCGCTCATGCTTCACCTCCCTGGCGCTGCATGGCTTTCCTGCGCGCGGCCTGCGTCGCCTTCTTCTCGGCGTAGGATTTGTACCAGACGTCCATGACCACCGTGACGATGATGATGCCGCCGATGACGATCGGCTGGATGTAGGGCGAGAGCCCGAGCTTGAGAATGCCGTTCTTGACCAGCGCGATGAACAGCGTGCCAATCAGCGTCCCCCAGATGTCGCCGACGCCGCCGGTGAAGGGCGTGCCGCCGATGACGACCGAGGCGATGACGTCGAGTTCGTTGCCGATGCCGAATTCCGGCATCGCCGTCATCATCCGCGCCGACAGGAAAATCGACGAGAGCGCCGCGCAGAAGCCCGAGAACATATAGACGCCGATCAGCGTCCGCTCGACGTGGATGCCCGACAGGCGCGAGGCCGTCGGGTTGGCCCCGGCCGCGTAGATGTTCGTCCCGGCGCGCGTGCGCTTCATGAAGAACTGCGTGACGATCGCCAGCAGCACGAAGACGATGACAACGATATAGACCGGCCCGACCGTTTCGCCGAAGGACAGGAAAACCTCATCCTGGATGAAGACGTTCTTGACGAAGCCCTGTTCGTCCTTGACCGCCGCGATCAGCGCGAGTCCGGCGAGAATCCCTCGCGTCGCCAGCGTGACGATGAATTCCGGCAGCTTGAAGTAGGTGATGAAAAAGCCGTTCACCCAGCCGATCAGGCAGCCGCCTGCCAGCGCAATCGGGATGTAGATGGTCGCCGGCAACTGCGTGTAGGAAATGAAGTTGATGCAGACCATCGAGGTGATCGCCACCACGGCACCGATCGACATGTCGATCCCCGCCGTGATCAGCACCAGCGTGAAGCCGATCGCAATGATCCCCGTCAGCGACGCTTCCTGCAGCAGCGTCATGATGTTGTCCAGCGTCAGGAATGCCGGCGTAATGACCGACATGACAAGCGAGATGACCAGCAGCAAGCCGATCAGGATGAGTCGTCGTATGGCACTGACCGACACGATGGGTTCTCCTGTGTTTCGAAGACGTCGAAGGTGACCGGGGCATTGCCGGCAGCGCGCGGGCGCGCGCCGGGCCGCGTGTCACCGCGTCGTCGCGATGAATGCGTTTCGCATGGGTAGCGCGGCGGCGTGGGCGTCGGGCGGGCGGCGGCACCGGCAGGCGCCGCCGCGTGCGCCGTGGCTTACCAGCGATCCTCGCTCTTGATCTGGGCGACCGTCTCGCGCGTGGCGGCGAACGGCGGGACGGTGATCACCTCGGTCTTGGCCGCTTTCTTCTTGGCGCCGGTCAATAGATCAAACGCATATTGCGCGGCGGTGGCGCCCTGGTTGTAGGCGTTGGTGTAGGCGGTGCCGGTGATCTTGCCCTGCTCGATCAGCGCCAGCGTGCTCTTCTGCCCGTTGAAGCCCCAGATCTGGATCTTGCCAAGGCGGCCGGCGGCCTCGGCGGCGATCATCGCGCCTTCGGCCATGTTGTCATTGACGGCAAAGACGGCGTCGAGGTCCTTGTTGATCTGCAGGAAGCTGTTCATGATCTCGATGCCCTTGTCCTTGATCCACATGCCGTTCTGGGCGCCGACGATCTTGATGCCGGGGAAGTTCTTCGTCATCACGGCGCGGAATCCCTTCTCGCGCTCGACGCCGGCCTGTGCGCCGGGCGGCGACTGGATCAGCGCGACGCTACCTTTGCCACCCAGCGCCTTGCCGATGCGCTCGCCGACCATGGCGCCGGCGCCTTCGTCGTCCATCGTCACGCAGGCAGCGTGCGGCAGCAGCGTGTCGGTATTCAGCGTGATGACGTGAATGCCCTTGCCCTCGGCCTTCCGGACGCTGGCGGTGAGCGCGGCGGCGTCGGCCGGTTGCAGGATGATGGCGTTGTAGCCCTGGTTGATCAGGTCGTCCATCAGCGTGACCTGGATCTCGGCCTTCATCTGCGCATCGAAGGATTGCAGTGTCGATCCCGGATAACTCTTCATGACATTTTCGACGCCGGTTTTCCAGGCCTGCGTCAGCGCCTGGCCGATTGACGTCGGCACATAGCCGATCTTGTAAGCGGTTTGCGCATAGCTGCAGCCGATCGAAGAAAACAACAGACCCAGGCCCAGCAACATCCATTTCGTTCTGTTCATTGCGACCTCCCAAGGGTGAATGGAATTTACCTCATTACTGCGTTTGTTCTACATCCCGATTGCATTTTTACTGCGACGACAATTGCTTATGTCCGATCCGTGCTTGATTCATGCCGGGTCCATCGCCAGCGCGACGGGCTGCGCTTGCAGGTAGGCCTGCAATTCGGCGGCGGCGAGTTCGCCGAATTCCGGCTGGCTGATGTTGAGATCGGCCTCGACCCAGCGGATCGAGCGCTTGAGGCCGCGCCGGAGCGCGGTCACGAAGGCTGCGTCGATCGCCGCGTCGTGCAGCGGCCGACCGGGCGCGCCGGCTTCGCAAAAACCGCGGGTCGGAATCAGCACCGTCACCGGACCGGTTGCCTGGTTGAGGCGATCGGCGATGACCTCCGCGACCTGGACGATTTCGGGCGCGCTGAGCTTGACGTGATACAGGCTGGCGTTATGCGCGATCGATTTTCGTGCGCGCCAGTTCGACGGAAAGCTGTCGACACCGAAGTCGGTGCTGCAACTCAGGATGTCGACGGCGCCAGGCGCGACGACCTGCGGAATGCCCGCCGCCGCGGCCGCGAGCAGGCGGTCGTTGGCGCCGGCGCAGTAGCCGCCGAACACCTCCGAGGAAATTTCATGCAGCGTCAGGTCGAGCGAGGCGACGATCACCTTGTCGGCGATGAAGTTCTCCATGGCGCGACCGCCGACGCCGGTGGCATGAAAGGAAATCGTCTCGTAGCCGGCCTGCTGCAAGCACGCCGTCGCCGCGGAGACGCCGCCGCTCGTCACGCCGAGCATCGTCGCGCCGATGACGAGTGCTTCGGATGCCTCGACGCGGCGGTTGCCGTACAGCGCCATGCCGACGACGGCGCCGACGGCATTGGCGATGACGCTGCGGGTGATGCGGTTGATGCCCGAGATGTCGGCGACCGAGTGCATGACGACGATATCCTTGGCGCCGACGAAGGGACCGAACAGGCGCTTGCCGCTGGCCATGGTCGACAGGATCAGCTTCGGCACACCGACCGGCAGCGCGCGCATCGCGGTCGCCGCCATGATCGTGTTCTGGATGCCGCCGAGCGAAAAAATCGCGTCGAATTCCTGGCGTTTGAAGGACCCGGCGACGGCGATCGCCGCCGCACTGGCCATGGTTTCGATGCGCGCGCCCTTGTCCATGCGCGTCAGCGTTTCAAGGCTCAGGCCGGCCGCGTGCAACACCTCCCCGGCCTGGACGTCAGCGCCCTCGGCAGGCTTGCCCGAGACGCCGATATCGATGACGCGGACGGCGTGGCCGAGCGTTTCGATCAGGTTTCTGGCATAGGACACCTCGATGTGCTTGGTGTCCATTGTCGCCAGGATGGCGATGGTTTTCATCGTGCCGGCCCCGATCGCGCTCAGGCCTTCTTGCCGAGGACGATGCCCTTCTCGTAGAGCTCGATCATGGCGGCCTCATGCGTGAGCAGGATGAATTCCTGGCTCTTGGCGCGGCGCTTGATCGTCTCGATGCTGCGCCACGATTCGGTGATGTTCTCGAAGCGGGCCGGCGGCGTGATCGTGTAGTGGATCTTCGGGATCGGCTTGAGATTGTCATAGGTGAACATCGCGTCGCCGCAGCAGTGGTATTCGCCGGCCTCGGTGTTGACGACGACGACCTGGTGGCCGATCGAATGGCCCGGCGTCGGATAGACGCTGATGCCGTCGATGATTTCGGCCTCGCCGTCGAGCAGCTCGAACTTGGTGTCCTTGAATTGCGGTTCCAGCCCGAGCACCGGGTATTCGTAGGACTTGTAGTAGAGCGGAATCGGATTCATCGCGAATTCGTATTCGGCGCGTTGCACGTAGAACTTGGCATTTGTGAATTTCGCCAGGTGATAGACGTGGTCCCAGTGCAGGTGCGTGAAGATGACGATGTCGATTTCTTCGGGCGTGATGCCCATCTTCGCGAGCTGTTCATGCACGGCGTAGCCCTCGGGCTGATAGGAGCCGGGGTGATGGTATTTGTGCGCGATCTCGGTGTTGCTCATGCCGGTGTCGACGAGGATCTTCTTGCCGGCGCCTTCGATCAGGAAGATTGTCACCGGCAACTCGGCGTAGCCCTCGGTGTCGTAGTAGGCATGCGTGCTGTGGTGGTAGATGTAGGTGCCCTTGTGGGTGTGGGTGAAGCCGGTGACGATGGCGCGGAGGGTGTAGGTGTTCATGGCGAGGACCTGTGGGTGGGAAAGTGATTTGAAGCGTTTTGAATAGGGCGTCAGGCGATCAGGCCGGCATTGCGGCCGATGGCGGCGAGCCAGGCGATCTGGGCCGTTTCCTCGACGAATTCGGCGAGGTGTTCGGCTTCGGGAGCGCTGCGGCCGAGGGCGACGATGCCGTGCCCTTGCAATACGAAGGCGAGGCGCTTGGGATCTTCCTTGAGCAGCGCGCAGATCTTCGGAATGTCGGCCGTCGTCACTTCGGGGGTGTCGACGGCAACGACCGGGATCGGTCCGGGCAGCTTGAGCAGCGACTGCTTGGTGACCGGCGGAATGTCCTTGCCGCTCAGCGACCAGACGATGGCATAGGGCGAATGGGTATGCACGATCGCGTCGAAATGGCCGAATTCACGGTACAGCACGCTGTGCAACAAAAGTTCGCGGGTTGGCGAGCGATTGCCTTCGAGCACCCGCCCTTCGAGATCGGTGACGACGACCGTGTCGGGCGCCGAGTCGACGAAGCTGACGCCGCTGGCCTTGACCACCATCATGCCGGTGTTGCCGATGCGCACGCTGAGGTTTCCGCCGTTGCCGGTTTGTATTCTTGAGTCATAAGCGCGGCGGGCGGCGAGGATGAAGTCGGCGATGGCTTTTTCGATCAGGTCGTTCATGGGGTCTCCTGTTGAGGCGATGTTTGGCGCGACAGTGGGCGTGATGCTTGACATGACTTGAGACATTAACAACTCAGAGATCAGGAGGTCTGACAACGAGCGGTAAAAAAGTGAAGGGACATGCCGGATCTCTCTTGTTGAATCTGGTGGATGCGCGGTCCGAGGGCGTCGGGGCGCGCGGCTATTTCTTTCTCGGCTTCTGTTCCGCCTTGGCTTTCTTGGCACTCTCGGCGACGAGTTCCTCGACGCGGCGGATGTGGCTTTCCATGACATTCGCCGCCTTGACCGGGTTGTGCTCGGCGATGGCGACCAGGATGCCGTGATGGAACTCCATGACCTCGTCGTGATGCACGGACTCCCGGAGGCTCAGGAACTGGTGAAAGTGCAGCGTCTGGTGGATCGAGTGGATGAACTTGACATAAATGCCGTTGTGCGAGGCTTCGGCGACGGCGAGGTGGAACTTGAGGTCGGCGGCAAAGAAGGCGTTGTCCTTGCCTTCGCGGTGCTTGAGGATTTCGGTGCGGGCGAGGGCTTCGGTCTCGCGGATCCTGGCGATGTCGGCTTCGCTCGCATGCTCTGCGGCGAGCCGTGCCGCTTCGCCTTCGATGAGGCGGCGCAATTGCAGGATCTCGATGAGCGACTGGTCCTGGAAGAACATGAAGGTGTCGAATTCGTTGCCGAGGATGTCCGGACTCACCACATTGACGAAGGTGCCGATGCCATGCTTGGTGACGAGGAAACCGGCCTGCCGCAGCGCCCGCAGCGCCTCGCGCACCGGTGCGCGGCTGACGCCGAACATTTCTGCCAGCTGGGTTTCTGTCGGCAGGCGTTCGCCGACCTTGAAGGACCCCTTGACGATCAGGTTCTTGATCTCTTCGGCCACCTGGTCACAGGCATTCGTGCGGTTGATCACCATGAAATTCGTGTCGCGTGTCGGTGTTGTTCGTTGATGTAATGTTGTCTAACAACTAGGCTTGGGTGTAATGTATCTGCGTTTATTTCAAAAAACAAGTCTTTCGACATTTTCGTGGAGAAGCACCGAATGTTCATCGTTCTGCTCGATTATCTCAAGCCCCTGTCCGAAGTCGACCGTTTCGTTGCGGAGCATCGGGCCTATCTCAAGACTCAGTACGACGCCGGCCGTTTCCTGCTGTCAGGCCGGCGCGAACCGCGCACCGGCGGCGTCATCATCGCCCGTGCGGCAACGCGTGCCGAACTCGAGGCCATCCTCGCCGCCGACCCATTCTGGCGCGAAGGCATCGCGCGCTATGACATCGTCGAGTTCGTGCCGTCGATGGCCAGCGCCGGGCTGGCGCATCTCGTCGCCGGTGCCTAGCGCGGCGGCACTTCAAAATTTCCAACCCAGGGAGAATCCCCATGAAAATCGCGGTCGCCGGCGACAGCGTCGGTATCACTCTTTCCGAAATCCTGGCCAAGCACCTCAGCGATATCCCCGGCATCGAGGTGACTGAATTGAGCCGGTCACCGGCCGGCAACGGCGAGTATTACGCCAACATTGCCGAACGGGTGGGGAAGGCCATCCTCGCCGGTGAATACGACCGTGGCATCCTCTGTTGCGGTACAGGCATCGGCATGGCGATTTCGGCCAACAAGGTGCCCGGTATTCGCGCGGCGCAGACGCATGACACGTTCTCCGCCGAGCGCGCCGCCAAGAGCAACAATGCGCACATCATCACCCTGGGCGCGCGCGTGGTCGGGTCGGAGCTGGCGAAGACGGTCGTCAATGCCTGGCTGTGTTCGGAGTTCGATCCGAACGGCGCTTCGGCGGCGAATGTCGCCGCGATTGACGCGCTCGACGCGTCGTATCGCCGCTAGTGTCTGCAGCAAGGCGCCCCGCGCGGGGCGCCATTCGCCTCAAGAGATTGTCACGATACGGGCTGCGTCCCGGTTAGCGATGCCGGCTCGGCGGCTTCAGTTGCGGAGCAGGAGCTGGCGCGCCTTGATGACGCCGCGTTTCGGGCTGGTCAGCACAGGTATCTTGATTTCGCCCAGCAGTGGCTCGATCGTCACCATGCTGCCCTGCGCCAGGACGATGACATCGTTTTCCTGCTCGGCCTGCTTGAGCAGGTCGATGATCAGGCGGTCGTGCTTGTCGCGGTTGCGCTCTTTCATCAGCACGTCGAGGGCGCCGTCGGCGAGGTAGGTCTTTATTTCGATGTCCTTGCCCTGCGCTGCGGCCGCACTTCTCAGTGCTGATGACGTCGGCTTGAGTGTTGCCGCCGCGGTGGCGGCAACGCCGATCCGGCTGCCAGCGGCGACGGCCTGTTCGGCCATCGCGTCGTCGACCATGAGGATCGGGATCTTCACCATCTTGCGCGCGCATTCGATGCCTTCGCGCGTCGACGAGCACTGGCTGAAGATCAGGTCGGCGCCGGCTGCCTCGGCGGCGACGCAGTATTGGCAGATCCGCTGGATGATCGATGGGGTGATGCCGCGGTTGCGGTTCAGCGTATCGAGCAGGTCCTCGTCGACGAGGTTCGATACGCGCGCTTCCGGGATGATTTCCTGGAACAGGCGGTTGAACACGTCGAATGACACCATGCTGGTTTGCAGTAATACGATTTTCTTCATGTTGATCTCCATGGTCATGCGGCCTTCAATGATCGGGTCAGCTCACCAGGAAAGCCTTGAGGATTTTGCCCTCGCGGTTGTTTTCCTGGTCGTGGAAGGCTTGCACGCCTTCCCCCAGCGGATATTCATGGGTCATCACCGGCGCGATGTCGATGCGCTTTTCCTCAAGCAGCCGGAGGCATTGCCTGAAGTCCTCCAGGCCATAGACATAATTGCCCTTGACGGTCAGTTCGGTGGTGACGATCTTCTGCATATTGACACTGACCATCTTTTGCGCGTTCCCGATCCAGACGACGGTGCCGCCGATGCGCAGGCAGTCGATCGAGTTCGAGGCGGTCGCTTCGATGCCGACGGCTTCGATGGCAAAGTCGCACATCTTGCCGCCGGTAATTTTTCTGACTGCGTCGAGGAAGTCCTCCTGGCGCGGGTTGATGGTGAAATCGGCGCCCATCTGACGGGCGATGCCAAGACGGTGGTCGGTTGCGTCGCAGGCGATGATGTTGCGCGCGCCGCGCAGTTTCAGCACGGCGATCGTCAGCAGCCCGATCGGTCCGGCGCCGATCACCATGCAATAGTCAGCCTCGGCGAGTTCGCGCTCGCTCAATTTGTGCGCGCCACGGTAGGCGACGGCCAGCGGCTCGGTCATCGCCGCTTCGTTGTATGACAGCGTCGCGGCGAAAGGCAGCAGGTATTTCTCGTCGACGGCGACGAATTCGGTCATGCTGCCGGGCTGGTCAAGGACGCCCATGCAGATGCCGGCCGGGCAGACGTTGACGAGGCCTTTGCGGCAATAGTCGCATTCGCCGCAGAAGGGCTTCGGGAAAATGACGACGCGCTCGCCTTTCCTGAATTTGCCGAGCGCCGGCGCTTCCTCGATGATGCCGGCGACTTCGTGTCCCATGATCATCGGCGGCAGGCGGCGGCCGGTCTTGCCCAGATAGCCTTCGAAGTCGGAACCGCAGATGCCGTTCGACCGGGTCCTGATCAGGTACTGGCCGGACTTCGGCGCCGGCAGCGGGATGTCCCGGACTTCCATGGTCTTCTCGCCGAGGTAATACAGGGCCTTCACGACGCGCTCCTGCCCATATGCCCGGATGCCTCGCCGTTGCGGGTGTCCACCCGCGTTGGCGTCGCGCCGGGCAAGGCCGCCATTCTCAATTCATGCGTCATCGTGTCGTCTCCGGTAGTGAGTCGGTGCTTCCAAGTGCTGGCGGCCAGAGTAAAATGCACTGACTTACTAAACAAATGATTTTTTCATTTTGTTTGATACTTTTTTCGGTATCGATTCGGTATGCCAGCGCGATCGATGCCGATGCCTGCACCGGAGGACGTCCGATGGGTTCCGCCGAAATTTCCCGCCGTCTGAAAACGCGGCTCAAGACGCGGCACATGCTGCTGCTTGTCGCGCTCGATGACGCCCGCAACATGCATGAGGCGGCGAGCCTCACGGCGATGACGCAGCCCGGCGCGTCGAAGATGCTCAAGGATATCGAGGAGATGCTCGGCGTGTCCTTGTTCGAGCGATTGCCGCGCGGGGTGCGTCCGACCGTGTACGGGGAGGCGCTGATCCGCCATGTCCGTCTGGCGCTCGAGCATCTGGCCCAAGGGCAGGAAGCGCTGGCCGCGGTCGGCGCGGGGGTGTCGGGTCAGGTGACGATCGGCGTGGTCATCGCGCCGGCGTTGACGCTTGTGCCGCGCGCGATCGCCGCGGCGAAGGCTGAAGCGCCGGGCTTGTGCATCGGTGTCGAGGTCGGCATCAGCGACGATCTCGTCGCCCAGCTCAAGCAGGAGCGGCTCGATTTTCTGATCGCCCGGATTCTCGAGAAGGAGGACGAGCCGGGCTTGCTCTACGAGGAAATTGGCGAGGAAACCGAATGCATCGTCGCCAGGACCGGCCATCCGCTCTGCCAGCGCAAGGATCTCGCGCTCAAGGACCTGTCGACGGCCAAATGGATCCTTTCACCGCAGGGCAGCATCCTGAGAAATTACTTTGACATGATGTTCCGGCGCGCCGATCTCGAGATGCCGTCGAACGTCGTCGAGGTGACGTCGATCTCGATCATCACGAGCTTGTTGCAGCAATCGGATTTCCTCAACATCATGCCATACGATGTGGCCCGGCATTACGCGAAGACTGGTGAACTCGCCATCCTGCCGATCGAGGTGCCTGGACGGGTCGGTGGCTACGGCATCATCTGGCACCGGGACCACCTCCTGTCGCCGGGCGCCGCGCTGCTGATGCGCCATGTCCGTGCCGTGGCGCGGGCGATGAAGGCGGAAGAGGCGCGCTCTGCGGTGTGAGCTTATGGTGAGGATATATGCCGGAAACGTGGAGGAGCAGGCATGACGATGAGTTTTTCCGGATGAATGAGACGAGTCTGTGCGGCTGCGGTGACAGTTTTTACGTCTGAGTCGCCTTTCGCGGCCTGAATGCGGTCGGAATGGGCGCGTGCCGCTTGAAATGATTGCCGGTTGACCGGAGAATCGGCGGCGGTCACGAACCGTGGCACCTCGCCCTTCCTCCGATCGCAGAGCGAACACTATGAATTCCTTGCAGCGCATCCATTTTTGCGGGCTTGGCGCCCTCGGCGGCATGTATGCCGCCCGGTTGGCGACCGTTCCCGGTCTTGAGTTGAGTGTCATTGCCGATCCGGGGCGCATCCGGCGTTATGAGGGCGATGGCGTCGTCGTCAATGGCGACCGGCTGCATTTGTCATTCCTGCGCCCCGGCGATGCGGCGCCGCCGGCCGATCTCGTCATTGTCGGCGTCAAATGGCACCAGTTGCCCGAGGCGATCGGGCAACTGCGCCCGTTCGTCGGGCCCGATACCATTGTCCTTTCGCTGCTCAACGGGATCGAGAGCGAGAACGTCATTGCCGCCGAACTCGGCGTGCAGCCGCTTTATTCCTTTGTCGTCGAGACCGACGCCGGCCGCAAGGGACAGTGTATCGAGTACCGCACGCTCGGAACGATCGTCTTTGGCGAGGCGCGCAACGACGCGATTTCGCCGCGGGTCGCGGCAGTGCGCGAACTTCTCGAGCGCGCCGGCATTCCGCATCGCATCCCGGTCGATATGCTGCGGGATTTGTGGTGGAAGTTCATGCTCAACGTTGGCGTGAACCCGACGTCGGCGATCATGAAGGCGCCCTACGGCGTTTTCCAGTCGGGCGAGGCCGCGCGCGAATGCGTGCGCATGGCCTGCCGCGAGGTGCTCGCTGTTGCCGCGCCCGAAGGAATCGACCTGGGCGAGGCCGATATCGAGGCCTTTTTCCCGATCTTCAACCGCCTCTCGCCGGAAAAGAAAACGTCGATGCTGCAGGACGTCGAGGCCGGGCGCAAGACCGAGATCGAGATCTTTGCCGGCACGGTCGTCGCGTTGGGACGCCGTCATGGCATCGCGACGCCGGTCAATACAATGCTGCTCAACATGATCACGACGATCGAGAACAACTACCGCTGAGTCTGCGGGTCGCGGGTTGGCCGCCTTTCTGCAAGGAATCTTCGATGTCTTCGTTGTCCGATATGAAATGCCTGCTGGCCCAAGCGGCCGAAAGCCTGGCGAACTCTGCGCCTAGCGCGGCGACGCAACGCGCTGTCGGCGCCCGCTTGAACGAGTTGCTGGCGCGCTTCGAGTCTCAGCCAGTTCTCGATTTCGAGGAGATCGGCGATCATCTGTATGACGGCGTCTATCTTGCCGACGGCACCGGGCGGACGCTGTACGTCAATAAGTCCTACGAGCGGATCACCGGGCTGATGGCGCACGAGGTGGTCGGACGCAGCGTGCAGGAATTGCTGGATGAGGGTGTTTATTCCAATGCGGTGACGCCCGAGGTGCTGCGCCTGAAGAAGCGCGTCGATTCGGTCGGACAGAGTTCGCGCAATGATGCCCGCATGCTGATCACCGGGAATCCGATATTCGATCGGAATGGCAATATCAAGCTGGTCGCCGTGATCGAGCGCGAAATTACCGATCTCGACACGATGCTGGTCGAGCTGGAGGCGACCAAGCACAAGATCCGCAGCGTCGAGGCGGTCGACCAGCGCCATCGGCGCGAGATCGAGCATCTGCGCAAGGAATGGTCGAAGGCCAAGCTGATCGGCGAAAGCCGCCAGATACGGGAAATCCTCGTGCTGGTGCGGCGCGTCGCCGATTTCGACGTGACGGTGCTTATTCAGGGCGAGACTGGCGTCGGCAAGGAGATCGTCGCGACCGAGATCCAGGAAGGCAGCACCCGCCGCGACAAGCCCTTCATCCGCGTCAATTGCGCGGCGATTCCGTCGAATCTGCTCGAAGCCGAGTTGTTCGGCTACGAAAAAGGCGCTTATACCGGCGCGGCGGCCAAGGGCAAGATCGGCCTGTTCGAGCTGGCCGACAAGGGGACGATCCTGCTCGACGAGGTCGGCGACATGCCACTTGAGTTGCAGGGAAAGCTCCTGCGCGTGCTGCAGCAGAAGGAACTGACACGTATCGGCGGTTCGCGGCCGGTGCCGCTCGACGTGCGCGTGATCGCCGCGACCAACTGCGATCTGCAGGCGCTGACCCAGGCCGGCAAATTCCGCGCCGACCTGTATTTCCGGCTCAATGTCTTCCCGATCACGATTCCGCCGCTGCGGGAGCGTCACGATGATATCGCCGTACTCACCGCGCATTTCCTCGATCATTACAACGTCAAGTATTCAAAGAAAGTGCGCATCAGCCGCGATGGCATGGATATTCTGGGCGGGTACGCATGGCCGGGCAATGTGCGCGAGTTGCAGAACGTCATCGAGCGCCTGGTGCTGATCTCGGATCAGTCGTCCATCATAGCCGCCGATTGCCTGTTGCCGATGCTGCATCCGGGCGAAGTCCGGTGTTCGGCCGAGGCGTCGCCGGCAATCGGCGTGGCGACCGCGGGACGCTCGCTCAAGGCGATTGTCGATGCCGTCGAACGCTCGGTCATCGAGGATGCCTTGCGCGAGCACGGCAGCACGCGCAAGGCGGCCAAGGCACTCGGTGTCGACCAGTCGACGATCGTCAAGAAGGCGAAGCGGCTGGGCTGTGTTCTCAGTGAGTGCACTCCCTAGGTCTTCCTTCGGGTGATGACGTTTTGCATCGGCAGATGACGTTTTTCATCTGCGCTGAACCACCTGCCATTCCTGCGGGTTTCCCGGTTTCCATGGTGACGGAAGGCGTCGCCGCGGACGTTGTACCGCCAAATCCGATGACATATTTCATCGACACTGGCGTGGTGTATTAATAATCAATGAGTTAGAAGATGGCCGGTTTCTTGCTAAATGCCTCCCGCCAAAAACACAAAGGAGGATTCAATGGCAAAGACCATGATTACCGTCGCCCCGACCGGCGCGTTTCCCACCAAGGAACATAACCCGGCAGTACCGCTGACCCCGCGCGAAATCGCCGATGACGTGTACGAATGCTGGCAGGCCGGCGCCGCCATCGCCCACCTGCACATGCGCGACGAGCAAGGCAAGGGCACGATGAGCAAGGACCGCTTCATCGAGACCGTCGGTCGCATCCGCGAGAAGTGCGACATCGTGCTCAACCTGACGACGTCGGGCGACCTCAACGCCACCGATGAAACCCGCATGGCCCATATCATCGAACTCAAGCCCGAACTGGCTTCCTATGATGCCGGGACGATGAACTGGGGGCATTCGACGCTGTTCGTTAACCATCCGGCATTTCTCGAAAAGCTCGGCCGGACGATGATCGAGAACGGCGTCAAGCCGGAGATCGAAGTGTTTGACGCCGGCATGTTCTACAACGCCGCCTATTACATGAAGCAGGGTGTCATCAATTCGCCCGGCTACTATCAGTTCGTGCTCGGCGCACCCGGCGGCACGGCGGCGACCGTCGAGAACCTCGTCTATCTCAAGAGCCTCCTGCCCGCCGATGCCGTCTGGTCGGCTTTCGGCATCGGTGCCGGTCACATGCCGATCCTCTTTGCAGCGCTTTCGCTCGGCGGCCATGTCCGTGTCGGCATGGAGGATAACGTCATGTATGCCAAGGGACGGCTGGCCAAATCGAACGCCGAATTCGTCGAACGCACCGTTCGTCTCGTCAAGGAGTTCAACAACGAGCCGGCGACGCCGACCGATGCCCGCCAGATCCTCAATCTGAAAGCGAGGGCATGATGATCAACAAGATTGCCGTCATCGGCGCCGGCACCATGGGGCACGGCATTGCCGAAACGTTCGCGCTGCATGGCTTCGACGTCAGGCTCTATGACGTTAACGAGGCGCAGCTCAGCAAGGCACGCGCCGCGATCCGCGAGGAACTCGAACTGCTGGCCGAAGAGGCGTACATCACGGCCGATCGCGTCGACGCGACGCTGGCGCGGATATCGACCTCGACCGACCTCGCCGTCACCGTCGGCGACCGCGAGTACATCATCGAGGCGGCCCCGGAAAAGATCGAACTCAAGCGCGACCTCCTGCTGCGCCTGGACATGCTGGCGCCAAAAGAGGCGATTTTCGCGAGTAATACGTCGAGCCTCAGCCTCGAGTCGATGCTGGTCGCCCTGTCGCCCGAGCGCAAGTCGCGCTTCATGGTGTGCCATTGGTATAACCCCGGCCACCTGATGCCGATTGTCGAGCTGTCATTCTTCGGTAATATGCCGGCGGAAACTTATGCCGAGGTTGAGGCGATGTACGTCGCCATCGGCAAGCAGACGGTGAAGGTACTCAAGGACGTGCCGGGACTGGTGGCCAACCGCATCCAGCAGGGCGTGGCGCGCGAAGTCTTCTCGCTGATCGAGAATGGCGTCGCCGAACCGGCCGATATCGACAAGGCGTTGAAGTTCGGCCCGGCCTTCCGTTATGCGACGACGGGCCAGCTCGAAGTCGCCGATTTCGGCGGTCTCGATATCTGGTGCGTGGTCGGCGACAACCTGCTCAAGGAGATGGACAACGCGAAGGAAGCCAATCCGGCGCTGCGGCGCAAGGTCGAGGAGGGGAAACTCGGCCTGAAGACGGGCGAAGGCTTTTTCAAGTATCCGCCTGAAGAGGTCGCCGCAATCAAGCGCCAGTTCATGCGCAAGCTGATCCATCAGCTCAAGGCGTCGTCGTTCTACGCCTGAGCGGCGCAGCGCTCCGGACAATGCACGCGGGACCGGCGCCCGGCGCCGCCCGCCTCACGAAGAACAGGAAGGTCATTCATGATTAATAAAATTTTGATGTTTTTCGTCAATCTGATGCAGAAGTATCTGCCCGATCCCTTCACGATCGCCTGGCTGATCACGCTGACCGTCATCGGCATGGCGCTCGGGTTCACCAATACGTCGATGGTCAAGATCGTGCAGGATTGGGGCGACGGATTCTTCGGCATCCTCTCGTTCGCCATGCAGATGGCCATGGTCATCGTCACCGGTTATGCGCTGGCGGCGGCGCCGCTGGTGCAGCGCGGGCTGCAGAAGATCGCCTCGATCCCGAAGACGCAGGTGCAGATGGTCATGTTCATCGGCGTCGCGTCGATGGCCCTGTACTACCTCAACTGGGGCCTCGGCCTGATCGCCGGCGGCCTGATCGCCCGCGAGGCGGCCAAGAACAACCCGACCTATGACTTCCGCATCCTGGTCGCCGCCGCTTTCTCGGGCATCATCATTACGCACGGGGGGCTGTCGGCGTCGGTGCCGCTGCTGATCAACACCAAGGGCCACTTCCTCGAGAAGGACATGGGGCTGATCCCGCTGACGCAGACGATCTTCCATCCGCAGGCGCTCTTCATCACCATCACCCTTGCAATCGTCATCCCGCTGGTGCTGGTGCTGATGATTCCGAAGAAGGAAGACACGCTGACCGCCGATCCCAGCCTGTTTGAAAAGGATGCGATCGAGACGAAGGCCGTCGTCGGCACCGAGATCTCCGACAAGCTCGATACCAGCCGCTTCCTCAACTGGACGCTCGGCCTGATGGGGGCGGGTTACATCGCCTATTATTTCGGCAAGGGCGGCTCGCTCAACATCAACATCCTGATCTTCATCTTCCTGATCCTCGGCGTCTGGGCGCACGGTTCGCTGATCAACTACGTCAGGGCCACCAACAAAGGGGCGGCGACGGCCGGCGGCATCATCCTGCAGTTCCCGTTCTATGCCGGTATCCTCGGCATCATGAAGGGGAGCGGCCTGGTCGAGATCATCTCGAATGTGCTGCTCAACGTCTCGACCTACGACACCTTCGAGCTGTACTGCTACCTGTCCTCGCTGATCATCAGCATCTTCGTGCCGTCGGCCGGCGGTCACTGGGTCGTGCAGGCGCCGATCATGCTGCCCGCGGCGGCCAAGCTCGGTGTCGAGCCGTGGAAGGTGGCGATGGGCGTCGCCTGGGGCGAGAGCATCTGGAACATCGTCTGTCCGTTCTGGGCGCTGCCGCTGCTGGCCATCGCCAAGATCAGCATCCGCGACCTGATCGGCGTATCGGTGCTGCTCTTCATCGTCGGCAACATCGTCGCCGTCACCGGCATTCTACTGATTCCCCACTGACCCCCCGGTGGTGCGCTGGCGCCCCCCTCCGGGGGCGTTTTTTTTGTCACGGGCGGTGCGATCCGCATGGCGTTGTCCTTCCGTGTCCGCTGGTGCTGCGGTACGCTTGCGTTTTCGGGAGAAGCGTCTTGCGCAACGAATTTTCGGCAAAAAAACTGTTCATTCTGGTCGCCTTGCTGGCGGCGATCTGGGTCGCCCTCGGTCCCTTCGCGACGAGTGTCGGTCCGCGCACCGCCCACTGCGCCGCCGTCGTGATGGTGACGCTGGCGCTCTGGAGCACCGGCGTGCTGCCGCCCTTCCTGACCAGCCTCGTTTTCTTCGGTCTGGTGGTGGTGTTCGGCCTGGCACCGCCCGACCTGATCTTTTCCGGTTTCGCCTCGACGGCCGTCTGGCTGATCATCTCCGGCTTCGTGATCGGTTCGGCGATCGGCGTTTCAGGTCTCGGCCAGCGGCTCGCCGCGGCGCTGGCGCCCTTGCTCGCCGGCAGCTACGCGCACATGATCGCCGGGCTGGCGATCTCGGCCAGCCTGCTCGGCTTCCTGATGCCGTCCTCGACCGGGCGGGCGGTCGTGATGGTGCCGATCGGCATGGCGCTGGCCGAGCGCGTCGGCTTCCGGCCGGGCTCGAACGGCCGCATCGGCATCGCCGTCACCCTGGCGCTGGCGTGCAACATGCCGAGTTTTGCCATTCTGCCGGCGAACATCCCGAACATGATCCTCGCCGGCGCCAGCGAAACGCTGCATGGCATCAGCCTGAGTTATGCCAGCTACCTGAGTCTGCACTTTCCCTTGCTCGGTGTCCTCAAGTCGGTGCTGCTGATCGTGCTGGTGCTGCTGCTCTTTCCCGATCGCCTGCCCGAGCGAGGCGAGGTGCCGACGCAGTCGAATGGCGTCACGCCGGCGGCGAAGGCCGGGGAGTCGTCGGGCGATGCCGGTGCGCAGCGTCGCGTCGCGACGATCCTGCTCATCATGCTGGCTTTCTGGATGACCGACAGCCTGCACGGCATCAATGCCGCCTGGGTTGGGCTCGTCGCCGCCATCTTCCTGCTCTTGCCCGGTATCGGCGCGGTGGCGCCGAAAGCCTTCAACACGTCGGTCGATTTCGGCATCGTCCTGTTCGTGTCGGCCGCCCTTGGCCTCGGGGCGCTCGTCCATGATTCCGGTCTCGGCACGCTGGTCGGCGAGGCCTTGCGCTATGCGCTGCCGCTGGAAGCCGGTCACGCCGCGCTGAATTTCTATTCGCTGTCGCTGATGTCGATGCTGACCGGGATGATCACCACGATTCCCGGCGTGCCGACCGTGTTGACACCGATGGCGCCGGAACTCGCCGCGGCGTCGGGTTTCAGCCTGACGGCGGTGCTGATGACCCAGGTGGTCGGGTTTTCCACGGTGATTTTTCCTTACCAGGTCGGGCCGCTGGTCGTGGCGATGCAATTGTCGGGCGAGAAGATCGGGCATGTGCTCAGGATCACGATCCCGCTTGCCGTCCTGACTTTTGCCCTGGTCGTTCCGCTCGATTTTCTCTGGTGGCGCCTGCTCGGCTGGATCTGAGCCCCCGCAGCAAGGCCTGCGTCACGGGGTGTTGCGGACCTGGCTGCGTGCCGAGAGAAGTCTCCGTCGATCGTTTTCGCCAGCCGGCCGAATATATGTTCTTTGTATGGAAGAATCTAAACAGCATGACCGGATTGGATTACATTAGGTTAATGCCAATCGATAGGGCTGGATAAATGGCAAACAAGCAACTTCACGGATTCGCGGCCTTTCGTTCTCTGGGAGGGCGTGCGGCCCTGCTGGCTCTGGCGATGGAGGTCGTTGTCGCCTATGCCGATTTTTCGACCGGGACGGCGCCCCTGTTCGAACTGGTGTACATCGGTCCGCTGTTTCTCGTCGCCTGGTATGCCAATACGGTGGTCGGGCTGGCGGTTGCCGTGGTTTCCGGCGTCATTCGCGCGGCGGCGCACTCCGGCGGTCTGGGCGAGAGCTATTCCGTCGCCTTGCACGTCTTTAACACGATCGAGGCGGTGGGGCTGTTCTGCTGCATCAGCTTTCTCGTTTCCCGCTACAAGGCGCAGCTCGACCGGCTGATGACGGCCAACGATCAGCTGCGCCAGTCGATGGCCGAGCGCGACCGGTTGCTGGCCAGCGCCGGCAAGGATGCCGGCGACCTTTTCAGCGCGAATCGCTCGCTGGAGGAGGAACGGACCTTCCTCCGCACGCTCATCAACACGATTCCCGAGATGATCTGGCTGAAGGATCAGAACGGCATATTCCTGGCGTGCAATCCGGAATTCGAACGTTTCTTCGGTGCGCCGGAGCGCGAGATCGTCGGCAAGAGCGATCACCATTTCATGCCGAAGGAACTCGCTGATTTCTTTCGCGAGAACGATCGCAACGCGATTGCGGCGGGCAAGCCGAGCGTCAACGAGGAGTGGGTCACCTATCGCAGCGACGGGCATGACGCCTTGCTGCTGACGATCAAGACGCCGATGTTCCGGAGCGACGGCGGCGTCATCGGCGTGCTCGGCATCGCGCACGACATCACCGAGCAGCGCAGGACGCAGGAAGAGCTGGAACGGCATCGCGAGCAGCTCGAAGAACTCGTTGCCGGACGCACAGAGGAACTCGACCGGGCGAACCGGGCATTGCGCGACACGCAATTCGCCATGGACAAGGTCGGGATCGGCATCACCTGGTCAGACCCCGCGACCGGACGCTTCCTTTATGCCAACGACACCCATGCCAACATGCTCGGCTACAGCGTCGAGGAAATGCTGCTGCTCGGCATTTCCGACATCGATCCAAATGTCCCCGCCGACCGTTTGCCGGACGTCGCCGAAAGGATTCGCCGCCAGGGCGTCGTCAAGTTCGAAACCGAGCACCGGACCAAGCACGGCGCGCTGATTCCGGCAGAGATGACGATTTACTATCATGCCGACGAGGACGGGCTGGCGCCGCGTTACATCGCGTTCATGACCGACATCACCAAGCGCAAGGAGAACGAAGCGGCGTTGGTCGCCGCCAAGCAGTCGGCCGAAGCCGCTGCCGAATCGATGAGCGTGCTGGTGCGGCAGCTTGAGAATGCCAACCGTCGCTTGTCCAAGAGCGACCAGCGACTCACGGCGCTGTTCGAGATGAGCCAGAAGGCGCCCATGCTGGGCGAGCTGGAACTGCTGAGAATGGGCGTCGACGAGGCCGTGCGGCTGACCGACAGCCAGATCGGTTACGTGCATTTCGTCAATGAGGATCAGGAGACGATTGCGCTGCAGACCTGGTCGACCGGAACCGCGGAAAGCTGCTCGGCTGTCTATGACGACCATTACCCGGTATCGGCGGCGGGCGTGTGGGCCGACACGGTACGCTTCCTGCGACCGGTCGTTCACAACGATTATGCGGGTCTGGCCGACAAGAAGGGCTTGCCCGAGGGGCATGCGCCGCTGTTGCGGCATGCCGGGATTCCGGTCGTCGATGGCGGCAAGGTCCGGCTGCTGATGGGCGTCGGCAACAAGACGACCGAGTATGACGATGCCGATCTCAACCAGTTGCAGCTGATCGGCAACGACCTCTGGTCGATCGTCGTCCGGCGCCGCGCCGAGCGGGCGCTTGAAGAGGCGAGGCGGTTGGCGGAGTCGGCAACCGTCGCCAAGAGCGCCTTCCTGGCCAACATGTCGCACGAAATCAGGACGCCGCTCAATGCCATCACCGGCATGGTTCACCTCATTCGCCGTTCGGGCGTGTCTGCGTTGCAGGAGGATCGCCTGAACCGGATCGAGCGTGCCGGTCAGCATTTGCTCGAAATCATCAGCGACATCCTCGACCTGTCGAAGATCGAAGCCGGCAAGTTCACGCTTGATGAGGCGGAAACACCGCTCGGACCGGTCATCGAGAACGTCTCGTCAATCCTCGGCATGCAGGCGCAAAGGAAGAATCTCCGGATTGTCGTCGATAACCGGTTGGCAGACCGCTGTCGCTATCTCGGCGATGCCACCCGCTTGCAGCAGGGACTGCTCAATTACGGGACGAACGCCATCAAGTTCAGCGAACAGGGCGATGTCACGGTGCGCGTTTTCGTGGCGGAGCCCGGGTGGCAGGCGGACCTGATCCGCTTTGAAGTCGAGGATCACGGCATCGGCATCGAGAAGGACAGGCTGTTCAGGCTGTTCAATGCCTTTGAGCAGGCCGACAATTCGACGACGCGACGCTACGGCGGTACCGGTCTGGGACTCGCGATCACGAAGAAACTGGCGCAGTTGATGGGCGGCGATGCCGGCGCCACGAGCGAACCGGGCAAAGGAAGCTTGTTCTGGTTCACGGCGAGATTGAAAAAAGTCGATACGCCGCGGGTAGTGCCGGCGCCGGTCGCGGGCGTTTCCGCCGAGTTCGTGCTCGCGCGTGACCACAAGGCTGCCCGCGTGTTGCTGGTCGAGGACGAGCCGATCAATCGCGAAGTGACCCTGGCCATGCTCGAGGAAATCTGGCCGGTCATCGATGTCGCCGAGGACGGCGAAGCAGCCGTCCGCCGGGTGACGGAACAGCGCTATGACCTCATCCTGATGGACATGCAGATGCCGGTCATGGACGGCCTTGAGGCGACGCGCCGGATTCGCCAACTGCCGGACCGCGCGCAGGTGCCGATCGTGGCAATGACCGCCAACGTCTTTTCGGAAGACCGGCAGCGCTGCTTTGCCGCCGGCATGAACGATTTCCTGCCGAAACCGGTCGTTCCCGAAGCCCTCTACGAGATCGTGCTCAAGTGGTTGCGGCTTTGATCGCGGTGACGGGGGCTGCGAGAAACGGGATCTTCGCAGCCCAGGTCCGCCGCGCCGGCTTGCGGGCGATCGTTCTGGCATCCTCGCACTCGTGGCGACTATAGTGTGAACAGCTGTCTTGCGGTCAATGCCGAGGGCATCCCTCGGGCCTGGTGCAAACGTTCATGCTGATTCGCCCGATCCTGCTGTTCGCGCTGTTCCTGCTCTGCGTGCCGGTTCGTCCTGGCGCGCAGGAGGCGACACGCCTCGCGACGTTCGAGTTCTCTCCGTATGTCCGCATCGACAACGGTCGGCCGGTCGGATTCTCGGTCGATGTCGTACGCGAGGCGTTTGCGCGTCTCGGCGAACCGCTCCGGATCGAGGCCTATCCGGTGGCACGGGCGGTTGCTTACTACGAAGCCGGGAAGGTCGACGGCCTCTTCACGATCAAGCAGACCGAGGCGCGCCGGATGCGGATGCTATTTACACGTCATCCCGTTCTGAAACAGGATTTCGTGTTTTTCGGAGTGCGTGGGGCGGGGCCGGACCATGTCGATGACCTGAGCGTGCTGGCGGGGAAAACGGTCGGCGTGGTGACCGGACTGACCTATGGCGAGCGATTCGCGCAGGCCGTCGGGTCTGGCACGCTGCGGGTGGACGATGCACCGACCCTGGCGCAGAGCTTCCGGAAATTGCAGGCCGGGCGGGTCGATCTGGTCATCAGCAGCCGGGCTGTCGGCCAGCAGGCCGTCCGCGATCTCGGTCTGGAAGCGCGGATCGAGGTCAGGGGAGCGCCGGTCGAGACCTCGTATTCCTACCTGGCCCTACAGTTGGGTATTCACGAAGAACTCGCCCGTCGCTTCGATCAGGCGCTCGACGAGATGCAGCGGGATGGCACGCTGCGCCGCATCGAACGCGCGCATGGGCTGTAAAAACAGGCGCTAAGCGCCGGTGACCCGGAAGCGGGACGCCTGACCCTTCAACTCCTCCGCCGTGCGATCGGCCTTGGCGGCAATGCCGACAGCGCCCTCGACCATGCGAACGGCTTGCTCGGTGACTTCGATCGACTGGCCGACCGTGGCGACGACGTTCCGCGAGTTTTCCACCTCCTGTCCGACGATGACGCTGAGCTGCGTCATCTTGCCGACGGTGTCTTCGGCAGCCTGGCGAAAATCGTTGAGTATGGCGACGGTCTTGCCGGCGGTATCGACACCGGCGTGTGCAACCGGTGTTGCCGATTGCATCTCGGCGACGACATCGAGAACCTTCGTCTGGATTTGCCCGACCGTGGTGGCGATGTCCTTGGTCGCGGTTCCCGTGCGTTCCGCCAATTTGCGAACCTCGTCGGCGACGACGGCGAAGCCGCGTCCGGATTCGCCGGCGCGGGCCGCTTCAATGGCGGCATTGAGCGCGAGGAGATTGGTCTGGTCTGCAATCTCGTGGATCAGGCTGACGATCCTGCCGACGTTGTTGGCCTGTTCCGACAGAAGCTGCACTTCGCCCGACGATTTCTCGATGATGCCGGCGATGTGGCGCATGTCGCGCATCGTCTCGGTCATCAAGCTGACCCCGTCGACGCTGCGTTGGGCAATCGAGTGCGTGCTGTTTTCCGTCTCCTTCGCCATTTCCGCCATCAGCAACAGCTGCGACTGCATCCGTTCAACCAGGTCGCGGACCTCGTCAAACGCCGACTTCTGCTCCGCCAGACGGCCGCTCATGCTGGAAGCATCGCTCGTCAGCGTCGACATGTCGTCCGAAAGGGTGTTCGAGTTGCGGATGATCGCGCTCGCCAGCGTGTTCAGCTGAGCGCGCATCGACTCGATCGATGCGAGCATGCTGGTTGGCGGCGTGCGTGCGTCACCGATGGCGCTGGCGAGATCCCCCGAAGCGATCCGGCCGATGGCGGCGACGGCGCCTTCGAGTTCTCCGCCGATCTGATTGATCAGGCTGCGTCGCACACGCAGGGCGGCGATCAGTGTCAGCGCGCCGACGGCGAGCAGGCCAGCGACGACGCCCCAGGCGATCCGCCAGTAGGCGGACCGCAAATCGTCGATATAGACGCCCGATCCGACGATCCAGCGCCACGGCTCGAAGCCCTTGACGTACGAGAGCTTCGGATACAGCTCGGTGGTGACGCCCCCGCTCGGCTGGGGCTTGGGCCATTCGTAGGCGACGAAGCCCTGGCCGTGTTTGGCGACGATGCGGACAAAAGACGAGAAGAGATTGCCATGCGCCAGCGCTTCGTCGGTGGCGCCGTCGGGGCTGTACATGCGGGTCGCCTTGTTGAAGCTTTCCTTGTCGAGTACCTGTCCGTCGAGAGACGGGACCGTCGGGTGCATGATCATGGTCGCATACGGAAGTGTCTGGTCGTTAACCCAGAGGTACTCGGTGCCCGAATAGCGGATCTTCTTCAGGGTTTGCAGTGCGGCTTTCTGTGCGGCCTCGCGCGGGAGTGAACCATCGGCTTCGAGCGCCTGGTAGTGCTGCAACACCCCGGAGGCGACTTCAACGACCGAGACGAGCTGCAGTTCGCGATCGCGACGGAGGCTGGTATCGATCAACTGCAGGAACAGCAGGCCGAGTGCGGCAAAGCAAATCAGCGAGACGACCGGTGCGACGAGCAGGCGCGTTTTCAGCGAGCCGTGGCTTGGCGAAATCCAGGATAGTTGCATGGTGCATGACCCTCGTGGTGGTATCGGTTGCGGTGTATTTCCGCTTCATTGTTCGAAGCTATGCGGCGAACGGCTCCGCTGTCCGGATCTTTAGGGTTGGAGAACGAAATACAGGAAAAGTTTAGCCGGATTGGCGCATGCACGACTTTTTTCCTGGGTATTTCGTTGTCTTTCGATGCTCTAGGGGTCGTTGCGACAGCCGCCGGCCGTTCCGGACCAAGCGAAAGGAATATCGTCGATCCAGCTGCCTGCAAAGCAGATGGCATCGCTGTGCGTCGTGGCCGGTCGCCCGGTGTTTAATCGTGGCGACGAGGGGCGGCATATCCCGGCAATATGCCGATAGCTTGGCAGTCGGCCGTTTTGCGGTTCATTGACGTCGCGTATGCGCGGCCGGCCGCGCGGCTTGTTCTCGTCCCGGGTGTTCCGGATCATTCACCGAGTGGCAAGGTGACGCGGAAAACCGTTCCCGATCCGGGGGAACTTCGGACGTCGATGCGTCCCCCGTGTTTCCTGACGGTGCCATAGGCTCTTGCGAGGCCCATGCCGGTGCCTGCGCCGACGTCCTTTGTCGTGAAAAACGGATCGAATATCTTGTGAATGTAATCGGGCGGAATTCCCTTGCCGTTGTCCTCGATTTCCACCCAGCCGTCTTTGTCGTCACGTCCCGTTCGAAGAATGATGCGGCCGCGATCGTGCGTGATGGCGTCGACGGCATTGTCGACAATCGAGCTGATGACGTCGGAGATTTCTGCCGACACACAGCGGATTTCCACCGGTGCCGGATCGTTCCTGACCACGTCGATCCTGCCCGACAGCAGTGCCGGATGAAGGCGGACGACGCCGTCGATAAGGGCGGACAGGCGAGACCATCCGGGAATGCCGGATGCATTGATCTGGGCAAAGGAGCGGAGATCGTCGGCAATTCGGACCACCCGGCCGATCCCGTCCAGCGATTCCCGGATGAGTTCGGGAACATCGTCGTTCAGGGCGCCCAGGTCTATGCCGTTCAGCTGCACGCCCTCGCGCGCGATAGCGGTCAACAAGGCTTGAACGCTCGCCGCGAGCTGGCCAAGGTTGGACTTGACGAAGCCGATCGGGTTGTTGATTTCGTGGGCGACGCCGGCGGCCAGGCTGCCGATCGAAGCGAGCTTCTCCGCCTGGATCAATTGCTGCCGCATTTCGGCGAGCTGCTTGTTGAGCGAAAGCAGCTCGTCGTTGCGGAGATGAAGATCGCGCACCGCGTCGGTCAGCTTGGCGGTTCGTTCGTTCACCGTGGCTTCTAGGTGCGTGGTCAGTTCGGTCAGTTGCTGATTGCGCTGCGAGACGATGCCGGTCAAGTTTTGCATCGCGTTGAGCAGGCTCGACGTGGCCGGGTCGGAGACGTGCGACTTCTCTTCCTCGAAGGCCTGTGCCGACGACATTCCGCACGCGATCTTGCGCAACTGGCGGCCGACCGACTGATCGATGCCGAGAATGTGGTAGGCCAGCCAACTGCTCAGGAAACGCAGCAGATATTCGACGGCGCCGGAGGACGAGTCCGATAGCCTGATTTTTTCGAGCTCCCAGAGGAATTTGCGATGGTGTACCTTGTGCTGCATGACAAAGCGTTCGTCGCAGACCCTTTCCATGACCTGCTCTTCGTGATGGAAATGCTCGCCGGTAAAAGCGATCAGTTCCTCGAGCGTTGCGCGAGCCCCGGTGTTGCCGGTTGTCGTTCCGTGCAGCGTCGCCACCCGGTTGATGAGATGAACGAGCTGTTGGTGTTCGTTGTCTATCAGGTCGACGCCGGTCAGGAATCGATCATTCCACGCGAATAGTTCGAGCGATTGGGTGGCGGCATTCATTCGGTCGATGGCGCTCCGGATGGCAGGCCAGGGCCCGCTGATGCTGGGGGTTTTATTGTCGCGCGGCGGTCTGCGTCGTGGTGGACGCTCTTGTCAGTTGAAGAGCATATCGCCGGTGCCGCCAAGGCGCCTATACGTGTCTGCGCGGATGGGTAATTGCCGTCGTTGCCTCGACCAGGTTTCACGATCTTCAGGGGTTTTCCCCGGTTTGGCGAGATGTCGGGTCATGAGAAAAAACTCATTTTTCCATGATTTTGGATTCGCAATAGCATAGCAACCGTGGCGTGACGGCGGGACTGTCGCCGACGCTGCGGCGAGGCGCGAGCCCGTCATGGCATGACGGTTGGAGAAAGGATCGATGATGAGTAACACTGCCGGCGCACTTCAGTCTTGTGCAGGAACCTCGCGTTCCGGCGGCGAGTTGGCGGTCAATGAAAGTGGGATCGGGCGTCACGCCGCGCGTCCCTTGCGGCGAACGCGAAAGCCGGCGGACGTCCTGTCGGTGTCGCGATCGAAGGCGCAGGATGCGGCACGGCAACGTCATGGACTCGGTCTCGTGGCCTACGCTTTTGGCGCCAGTCTGAGGGTCGAGGTGCTGGAAGGCGAAGAGGGCTTTTATATCGGCACGCGCGAGGATGGCTTGCCCTTTACGCGGGAGTCCGTCGAGTATTTTCCGAGTCGTTCGTCGGCCGAGCGGGCGTTGATGCGTGGCGCCTGGACGCAGCGGCGCCCAGTGGCACCGGAGGCCTGAGCAGGTCGGATTTGTTTCGCGCCGTCGTCTCCCGTATATTCAGGTTTCGCTTGTTTCGACCGCGAACGGGCGGCATGCCCGGCCGGACCTTATGACGAAGGATTCTCATGGTGCCCTTGTCCGATCTTCTGCTGTTCGCAGGTGCAGCGCTGCTGATGGTGCTGACGCCCGGACCGAACATGATCTATCTCGTTTCGCGCTCGATCTGCCAGGGGCGGAAAGCTGGCGTCATTTCCCTGCTGGGCGTGATCGCCGGTTTCCTTGTCCATATGTTCGCCGCGGCCCTGGGCCTGACGGCGCTGTTCATGACCGTGCCGCTGGCCTACGAAATTCTCAAATGGGCCGGTGCCGCGTATCTCGCTTACCTTGCCTGGCAGGCGCTCAGGCCCGGGTCCCGGTCGCCGTTCGAAGCCAGGGACTTGCCGATCGACTCGCCGCGCAAACTGTTCGCGATGGGCTTCGTCACCAACCTGCTCAATCCCAAGATCGCCGTGTTCTATCTGTCCATCCTGCCGCAGTTCGTCTCGCCGGCACATGGCGACATGTTCAGTCAGAGCATCGAACTCGGCCTGACGCAGATCGTCATCAGCTTCTCGGTCAATCTGACGATCACGCTCTCGGCGGCCCGTCTGGCGGTCTGGTTCAGCCATAACCCGAAATGGCTGGCGACCCAGCGCTATGTCATGGGCGCGGTGCTGGCCGGACTGGCCTTCAGGCTGGCGCGGGAGTAGGCGCTTTGTTGCCGGGATACGTGTCCGTCATCGGCTGCGGGTAAAGGCCACCGGGTCGCCGACGTTGTTGCGGCCGATCAGCCGCTGTCCGTCCAGTGACAGTGTCATCGTGTCGGTATAGCCGTGGTTCCAGACGATGACGATTTCACGCCGGCCCGCATCGGGTTGGCGCCAGGTGCAGCCGATGCTGATGATGAGGAAGCCCTTGTAGGTGCAGCTTCCGTCCGCAAAGATGTAGACTTGGCCGGGCGCATGTTCCGGATTCCAGGTGCCGGACAGGTCGATCGGACCGGGGATTTCGGCCGGCGCACGCGTGCGCTCGCCATCGGTGACTTCGCGCGCCGGCGGAGCTGTCGCCACGGGTGCCGCTTCGCCTTGCAGCCGCTGTTGCACCGCTTTCGCCAGCATGGCGTAGCGGCTGTTCGGAAAACGCTGCAGGTAGCGCTCGAAGTCGGCGACGTCGGTGCTGTGTTCGATCTCTCGCCATTGAACAGTTTCATCCGCCGCCGGGTCGGCCGGCGCGGCGGCTTCCGGGGCCGCTAGCGGACGTATGCCGGAGGGCGGACGGAAGAAGAAATCGCCCGTCAGCGACGAGGTCTCCCACGGCGTCTGCGCATCGCCGCTGGCGGCCATGACGGCGATCCGGACGCGCTTGAAGACGGTTTCCAGCGGCAGGCCGGGTGTCTGGATATGCTTGAGCAGTTCTTGCGTGTAGAGGCCGTTCCGGTTATCGCCATCGGCGGCCGTCTTGCCGGGGGCGGTGGCATAGGCGATCAGGCTGCCCTTAGGCGCGTCCATCTGCGCCAGGCCGCCGCCGACGCTCCGGAAGCGGCGTTCGAACGGGTTGTTGCGGCAGGCGTCGAGGATGACGATGTTCAGGGGGCTGATCGTCAGCTGGTCGAGGACGCCGTCCACGTCGACGGCCTCGACGCGGACCGAGGCCTCGGACTGGATTTGCGCATCGACCGGGATGAGGTAGTTCTTGCCCCGGACCTGCACGCCATGACCGGCGTAGTAGAAGAGGGCGACCGAGTCGCCGCGCAGTTTCTCGCCGAACTGGACGATGGCCCGGTTCATCTCCTTTTGCGCCACGTTGGTCTTTTCGATGACCTCGAAACCGAGCTTCCGCAGCGCTGCCGCGACGTCGCGCGCGTCGTTGGCCGGGTTCTTCAGCGGCGCATCCTTGTAGGCGGAATTGCCGATTACCAGCGCGATGCGCTTCTCGCCGGCGGCGGAAGTCTGGCCGGTGTTGTGCGGCGGTTCGGCGGCCATGGCGACGCCAAGACAGGCGGCCAGAAATAGCATCAGGAGTTTCATAGCGGACTCCAGGCAATCGGGCAAGTCCCTCGTTCGACCTGAGCATAGACCCATTCGCACCAGGGCGCTGTCCGCGTTTTTCCACCGGGACCGCCGATCTCGCGACAAATGCCTCTCCGCCCGGGCGAGGAGCTCGTTCCCCATCGTCATGTTCTCCCCATGACGGACCGATTCGGGTAGTATTCGGGGCAATGGGTGTCCGTGACTTGCAGCGCTTTCCGCTGATCTTCTTCGTCATCACGGGCAGGTAGTCGTGCTGGTCGGGCCGCCGCACGAGCTTGCGACCGCCCATGTCTCGACGAATTGACCGGCAGCCTGTGCGGCTGCGCCCAGGATACGCAATCCTTCGCCGGTATCCGCCACCGGCCCGCGCCCCGCGCCTCTTCTTCCTTCGCCGGCTGCTACTGCGCCGGCCCCGTCTGCCGCTCGTCGGCTGTTATCCCGCCTGTTCCCCATCCAGCGCCGTCGCGCCGTCCGCAGAGACGCCGGCAGGCGCCGCTGTCGTCGTTCAACCCGTTGTCATCAATGCTACCGGAGGGTCTGTCTGATGTTGATTTCGCTCGTCATTGTTTTTGTGATTGCCTATGCCGCCATTGCGCTGGAACATCCCATCCGGATCAACAAGTCGGCCTCTGCGCTGGTCGGGGCGGGACTCCTATGGACCATTTATGCACTGGCGGGAGGTGACGCTCACCGGATCGGCGAGGAGTTGGGCGAATCGGTCATGGCGACGGCGCAGATCGTCTTCTTCCTGATGGGAGCCATGACAATCGTCGAAGTGGTCGATGCCCACAACGGCTTTGAAGTCATCACCAAGCGCATCCGGACATCGAAGCTGTCGTCACTGATGTGGCTGGTCGGCTTCGTGACGTTTTTCCTGAGTTCGGTACTGGACAACCTGACCACCACGATCGTCATGATTTCGCTCATGCGCAAGCTGCTTGCCAGGCACGACGATCGCCTGTTCTTTGCCGGGATCATCGTCATCGCCGCCAACGCCGGTGGTGCGTGGTCACCGATTGGCGACGTCACCACGACCATGCTCTGGATCGGCGGGCAGATCACGACGCTGGCGATCATGAAGTCGGTCTTCATCGCCGCCATCATCAGCATGGTCGTGCCCCTGGCCGTGACCGCCTGTTGCTTACGCGGCAGAGTGGTTGAGGCGCCCGGCTTCGACGGCGGCGATGATGGCCGGCAGACCAGCGTGTTCGAACGTAATCTGATGTTCTTCATGGGAATCGGCATCCTCGTCGCCGTTCCCGTCTTCAAGACCGTGACCCACCTGCCGCCGTTCATGGGCATCCTTTTCGGTCTCGGTATCCTCTGGCTGACCGGCGATCTGGTGCATCGCAAGAAGGCCGAGGAAAGCAAGCATCGCCTGACGCTGGTTCATGCGCTCAGCCGTATCGACCTGAGTTCGATCGTTTTCTTCATCGGCATCCTGCTCGCCGTGGCAACGCTGGAGCATACCCACATCCTGACGTCATTGGCGCAGTGGCTGGATCTCGCCGTTGGGCGGCAGGATGTCATCGTCCTGATCATCGGCCTTGTCAGCGCCGTGGTCGACAATGTGCCCCTGGTCGCCGCGGCGATGGGGATGTACGGCCTTGACCGCTATCCGACCGATCACTTTCTCTGGGAATTCCTCGCCTACTGCGCCGGGACGGGCGGTTCGATCCTCATCATTGGCTCGGCCGCCGGCGTTGCGGCGATGGGCCTCGAGAAGATCCACTTCTTCTGGTACATGAAGAAGATCAGCTGGCTGGCCTTGATCGGCTATTTCGCCGGTGCGGGGGCCTATTTGTTGCAGTACCGGATGTTCCATTGAGCGGTGCCAACCCGGACGGTGAATGTCCCCGGGATATTCACCGTCCGGGCCGGTGGTCGCGCAATGAAAAGAGGGCGCCGGAAGCGCCCTCTCTTGTCTCTGAATCGCGTGTTGCCAGTGGTGTCGCTCAGCCGAAGTTCTTCTCGGCGAAGCTCCAGTTGGCGAGGCTGTTCAGGAAAGTCTCGACGAATTTCGGGCGCAGGTTGCGGTAGTCGATGTAATAGGCATGTTCCCAGACGTCGATGCACAGCAGGGCCTTGTCGCCGGTGGTCAGCGGCGTGCCGGCGGCGCCCATGTTGACGATGTCGACCGAGCCGTCGGCCTTCTTGACCAGCCAGGTCCAGCCTGAACCGAAGTTGCCGACCGCCGACGCCTGGAAGGCCTTCTTGAACTCGTCGAACGAGCCCCACTTCTTGTTGATCGCTTCCGCCAGCGCGCCGCTCGGGGCGCCGCCGCCGTTCGGCTTCAGGCAGTTCCAGAAGAAGCTGTGGTTCCAGACCTGGGCCGAGTTGTTGTAGATCCCGCCAGCCGGCGCCTTCTTGACGATGGCTTCAAGGTCGAGTGCTTCGTATTCGGTGCCCTTGATCAGGTTGTTGAGGTTCGTGACATAGGCCTGGTGGTGCTTGGCGTAGTGATACTCGAACGTTTCCTTGGACATGTGGGGTGCCAGCGCGTCGGTGGCATACGGCAGTTGCGGCAGTTGGTGTTCCATGGTTTCTCCTTGATGATGGCGGGTTATTCTTGTCGGCGGATCTGGCCGATTCAATGGTCCTCCGGTTCAGTTGCGTGGCTGAGCGTTTCGATGCGCGCGTCCAGCCGGCCACTGTGCAAGCAGACAGTGATGCGCTCGTTTGGTTCCAGTTCCCGGCTGTCGCGCACGATATTGCCGTTGGCATCGCTGACGATGCCGTAGCCGCGCGCCAGCACCGCGTGCGGATTGAGGTGGTCGAGGCTCGCGCCGAGGCGGGCGAGAGTTGCGGCGCGTTCCGCCCGGAGCCGCTTCCAGCTGCCGTGCAACCGCGGCGGCAGCGCGTCCAGCCGCCGGGCCGCGTCGGCGGTGCGCGGGCGCGCCAGCAGCAGGCGTTGCGTCAGGTCGCCGAGCGCCTGTCGGCTGCGGTTGGCGCGATTCCTGAGGGCCGAGGCCAGCCGGCGCTTCAGGTTGTCGAGCGCCTCGCGCTGGTTGGCCAGGCGCTGTGCCGGATGCTGCAGGCGTCCGGCGATCAGGTCGAGACGCTGGGCACGCCGCTCGAGATCGCGGCGCAACAGGCGGGTCAGGGCGCCGTGCAGCGCGTCGACGCGGGCGATCAGCGCGTCGCGTTCCGGTGCCGCTAGTTCCGCCGCGGCGGTCGGGGTGGCGGCGCGCCGGTCGGCGGCGAAGTCGGCGATGGTGAAATCGGTTTCGTGGCCGATGCCGGCAATGACTGGCCGGCGGCAGGCACGTATCGCCCGCGCCAGCGCTTCGTCGTTGAAGGCCCAGAGATCTTCGAGGCTGCCGCCGCCGCGACAGAGGATGACGACGTCGCAGGCGTCGTGGCGGTCGGCCTCGCGCAGCGCGGCGGCGATCTGTTCGCCGGCGCCTTCCCCTTGTACCGGGGTCGGATAGAGAATGACCCTGACGTGCGGTGCGCGGCGCGTCAGCGTCGTCAGCACGTCGCGCAGGGCGGCGGCTTGCGGCGAGGTGACGACGCCGATGACGTTCGGGAAAGAAGGCAGGGGGCGTTTCGCCTCGGCGGCGAACAGTCCCTCGGCCTCGAGTTTGGCCTTGCGGCGCAGGAACTGTTCGTAGAGCGAGCCCAGTCCGCTCTGTCGCATCGTTTCGACATTGAGCTGGAAATCGCCGCGTGCCTCGTACAGCGAGACCAGTACACGCGCCTCGACGCGCTGGCCGTTGGCCGGTCGCCAGCCGAGCAACTGCGCGCGGCTGCGGAACATGACGCAGCGGACCTGGGCATCGGCGTCCTTGAGCGAGAAATAGACATGTCCCGATGCGGCGTGGGTGAGGTTCGACAGTTCGCCCGACACCCAGAGGAGTGGGAACGAAGATTCAATACACTCGCGCACCCGTCTGTTCAGTATCGACACCGGGATTGCGCTGTTGGGGTCGGCCGGGTTTGCCGAGAGGGATGGGGTTTCGGTCATGCGCCAATTCTACCCGCTTGTCTTTTCATGCACATCCGGCGCGGCTTTTCCGGCAGGGTCCGGGAACAGGTCCTAACACAAGCCGTTGCTGAATTACAAGATGTTGATTTTTAATAATAATTTTGGCCCGCTTCTTTTTTCTGCAAAGTGTTAAAAAGCCTTTTGGAAAGAGGGCTTAGCGACGAATCCACGGGGCTGTTCACAGAGTTATCCACAGATATTGTGGAAAAGAAAATGGCCTATGACTTTAGTTAGGGGTTGCCCGAGGGCCGCCCACAGGCTAAAGTTCGAGCCTGAAAAATCCCCGGAGATTCGTGTGTTTTCGATCATTCTTGCCGCCGGCTGGCCGATCTGGCCGCTGCTTCTGGCCTCGATCATTGCCGTTGCCCTGATCATCGAGCGTCTGGTCGCCTTGCGGCGTGTCAAGGTCTTGCCGGCGGGTGTCCTGCCGCGAGCCATTGCCGAATACCGTGAAAACGGCGTCAACGACGCCTTCCTTGCCGAGCTTGAAGGCCAGTCTCCCCTCGGGCGCGTGCTGGCGGCCGGCCTGCGCAACATTGGCAGTTCGCGCGAAGTGATGCGCGAATCGATCGAGGAGACCGGTGCGGTTGTCGCGCACGAGCTCGAGCAATATCTGACGACGCTTGGCACCATCGCCTCGATCAGTCCGCTGATGGGGCTGTTCGGCACCGTCGTCGGCATGATCGAGATCTTCGGGTCGCAGGCGCCGACCGGCAGCAATCCGATGCAGCTGGCGCACGGCATTTCGGTGGCGCTCTATAACACCGGCTTCGGTCTCGTCATCGCCATTCCGAGCATGATCTTCTGGCGGCACTTCCGCGCGCTCGTCAATGGCTATGTGATCGAGATGCAGCAGCAGGCCGTTCGTCTCGTCGAAGTGCTTCACGGCGAACGCAAGCAGTAGGCGCCGGTCATGAATTTTCAGCGCCGCCGTGGTTCCGACGAACCCGAAATCAACCTCATTCCGCTGATCGATGTGTTGCTGGTCATCATCATCTTCCTGATGTTGACGACGACCTACGCGAAGTTTTCCGGGCTCGAGATCAATTTGCCGACGGCCGACGCGAGCAAGCAGGCCGAGATGCCGAACGAGGTCAATGTGGCGGTGATGGCGACCGGACAGGTGCTCGTGAACAAGTCGCCGCTGGTCGCCGCCGACGTGCGTTCGATCAGCGAGGCCTTGCGCCGCGCGGCTGGTGATGCCAAGGATCCGGTCATCGTCATCAACGCCGACGCACGGGCAACGCACCAGAGCGTTGTCGACGTCATGCAGGCGGCGCAGGGCGCTGGCTATCCGCATATTTCCTTCGCGACGCAGTCTCCGCGCTGACCTGACCGGACCCCTGGCATGAGTCGCTCCGGTCTCGCGCAACGCCTGCCGGCGCTGTGGTACCGGCGACGCCCGGCCGCAGCCCTCTGGCCGCTGTGGCCGCTCTCCTGGCTTTTTCGTGCAGTGGCCGCGCTGCGACGCGGGCTCTTCCGTCTTGGCCTGCTGCGGTCGCAACGCCTTCCGGTGCCGGTCATTGTCGTCGGCAATCTGACCGTCGGCGGCAGCGGCAAGACGCCGCTGGTGCTCTGGCTGGTCGATGCGCTGCGCGCACGTGGCTTTCAGCCGGGGATCATCAGCCGCGGTTACGGCGGCTCGGCCGACGGCGTCCGGTGCGTGACGCCCGATGCGTCGGTCGGCGAAGTCGGCGACGAACCCTTGTTGCTCGCCCGGCGCAGCCTGGCGCCGGTATTCGTCGGGCGCGACCGCGTCGCCGCCGCTTCTGCCTTGCTGGCCGCTTATCCCGCCTGCAATGTCATCGTTTCCGACGACGGACTGCAGCATTACCGTCTGGTGCGCGCTGCCGAGATCGTCGTTTTCGATGGCCGTGCCGCCGGCAACGGGCAGGCGCTGCCGATGGGACCGCTGCGCGAGCCGCTGTCGCGATTGCGGTCGGTGACGGCGGTCGTCTGGAATTCGGCACCGGTGGAAGCGCGTTTCGCCGTACCGGTGCCGGCGTTCTCGATGCGACTGGAATCGGTGTCGTTCCATGCGCTCGGCGATCCGTCGCGACGCTGCACGGCCGAGGCGTTTCAAGGTCGCCGGCTGTTCGCGCTCGCCGGGATCGGCGATCCCTCGCGCTTTTTCGCCCAACTGGCGGCCATGGGCCTGAATGTCGAGGCGCATGCCTTTCCCGATCACCACGCCTATACGGCCGGAGATCTCGCTTTCGCCCGGGATGGTGTGCTGCTGATGACCGAGAAGGATGCAGTAAAATGTTCGGCACTCTGCGTGCCGGATGCCTGGGTGCTGCCCGTGACGGCGCACCTCGACGCGGCCTCTGATGGCCGTTCCCTGCCTGATCATATTTTGGAGAAACTGAATGGATGCGCGTCTGCTTGACATCCTCGTCTGCCCGTTGTGCAAGGCCAATCTCGAATACCGCAAGGCCGAGTCCGAACTCGTCTGCAAGCCCTGCAAGCTGGCATTTCCGGTACGGGACGACATTCCCGTCATGCTCGAGGACGCCGCGCGTCCGCTCGGCGAAGGAGAGCTGTGAATGAGTAAGGAGACCGCATTCAAGGTCGTCGTTCCGGCACGCTACGCGTCGACCCGACTGCCCGGAAAGCCGCTGCTCGATCTGGGGGGCAAGCCGATGGTCGCCCGCGTCGCCGAGCGCGGTGTGCTCTCCGGTGCCGAAGAAGTCTGGGTCGCCACCGACCACGCCGATGTCATCGCCGCGGCGGAACAGTGCGGCCTGTCGGCCCTGATGACGCGTGCCGATCATCCGACCGGCACCGACCGCCTGGCCGAAGTCGTCGAGTTGCGCGGCTGGAGTGACGACACCATCGTCGTCAATGTGCAGGGCGACGAACCGCTGATCGATCCGGCGCTCATCGCACAGACGGCCCGCCAGCTTGCCGAGAGCGGCGCCGATATCGCCACCGTCGGCCATCCGATCGACGATCCTGCCGATTTCTTCAAGCCCAATGTGGTCAAGGTGGTGTGTCGGGCGAATGGCGATGCCATGTATTTTTCGCGGGCGCCGATTCCGTTCGCGCGCGATCATTTCGCCCTTGAAAACGGGCGCGAATCGCTGCCCGCGGGATTGCCCGCCTATCGCCATGTCGGCCTCTACGCCTATCGGGCTCGCTTCCTGCGCGCCTATGCCAAGCTGACGCCGTCGGCGCTCGAACAGTTCGAGGCGCTCGAGCAATTGCGGGCGCTGTGGCATGGCTTCCGCATCAGCGTCGTGATTTCCGATCATCTGCCGATCCCCGGTGTCGATACCCCTGAGGACGCGGTGCATATGCAGGCGTGGTTCTCTCAGGCTGGGCGCGGCTGACGCGTGCGGATGGCCGGTATGCGAATTGTCCTCCTCGGCGCCCCCGGCGCCGGCAAGACGACCCAGGCGCGCTTCATGTCTGATGCATTTGGCATTCCTTCGCTGTCGACGGGGGATATGCTGCGTGCGGCGATGCGCCAGCGCACGCCGCTCGGTTTGCGCATCGAGGACGACATGAAAGCCGGAAACCTCATTTCCGACGCAATTGTCATCGAGCTCGTGCGCGCCCGACTCGTCGAAACCGATTGTCGCGGCGGCTGGATTCTGGACGGTTTTCCGCGCACGCTCGCGCAGGCCGAGGCGATGCGTGCCGAAGGAATCGATGTCGATCATGTATTCGATTTCGACGTGCCCGATGCTGAGATCGTCATACGCATGAGCGGGCGTCGGGTTCATCCGGCATCCGGTCGCAGTTACCATGTGCGTTTCAATCCGCCCCGTGTGGACGGTGTCGACGACGTGACCGGCGAACCGCTGGTGTTGCGCGATGACGACGCGACCGAAACGGTGCTGCGGCGGTTGGCCCTGTACCGGCGCGAGAGCTATCCGCTCGGCGCCTTCTATTCCTCTTGGGGCGACATCGATCCGCAGGCCCCGCATTTCACCCGCATCGACGGCATTCGCGATGTCGATACGGTTCGCGCCGAGGTTTTTTCCGTATTGTCATAAGTGGCCTGACAGCCTGACCGGTGTCGGAAAACCACTAGATAAAAGCATGGTGCAGCCGTGTTCGAGTGGTGTAGGATTTAACCCGTAAACAAAATTCACGTCAGAGTCTGGACGCGTATTGATCTGGTATACCAGTTCGATACGTGTCCTTTCATCTATGACGATAAGATAATTCAACTACATCGAGGAGTATTATGTCGTCCGGTCTTTTATTCGCGCTCGTTTGCGCGGTGATAGCCGTTGTTTATGGTATTGTCATGACGCGGTGGATTTTGTCGTTGTCTTCGGGCAACGACAAGATGCAGGAAATTGCCAAGGCAATCCAGGTTGGTGCTTCGGCCTACCTCAACAAGCAGTATTCGATGATCGCCGGTGTCGGGATCGTTCTCGCGCTGTTGATCGGCGCCTTCCTCGGCAAGCTGATGGCGATCGGTTTCGTGATCGGCGCCGTGCTTTCCGGTGCGACCGGTTATGTCGGCATGAACGTGTCGGTGCGTGCCAACGTGCGCACGGCCGAGGCGGCGCGCCGTGGCATCGCGCCGGCGCTTGACGTGGCCTTCAAGGGTGGCGCGATCACCGGCATGCTCGTCGTCGGTCTCGGCTTGCTCGGCGTTGCCGGGTATTACGCCTTTCTGCGGGGCGGCGCCGGCGGCGACTTCCAGCATGCGGTCGAACCGCTCGTTGGTCTTGCGTTCGGCGGTTCGCTGATTTCGATTTTTGCGCGTCTGGGCGGTGGCATCTTCACCAAGGGCGCCGACGTTGGTGCCGACCTGGTCGGCAAGGTCGAGGCCGGTATCCCCGAAGACGATCCGCGTAATCCCGCCGTCATCGCCGACAACGTCGGCGACAACGTGGGCGATTGTGCCGGCATGGCCGCCGACTTGTTCGAGACCTACGCCGTGACGGTTGTCGCGACGATGGTGCTGGGCGCCATGATGCTCAAGGGCGTCGAGGGAGCCAATGACAATCTGGTGATCTATCCGCTGATTCTCGGCGGCGTGTCGATCATCGCCTCGATCATCGGGTGCTTCTTCGTCAAGGCTAGCGAGGGTGGCAAGATCATGAATGCCCTCTACCGCGGTCTCGCGGTCGCCGGCGCGCTTGCGCTGCTTGCGTTCTATCCGGTGACGCGTGGCGTGCTCGGTGATGGCATCGTCATGGCGAACGGCGCGACGATCGCGTCGATCAACATCTTCGGCTGCGCCGTCGTCGGATTGGTGCTGACCGGCTTGCTGGTCTGGATCACCGAGTATTACACCGGCACCGATTTTGCGCCGGTCAAGTACGTCGCGGAAGCGTCGACGACCGGACACGGGACCAACATTATCGCCGGCCTCGGCGTGTCGATGAAGGCGACGGCGTTGCCGGTGGTCTGCGTCAGCCTGGCCATCTATATTGCCTATGCCTGGGCGGGCCTCTTCGGCATCGCCATCGCCGCGACGTCGATGCTGTCGATGACCGGGATCATCGTTGCGCTCGATGCCTATGGACCGATCACCGACAATGCTGGTGGTATTGCCGAGATGTCGGGTCTGCCGCAGGAAGTACGTGACGTGACCGATCCGCTCGACGCGGTTGGTAACACCACGAAGGCGGTGACCAAGGGCTACGCGATCGGTTCGGCCGGTCTTGCCGCACTGGTGCTGTTCGCCGATTACACTCACGCGCTCGCCGGTCGCAATTATGTGACGGCTTTCGATCTTTCCGATCACATGGTCATCATCGGCCTGTTTATCGGCGGCATGATCCCATATCTGTTCAGCGCCATGGCGATGGAAGCCGTCGGCCGTGCCGCCGGTGCCGTCGTCATCGAGGTGCGCCGCCAGTTCAAGGAAATTCGCGGCATCATGGATGGCACGGCGAAGCCGGATTATTCGCGTGCCGTCGGCATGTTGACCACCGCCGCGATCAAGGAAATGATCCTGCCGTCGCTGCTGCCGGTGCTGGTGCCGGTGCTGATCGGTCTGTTGCTCGGTCCGAAGGCGCTGGGCGGATTGCTGATGGGGACGATCATTACCGGCCTCTTCGTCGCGATTTCGATGACGACGGGTGGCGGTGTCTGGGACAACGCCAAGAAGTACATCGAAGACGGCCACTTCGGCGGCAAGGGCTCGGATGCCCACAAAGCCTCGGTGACCGGGGATACCGTCGGTGACCCGTACAAGGATACGGCGGGTCCGGCCGTCAATCCGCTGATCAAGATCATCAACATCGTTGCCCTGATGATCGTGCCGGTGCTGCCGCTGGTGTCGTAAGCGGGTGTGCTGGATGACCGGGGGGGCTTGTCGTCGCCCGGTTTGTCGTTCTTGCGAAAGGCAAAGCCTCCGGGATTCGGAGGCTTTGTTGTTTTTGCTGCCGGGGTCAGCTACGGACGGCGGGGTTCAGGCAGTAGATGCCGGTCAATGACGCCTCGGCGAGGATGTGGCCGGCGAGTGCGGCGCGGACCTGGGATCCGGTGAAGGCGCCGCTCAGTGGCAGGCGCTCGATATCGAGGGCGTAGAGCGTGAAGATGTAGCGGTGCGCGATCGCATCGTTCCACGGCGGGCAGGGGCCGTCGTAACCGAAATAGTCACCGCACATGTCCGGGTCGCCGGCGAACCAGCCGGTGTAGTCGTTGATTCCGTGGCGCGCACCGTTCCGGCAGTCCGGACCGGGTTTTCCGCGTGCGGTGACGCCCGCCGAATACTCCCCGGCGCCGATCTCGCGGAGGTCTGCCGGAATGTCGATCAGCGTCCAGTGAAAGAAATCGACGCGGGGGAGGCTGGCCGGGACCGTTTTTCCTTCCTGGTTGACGTCGTCGCCCCGGCTGGGAACGTCGGGGTCATGGCAGACCAGCGCGAATGAGCGCGTCCGGGCAGGGGCGTCGCCCCAGCGCAAGTGCGGGTTGCGGTTGTCGCTCAGGCGGACGTGACTGGCCGGGTCAATGACGCAGAAGGCGAACTCGCCGGGGATGGCCGAGCCGTCCTTGAAGCTGCTGCTGTCGAGTCTCATGACATTGTCTCCGTGGAGGGTATGAAGGCGTCAGGCGGCCGCCTTTCGTTTGAAGTCCTTGATCCGGAAACCGGCGATGGCGAGCGTCACGAAATAAGTGATGGCGCCGAGCCCGACGACCCACGCCAGGCGGGCGAGCCGTTCGCTGAGGTGCCAATGCAGCCAGCGGGCCGGATCGCCTGCGGTCAGCCAGAGCACGACACCCATGGCAGCCAGTGCGACGATCAGCTTGAGGGTGAATGACATCCATCCGGGTTGAGGGGTGTAGATGCCGTGGCAGCGCAGGCCACGGTAGAGCAGTGCTGCGTTCAGGCAGGCGGCGAGCCCAATAGACAGGGCGAGGCCGGCGTGTTGGAGCCAGCCGATCAGGGCCAGGTTGAGCACTTGTGTGATGAATAGCGTGAGTATCCCGATCTTGACCGGCGTGCGGATGTTCTGGCGGGCGTAGAACCCCGGAGCCAGCACCTTGACGAGAATCATGCCGAGCAGTCCGGCGCTGTAGGCGACGAGGGCGTTGCGCGTCATGAACACGTCCTGCGACGTGAAGGCGCCGTGATGGAACAGTGTGGCGATCAGCGGTACTGCAATGATTGCCAGTGCCAGCGCGGCCGGCGCGGCGAGCAGCAGCGTGAGGCGTAGCCCCCAGTCGAGCAGCTTCGAGTATTCATCGAAATTGTCGTTGGCATGGTACTTGGCGAGCGAGGGCAGCAGGATGGTGCCGAGCGCGGCGCCGAGCATGCCGGCCGGGAATTCCATGAGCCGGTCGGCGTAGTACAGCCAGGAGACGCTGCCGGTAGCGAGGAAGGACGCAAAGATGGTGTTGATCAGCAGGCTGACTTGGGACACCGAGACGCCGAGCACGGCCGGCGCCATCAGTCGCAGGATGCGGCGCACGCCTTCGTCATGCCAGTCGAAGATGAAGCGCGGCAGCATGCCGATACGCTTGAGGCTTGGCAACTGGAACGCCAGTTGCAGCAGGCCGCCGAGGAAGACGGCCCAGGCGAGTGCGAGCACCGGTTGCTGGAAGTACGGCGCAGCGAACAGGCTCAGCGCGATCATGCTGATATTGAGCAAGACCGGCGTGAAGGCGGGGACGGCGAATCGGTTCCAGGTATTGAGGATGCCGCCCGACAGGGCGACCAGCGACATGAACAGGATATAAGGAAAGGTGACACGCGTGAGCTGGACGGTCAGGTCGAATTTGTCCGGGTCGGTGCTGAAGCCGGGGGCCGAGAGGTAAACCAGCAGCGGCGCGCCGGCCATGCCGATCAGGGTGACGACGAGCAGCACGAGGAAGAGCAGGGTGGCGACGCGGTCGATCAGGTGCTTGGCCTCGGCTTCGCTGTGCCGGTTCTTGGTCTCGCCGAGAATCGGCACGAACGCCTGCGAGAAGGCGCCTTCGGCGAATAGCCGACGCAGGAGATTGGGCAGCTTGAAGGCGACAAAGAAGGCGTCGGTCATCATGCCGGCGCCGAAGATGCGGGCGATGACGAAGTCCCGGACAAAGCCGAGGATGCGGGAGAGCAAGGTCATGCCACTGACGGTGGCGAGCGCTTTGAGCAGGTTCATGGGGGCGGGGGGGCGTTGGCAAGCCGTCATCTTAGCTGCATTGTGCCTTCGACAAAAATCGTCGATGTATCTTTGCTCGGAAAATTCTTGCACCACGCGTTCGAAGTCTGTAGAATCCCGCGTTTTCGATCAACGCATTAGCTTTTTTAGGGACAAAATTCATGGCCAACAGCGCACAAGCGCGTAAGCGCGCCCGCCAAGCCGTCAAGCAACGCGCCCACAACGCCAGTCTGCGCTCGACCCTGCGTACGGCGGTCAAGCGTGTGCAGAAGGCGATTCTCGCCGGCGACAAGGCAGCAGCTCAGAGCATTTATCAGGAATCGGTTTCGGTCCTCGACCGTATCGCCGACAAGAAAATCGTTCACAAGAACAAGGCTTCGCGCCACAAGAGCCGTCTCTCGGCTCAGATCAAGGCGCTGGCTGCCTGATCCCGGCTCGTATCCGGAACGAAACGGCGCCAGCAGGCGCCGTTTGTTTTTTGCGTTGCTGCCGTGTATTTCGAGGGCGTGTTTCCTGAAAAAATAGACACTTGCCTTGAATTCGGATAATTTTCTCGCTATTGATGAAATATCTCGTTGATATCGGGGCGGTTTATGCAGCAAATGGTTTCTGCAAAATACTGTTTTCGCATCCGGACGCGGAACGGCGCGATCGTCGAAAACCTTTCCATTTTTGGGCGGGATGAAGACGAGGCGGAACGTAAGTTGCGCCAGATCTATCAGGGGTGCGAGATTCTGGAGTTGCGCCAGCAAGCCGCTGCGCTCCGCTCCGGTCCGCTGACCTACGAAGACGTCGTCGATCTGATTTCCGGCGGGCCGGCGCGGTAGGCTGCGTTTTCAGTTTCCTGGGCGATGCTGCCCGGCGCCGGGGGCGCGAGCAATTCCGCTTCCCGCAGTTCGGCATAGAGCGCCTGGTAGTCGCGGGCGCCCTGGCTCGTGGCGCTGTGGGTAAAGACGTCCCGGTTACGGGCAGGGCTTTCCGCCACTGAGACGTTTTCCGAGATGACCGAGGCAAGTACTTCATCCCCGTAACGTTGGCGCAACTGCGATTCGACATCTTCGCTCATTTTGCGGCGGCGATCGCAGCGGGTCAGCAGGTAGCGCCGCTCGAGACGACGTTTGAGTACCGGTTCGAGGATGCCCAGCGTTCGCGTCATCTGGTCGGCGGCCTGAAGCGACAGATAGTCGGTCGAAATCGGAATCAGCAGCAGGTCGCAGGCGAAAATTGCGTTGAGCGACAGGACGCCGACATAGGGGCAGCAGTCGATGAAGGTGTTCTGGGCCGCCTGGCCGGGAATTGCTTCTTCGAGCGCGTCGAGTCCGGTGCGCAGCTTGTTGAGGATCGCCGGGCCCTTGCCGAAGATCGAATCCACCTTGATGAGTTGCTGGTGCGAGGGGATCAGGCGTCCGAGTCCTTCCCAGCCGAGCGTCAGCGCCTCGAGCGGCCGGATGCCCTGGAAAAAGCCGAAGAGGCTGCGTCCCGCGTCAAGCGGCACCGCGTTCGGGATGCAGGAGAGGTGGCATTGCGGATCGAGGTCAAGCAACAGCGGTTGCCCACCGGCCCGAACCGTGGCGGCGGCGAGGTTGAGCGTTGTCGTGGTTTTTCCGACGCCACCCTTTTGGTTGAACACGGCGATACGCATGCTGCATTGTAACGTGCCTGCGCGATCTCGAACACGCCTGTTTTCGCCTGTACAAGCGAGCCGATTTCTCTTAGAATTTCACCCCTTGCCGAACGGTTTTTGCGTTGTGCGACGACCTTCGGTCTTATGCGTAGTTCATTATCCGGCGGCGCCAGCCGCCGTTTCAATTTAGGAAGCCCGTTCCGGGGCGCTGGGGGTGCAATGTCTCATCTGATGAATACCTATGCCCGCTTGCCGGTGGCATTCAGCCATGGCGAAGGCAGTTGGGTGACCGATGTTGACGGGAAGATCTATCTCGATGCCTTGTCGGGCATCGCGGTGTCGACGCTGGGTCACAATCATCCGGATCTGGTGGCGGCAATTTCCGCCCAGGCCGGGCGTTTGCTGCATACGTCGAATCTGTATCGCATGCCGCAGCAGGAACAGCTGGCTGACAAGCTGGCAGCGCTTTCGGGAATGCAGGAAGTGTTCTTTTGCAACTCGGGTTGCGAGGCGAACGAAGCGGCGATCAAGCTGGCGCGCTTTTACGGCCACCAGCGCGGTATCGACAATCCGCATATCGTCGTCATGGACAAGTCTTTCCACGGACGTACGCTGGCGACCTTGTCGGCGACCGGAAACCGCAAGGTCCAGGCGGGATTCGAGCCGCTCGTCTCCGGCTTCATCCGCGTGCCGTTCAACGATCTCAATGCCATCCGTTCGCTGGTCGAGCATCAGTCGGGTATTGTCGCCGTCATGCTTGAGGCGGTCCAGGGCGAGGGCGGGCTGCATCCGGCCGACGTCGAGTATCTGCGCGGTGTCCGCGCACTTTGCGACGAACAGGGCTGGCTGTTGATCTGCGACGAGGTGCAGTGCGGCATGGGCCGGACGGGCACCTGGTTCGGTTTCCAGCAGGCCGGCATCGTGCCGGACGTGGCGACGCTGGCCAAGGGGCTCGGCGGCGGCGTTCCGGTCGGCGCCTGTCTGGCGGCTGGCAAGGCGGCGGGACTGTTCGGTCCGGGCAATCATGGCTCCACGTTCGGTGGCAACCAGCTGGCAATGGCGGCGGCATTGACGACCCTGCATGTCGTCGAGCGCGACAACCTGCTGGGCAATGCCGTCGAGATCGGTGGGCAGATCCGCCGCGGCATGGCCGAAGCACTCGCCGGGGTGAAGGGTTTTGTCGAAGTGCGCGGCCAGGGCCTGATGATCGGCATCGAACTTGATCGGCCATGCGGCGAACTCGTGGCACGCGGCCTGGCTGAAGGTCTGCTGATCAACGTGACCGCCGAGAAAGTCGTGCGCCTGTTGCCGCCGCTGACCTTCAATGCCGAAGAGGCGAGCGAACTTGTGGCGCGCCTGTCGGGTCTGATCAAGGCGTTTCTGAAGGACTGAGCAAGGGGCCCATATGACGAATAGCGTTCGGCCGGTTCGGCATTTTCTGCAGTTCAGCGATTTTACGCGCGAGGAGTTCGACTACCTGTTCGAGCGTACGCGCTGGATCAAGGAGCAGTTCAAGGCATACAAGCGTTACTGGCCGCTGGCCGACCGGACGCTGGTGATGATTTTCGAGAAGGCGAGCACGCGTACGCGGCTTTCCTTCGAGGCCGGCGTGCAGCAGCTCGGTGGTGCCGCGATCTATCTCAATACCCGCGATTCGCAACTCGGGCGCGGCGAGCCGGTCGAGGATGCGGCGCAGGTGATGTCGCGGATGTGCGACGTGATCATGATCCGCACCTTCGAGCAGACGATCGTCGAACGGCTGGCGGCGAATTCGCGCGTGCCGGTGATCAACGGCCTGACCAACGAATTCCATCCGTGCCAGATCATGGCCGATATCTACACCTATATCGAGCAGCGCGGTCCCATCCAGGGCAAGACGGTGGCATGGATCGGCGATTCGAACAACATGTGCTACACCTGGTTGCAGGCGGCCGAAGTGCTCGGTTTCAAGGTCAATGTGTCGACGCCGGCCGGCTACGAAGTCAAGCCGGAACTTGCCGGTCTCAAGGATTGCAGCCATTTCGAGTGGTTCGCCGATCCGATGGACGCGGCGCGCGGTGCCGACATCGTTACCACCGATGTGTGGACGTCGATGGGTTTCGAGGCCGAGAACGAGGCGCGGATGCGCGCGTTCGCCGATTTTCAGGTCGATGCCGAGATGATGCAGGTGGCCAAGGACGATGCCATTTTTCTGCACTGCCTGCCGGCGCATCGCGGCGAAGAGGTTTCGGCCGAGGTCATCGACGGGCCGCAAAGCAAGGTCTGGGACGAGGCGGAAAACCGGCTGCATGTGCAGAAGGCGCTGATGGAGTTTCTGGTCATCGGTCGGGTCGATGCCTGACCGGTGTTTCATCTAGCCTGAACGATGGGAAAGACGGGGCGCGATGTTCGGTCTGAGTGAGGAGCAGGTGGCGGCGTTTGGCATGACTTTCGGTGTCGGCGCCTTCATGCTCTACATGCTCTTCATCATCGGCGAGCTGGCGTGGAAGGCGCGGGCAGGAAGGATGGGAACCGCCATCCTGTTTTTCGTTCTTTCCTTCGGCATGCTCGGTTTCGTTGCCAAGTTCATCATTCAGAAATTCTGGGGAATGTAATCATGTCGCAATTCGATAATGTCAGTGTCGTCAAGAAGGCCAATGTCTATTTCGACGGCAAGTGCGTCAGCCACACGGTGCAGTTCGCCGATGGCACGAAGAAGACGGTCGGCGTCATCCTGCCGTCGTCGCTTGTCTTCAATACCGGCGCGCCGGAGATCATGGAAGGCGTCGGCGGTTCCTGCAAGGTGCGTCTCAAGGGCGAAAGCGACTGGAAAGTCTATGGCGAAGGCCAGTCGTTCAACGTGCCCGGCAACTCGTCCTTCGAGATCGCCTGCGAAGAACCGTATCACTACATCTGCCACTTCGGCTGAGATGCGCCGGCAAACCGGTGACGCTGCCCTTTCAGGGTCCGTGCCGGACGCCAGCCTGTGCAATTGTCATCGTCGCCGCATGGTCCGACGAGTCTTAATGTGAACAAGGAATAAGCATGCCCAGCTTTGATTTTTCTTCCGAAGCCGACATGGTGGCGCTGAAGAACGCCATCGACGTTGTCGGCCGACAGATCGACGCACGCTACGATTTCAAGGGCACGTCGGCCAAGATCGAACTGAACGAGAAGGACAAGGTGATCACCCTGTTCGGCGATTCCGATTTCCAGCTCGACCAGATCAAGGACATCCTTTTCCCGGCGATGGAAAAGAAGGAAAAGGAAAGCGTCAAGCGCCTCGACGCCCAGGACGTGCAGAAGGTGTCGGGTAACAAGGTCAAGCAGGAACTCAAGATCAAGGTCGGCATCGAGAGCGAACTCGCCAAGAAGATCGTCAAGCTCGTCAAGGACTCGAAGCTCAAGGTGCAGGCGTCGATCCAGGGCGATGCGGTACGGGTGACCGGCGCCAAGCGTGACGAGTTGCAGTCCTGCATCGCGCTGATCAACAAGTCGATCAGCGATTTCCCGATCAAGGCCGGTAACTTCAGGGATTGAGCGAACGGATGTGGCGGAGGCGGACAGCCCTCAATAGCGAAGCGTGATTCATGGCCTCCGAAATCGTCGATAAGCCTGCAGAAGCGGAAGAAACCATCAGACCCGGAGCGTTCTCCTGGACCGAGGAGTTGCGTCGCGTCTCGAACGCGGTCAGCAAGACAACCATCCGGGTGGCTGCCGGGCGTAGTCAGTTGTTCTACCTGCTGCACTGGAACTTCGAGGCGACCGCCTTCGGCATTTCCGTCGTCAAGGGGCGCGATCCCGAAAACAGCGAGGAATGGTGGGATTTCGACCGGGCCTTCGGCAAGTTGCCGCCCTTCGTCGGTGAGGAAGATGCTGTCATCCTGCGCCTCATCTGGGAAAGTCGTGGTCATGCCAATGGCTTGCGCGCGTTCGCGCTCGAGCCGGCGACCGGCGGCGAGATCCTGCGCCGCGCATCGCTGACCGGGCGCCTGTGCCCCGCCGGTGATCGCTCGCCGCTGGCCTGGGCCGAGCCGCGGCCGGGAACCCTGCGCTGGTGTCCCGATGGTCACGGTTGTTGCGTGGCGACGCTGGCGGCCGTTCCCGAAGCGGCGCTGGTCATTCCTTTGGCATCGCCGTGGTACGTTGATCTCGACGACGGGCTGATCGGTGAATTGACGGTCGATGTCGCGCCAGAGCGTTTGACGCAACTGCTCGCTTTGCCGCCTGTACCGGTGTCCGAAGCGGCGCGGCTGTCCGATGTGCTGGCGCTGCCCGACGCCGAGGCGCAGCTGTCGGCGCTGCAGGCGGGGGGCTCCCTGCGCCGCGTCGAAGCCGCGCCGGTGGCCGTGCTGCGCCTGCAGACTGTGCCCGTGGCCGGGCATTTGGCCTGGCGCGACTATCCCGAATTGCGCAACGGCGGCATGTTCGACGCGGCCTTCCCGTCCTTCCGGTATCAGGATGTCGAGCTTCGTCCCGATGAAGCCCGCGATTTTCTCCGCTTGCCCGATGGCGAGACGGTCGCGCTCGTGCGGCGTCGCGAACGCGAGCAGGCGCTGATGACGGCCTTGCTGGCGTGCGGACTCGAACAGGTGCCGGCTGCGGTCCTGTTCGCCTATGGCAGTCCGCCCGATAACGCCTTTGCGCTGGCGCGCGAGACCGATTGGGACGCGTTCATGCAGACGGCCGTGCCGCAACTGCGGGAAAGTGGCTGGCAGGTCGAGTTCGACGACGATTTCCGTCATCACGCGCTCGAAGTCGAGGCCTGGGATGCGCAACTGATCGAGTCCGATAGCGGCTGGTTCGATCTCGATATGGGTATCGTCGTCGAGGGCGAGCGCCTGCCGCTGGCGCCGCTGCTTGCCTCGTTGTTCCGGCGCGATGCGCGCTGGCTCGATTCGCTCGCCCTGCATCGCATCGACGACGCCGAGATGATCGACCTGTTGACGCCCGCCAACCGGCGTATCCGTGCGCCGGCCGCGCGCATCAAGCCTCTGGCGGCGACACTGATGGATCTTTTCGAAGGGCTGTCCGGGGCGACGACCTTGCGCGTTTCGCGCTTCGATACCACGCGATTGCGCGAACTCAGCGACACCAACCGTTGGCAATTCCGGGGGCAGAACGATGTGCTGGCCCTGGCCGAACGACTGGTCGCCGCGCAGGGCGTCGGCGAGATCGTCCCGCCGGCGGGGCTTGGACTCGAATTACGCGGCTATCAGCGCGAAGGCGTCGCCTGGCTGCAATTTCTGCGCGAGCATGATTTGTCCGGCATCCTCGCCGACGACATGGGTCTCGGCAAGACAGCGCAGGCGCTGGCGCATCTGCTGATCGAGAAGGAAGCCGGGCGGCTCGACCGTCCGGCCCTGGTGGTCCTGCCGACCTCGCTGATCTTCAACTGGCGTAACGAGGCGGCCCGCTTCGCGCCGGGCCTGTCGATCCTGTCGCTGCACGGGGCCGAGCGCAAGGCGCGCTTCGACGAGATTCCGAATCATGACGTCGTTCTGACAACCTACCCGTTGTTGTGGCGCGATGCCGCCGATCTCAAGCGGCATAGCTACCATCTGCTGATTCTCGATGAGGCGCAGACGGTCAAGAATGCGCGTAGTCAGGGGGCGGATGTGGTGCGCAAGATCGACGCGCGCCACCGCCTGTGCCTGACCGGCACACCGCTTGAAAACCATCTCGGCGAGTTGTGGAGCCAATTCGACTTCCTGCTGCCGGGCTTCCTCGGTACCAATGCCAATTTCATGCGCTACTGGCGCGTTCCGATCGAGAAACAGGGCGATCATGAGCGCCGCAGCCTGCTTGCCCGTCGCGTGCGTCCCTTTGTCCTGCGCCGGCGCAAGGAAGAGGTGGCGCGCGAATTGCCCGAGAAGACGGTGATCGTGCGTAAGGTGGAGCTGTCCGGCGGTCAGCGCGATCTTTACGAAGCCGTGCGCGTGGCGATGGATGCGATGGTGCGCGAAGAGGTGGTGAGCAAGGGCTTTGGCCGCAGCCAGATTGTCATCCTCGATGCCTTGCTCAAGCTGAGGCAGGTGTGCTGCGATCCGCGTCTGGTGCGCACGCCGCTTGCCCAGCGCGTCAAGGAACGCGCCAAGCTTGATCTGTTGATGACGATGCTGCCCGAGCAGGTCGAGGAAGGGCGCCGCATCCTCCTCTTCTCCCAATTCGCGCGCATGCTGGCCCTGATCGAAGGCGAACTGAAGCGCGTCGGACTGGATTACGTGATGCTGACCGGCGATACCGTCGATCGCGAGACGCCGGTGCAGCGCTTCCAGGCCGGCGAAGTGCCGATTTTTCTGATCAGCCTGAAAGCGGGTGGGGTCGGTCTCAACCTGACGGCCGCCGATACGGTGATTCATTTCGATCCGTGGTGGAATCCGGCCGTGGAAAACCAGGCGACCGACCGCGCCCACCGGATCGGGCAGGACAAGCCGGTCTTCGTCTACAAGCTGATCGTCGCCGGCAGTATCGAGGAACGGATCCTGACGCTGCAGGAGCGCAAGGCCGAACTCGCCGACGGAATTCTTTCCGACGATCGTGGCGTCGAACTCAAGTTCGGCGAGGAAGACATCGCCGCGCTCTTCTCCCCGCTTCCGGATTGAGGCCCGCCGCCGACTGGCAGCGGATCGGTATCGCGCCCAGTGGCGTCGCGGCGGTTGGCCAAAGCGCGCGGTCGGGACCTGTTTTTTCGACCGCCGCGGTGCAATCCAATGCGCGTGCCAGGGGCTTTCATTTTCAGCAAGTGTTTGACCTGTAAGGCGATGACGGGGATAATTCCGGGTTTCGCGGTTGTTGTCCCTGCTATCGTCGTCGTCACGTCGTGCCGTTCCGTCTGCATCCGTTCGTGCTTGCCCGTGCAGGTTTCCGCCCCAGGTTTCTCTTTGCTTTGAATCGCTTCGCGGGTGCCTTATCCAGGAGCAGACAGGACTAATTATGACCAACAATCATCCGACCCTTGCCGTCGATCCTTATTACGACGGCGTTCCGGCCTATATGACCGAGGTATATGACTGGGCGTACGTCGATCCGAAATGGGTGCAAGCCCTGGATCGCAACATCGTTGTGCGCATCCTGCTGTTCCTCAACGATCAGCGCCTGATGCGCGCGTACCTGAACGAGATCGAGCCGGGCTCGAAGGTCTGGCAGGTCGCTCACGTGTATGGCGACCTCGTCACCCGTGCCGCGCAGAAGATTGGTCCGAAGGGTGCCTTCCACCTGACCGATGTGACGCCGGTGCAGATCGAGCACGGCACGCGCAAGTTGGCCGGCATGGACTGGGCGCGCGTGATGCGCGCCGATGCGGCGGAATTCGGCGGCCATGGCGAAGGCAGTTACGATCTCATCTGCAGCTTCTTCCTGCTGCACGAAGTCCCCGAGGGCAAGAAGTTCGAAATCGTCGATAACCTTCTGAAGCAAGTGCCGCGTGGCGGCAAGCTGGTTTTCGTCGATTACCACAACCCGGCCAAGTGGCAGCCGATCCGCTACATCCTGAAGCTCGTCAACCGCCTGCTCGAACCGTTTGCGGAAGCGCTCTGGAACAACGAGATCAGCCACTACGCCAAGAGTCCCGAGCGTTTCACCTGGGAGAAGAAGACCTTCTTCGGTGGCGTCTATCAGTGCGTCGTCGTCAAGCACAAGGACTGATTCCACTACTCCGGAAAAGGCGCGGCGCTGCCGCGCTTTTTTTATGCGCCGATTGTTGTCGCCCGGGGGGCGTTGCTGCGGCAGTTGGAACCCGATCCGCTCTTTCGTCCGTCGGAATTATGCTAATGGCAATTGTTGCGGCGATCGATCCGGTGTGATTCGGCCGCCAGTCGGCGGGCATTTTTTCCGAAACCGGGTGCTTGCGCCGGATTGTGGCAAAATAGCCATGTCCTTTGGTTTCGGCAAAGCAGATGATGGCGACAGGGTTCATGCGCGATGGTCGTTTTGCAAGGCGAGGCGCATGTTCGATGGCTGTCGCGGCGGCCTGCCTGTGGAGTGCCACGGTCTGGGCCGTCGATGTCGGTTTGTCCGGGCTGTTCCCCGGCAAGGCGCTGCTGGTCATCGATGGTGGTGAGCCGCGCATCGTTCCGGTCGGTGTTCGCACGGCGGAGGGCGTTCAGGTAGTGGCGATCGACGGCGACAGCGCGACGATCGACATCGATGGGCGGCGGCGGCAATTGCGTGTCGGTCAGAATGTCATCCAGCGTCCGCAGGCAGAAGGCAGGGCGACAGCGGTCATCACTGCCGATTCAGCCGGCCATTTCCTGGCCAACGGCAGTATCAACGGCATGGCGGTGCGCTTCATCGTCGATACCGGCGCCTCGCTCGTGTCGATCGGCGCGTCGGAGGCGCGACGCCTTGGTATCGATGCGTCGTCCGGATCGAGCGGCGTCGCTCAGACGGCCAATGGCCTGACCCAGGTTTCGCGGGTCCGGCTGAAGACCGTCAAGGTGGGAGAGATCGTCCTCAATGATGTCGAGGCGGTCGTTCACGCCCAGGACATGCCTGTAGTATTACTGGGCATGAGTTTCCTGAACCGTATGGAAATGCAGCGAAATGGCGATACCATGACGCTCAAGAAAAATTATTAGGAGAACGTATCATGCCGCATCGCGAGCAGGAAATTTTGATGTTACGTCGGGAGCTTGAAATCCTGATGGGAGAGCGGCAGACCCTGTTGCGCGTCGTCGGCGCGGCCGCCGCGCTGATTGCCAGTCTCGAGAGCAAGCACCTGCCGGTCCGGGCTGTGGAGTCCGCCGATCTGGTCGCGACCTCGATCAATTCGCTGGCCGAGGATACCTTGCAGGATGCGCTCGACGCTGTTCGCGCCGAAATCCAGGAAGATGATGACGACAGCAAATGACGTGTGAACTCGCACTGACGGCTGAATCGGACGTCGGCGCTGCGGCCGGGCAGCTCCGGCGCGCGCTCTTGTCGGCGCCGCTCGCCTGCGAACTGCACGTCGGCGACGATGGCAGTTCGCCGGAATCCCTGACGCCCGCCTCGGTGCTGTTCCCGATCGTCCGGCGCGATGCCGGCTGGTTCGTCTTGCTGACGCAACGTACCGATCATCTGCGCGATCATCCCGGGCAGATCAGCTTTCCCGGCGGGCGGGTCGAACCCGAGGATCTGTCGCCAGTGCATACGGCCCTGCGCGAAACGCAGGAGGAGATCGGGCTGTCGTCCGAGCATATCGAGGTCATCGGTTTTCTGCCCGACTATTGCACGATCACCGGTTATCGTGTCACGCCGGTCGTCGCGCTGGTGACGCCGCCCTTCGACCTGTCGCCGGATGCGCACGAGGTGGCGCAGGTCTTCGAGGTGCCTTTCGATTTTCTCATGGACCCGGCCAACCACCAGGAACACGTCATCCAGCGCAACGGGCGGCCGCGCAAGTTCTACGCGGTGCCGTACCAGGATTATTTCATCTGGGGTGCGACCGCCGGCATCATCCTGTCGCTGCACCGCGCGCTGACGGCCTGAGACCGTCCGGGCAAGCGCGGCAGCGTCTCTTTCAGTAGCGCAGAAAGTCCCGCCGCGTTTCCTGCCAGGCGGATTCGTCGGGGGCGCAGAGCGCGTCGAGATCGCCCGGCGTCGCCTCGGGATCATCCACCCATTGCCGCAGCAGCGGACTGCCGTTGATCAGGTCGATGGCCAGCCGGTCGTGCTCGTATTCGTAGGGGAAATCGCGCCAGAGCGGATAGTCGGGCATCTCCGCGCGGATTGCCTTGAAGGCGAGCGCCATCAGCCGCCAGGGCTGGAAGATCTCGTGCCGGTAGCTGGCATCCTCGACGTGAATCTGCACGCCGTTGCAGAGTCGGCCGCTATGCTTGTGGAATGTCGGCTCGAAATGGCAGTCGCGCAGCCGGCAGCCGGCGAGCCAGTCCGGCGCCAGTGCGTGCATGCGGGCGATCAGACGGCGGGCGTCGAGGTCGGGGGCGCCGAAGAGTTCGAGCGGTCGCGTCGTGCCGCGCCCTTCCGACAGCGTCGTGCCTTCGAGCATGACGGTGCCGGCATAGCAGCGCGCCATCGACAGGTTGGGTGCGTTCGGGCTCGGGTTGATCCAGGTGCGTTCGCCGAGCGGCCAGCCGAAACCAGGTGCCGTGTCCGGCTGCCAGCCGTCCATGGCAATGACTTCGCAGTCGAGGTCGAGTTTCAGTTCGGCGATGAACCAGCCGGCCAGTTCGCCCATGGTCAGGCCGTGGCGCATCGGCAAGGGCCCGGCGCCGACGAAGCTTTCCCAGCCCGGACGCAGCAGCAGACCTTCGACCGGCCGCCCGGCCGGGTTAGGGCGGTCGAGAATGACGACGCGCTTGCCATGCGCGGCGGCGGCTTCGAGCAGGTAGCGCAGCGTCGTGATGAAGGTGTAGATGCGGCAACCGAGGTCCTGCAGGTCGATCAGCAGGCAGTCGCAGTGCGACATCATTGCGTCGGTCGGGCGTCGCACCGTGCCGTAGAGACTGAAGACCGGGATGCCGTGTTGCGGGTCGAGATAGTCGGGCGATTCGACCATGTTGTCCTGCTTGTCACCACGCAGGCCGTGTTGCGGGCCGAAGGCCGCGCTCAGGGTGAGTTCCGGCTGTTGCGCGAGCGCGTCGAGCGCATGCGTGAGGTCGGCGGTCACCGAGGCGGGGTGAGCGACGAGCGCCAGGCGCTGGCCGACCAGTGGACGGCGCAGTTGCGGATCGTTGAGCAGGCGGTCGAGACCGAAGGCGATGGGCATGGCGGCGCTTTCAGGAAATCATGCGATGGCCGCGAGCCGGAAAACGAAACCGTCGCGGCGGTGGAAGTCGGGGCGTTCGCCGGGGTGGCGCAACGCCCAGTAGCTGAGGGCGTCGTCGAGCATGTCGACGCATTCGACCACAGCGGAGAGGCCGATCTCGAGATCGGCGGCGAGGACGTGTGCCGGCAGGTGTGCGGTCGTCAGCGTGACCGCGAGTTCGAGACGGCCGGCCGAGGCCTCGCTCTCGATCGACGGCGCCGCCGTCACGGGCGTGGCGATCGGCTGGCGTGTGGCGGAGAAGTCATAGACGGCCCAATGGCCGGCGGGCGAGAAGTTGAATTCGCGGTAGGCGGACTGGCCGGCAACGGCGACGAAGGCCTCGAAGCAGGTGTGTTCCCACAAGCCGTCGCGTTGCTCGGGTGACTCGCTTCCCGGCACGCGCAGGCGTGCGATGTCGCCACGCAGGCGATAGCGGAGTTCGAGCGCGTCGGTGCGGCGCGTGACGAAGACATCGAGGCTGCTGACCATGGGGGCCGGTGTGGCGGGGTGAGGCTCGAGCGGAAGATGACAAACGGTTGGTTGCATGCGGAAAGGTCCGTAGGGCGTGCCCGCGATTTTAGTCCACTTCCAATTTAGAGCCTATTTCGGTAGGGATCGTGGGCCGCGCCGCTTCGCTGCGCCCGCAACGAAGCGGCCCTTCGGGTTGCCGATAGGGGCGGCGTCTGCGGCGTTGCTCCGCTTGCGCATGGAACAACCATGCGCTGCGCCTCGCGCCTTGCATCCATTCACCCCTATCGATAACGCGGCCCGCGAGCCCCGCCGAAATAGGCTCTTATTCCGGCGGCTTTGTCGCAAAGCAAGGCGCAGCGTCGGGAGGCATCCTGTCCGATCCGGCGCCAGCCCTTCATTGACAGGGGGTGGAGGCTCCACGATACTTGCGATGGATCGCATGGCGAAGACGCGCCGCGACTGCGGCGACGGTGTCGCGCAGCATGCGGCAAGGAGAATTGAATGGCATTTCTTGGCAGGATCGCGACAGTGCTTTCGCGCATGAAGGCGGGTGCGTCCTGGAAAAGTGAGATTCAGCAGGGGGAACGGCGGGACGCCGAACCGAACGGAACGTCGGCGACAGTCGAAGACGCCGACCAGCGTCTGCTCAAGCCCTTGCCCTTGATCGGCAGCATGCCGCCGCGTTCGCAGATGACGCTCTTGCTGGCGGTCATGATCGCCGCTGCCATCGCGCTGGTCGTGCTGGCTTCGTTGTCGGTCCGGCAGTCGGCGCGTTACGCCGAGATGCGCGCCGTATCGACCGAAATGCAGATGTTGTCGCAGCGCCTCACTCGCGGCATGAACCTGGCGCTACTCGGCGATGTCGAGGGGTTCGACGTCATGGAAGACGCCTATGTGCGCTTCGGCAACAACCTCTGGTCGATCGAGGCGAAAACCGGCTTCCTGATGGACGTGCCGGCCTCGCTCGAAACCGTCAATGAGATCTGGGTCAGGACGTTTGTGCCGATGGCCGGAAAGCCGTCGATTCACTCGCTGCTCGAGCAGAAAGGCAATCTCGTGTTGCTGGCCGAGCGGGTCAGTCAGGCCAACTCAGCCGACGGCATGCTGAACCTGCTGGCGCGCGACTTTGCCCAGGTGGCGGCGGCGCGCCTGCCGACGCGGGATTTGAGTACGGCCTATCAGGTGCCGCTGGCCGTGTCGCAGATGTCGCGTTATACCAATAGCCTGCTGTCGGGTGAGTCCTACAATCCCGAGTGGGTGCCGCAACTGCTTACCAGCATCAAGCGCTTCCGCGCGCTCGTGAATGCCTTCCTCGCCGGCGATGCGGCGTTGGGCATCGCACCGGTGAGCGATACTGATCTTGTTCGCCTGCTCCGGCGCATGTCCGAGCAGAGCGAGGCTTACACGCAGTTACAGCAAATCGTCGAACGAAATAACGAGGGCCTCGTCAATGCGCGCGTCGCCAGCCTGGCCATTCAGCGCGACGCCGAAGTGCTGCTGATGGAGACGATCAATCTTGCCGACTTCTACGAGCGCAACACGCAGATGCGCTTGTCGGCGGTCGGCGAGGTCCTGCTGGCGATGCTGGCCTTGTCGGCCTTGTATCTGCTCGTCCGCGTTTTCAACCAGGAAACGGTGCGTCGGCGTCTCGCTTCGGAAGCCGAGAACAAGGCCAACCAGGAAGCCATTCTGCGCCTGCTCAACGACATGGCCGATCTCGCCGATGGGGATCTGACCGTGCGCGCGATGGTGACCGAGGATTTGACCGGGGCGATCGCCGATTCGATCAACTATACGATCGAGGAATTGCGTTCGCTGATCATCGAGATCAACCGTGCGACCGAGCAGGTGACGCGGACAACCAGCGAGGCGCAGCGCATTTCGCAGGAACTGCTGGAGGCCGCCGGCAAGCAGTCGAGTGAAATCGAGAATACCAACCGTACCGTGAGCCTGATCGTCGATTCGATCCAGGGCGTGTCGGCGTCTGCGGCCGAGTCTTCGAAGGTGGCAAACGCGTCTCTGGCCGCTGCCGAGCAGGGGGCCGCCGCCGTCGATAACCAGATCCGCGGCATGGGCGAGATCCGCGGCCAGATTCAGGAGACGGCCAAGCGCATCAAGCGGCTCGGCGAGTCGTCGCAGGAGATCGGCGAGATCGTCGAACTGATTTCGGATATTACCGAACAGACCAATGTGCTGGCGCTCAACGCCGCGATCCAGGCGGCAGCAGCCGGCGAGGCAGGGCGGGGGTTCTCTGTCGTCGCCGAAGAGGTGCAGCGGCTGGCCGAACGCTCTGCCGAGGCGACCAAGCAGATCGCGGCGATCGTCAAGACGATCCAGGCCGATACGCGCGATGCGGTGGCGGCCATGGAGCTGTCGACGCAGGGGGTCGTCGAAGGCGCGAAGCTCTCGGATGCCGCCGGTTCGGCGCTGTCGGAGATCGGCAAGGTGTCGGGCGAGCTGGCGCGGCTGATCGAATCGATCGCGCGCGAAACCGAGGATCAGAACCGTCTCGCCGAATGCGTCAATGCCTCGATGCGTGACATTCTCGCCATCACCGAGCTGACCTCGCGCGGGACGAAGTCCTCGGCCGACACGGTCGGTCAGTTGTCGAATCTTGCGGCGAGCCTGAAGGGATCGGTCGCCGGCTTCAAGATCTGAACGCCTGTCGGTCGGTCAGGTCGATTCCTCGTTGAGGTGATTGGCCCAGGCGAAGGCCTCGGCCAGCGATGTTTCCAGTTGCTGCGGCCGGATCGACGGAAGGCGTTCGAGCGCCTGTTCCAGGACGGCAGCATCAAGCTGTTCGGTTGCCTCGACGAGTTGGAGCAACAGGCCGAGCGTTCCGCCGCCATTGATGAGCGCGTCGCTGACGCGCGGCGCCACCGGCAACTGCGCGAGGATTTCCGCGATCGCCATGCCGAGCAGTGCCGGCATCAACGACATGATGCCGACCATGAAGGCCTGGTCGGAAAATTCCCTGTCCTTCGCTTGCACGTGTTCGGCGAGCAGTTCCATCAGGCGGCCGCGCGTTGCCGCCAGTTGCAGCAGCGGGCTGGTGGTCTTGGCGGCGCCCGACTGCGGGTTCGTATAGACCAACAGCTGCAGCCAGCGCTGAATCTGGCGACGTCCAAGGATGGTGATCGCGTGGCGCAGCGAGGTGACGCGTGTGGACAGACCGCAGCCGACCGAGTTGGTCAGTCGCAGCATGTTGACGGTGAGACCCGGTTCGAGCTTGAAGGCGTTCTCGATCTCCGTGGTGTCGGCGTCCTGCATGACGAGCGCCAGCAGCTTGAGCAGGATCACCTGCGAGGGATTGAGCTTGCGGCCGCTGATGATCGTCGGCTTGGCGAAGAAGTAGCCCTGGAAATAGTCGAATCCGAGCTGCCGGCAAAGCGCCAGTTGTTCGGCCGTTTCGACTTTTTCGGCGAGCAGCTTCTTGCCGTGCTGTTTGAGTTGCGCGACGAGCGGCGCGAGCCGTTCCGCCGGGGTGCCCAGCAGATCGACCTTGATGATGTCGGCATGGGCGACGAGCGGCAGGAACGCGGGCGTCACATCGATGACGTCGTCAAGCGCGATGGTAAAGCCCTTGCCATGGAGGTCCCGGCAGCGCTCGATGACTTCCGGGGTCGGCAAGATGGTTTCGAGGATTTCGAGGACGACGAGTTGCGGCGGCAGGGCCTCGATCAGGTCGCTGAAGAGGAAGTCCTCGTCGACGTTGATATAGGCCCGATAGGGGCCGAGCGAATCGCCGATCGACAGTTCGGCGAAGGCGTTGGCGATGACCGTTGAGGTGGCTTGCGTGGCGTCGAGCACCTCGGCGTTGTTGCCGGTGGCGATGATGCCGTTGCGGAACAGGAGTTCGTAGGCCAGCAGTTGCTGCTCGCGCCCGAGAATCGGTTGTCGGCCGAGAAAGACCTGAGGGGACTGCGCTTCGGACATGGCGGGAACTCCGGGCTGGTCAAGCGTTTGCCAAGTATCTTAACATCAAGGCGGCATTCCGGGCGCGTCGGCCTGGCTATGCCAATACAATCGACGCGGCGTCAGTCGCCGTCGCGGAAGAACCGCAGCAGGCGTTGTGGCATCCAGTCGAGATGGCCGGGCAAATGTCCGGCGACAAAGCCGACGTGACCGCCTTGTTCGGTGAATTCGAGTCGTACCTGCGATGACACCTGATTCGGCAACGGCAGCGCGTGCGCCGGCAGGAAGGGGTCGTTGCGGGCGTTGAGTAGCAGGGTCGGGACGGCGATATCGTGGAGCCAGGGTTTGCTCGACGCGCGGAACCAGTAATCGTCGGCGCCGGCGAAGCCGTGCAGCGGCGCGGTGACCGCGTCGTCGAAATCGTACAGCGTGCGGGCGTGGCGGATGCGGCGTTCGTCGAGCAGGCCGGGAAAGCGCTTGAGCTTGGCGAGCGAGGTCGGCTTCAGGGTGCACAGGAAGTGCTGTGTGTAGAGCGTGTTGAAGCCGCGCGCCAGATGATGGCCGCAGGCGGCGAGGTCGATCGGCGCGCTGACGGCCGCTGCCGCGTCGACCAGTGCGGTGGCGGCGCTGCCTTGTTCGCCGAGCCATTTGAGCAGGGCATTGCCGCCGAGCGAGACGCCGACGGCATGAAGTTTGCGGTCCGGATGGTCCCGGCGCAGCCGGCGCAGGATCCAGTCGATCTCCTCGCTGTCGCCGGAGTGGTAGGCGCGCGGCAGCTTGTTCGGCTCGCCGGAACAGCCGCGGAAATGCACGACGACGCAGCTCCAGCCTGCGCCGAATGCCGCCCGCACCAGCGATCTCGCGTAATGACTGTCGGAGTTGCCTTCGAGGCCGTGGAAGAGCGCCAGCAATGGTGTCTTGTCGTCGGCCCCGGCGGCGTCCTTCCAGTCGAGGTCGATGAAGTCGTCGTCCGGGGTATCCCAGCGTTCGCGCCGGAAGGCCGGCGCTTCCGGCTTGATCAGCAGCGGATAGAGCGTCTGGGCGTGTCCGCCCGGTAGCCAGCGCGGAGGCGAGTAGCGCATCAGTGCAGCGTGTGCGTCGTCGATTCCGCAACGCCGGCATCATCACCGGTGGCGCCCTCGTTGCCGGTCGAGGTGTGGCGCAGCAGCAGTCGCCAGCCGTTGGCGCCGCGCTGGTAGATGTTGGTCGAGAGAATCGGGCCGTGCGGCGTCGGATCGTTGCCCACATAGAACATCTCGACGACGTTGTGCACGGCGTGCAGGACGCCCTTCCAGCGCACGCTGTGCTTGAGATGCATGTGGAAGCGCGGGTTGCCCTCGAAAATGCCGCGCCAGCTTTCGCGCACCCCGGCATGGCCACACAGTCGCTGGCCGGTCGGGTGGATGCAGACGATCTCCTCGTCTTCCGACCAGACGCTCATCAGGGCGTCGAGATCGGCGCGGCTGACGGCATCGTAGAACGCCTCTTCGGCGTCTTCTGGGGTGGTGAAAATCGCGGTCATGGTGTGACCTCCGGCGGGGGGGGGGGCAGGCAGGCGGCCAGCACCCGTTCCGGATCGAGCCGGTTCAGGCAGTCGAGGTGGCCGAGCGGGCACTCGCGCTTGAAGCAGGGGCTGCAGGCGAGTTCCAGAGAGAGGATTTGCGCCCGTGGCGTCAGCGGCGGCGTGAATCCGGGCGACGAGGAGCCGTAGAGGGCGACGAGCGGACGGCCGACGGCGGCGGCGACGTGCATCAGGCCCGAGTCGTTGCAGACGACGACGTCGGCCAGCGCAATGAGGTCGATGGCCTGCGCCAGAGAGGTACTGCCGCAGAGATTGGCCGGCGGCGTCGCAGCAAGGCGGACGATCTCGTCGCCGACGGCGCGGTCCTTGCCCGAGCCGAGCAGCCAGACGCCGTAGCCAAGGGCGGCCAGGCGGTCGCCGAGGGCGGCGAAATGGGCGGCGGGCCAACGTTTTGCCGGGCCGTATTCGGCGCCGGGACAGAAGACGGCGAGTTTGGCTGGACGCGAAAGCGCCAAGGCTGCCAGCGTGGTCTCCGGCGTCGCCGCAAGTCTTGGGTCGGGCACCGGGCGCGGCAGCGGCGCGCCGGGACGTTCGGCCAGTTGCGCGAAACGCTCGACCATCTTCGGCAGCGCCGCCTTGTCGAGCGTGTGGCGCCGGTTGATCAGCCCGTAGCGCGATTCACCGGTAAAGCCGATGCGTTCGGGAATGCCGGCCAGCCACGGAATCAGCGCCGACTTGAGCGAGTTGGGCAGGATGTAGGCGGCATCGTAGCCACGCCGGGCGAGTGTGCGCGCCAGGCGGTAGCGGTCGGTCAGCGCGAGTTCGCCGTGGGCGAAGGGGTTGTCGATGACCTCGGCGATTTCCGGCATGCGCCGCAGCACCGGCGCCACCCAGGGCGGTGCCAGCGCATCGAGGATGAGCCCGGGATGACGTTCGCGCAGGCGCATGAACAGCGGTTGCGCCATGACGGTGTCGCCGATCCAGGCCGGCGCGACGATCAGCGCGCGGCGTTTTCCGGGGGTGTCGGCATTCCGGTCGTCATGCATCGGGCCGGTTCCTGATGACGGGGTCAATGCCCTTTGGGCGCCTCGCCCTTGAGAACGTAGCGGGTGCTGCAATAGGGGCAGACGGCTTCGCCGGTGTGAACGACGTCGAGGAAAACGCGCGGGTGCAGGTTCCAGGCCGGGGCTTTGGCCGGCGGGCAGTGCAGCGGGAGGTCTTCGGCGGTGACTTCAACGGCAGGATGTGCGGAGGTCTTGGTCATGATGGTTCGGGCGCGGACGGGGAAGGAGACCGGGAAGGCATTGGCCTTCCCGGGGAACGTCAGTGCTTGGTGACCGATTCGGCGAGGCCGTCGAAGCTGACGACGCCGTTGGTGACCGTTTCGGCCGGCGTCTTGTCGAGTCCGACGTACGACAGCCAGTTTTCGTGGGCGGGGACCCGGCCGTTGACGCAGTCGAAGAAGAGCGTCTGCAGTTGCGTCGTGATCGGGCCGCGACGGCCTTCGCCGATCTGGCGGTTGTCGAGTTCGCGGATCGGCGTGATTTCGGCGGCGGTGCCGGTGAAGAAGGCCTCGTCGGCGCAATAGACTTCGTCGCGCGTGATGCGCTTCTGGATCACCTGCAGGCCGAGTTCGTCGGCCAGCGTCAGCACCGAGGAGCGCGTGATGCCTTCGAGGCAGGAGGTGAGATCCGGCGTGTAGAGCTTGCCGCCCTTGACGATGAAGATGTTCTCGCCGGCGCCTTCCGCAACGTAGCCGTCGACGTCGAGCAACAGCGCTTCGTCATAACCGTCCTGCGCGACTTCCTGGTGGGCGAGGATCGAGTTGGTGTAGGTCCCGACCGACTTCGAGCGGCACATGTTGATGTTGACGTGGTGACGGGTGAAGGACGAGGTCTTGATGCGGATGCCCTTTTCCATGCCTTCGGCGCCGAGGTAGGCGCCCCACGGCCAGGCGGCGATGGCGACGTGCACCGACAGGGTGCTGGCGGCGATGCCCATGGCTTCCGATCCGTAGAAGACGATCGGACGGATGTAGCAGGATTCGAGCTTGTTGGCGCGCACGACTTCCTTCTGCGCTTCGATGATCGTCGCCTTGTCCCAGGGCATCTTCATCTGGAAGATCTTGGCCGAGTTGAACAAGCGGTCGGTATGCTCTTCGAGACGGAAGATGGCCGTGCCCTTGGCCGCCTTGTAGGCGCGGACGCCCTCGAAAACGCCCATGCCGTAGTGCAGGGTGTGGGTGAGGACGTGGGTGGTGGCTTCGCGCCACGGAACGAGTTTTCCGTCTTGCCAGATGAACCCGTCGCGATCGGCCATGGACATGGTGCGTTCTCCTGAATGATTATCGGTATAGTGGGTTTGGCGGCTCGCCAAAAGCCTAAATTTTAGCCGATTTCGGGGGGCGCTTGGCGGTAAAATGAGGGTTTTCGAGTCGTTGCAGGAGCCCGTCATGAACTGGAAGCCGAATGTTACCGTTGCCGCCGTCATCGAAAATGACGGCAAGTTTTTATGCGTCGAGGAAGTCACCGACGACGGTGTCCGCTTCAACCAGCCGGCCGGGCATCTCGAGTGTCGCGAGGCGCTGACCGAGGCGGTGATCCGCGAGGTGCTGGAGGAAACGGGATATACCTTCGCGCCGGAAGCGCTGGTCGGCATCTACAACTGGCGCAACGAAGCCCGCGATATCACCTATCTGCGCTTCGTCTTTACCGGCCGGGTCACCGGTCATGACCCCGCGCGTCCGCTCGACGAGGGCATCATCGCCGCGCGCTGGCTGACGCTGGCCGAACTGCGCGAGCGGCAGGCCGCGCTGCGCAGCCCGATGGTGATGCAGTGTGTCGAAGACTGGTGCGCCGGCAAGCGCGCGCCGCTCGATCTGATCACCCACTATCCGTGCCGCTGATGATGGGGGCGGGCAAAGGAAAAACGGTCGTCGTCGGTCTCTCCGGCGGCGTGGACTCCTCGGTCGCCGCCTTGCTGCTCAAGCAGCAGGGCTGGCATGTCGTCGGCCTGTTCATGAAGAACTGGGAAGACGACGACGATGACGAGTACTGCTCGTCGCGGCAGGATCTGATCGATGTGATGAGCGTCGCCGACCGTATCGGCATCGACGTCGAGGTGGTCAACTTCGCCAAGGAATACAAGGAGCGTGTCTTCGCCGAATTCCTCAAGGAATATCAGGCCGGGCGCACACCCAATCCGGATGTGCTATGCAATTCGGAAATCAAGTTCAAGGCCTTTCTCGATCATGCCATGCAGATGGGTGCCGAGAAGATCGCTACCGGGCATTACGCCGGCGTGCGCGAATTCAACGGTGGCTTCCAACTGCTCAAGGCCGAGGATGGCACGAAGGACCAGAGCTACTTCCTGCATCGGCTGAACCAGCAGCAGCTCTCCAAGGCACTCTTTCCGCTGGCCGACATCTACAAGCGCGATGTGCGCCGCATGGCCGAGGAAGCCGGCCTGCATGTCGCCGTCAAGAAGGATTCGACCGGCATCTGTTTCATCGGCGAGCGGCCGTTCAAGGAATTCCTGATGCGCTACCTGCCGCCGAAAAAAGGCGAGATTCGTTGTCTCGATGACGATCGCGTGCTCGGCGAGCACGACGGGCTGACCTACCACACGCTCGGTCAGCGCAAGGGACTGCAGATCGGCGGCATCAAGGGTGGCAAGGGCAGCGAGACGGGCGAGCACGCGGCCTGGTTCGTCGCCGGCAAGGACATGGCGCGCAACGTGCTGTACGTCGTCCAGGGGCACGACCATCCGGCCCTGCTGCGCGAGGAGTTGCAGGCCGATCAGCTCTCCTGGGTGTCCGGCGTTGCGCCGCATACACACTGGGTCTATGCGGCCAAGACGCGCTACCGCCAGGCTGACGCGCCCTGCGAGATCGAAGCAGTGGACGACGATGCCTGCAGCATCCGCTTCGCCACGCCGCAATGGGCGGTGACGCCGGGCCAGTCCGTGGTCGTCTACGAGAGCCGGGTCTGTCTCGGCGGCGGCATTATCGCCTAGTTGCCAGTAGCGCCGGGCGCGCCCGGCGCCGGGCACGGAAAGTCGTAACGCGTCAGGAAGCCGCAGCCGAGTACCGGCAGGTACGACGGAATCCGGTAGAAGTGCTCGGCGATGCGTTTCAGCACGCGTTCGCGATAGACCGGGTAATTGAAGTTCTCGCCGTCGGCGAACCAGTAGGTGACGCCTTCGATCGAGAAGGTGCTCACCTTGACGCGGTCGAAATAGGGCGAGAGCGCCTCGGCCTCGATCGGTTTGCGGTCGAAGATGCGCAGCGGCCGGCCGGCGTAGGTGCGAAAGTCGACGACGACATCGTCTTGGCGTGCGTGGAAACGGCCCTCGCCGAAGACCGGCCAGTATTCGCCGGCGTAATACGAGAGGATCGAGGCCGGCGTGTAGGCCCGCGCCATGATCGCGCCGCGTTCGGGCAGGTCCTTGCGCAGCGCCGCGACGATCTCGCCGGTCTTTTTGTGGAAGACGACGTCGTCATGAAAGGCGCGGCCTTCCCAGGCGCTGATCGGTGCGAGGATGACAACGGCAATGGCGACGAGGTGCGGCGCCGACAGCCACAGCGACCAGCGGAAATAGCGGCGCAGCGAGGCGCCGTCGGTGACGGCGCCGAGAGCGAGGAAAGCAAAGGGAACGAAGCCGAGCACCCAGTGCAGACCGACGACCTTGCGCGTCGATACCACCAGCATCAGCGCGAAAGCCACCAGGAAGAGTGCAACGATCGGGCCGTGCTGGCCGAGACTGCGGCGTTCGCGGATCAGGCGCAGGCTGGCCCAGGGGGTCAGCAGATAGAGCATCATGCCGAGGTAGAGCGCGACATAGCCGAGCGACCAGTGCGTGTTCTCGTTGCGGTTGAAGACGTTGAACATCACGTTGGTCCAGCAGTGCGTCGCGTTGTACCAGACGTTCTCGGCAAAGAAGGGCAGCGCGCAGACGGCGATCAGGACCAGACGGGCGCGTTCGCCGCGGCGCCGGAGCAGGTAGACGGCATAGGCGATGGCGAGCAGCGCGGCGAAGAACTTGGAGAGCAGCGCGAGGCCGAGGAAGACGCCGGCGGCGGCGTCCCAGCGCCAGCCGCCCTCGAGCCGGGCGCGCAGGAAAGCATAGCCGGAGAAGAAGACGAAAAGGATCAGCGGCGTGTCGGTGGTGACGATGTTGAGCGCCCAGGCGAAGGGCTGCACGAGCAGCAGGCTGCCGAGCCAGTAGGCGCGTTCGGGCGTGTCCGGCACCCAGCGCAGCAGGAGGTCGACGAGGCCGAGCGCGATCAGGCTCCACAGCGCGACGGTGGCGCTGCGCAGGACGAGCGGGTCGAGCGAAATGTGGCTGAGCACATAGAGGAACCAGCCGATCATCGGCGGGTGATCGTAGTAGCCCCAGTCGGGGATCAGGCCCCATTGCAGGAAGAAGGCCTCGTCGCCGGTCATCGGGAAGGCGGCGGCGAGCCAGAGCTTGAGCAGCAGCGTGAGGGCAAAGGTCGCGAGGAAGACGCGGCGGGCGTCGGCGACCGATGCGCGGCCGGAAAATGATGAGGTCAAGACGGACTCCTTCAATGCTTGAGGCTGAGCACCAGTACGCCGGCGACGATGAGCAGGATGCCGAGCACTTTCTGCGTGCTGATCGATTCGCCGAGCAGCAGCACGCCAGCGCAGGCGGTGAGCACGAGGCCGAGCGAGGTGAGCGGGTAGGCGACGCTGACTTCGAGCTTGGCGAGGACCGGCAGCCAGAGCGCGACGCTGGCGCCGAAGCAGGCCATGCCGCCCCAGATCAGCGGTGAGGCGAGTGCCTGGCGGTAGAGTTCGAGCGAGAAGATGCCCTGCGCCATCGCCTGTTGCAGCGCGGCCGAAGACATGCCGGCGCGCAGCATGACCTGGGCGGCGGCAGTGAGGCAGACGCAGAAGATTGCCAGGCCCATGGCGAAGGGATGACTCATGTCTCGGTTTCCTGTGTTCGGGATAAGTGCGAGCAGTCGCCGGGGATGAGGGCAGGCGGCTACGGCGCGCGGGGGGCGATTATACCCGCCGCGCGCGGCTCACGGCGCGGCGGGAGCGTGCGTGCGTGACGGCTGGGCGCCTATTTCGGTAGGGATCGTGGGCCGCGCCGACGGCCCTCCGGGTTGTCGATACGGGCGGTGTCTGCGGCGTTGCTCCGCTTGCGCATGGAACAACCATGCGCTGCGCTTCGCACCTTGCATCCCTCCGCCCGTATCGACAACGCGGCTCGCGAGCCCTGCCGAAACAGGCTCTTAACCGTAGGTGAAGAAGCCGCGGCCGGTCTTGCGGCCGAGGTAGCCGGCTTCGACCATTTCGACGAGCAGCGGCGCCGGACGGTATTTCGGGTCCTTGAAGCCGTCGAAGAGGACTTGCATGATCGCCAGCTGGACGTCGAGGCCGATCAGGTCGCAGAGCGCCAGCGGGCCGAGCGGGTGGGCGGCGCCGAGCTTCATCGCGTCGTCGATTTCGGCGGCGCTGGCGAGTCCTTCGCCGAGCGCGAAGATGGCTTCGTTGATCATCGGGATGAGGATGCGATTGACGACGAAACCGGGGTTGTTGCGCACCTTGACCGGCGTCTTGCCGATGCGTTTGGCCAATGCTTCGGTGGCTTCCTGGGTGGCGTCGCTGGTCTGCAGGCCGCGGATGATTTCGACCAGCGCCATCATCGGCACCGGGTTGAAGAAGTGCATGCCAATGACTTGGGCCGGGCGTTTAGTGACGGCCGCCAGCTTGGTGATCGAGATCGACGAGGTGTTGCTGGCGAGGAAGGCCCCGGGTTTGGCGATCTCGTCGAGTTGCTTGAAGATCTTGAGCTTGAGCGGTTCGTTCTCGGTCGCCGCCTCGATGACGAGGTCGCAGTCGGCAATCGCGCCCATGTCGCTGCTGGTGGAGATCATGGCGAGCGTGGCGGCTTTCTGCGCTTCGGTGATCTTCTCTTTCTTGAGCTGGCGGTCGAGGCTGCCGGTGATCGTCTTCATCGCGTTCTGCAGCGCGCTTTCAGCGATGTCGGTGAGCACCGTCTCGATGCCCGCCGCGGCGAGCGCCTGCGCGATGCCGTTGCCCATGGTTCCGGCACCGACGATGCCGACTTTTTCGATAGTCATGTTTGCCTCTCCTGTCATGGTTATGTCATGCGAGCGATCGTACTGCCAAGCCTCGCGGAAGTAAATCGGCGAAGCATGCCGGGAGGAGTCTCCGGAAAGCGGCGGAAAAATGCACCGAAAAAGTGCCTGGGAAAAATGCCCCCGAAAACGCGCGTGCGGGCCGCCGGTGCGGGTAGAATGTCGCCTTTTGCACGGTCGCTGCAGCCTTTCGGCCTATGCCGCGCCATTGTTGTCCGTTACGCCCACTCAACCTGAGGAGAGAGTCCATGCGCAAGAACTTCCTGCTGGCCGGCGTCAGCCTGCTGGCCTTGGCCGTCCCCGCCGCCTATGCCGATCACCTGGTCGCCATCGCCGGTCCGATGACCGGGCAATATGCCTCGGCCGGCGATCAGATCCGCAAGGGCGCGGAACTCGCGATCGCCGAGATCAACGCCAAGGGTGGCGTGCTCGGTCAGAAGCTCAAGCTCGAAGTCGGCGACGATGCCTGCGATCCGAAGCAGGCGGTGTCGGTGGCCAATGCCATGGTCAACAAGAAGATCGTTTTCATGCACGGCCACTGGTGTTCAAGCTCGACGATCCCGGCTTCCGATGTTTACAACGAAGCGCTGATCCCGATGGCGACGGTGTCGACCAATCCGCAAGTGACCGAACGTGGTCTCAAGAACGTCTTCCGCATCATGGGTCGCGATGACCAGCAGGGCATCGTCGCCGGTACGTATCTCGCCGACACCTACAAGGGCAAGAAAATCGCCGTCGTCGACGACAAGAGCGCCTACGGCAAAGGCCTTGCCGACGAGATCGCCAAGGCGATGCAGGGCAAGGGCGCCAAGCCGGCGCTGCGCGAGTCGATCACGGCCGGCGAGAAAGACTATTCGGGTCTCGTCAGCAAGCTGAAGTCGGCGGGCGTCGAGGTCATGGCTTACGGCGGTTATCACACCGAGGTTGCGCTGATTCTGCGCCAGGCACAGCAGGCCGGTCTCAAGCTGACGATCATGGGCGGCGACACGCTGACCAACTCCGAACTCGTCACGGCCGCCGGCGCAGCCGCCGACAACGTGCTGTTCACCTTCTCGCCCGATCCGCGCAAGAATCCGGCAGCGGCTCCGATCGTCAAGAAGTTCCGCGACGCCAAGATCGAGCCGGAAGGCTATGTGATGTATGCCTATGCGGCGATGCAGTTGTTCGCGCAGGCCGCCGAGCAGGCCAAAAGCACCAAGTACGCCGATCTCGAGAAGGCGATGCGCGGCGGCAGTTTTGACACCGTCATCGGCAAGCTTTCGTTCGACGCCAAGGGTGATAACAAGCTGCCGGGCTTCATGGTTTATCAGTGGAAGGGCGGCAAGTACGACTACGTCGCCAAGTGACCGCTTTCGCCGTGCCTCGGCCGTCCGGCGGTGTGGCGGGTGGCGTGGCGCGGCAGGCGGTTCGGCAGACCGGGGCGCAGCGCGCCCCGGCGTTTCGTTGATGTTTCGGTTTCATTAGGTTTCTGTTTTCGGGGAGTGGCATGGCCCTCGCATTGCAACAGTTGATCAACGGTCTGACGCTCGGCGCCGTCTATGGCCTGATCGCGATCGGCTACACGATGGTGTACGGCATCATCGGCATGATCAATTTCGCCCACGGCGACATCTACATGGTCAGCGCGTTCATCGCGGTGACCGCCTTCACGCTGCTCGCCGCCGCCGGCATCACGTCGGTGCCGCTGGCCCTCGCCGTCGTGCTCTTCGTTTCGGTGTTGTTCACCTCGGTCTATGGCTGGGCCGTCGAGCGTACCGCTTACCGCCCACTGCGCGGTTCGACGCGCCTGGCGCCGCTGATCTCGGCGATCGGCATGTCGATCTTTTTGCAGAACATGGTCCAGCTGACGCAGGGTGCCCGCGTCAAGCCGATCCCGCCGGTGCTCGTCGGTGGTTTCGATCTCTTCGAGGCCGATGGCTTCACCGTGCATCTGTCGTATTCGCAGGTGCTGATCATCGTCGTCACGGTGCTGCTGATGAGCGGCTTCACCTGGATGATTTCGCGCACCTCGTTCGGGCGTCAGCAGCGCGCCTGCGAACAGGATATGACGATGACCGGACTGCTCGGCATCCATGTCGATCGCATCATCTCGCTGACCTTCATGCTCGGTGCGACGCTCGCCGCGGTCGCCGGCGTGTTGGTCACCGTCTATTACGGCGTTGTCGATTTCTACATCGGCTTCGTTGCCGGCATCAAGGCGTTCACCGCTGCCGTGCTCGGCGGCATCGGCTCGATGCCGGGCGCGATGCTCGGCGGCGTGCTGATCGGCCTGATCGAGGCCTTCTGGGCGGCCTACCTGTCGCCCGAGTACAAGGATGTGGCGACCTTCTCGATCCTCATCCTGGTGCTGATGTTCCGTCCTTCCGGCCTGCTCGGCCGGCCTGAAGTGGAGAAAGTCTGATGCGCGCGCCGGTTCTCGTTCATGACGCGCTGACGCTGGCCGAACGTTGCAAGGATGCGGCGTCGGTGGCGCTGATCGGGCTTCTGCTCGGGGTGCCGATGGTCGGCCTGACGACCGTCGATCAGGGCGGCGCGCTGCAGGTGGCGACGCGCTGGCCGCTGCTCGGCGCCTTTGTGCTGGCGGTGTTCGTCGGACGCCTGGTGTTGCGCTATTCGATCGATCGCGTCAGCGCCGGAAAACGCTTGCGCGAGCGCGCCGAGGGCGCGACGACGGCCGCCTCGGCGGGCGGTGCGGGATGGGTGCGACATCTGGGTATCGCGGCTCTCGTGCTGGCGCTGCTCATGCCGATTTTTTTCTCCGATAACCGCTACGTCGTCGATACGGCGACGACCGTGCTGATTTACGTGATGCTCGGCTGGGGCCTCAACGTCGTTGTCGGCCTCGCCGGCCTGCTCGATCTTGGCCATGTCGCTTTCTACGCCGTCGGCGCCTATGCCTATGCGTTGTTGTCGACGCAGTTCGGCTGGGGCTTCTGGGCGGCATTGCCGGTGGCCGGCGGCATCGCCGCGCTGGCCGGCCTGCTCGTCGGCTGGCCGAGCCTGCGCTTGCGCGGCGACTACCTCGCCATCGTCACGCTCGGCTTCGGCGAGATCATCCGCGTCGTGCTGGTCAACTGGACCGATTTTTCCGGCGGACCGAACGGCATCGCTTCGATTCCCCGCCCGAGCTTCTTCGGCCTGCCGTTCCGTCCGCCCGGCGACACGCCGAGCTTTGCCGGCTTCTTCGGTCTCGAATTCTCGCCGATGCATCGCATCGTCTTCCTGTATTACGTCATCCTGCTGCTCTGCCTGATCACCAACCTGCTGGTGACGCGTCTGCGCAAGCTGCCGATCGGGCGCGCCTGGGAAGCCGTGCGCGAAGATGAGATCGCCTGTCGGGCGCTCGGCATCAACGTCACCGGCGTCAAGCTCTCGGCCTTCGTCTTCGGCGCCATGCTTGGCGGCATCGCCGGCGTCTTCTTCGCCGCGCGGCAGGGCTTCATCTCGCCGGAGTCTTTCACCTTCAACGAGTCGGCGATCATCCTCGCCATCGTCGTGCTCGGCGGCATGGGCAGCCAGCTCGGCGTCGTCCTTGCCTCGCTGGTGCTGGTGCTGCTGCCCGAACTCGGGCGCGATTTTTCCGAATTCCGCATGCTGCTCTTCGGCGCCGCGATGATCCTGATCATGATCTGGCGGCCGGGCGGCATCCTCTCGCGGCGCGAGCCGACCTTGCGGGTCGCGCGCAAGGAGGGCGGGGAATGAACGAAACGATGCAGCCCATCCTCAGCGTCGACCGGCTGACCATGCGCTTCGGTGGCTTGACGGCGATCGATGACCTCTCGCTCGCCGTGCCGGCGCGCAAGATCACCGCGGTCATCGGTCCCAACGGCGCCGGCAAGACGACCTTGTTCAACTGCATGACGGGCTTCTACAAGCCGACGCTCGGCACGGTCCGTCTCAATCACCCGCAGCGCGGCGTGCTGGCGCTTGAGAACCTGCCGAGCCACGCGGTGGCGCACCGGGCGCAGGTCGTGCGCACCTTCCAGAACATTCGCCTGTTCCCGCGCATGACGGTGCTCGAGAACCTGATCGTGGCGCAGCACAATCCGCTGCAGGCCGCATCCGGCTTCTCGCTCGCCGGCTTGCTCGGCCTGCCGGCGTACCGGCGCGCCGAAGCCAGGGCGCTGGAGACGGCGGTCGGCTGGCTGACCCGGCTCAAGCTGATCGACAAGGCCGATGTCGCCGCCGGCGACCTGCCCTACGGCACGCAGCGGCGCATCGAGATCGCCCGCGCGCTCTGCGTCGATCCGGTCCTGCTCTGCCTCGACGAACCGGCCGCTGGCCTCAATCCGCGCGAGTCGGCCGAACTCAACGAACTGCTGCAGTCGCTGGTCGCCGACGACGACCTGTCGATTCTGCTCATCGAGCATGACATGAGCGTGGTAATGAACGTCTCCGATCATATCTGCGTGCTCAATTACGGCCGCAAGATCGCCGAGGGCACGCCCGAGGAAATCCGCAACAATCCAAGCGTCATCCAGGCCTATCTCGGCGAGGAAGAAGACGAGAACGTGGACGCAAGCATGGAAGGGGCGGCGCCATGATGTTGGAATTGTCCGGGGTGCATGCCCATTACGGCGCGATTTCGGCGCTGCGATCGATCGATCTGTCGGTGCAGGTTGGTGAGGTGGTGACGCTGATCGGCGCCAACGGCGCCGGCAAGTCGACGCTGATGATGTCCTTGTTCGGCAAGCCGCGCGCCTCGGCGGGCCGCATCGTTTTCGACGGCGAGGACATCACCGGCCTGCCGGCCCACGAGGTGGCGCGGCGCGGCATTGCGCTGGTGCCCGAAGGCCGGCGCATCTTCCCGCGCATGACGGTGATGGAAAACCTGCAGATGGGCGCCGTACTCGCCGATCCGCTCAATTTCGAAGCCGACCTGAAGCGCATGTTCGCGCTCTTCCCGATCCTCGACGAGCGGCGCCAGCAGCGCGCCGGCACGCTGTCGGGGGGCGAGCAGCAGATGCTGGCGATCGCCCGCGCACTGATGGCGCGACCGAAATTGCTGCTCCTCGACGAGCCCTCGCTCGGCTTGGCGCCGCTGATGATCCGCCGCATCTTCCAGGTGATCCGCGATCTTAATCGCGACCACGGCATGACCGTGCTGCTGGTCGAACAGAACGCCCACCACGCCTTGCGCGTTGCGCATCGCGGGTATGTGCTTCAGCACGGTCGCATCGTTCTTTCCGGCAGCGGCCGCGAATTGCTCGCCAGCGCCGAGGTGCGGGCGGCCTATCTCGAGGGCGGGCAGCCGGCTGGTCGTCGCGCCGAATGATCGGCGAGAAGGCGGTGTCGCGTCGCCTGCCGTTCTTCGTGCTCGGCCTCGGCGTGCTGGTGATTTCGTTCGGCGCGATTCTGGCGCGGCTGGCGCAGGAGGGCGGCTTGCCGTCACTGGCGATCGCCGCGCTGCGTCTCGGTATCGCCGCACTGGTCGTGACGCCGCTCGCCTGGGGGCAGTCGCGGACCGAGTTGCAGTCCCTGACGCGACGCCAGTTGGCGTTGGCGGTCGGCGCCGGTTTCTTTCTCGCCTTGCATTTCGCCGCCTGGATCAGTTCGCTCGAAACGACCTCGGTGGCCAGCAGCACGGCGCTGGTGACGACCAACCCGGTCTGGATTGCGCTGGCATCGTTCGCCTTCTTTGGCGAGCGGACGAGCCGACTGACGCTGGCCGGCATCGTCGTTTCGCTGGCCGGCAGCCTGATGATTTTCTGGAGCGACGCGAGTGCGGAGACCGGCGGGCGTGCCGCGCTGCTTGGCTGCGCGCTGGCACTGGCCGGCAGCTGGTGCTTTTCCGCCTATCTGCTGATCGGTCGGCGTCTGCGTGCCGGCATGCCGCTGACCGCGTACATCTGGCTGGCTTACGGCATGGCGGCGCTGTTCCTGCTCGCCGGTTGTGGCATCGCCGGTGTATCGCTTTCGGGTTACCGCCTGCCGGCGTATCTCGCCGCGCTCGGCATGGCGCTCGGACCCCAGCTTCTCGGGCATACGGCCTATAACTGGTCGCTCCGCCATGTGTCGACCACCTTCGTCGGCGTCGTCACGCTCGGCGAGCCGGTCGGCAGCGCCTTCCTCGCCTGGTGCCTGTTCGGCGAGGCGTTCGCCCCGTTGCAGGCCGCCGGCTTCGTCTTGTCGCTGACGGGCGTCTATCTGGCGGCGCGCGGCGAGGCACGCTAGTTCGGCGCACCTTCCTCAGCGTTGCTGCGCGACATTTCCTGTTCTGCATAAAAAATCCCCGGAGCATCATCGGATGTCCGGGGATTCCGGCGCCGGGTCGGCAGACACGGCGCAATGTTTCGAATCAGGTCAGGCTTGCGGGATGGTTTCCGCGAATGCCGGCCGCTGTATCAGTTTGTCGTAGAGGCGGGCGAGGTTGGGGTGCGATTCGCGCCAGTCGATTTCCTGGAAGCGGAGCAGCAGGTAACCCAGTGCACAGCCGACGCCAACGTCGGCCAGGGTGAAGTGATTGCCCATGCAGAACGCGTTTTCGCCGAGTTCCGCAGCCATGAAGTCGAGGCTGCGGCGGATCTTGTCGATCTGCCGTTCGATCCACTCCGGATTCTGCTGGATGGGCGGACGCTTGCGCTCGAGAAAGATCAGGGCGGCCGAATCGCAGATGCCGTCGGCGACGGCGCCCCAGCGCTTGACTTCGGTGCGCTCGCGGTTGGATTCGGGCATCAGCTTGTTGTTCGGTGCGACGCTGTCGATGTATTCGACAATGACGCGGGAATCGAAAAGTACTGTCGAATCGTCGAGAACCAGAACCGGAATTTTGCCGAGTGGATTGACGTTCGGGACGTTCGAATCAGCGTTCCAGGGGGAGTCAATCTCGAATTCGTATTCGATCTTCTTCTCGGCCAGAACGACCCGCACCTTGCGGACGTAGGGGCTGGTCAGCGATCCAATGAGCTTCATCTGCTTTTTTGCGGGAGTAATCATGGGGAGGCATTATAGCATCGTGATATCGCCACTGTGCCTCCGATTTCCTGCCGTTCCGGTGGTCGGGGCGGGCGTCGGTCGTCGCCATCGGGTAAAATATCGCCGCTATCAACCAGGATGAATACCATGTCTTTCGACGTTCTTACCGCCCTTTCCCCGCTGGACGGCCGCTATGCCGCCAAGGTCGATGCCCTGCGTCCCCAGTTTTCCGAGTATGGCCTGATTCGCCGCCGTCTTGAGGTCGAGATCGAATGGCTCAAGGCCCTGGCGGCCGAACCGCATTTCGCCGAAATCCCGGCTTTCTCGCCGGCGACCGTGGCCGCGCTCGACGCGCTTGTCGCCGGTTTCGGTCCGGTCGAGGCGGGCGAGGTCAAGGCGATCGAGGCGGTCACCAACCACGACGTCAAGGCGCTCGAATACTGGATCAAGAAAAAACTCGCCGATAATTCCGAAGTCATGGGCGTGTCGGAGTTCATCCATTTTGCCTGCACCTCCGAGGATATCAACAACCTGTCGCACGCGCTGATGCTCAAGGCCGGGCGCGACGAGGTGATGCTGCCGGCGCTTGACCGCGTGATCGCGCGTCTGCGCGACCTCGCCCACGAACACGCGGCGCTGCCGATGATGTCGCGCACGCACGGTCAACCGGCGACGCCGACGACGCTCGGCAAGGAAATGGCCAACGTCGTCGCGCGCCTCGACCGCGCCCGTCGCCAGATCGCCGGCGTCAGCCTGCTCGGCAAGATCAACGGCGCCGTCGGCAACTACAACGCGCACCTCGCCGCTTATCCCGACTACGATTGGGAAAGCTTCGCGCGGCGCTTCGTCGAGAGTTTCGGCCTCGAATTCAATCCCTACACGATCCAGATCGAGCCGCATGACGCGATGGCCGAACTGTTCGACGCCTTTGCCCGCGCCAACACCATCCTGATCGATCTCGATCGCGACGTCTGGGCGTATATCTCGCTCGGCTTCTTCAAGCAGAAACTCAAGGCCGGTGAAGTCGGTTCGTCGACGATGCCGCACAAGGTCAATCCGATCGATTTCGAGAACTCCGAAGGCAATCTCGGTCTGGCCAACGCCCTGCTGCGCCACCTCTCGGAAAAGCTGCCGATCTCGCGCTGGCAGCGCGACCTGACCGATTCGACGGTGCTGCGCAACATGGGCGTCGCGCTCGGCTATACCCTGTTGGCCTACGAATCGCTGCTGCGCGGCCTCGGCAAGCTGGAAGCCGACCCGGATCGCCTGTGCACCGATCTCGATGCCAACTGGGAATTGCTGGCCGAGCCGATCCAGACGGTGATGCGTCGCTACGGCGTCGCCAATCCCTATGAGAAGCTCAAGGAACTGACCCGGGGCCAGCGTGTTTCGCGTGACGGCATGCAGGCCTTTGTCGCCTCGCTCGATATTCCCGAGGCTGCCAAGGCCGAGTTGCTCAAGCTGACGCCGTGGGATTACACCGGCAAGGCCGCCGAACTCGCGCGGCGTATCTGAGGAGTCCCGCATGTCATTTTCGGACAACCTCAAGAAGCTGCCCGGCATCTCGCATCTGGCGGCGATCAACCTGCTCGACGCCGAGGGTAATCTCATTGTTGCCATCGAGAACAAGGCCGGCAGCCAAGGCTCGCTGGCGGTCTATAACCATCTGGCACAGACCTACGGCGCGATCACGCCCGAAGCGGCGAAGAAGGGCCTTGAACTCTACGCCGAGCATACCGACGATGCGCGTGCGCATCCGGGCAAGCATCCGAACATCGATCGCCTGATCGAACTCGTCGAGCAGAAAAAAAGCCTGCGGATCAAGCACGTTTTCGCTGTCTAAGAGCCTATTTCGGTAGGGATCGTGGGCCGCGCCGGTGGCCCTTCGGGTTGCCGATAGGGGCGGTGTCTGCGGCGTTGCTCCGCTTGCGCATGGAACAACCATGCGCTGCGCCTCGCGCCTTGCATCCATCCGTCTCTATCGACAACGCGGCCCGCGAGCCCTGCCGAAATAGGCTCTAACGTCCGGGCTGAACTTTTCGGGGGCCGCGCTGACCAATCCGCCAGCATGTGGGTCGGCGCGGTTTCATCGCGCCGGCATTTTTCCCGGCGCCGGCGCCGGTTCCTGTCCCTGATGAGGTGCTTCATGAAAAAAGTGTTCGTTCTCGCCTTGCTCGCCGGTTTTGCCGGGAGCGTGCTCGCCCAACAGAGTCTCAAGCCCGAGGATGTCATCAAGACCCGCAAGGCGGCGTTCAGTTTCATGTCCTGGAACATGGGCAAGATCAAGGCCAATGTGGACGGCACCTTCAACAAGGAACAGGTGGTGGCGGCGGCCAACGCCGTCGCGGCGGTTGCCAACTCCGGGCTGGGCACTCTATTTGTGCCGGGGACCGACAAGGACATCGGCGATCAGAAAACCCGCCTCAAGCCGGAGTTCTTCCAGCAACCCGACAAAGCGAAGGAAGTGGGGACCAACTTCAATCGCGAGGCGAACGAACTGGCCAAGGTAGCGGCGACCGGCGACGTCGCGGCGATCAAGGCACAGTTCGGCAAGACCGGCGCGACCTGCAAGGCCTGTCACGACAATTTCCGCAAGGATTGACCGGCGCTCATTTGCCGCTGGCATGAACATGAAAAAGCCGCCTGTTGGCGGCTTTTTCATGCGGTCGTTCAGAAGCTCGGCGCTGGCGCCGCCTCGGCAACGGGCGGTGGCGCGATCCAGGTGCCCGAGCTGCCGTAGATGGCGGCGAACGCCAGCAGCAGCGCGACGACCAGCGCCAGGGGACCGCCGCCGCTGACCGGCGTCTTCGGTGCGTCGTCGGTTTCCTTCCAACCCGTCAGCATGGGTTTGACGAGGTTCTCGCGCTTGACGTGGGCATAGAACATGATGGCGGCGAGATGCAGGGCGATGAGTCCGATCAGTCCGTTGATGAACAGGCGGTGCAGGCCGCTCAGCGTGTCGCTGAGTTCCTTGGAGATCAGCGGTGCGAGATGGCCCTGGAAGGCGATGTCGTCATTGGCGAGCAGCCCGGTCGCCAGTTGTACGCCGATCAGTGCCAGCAACGCCAGTACCGAGAGTGCGCCGAGCGGGTTGTGGCCGAGTCCGTCCCATTCGCCGCGCAGATAGGCGCGCAGCCGGGCCGGGGTCGGCACGAAGCTGGCGAAGCGCGCGTGCGTCGAGCCGAAAAACCCCCAGGTGAGGCGGAAGACGATCAGCCCGACGAGCGCCAGGCCGATGCGGCCGTGCCAGACGATGGCGTTGCCGCCGATCTTGCCGGTGACGATGGCGCCGGCGACGAGCGTCGCCAGTGACCAGTGAAAAATGCGGGTGGGAAGATCCCATACCTGAGTGCGATGAGCCATGAGCAATCCTTTGCGGGTGATGCGAACGTGCGATGCGTGCTGCATAGACCCCGCCGGGACGCCCAAGTTCAGGCGTTCCCGTGTGTTCAGTGCAGCAGGATCTTGGACAGGAATTCCTTCGCCCGCTCGCTCCTCGGCTGGCTGAAGAACTGGTCCTTGCTGTCGTCCTCGACGATCTCGCCGGCGTCCATGAAGATGACGCGGTCGGCGACGCGCTTGGCAAACCCCATCTCGTGCGTGACGACCATCATCGTCATGCCTTCCTGCGCCAGTTCGACCATGACGTCGAGAACCTCGTTGATCATCTCGGGGTCGAGCGCCGAGGTCGGTTCATCGAAGAGCATGGCGATCGGGTCCATCGCCAGCGCCCGCGCGATCGCGACGCGCTGCTGCTGACCGCCGGAGAGCTGGCCGGGATACTTGTCCTTGTGCGCCAGGAGGCCGACGCGGTCGAGCAGCTTGAGGCCGCGCTCGACGGCTTCGTCCTTGTCGCGGCCGAGCACCTTCATCTGCGCGATGGCGAGGTTGCGCGTGATCGACAGATGCGGAAACAACTCGAAATTCTGAAAGACCATGCCGATGCGCGAACGCAGCTTAGGCAGGTTGGTGCGGCTGTCATGGACGCTGTAGCCGTCGACGAGAATCTCGCCCTGCTGGATCGGTTCGAGCGCGTTGACGGTCTTGATCAGCGTCGATTTCCCCGAGCCGGACGGGCCGCAGACGACGACGACCTCGCCCTTGTTGACCTTGGTGCTGCATTCCTTGAGGGCATGGAAGGAACCGTACCATTTGCTGATTTTGTGGATTTCGATCATGGGCATTGCGTTTCTCCCGTGGGGGATTTTGCGTTGTTCAATGGGTGGCGACCGCGAGGCGTGTCTGCAGGCGCTTGACGACCTGCGAGAGCGTCAGGCAGACGACGAAATAGACGAGGGCGACGAAGACGTACATCTCGACGAGGCGGCCGTCGCGCTGGGCGATCTTGCTGGCGAGCGTGACAAAGTCGGGCAGCGAGATGATGTAGACGAGCGAGACGTCCTGAAAGAGCACGATCGTCTGTGTCAGCAATACCGGCAGCATGTTGCGGAACGCCTGCGGCAGGATGATCTGGCTCATCACCTGCCAGTAGCTGAAGCCGAGCGCATAACCGGCGTTGGCCTGGCCGCGCGGAATGCTCTGGATACCGGCGCGCATGATCTCGCAGTAGAAGCAGGCTTCGAAGAGGATGAAGGTGATCAGCGCCGAGGCGAACGCGCCGACGCGGATCGGCTGGCTGGCGCCGGTGACCCAGGCGCCGATATAGGGCATCAGGAAGTAGAACCAGAAGATGACGAGCACCAGCGGCAGCGAACGCATCGCATTGACATAGCCGGCGGCGAGTCGCGAGAGCGCCACGTTCGATGACAGGCGCATCATCGCGAGCAGTGTGCCGAAGACGATGCCGCCGAGCATCGACAGCGCGGTGACCTGGAGCGTGAAGACGAGTCCCTGAAAGAGCAGCACCTGCCAGGTGCGGGCGATGACGTCGAAATCGAAATGGGCGAGCATGGCGTGGTTTCCTCTTTTCTTCTCCGCTCAGTGGGCCGCTGCGACGGCATCGCGGGCGGCAGTAAAACCGGGCACTGCGACGAAACGTTCGAGTCGGCGCATGAACAGCACGATGACGAGATTGAGCGCGAGGTAGAGCAGCGTCGCGGCAGTGAAGGCCTCGAAGACCTGGAAGCTGAATTCCTGCATCGCACGCGCCCTGGCGGTCAGCTCCATGAGCCCGATCGTCAGCGCGACGGCGCTGTTCTTCATGACGTTCATGAATTCCGAGGTGAGCGGCGGCAGGATCAGGCGAAAAGCCATCGGCAGCAGCACGTAGCGGTAGGTCTGTGCCGTCGTCATGCCGAGCGCGGTGGCCGCCATCGTCTGGCCGCGTGGCTGTGCGCGGATGCCGGCCTTGACCTGCTCGGCGACGCGCGCCGAGGTGAAGAAGCCGAGCGCGAAGACGGCGGTCCAGAAAGAAGAATTCGGCAGTTGCTTGACCCAGGTGCCGAGGCCAGTGGGCAGGAGTTCGGGAACGACGAAGAACCAGAGGAACATCTGCACCAGGATCGGCATGTTGCGGAAGAGTTCGACGTAGGCGTCGCCGAGGCGGATGACGGTGGGATTGCGCACAGTGCGCAGGGTGCCGATCAGGCTGCCGAGCACGAGTGCAATGAGCCAGGCCGAGAGGCCGGTAGCGACGGTCCAGCGCAGGCCCTGGAAGAGCGTGGCGAGATAGGTGCCGGTGGCGTCCGGGGACAGCTCCCAGAAAATGCCCCAGTTCCAGTTGTACTTCAAGGTGTTCTCCCGTGGTCGGTAGGTCGGTTCTTGCCGCCGGAACCGCCAGGTGGCGGCTCCGGCGCGGTCCGTCAGTTGGCGTAGAAGGCGGGATCGGCGGTGTCGGTCGGATGTGCGACGACCTTCTTCATTGCCGCGCTCATCGGGATCGACAGCGTGATGCCGCGGGGCGGGATCGGCTTGACGAACCACTTGTCATAGATCGCGCTGAGCTGGCCGCTCTTGTAGATCTTTGTCATCGCGTCGTCGACGACCTTCTTGAAGGCCGGGTCGTCCTTGCGCACCATGATGCCGTAGGGCTCGACCGAGAGCGCGTCATCGGAGATCGTATAGCCGGCGGCGTTCTGCGAATTGGCGACGAGGCCGGCAAGCAGGATATCGTCCATGACGAAGGCGGCAGCGCGCCCGGTCTCGACCATCAGGAAGCCTTCGGCGTGGTCCTTCGCCGGCAGGATCGTCATGCCGAGATTGCGGGCGGCGTTGAGTTCGGTGATCTGCTTGATGTTGGTGGTGCCCGAGGTCGAGGTCACCGTCTTGCCCTTGAGGTCCTCAAGCTTGTGCAGCTTGTCGCCCTTCTTGGCGACGAAGCGGTTGGCCGTGACGAAGTGCGTGATTGTGTAGGAGACCTGCTTCTGCCGTTCGGCATTGTTGGTTGTCGACCCGCATTCGAGGTCGATCGTGCCGTTGGCGAGCAGCGGGATGCGGGTCGCCGAGGTGACCGGCTGATAGACCACCTTCAATGACGGCAGCTTGAGTTCGGCCTTGACCGCGTCGACGACCTTCAGGCACAGGTCCATGGCATAGCCGATTGGCTGCTGCTTGTCATCAAGGTAGGAGAACGGAATCGAGGAGTCGCGGTTGCCGAGCGTGATGCTGCCGCTGGCCTTGATCTTGTCGAGCGTGCCGGGTTCGGCAAGGGCCGATGTCGAGATGGCAACTCCGAGGCTGAGTCCGGCGAGGACGAGAGAGACGGCTGGTTTCATTGTGATCTCCTGAACATGAAGTGATTGAGAGAAATTCGTTTCATGTCAGGGAAACAGCAATAAGCGTTCCAACCGCTCGAGGATTTTGTAATTATTCGTTAAATCAGTTGCTTGTGTTCATATCGAGTGCCCGGGTGCGCGATGGTCGGTGGGCGGAAACGCACCAGTGACGGGCGCATCGGCGCCCAAGGCGTGGGCGCGCCGCGTCTGTTCTCATCGACCGACGGGCGAAAAAAAAGCGGAGCGCGCGGCTCCGCCTTTCGGGGGGGCTTGGTTCAGACAACCGCGCCTTCGTCGTTGGCGCCTTCGACCTGCTTTTTCGGCTTGATGAAATGTTCGCGCGAAACGCCGAGCCACATGACCAGCGGACTGGCGACGAGCACCGACGAATAGATGCCAAAGCAGATGCCGATCGTCAGTGCCAGTGCGAAGTAGTGCAGCGTCTCGCCGCCGAAGATCAGCATCGACAGCACCATCAGCTGCGTACAACCGTGCGTGATGATCGTCCGCGAGATCGTGCTGGTGATCGCGTGGTCGAGCACTTGCGGCGTCGTCAGGCCGCGCACTTTCTTGAAGGTTTCGCGCACGCGGTCGAAGACGACCACCGACTCGTTGACCGAGTAGCCGAGCACGGCCAGCACGGCGGCCAGCACCGAGAGCGAGAACTCCCACTGGAAGAAGGCGAAGAAGCCCAGGATGATGACGATATCGTGAAGGTTGGCGATGATCGCCGAGACCGAGAAGCGCCATTCGAAACGCATCGCCAGATAGACGACGATGCCGACGATGACGAGCAGCAGTGCCATCGATCCGTTTTCGGCGAGTTCCTTGCCGACCTGCGGTCCGACGAATTCGACGCGGCGCAGCGTTGCGCCCGGCGCCGCGGTGTCGAGCGCGGCCATGACCGATTCGCCGATCTTGGCGGAGTTCTGCTCTTCCTTGAGCGGCAGGCGGATCATGACGTCACGGCTCGAACCGAAGTTCTGCACGGCGATGTCGTTGTAGCCGGCCTTGGTCAGGCCTTCGCGGATCTTCTCGAGGTTGGGCGCCTGGCTGTAATTGACTTCGATCAGCGTGCCGCCGGTGAATTCGACCGAGAAGTGGAGGCCGCGGTGGGCGAGGAAGAACACGGCCAGCAGGAAGGTGATCAGCGAAATGACGTTGAACACCAGCGCATGCCGCATGAACGGGATGTCTTTGTGGATGCGGAAAAATTCCATGATTCGGATCCCTTATTTGGCGGAGGTCGTGAGCGTATTGCCCGGCTTCCAGATCTGGCCGATGGCGACCGATTCGAGCTTGCGGCGGCGACCGTAGATGAGGTTGACCAGCGCACGCGAGACGACGACTGCCGAGAACAGCGAGGTAAGAATGCCGAGGCAGTGCACGACGGCGAAGCCGCGCACCGGGCCGGAGCCGAAGACGAGCAGCGCGATACCGGCGATCAGCGTCGTGATGTTCGAGTCGAGAATCGTGCCGAAGGCGCGGTCGTAGCCGGTGAAGATCGCCGCCTGCGGCGACGCGCCGTTGCGCAGTTCCTCGCGGATGCGTTCGTTGATCAGCACGTTCGAGTCGATGGCCATGCCGAGCGCCAGCGCGATGGCGGCGATGCCTGGCAGCGTCAGCGTCGCCTGCAGCAGCGACAGCAGCGCGATCAGGAAGAGCAGGTTGGAGGCCAGCGCAAGCACCGAAACGAGGCCGAACATCATGTAGTAACCGATCATGAACAGCGAGATCGCGGCGAAGCCCCACAGCGTCGAGTGGAAGCCCTTGGCGATGTTCTCGGCGCCGAGGCTCGGGCCGATCGTCCGTTCCTCGATGATTTCCATCGGCGCGGCCAGCGAACCGGCGCGCAGCAGCAGCGCCGTGTCGTTGGCTTCCGTGGTGTTCATGCGGCCCGAAATCTGCACGCGGCCGCCACCGATCTCGGTACGGATCACCGGTGCTGTGACGACTTCGCCCTTGCCCTTCTCGATGAGCAGGATGGCCATGCGCTTGCCGACGTTTTCGCGCGTGATTTCCTTGAAGATGCGCGCGCCGGCCGTGTCCAGCGTCAGATGGACGGCCGGTTCCTGGCTCTGGTTGTCGAAGCCGGCCTGGGCGTCAGTGAGACGGTCGCCGGTGAGGACGACCTGCTTCTTGACGAGCAGGGGCAGGCCGCCGCGCTCGACATACAGTTCGGCGCCAAAGGGCGCCTGGCCGGCCATCGCGGCTTCGAGCGCGCCCGGCGTGTCGTCGACCATGCGGATTTCAAGCGTCGCCGTACGGCCGAGGATGTCCTTGGCCTTGGCGGTGTCCTGCACGCCCGGCAGTTGCACGACGATGCGGTCGGCGCCCTGTTGGGTGATCACCGGCTCGGCGACGCCGAGTTCGTTGATCCGGTTGTGCAGCGTACCCATGTTCTGCTTGACCGCGAGTTCCTGGATTTTCTTCAGCGCCGTCGGCTTGAGCGTGGCGGCCAGGCGCAGGTCGGTGCCTTCGCCCTGTTCGGTCAACAGCAGGTCGGGCTGGTTGTCTTCGAGGACGTTGCGGGCCTTGGTGCGCGTATCGCTATCGCGGAAGCGGATGACGATGCGATCGCCTTCGCGGTTGATGCCGCCGTGGCGGATCGTCTTGTCGCGCATCAGGCTGCGCAGGTCGGCGGCGAGCGAGTCGAGCCGCTTGGTGACGGCGCCCTTCATATCCACCTGCAGCAGGAAGTGCACACCGCCGCGCAGGTCGAGGCCGAGGTACATCGGCAGCGCGTGCAGGTTGGTCAGCCACTGCGGCGAGCTCGACAGCAGGTTCAGGGCGACGACGTATTGCGGATCGCTGGCGTCGGGGTTGAACTGCTTCTCGAGGATGTCGCGCGCCTTCAGCTGGGTGTCGGTGTCCTTGAGGCGAACCTTGACACCGTTGGTGTCGAGGAAGAGGCCGTTGGTGTCGACGCTGGCGCCCTTGAGCGCCATTTCGACGCGTTCAAGCGTCTTGATGTCGGTCTTGATCGTGGCCTTGCCGCTGGAAACCTGGACGGCCGGCGATTCGCCGAAGAAATTCGGCAGGGTGTAGATGAAACCGGTCAGCAGCGCAAAGGCGACGATGACGTACTTCCAGAGCGGATAGCGATTCATGGGGTCTGTCGAACGAGAATGGGGCGATGCAGCATCGCCGGGAAGGTCCTTGCGGGGCGTGCTGCCCCGCCGGACCCGAGCCTGGGCTTCTTAGTTCTTGTTGAGCGTGCCCTTGGGCAGAACGACGGCGATCGACGCCTTCTGGAACTGGACTTCGACGTTCTCGGCGATGGCGACCGTGACGAAGTCGTCGGCGACCTTGGTGATACGGCCGGCCATGCCGCCCTGGGTGATGACTTCGTCGCCCTTGGTCAGTGCCTCGACGAGCGCCTTGTGTTCCTTGGCCTTCTTCTGCTGCGGGCGGATCATGAAGAAATACAGGACCGCGAACATCGCGATCATGATGAAGATCTGCTCGAAACCGCCTCCCGTTGCGGAAGCGGCGGCGGTTTGCGCGTGGGCGGAACTGATCAGCACAGTGTTCTCCTGAAATACGAATGAATGGTAAATGGGGTAAAAAACGACCGGTTATTGTATCACTCCTGCCCGGCGCGACCGGCATGGAAACGCGTCACGGTATCGGCCAGTGTGCCGGCGGCGATGGCCTCGCGCAGTTCGCCCATCAGCGTCTGGTAATAGCGCAGGTTGTGGATGGTATTGAGTTGCGCGCCGAGGATCTCGCCGACGCGGAAAAGGTGGTGCAGATAGGCGCGGCTGAAGTGGCGGCAGGTGTAGCAGTCGCAGGAGGCGTCGAGCGGGCGAAGGTCGTCCTTGTACTGTGCGTTCTTGATGCGGATATCGCCGAAACGCGTGAACAGGTGTCCGTTGCGTGCGTTGCGCGTCGGCATGACGCAGTCGAACATGTCGATGCCGGCCTGCACGCCATTGACGAGATCTTCGGGCGTGCCGACGCCCATCAGGTAGCGCGGCTTGTGCGTTGGCAGGCGCGGCGCCGTATGGGCGAGAATGCGCGCCATTTCTTCCTTCGGTTCGCCGACCGAGAGGCCGCCGATGGCCATGCCGTCGAAGCCGATGGCATCGAGGCCGGCCAGCGATTCGTCGCGCAGGTCCTCGTACATGCCGCCCTGGACGATGCCGAACAGCGCATTGGCATTGCCGAGGCGCTGGTGTTCGTCATACGAGCGTTTTGCCCAGCGCAGCGACATGCGCATCGAATCGGCTGCCTGGGCATGCGTGGCGGGGAAGGGCGTGCATTCGTCGAAGATCATGACGATGTCGGAATTCAGCGTGTGCTGGATCCGCATCGATTCCTCGGGCGTCAGGAAGAGCTTGCGGCCGTCGATCGGCGAGGAGAACTTGACGCCTTCCTCGGTGATCTTGCGCAGGGCGCCGAGCGAGAAGACCTGGAAGCCGCCCGAATCAGTCAGGATCGGCTTGTCCCAGCCCATCAGCCGGTGCAGGCCGCCGTGCTTGCCGATGACGTCGAGGCCAGGGCGCAGCCAGAGGTGGAAGGTGTTGCCGAGGCAGATCTGCGCGCCGATCTCGTTGAGGTCGCGCGGCGTCATCGCCTTGACCGTGCCGTAGGTGCCGACCGGCATGAAGACCGGTGTCTCGACATGGCCGTGGGCAAGCGTCAGGCGGCCGCGGCGGGCGCCGCCGTCGGTGGTGAGGAGGTCGAATTTCATGGCTGTCGTTCCAGAAGCATGGCGTCGCCGTAGCTGAAAAAGCGGTAGCGTTCGTCGACGGCGTGACGATAGGCGGCACGGATCGGTTCCATGCCGGCGAAGGCCGAGACGAGCATCAGCAGCGTCGATTTCGGCAGGTGAAAGTTGGTGATCAGCCGGTCGATGACGCGGAAGCGGTAGCCCGGCGTGATGAAGATGTCGGTTTCCGCCGTGCCGGCGCGCAGTTCGCCGCCCTGCGCGGCCGCTTCGAGCGTACGCAGCGTCGTCGTGCCGACGGCGATGACGCGGCCACCGCGGGCACGCGTACGGGCGATCGCGTCGACGGTTGCCTGCGGCAGTTCGTAGTATTCCGAATGCATGCGGTGCGTGGCGATGTCATGGACGCGCACCGGCTGAAATGTTCCGGCGCCGACGTGCAGTGTCAGCCAGGCGAGTTCGGCGCCGGCTTCCTGCAGGCGGGTCAGCATCGCTTCGTCGAAATGCAGGCCGGCGGTCGGCGCCGCGACCGCGCCGACGTGACGGGCATAGACGGTCTGGTAGCGCGTCTCGTCCTCGTTGGCCGCGGTGTGCGTGATATAGGGCGGTAGCGGCAGCCGGCCGTGGCGCTCGGTCAGCGCGTAGAGGTCGCCGTCGCCGTCGAGTTCGAGCGCGAAGAACTCGCCCTGTTCGCCGGTGCGGCCGGTGACGGTCAGCGTGAAGGCATCTTCAAGCAGGATACGCGAACCGGGTTTCGGCGATTTGCTGGCGCGGATCTGCGCGATCGCGAGGCGCGCATCGACGACGCGTTCGATCATCACTTCGATCTGCCCGCCGCTCTCCTTGCGTCCGAACAGGCGCGCCTTGATGACTTTGGTATTGTTGAAGACGAGCAGGTCGCCCGGGGCGATCAAGTCCGGCAGTTCGGTAAAGCGGCGATCGTCGCGGCGGTCGCCGGCGACGTGAAGGAGCCGGCTCGACGTTCGTTCGTCGGCCGGGTGCTGCGCGATCAGGTCCGGCGGCAGCAGAAAATCGAAGTCGTCGAGGGTCAGCATGTCTGGATCATGAATAAGTGACTTGTCGGTTATGTCCGAATCGAGGATAATTCGCGCTCTTCCAGTTCGCCCCGTGCGAACTTCATGCCCCGATGGCGGAATCGGTAGACGCAGCGGATTCAAAATCCGCCGCCGCAAGGCGTGCCAGTTCGACTCTGGCTCGGGGCACCACCTTCGATGGTGCAGAGGCAGCGCAGGAAGGCGCGCATTATACGCCTCTTTCCCCCTCCAATTTGCCGGTCTTTGCTCGCTTCGCGCGAGAATGTCGTTCGTCTGCTCATGGCGGCGATTCGCGCAGCATGCCCTTGAGCCAGCGGCAGAATCGCTCACCCTGCTGCAAATGACGGCTAGCCGGATTGACGTAGGCCGTGTAGGTCGCGCCGGACGCGATCGCCGTGTCGTCGGCGCGCACCAGAATGCCGTTGTGAAGCGCGTCGCGGACGAGCATTTCGGGAATGACGAGAAATCCGACGCCGCCGATTGCCGCTTCGACGGCGAGAAAATAGTGGTCGTAGCTCGCGACAGTGTGCAGCATGTCGGCGGCAATGTCGCGTGCCATCGCCCAGGTGGCGATCGCATCCGGACGCAACCGGCACAGGATCATCGGCCACTGCTGTTGCGGGGCGGTTCCGCGGGCGGCGATGCAGGCCGGCGAGGCGACGCACACCAGTCGTTCGCGCACGAGCTCCCAACTGGGCGCGTCGGGCAGCGCCATGTGGCGCGAAATCAGTATGTCGAATTCGTCCTGGGCGAGTGGGGTCGCCGTCGAGGTGACGAGGTCGATCTGGATGCCGTGGCGTTTGGAGAATTCGCCAAGGAGCGGAACGACGACCTTCATCGCGAAGCTCGGCATCGAGGTGCGGACGATCAAGCGGTCGTGCGCCTGGCGTTTTTGCGTGAGTTGCTGCGCCGTCAGTTCGATCGTCGAGATGGCGTCCTTGAGCGCGTCATGAAGTTGCCGGCCTTCCGAGGTGAACGCGACGGCCGCGCCGGTGCGCCGGAAGAGCGGGGTACCGGCCAGCCGCTCCAGGCGCGCAACCTGGCGGCTGACCGCGCTCTGGGTGATGCCGAGCGCCGTCGCCGCGCGCGTGAAACTGCCGTGCCGGCCGATGGCGACGAAGACGCGGAAGGCGGTGAGCGGGACCTCAGTACGGAGTGTCATGAGTTATTGTCATGCCGGTATATCGCAAAGGTGATGCCATCCGCTTGAACAATGTCAATCGTCTTCTGCGTTTCGTCGAAATGGCGGTATGCTTTCAGGATGCAAAAATATCATGTCTTCCCGTCTTTGTCCGGCGCTCGCGACATTGGCATGCTGATGCTGCCCGCGTATGCTTCCGGTCCGATAGCCGGGTACTCGGAGCGATGAGCCGATGACGTCCTACCTGATGCTGGGTTGCGTCGTCCTGCTGACGCATTTTCTCGAAGGTATCACCGGCTTCGGCTGCACCGTGCTGGCCTTGCCCTTCGCCATCCTGCTGATTGGCACCAAGCAGGCCGTGCCAGTGCTGCTGGTGCTGGCCTTGTTGCTGGCGGCCTATATCGTCTGGATCGATCGCCGGCGTATTGTCTGGCGTGAGTTCGGTCGCATCGTGCTGTGGGTCGGACTTGGCTTGCCGGTCGGGCTGTTCGCCTTCGGCGCCTTCGACGAGGGTGTGTTGCGGTCGATTCTCGGCGGCTTCATGGTGCTCGTCGCCGTGCGTGGCCTCCTCGCCAAGTGGATCGCGCTGGACGACAAGCGGGTGCCCGGATGGGTCCTGCGCCTGACGCTGATCGCTGGCGGCTTCTTTCACGGTGCGTTTTCATCGGGTGGGCCGCTGGTTGTGATCTATGCCCGCCACGCGCTGCCGCACAAAAGCCATTTTCGCGCGACCATCAGCCTGCTCTGGCTGAGCCTGAATTCGGTCATGCTGGCGCAGGGGGTCGTTTCCGGCCGGATGACCGCCGAGATCTGGGAGATCATCGGCGTCTGCGTGCCGTTTCTTGTCGTCGGGGCGCTGGCGGGTAACTGGGCGCACCGGCATATTCAGGATCGCTATTTTTCACAGATCGTGTATGGCGTATTGTTCGCCTCGGGTCTGTTCATGTTCCGGTAGGGAGAGTTCGTCATGCAAGAACACGGGAAGGATTCCGCGCAATTTTCGCCGTCGCCGCTCGATCCGGCTGACTGGCAGGCATTCCGCGCCGATGCGCACCGTCTGCTCGATGCCTGTATCGACCAGTTGAGTTCGGCACGGCAGCATCCCTGGCAGCCGCTCGGCGATGCCGACAAGGCGGCGCTGGCCTTGGGCGATGCACGCGAAGGCGAGGACAGCGCCATGCTCGTCGACGAACTGCTGCACAAGGTCTTGCCTTTTCATACCGGTAATACGCATCCGCGCTTTTTTGGCTGGGTGCATGGCACCGGTCTGGCTGCCGGCTTGTTGGCCGAGATGGTGGCGGCGACGATGAACAGCAATTGCGGCGGACGCGATCACGGTGCCGTTTATGTCGAACGCGAAGTGATCGAATGGTGCCGCAACTGCTTCGGTTTTCCCCCGTCGGCGAGCGGTGTTCTCGTTGGCGGAACCTCGCAGGCGACGGTCATTGCCCTGGCCGCGGCGCGCACACGTGCGCTCGGCGCCGGGTCGCGGCGCGATGGCATTCAGGGCGCCCAGCGGCTGACGGCGTATGCCTTGCAGGGTGTTCACAACGCGACGGTGAAATCACTGGAGCTGCTTGGTATCGGGGCAGCGGCGCTGCGCACGATTCCGGCCGGCGTCGATGGCGGCATGTGTCTCGACCGGCTGGCGGCGGCGGTGGCGAAGGATCGTGCCGATGGCATGCTGCCGTTCTGTATCGTCGCGACGGCGGGATCGGTCGATCTTGGCCTCTTCGATGATATCGAGGGGGTTGCCGATTTCTGCGCACGCGAAGGCATCTGGTTGCATGTCGATGGTGCGTTCGGCGCCTGGTCGCGGCTGGCTGATGCGCCGTGGTGCGATTTGGCGCGCGGCATCGAGCGGGCCGATTCGCTGGCCTTCGATTTTCACAAATGGATGTACGTGCAGTATGACTGCGGCGTCGTGCTGATCCGCGACGAAGCCGCACATCGCCAGGCCTTCGCCGCGCGTCCGGCCTACCTTGCCAAGCAGGATCAGGGGCTCGGCGGCGGCGAGCCGTGGTACTGCGATTACGGTGTCGACCTCTCGCGCGGATTTCGCGCACTCAAGGTCTGGGCCGCCTTGCGCACTTACGGCAGCAAGGCGTTGGGGGCGGCGATCACCGATAATTGCCGCCTCGCCGAGCGCATGAGCGTGTTGGTTGGTGCGACGCCGGGGTTGCGGCTGGCGGCGCCGGTGCGGCTCAACGTCTGTTGTTTCAGCGCCGCGCCGACCGATTGGGACGGGGCGGCACAGGATCGCCTGAACGAGCGGATCACGCACGTCTTGCAATTGGCCGGCGACGTGGTATTTTCCACCACCCGTGTGGACGGGCGGACGGTGATTCGTGCTGCGATCACCAATCACCGCACCTGTGCCGCGGATGTTGACGCGGCGATCTCGGCCGTGCTGCGGGTACGCAGCGGCGAGATCGCAAATATCCGAATGCAATAAGGAAAGGGAAACGCATGCAGTTTGAGTCGCGACTGGTAGCTGCCGATGATGATGAAATCGTTGACATCGGCGAGTCGGCGCAGCCGTTGGCGCAATGGAGCGGTCTCGTGCTGCCGGGTTTCGACACCGTTCGCCTGGCGACCTTGCATGCTCTCCTGACCGGCGAGCCGCTGCAGGTGGTACTCGATGGTTATGAGCCGGCCTATGTGTCGTCCGACGATGTGGCAGTGGTTCGCGTTGGCGACGAATTGTGCGCGTCACTGGTTGACCTGGATGACGACGCGGCCGCCGTGGCGGCGGCCGAACTGGCGGCGACCGAGGAATTCGAGAGCGCCGGCTGGGATGAAGACGTCGTTGCCGACCTGCTCGCCGATCTTGCCGGTTTGGCGCAACTGGCCGATGCGCAGGATCAGGCGCTCTTTCTTGTCATTCGCCCGCTGGAAATGACGGAAGAGTGAGTGCCTCGCCGCCGGCGTGGCGAGGCGGTGTGCTCAGCGGCGTCGCGCGGTGTGCACCAGGTAATTGACGCTGGTGTCCGTGTTCAGGCGGTAAACGCGCGTCAGCGGGTTGTACCCCATGCCGATCAGTTCATCGGGTTCGAGGCCGGCGGCCTTTGCCCAGCGGCACAGTTCGGCCGGGCGGATGAACTTTGCATAATCGTGCGTGCCCTTGGGCAGCATGTTCAGGATGTATTCGGCGCCGATCACGGCCAGCAGGTAGGCCTTGGGATTGCGGTTGAGCGTCGAGAAAAACACGTGTCCGCCCGGTTTGACGAGTTGTGCGCAGGCGGCGACGATGCTCGACGGGTCGGGAACGTGTTCGAGCATTTCCATACAGGTAACGACGTCGTAACGTTCGGGCGCTTCGGCAGCATGCGCTTCGGCCGATTCCTTGCGGTAATCGACGCGGCGCCCGCTTTCCAGCAGGTGCAGTTTGGCGACGCCCAGCGCCTTGTCGGAGAGGTCGATGCCGGTGACATCGGCGCCCCGAGCGGCCATGCTTTCCGAAAGGATGCCGCCGCCGCAGCCGATGTCGAGGACGGTTTTGCCTGACAGGCTGACGATCTGGTCGATCCACTCGAGCCGCAAGGGGTTGATTTCGTGCAGCGGACGGAATTCGCTGGTCGGGTCCCACCAGCGGTGCGCGAGTTCGCTGAATTTCTGAAGTTCGAGAGGGTCGGCGTTTTGCATGGCGATGGCGTCCGCAAAAAGAGAGGAGCAACAAAAAAGCCCTGCCGAGGCAGGGCTTTTTGTCCGTTCGGCGTGATTACTTCTTGGTGCCGATCAGTTCGATGTCAACACGACGGTCCGGTTGCAGACAGGCGATGACCTTGGCGCTCTTCGGGCCCTTGCACTGGCCAGCCTTCGTGACCGGCTGCTTGCTGCCCTTGCCTTCGGTGTAAACGCGGTTGGCCGGGATGCCCTTGGCAACCAGGTAGTCCTTGACCGCAGCAGCGCGCTTCTCGGACAGCTTCTGGTTGTAAGCGGCGCTGCCGATGCGGTCGGCGTGACCAACGGCGATGACCACTTCGAGGTTCAGTTGGCCAGCCTTGCCGACGACGTCGTCAAGCTTGGTCTTGCCTTCGGGGCGCAGCGTGGCCTTGTTGAAGTCGAACAGGGCGTCAGCAGCAATCGTAACCTTCTCACCGAAGCCTGCAGCCTTCGGGGCGGCGGCCGGAGCAGCCGGAGCAGCCTTCGGAGCCGGTTCGCACACTTCCTTGGCGATCAGGTCCTTGTCGCAGCTGCAGCCGTTCTTGTCCTGGGCGGCAGCAGCCGGGGTCCAGTAGCCGGTGCGGACGCACAGGCCGGCGCCGCTCTTGACGACGTCGCCACGGCTGTCAAGCACGTAGACGCTGCTAGCGGTTTGCGCTTGGGCGAAAGAAGCACAGAGACCCAGGGTAATGGCCAGAGCAGCCATCAGTTTTGCCGTATTTTTCATCTGAAAATCCTCATTGGTTAAAGTCTGTGGAGCGAACCCCAGCAGGCCTGATACGCCTCAGTTAACGAATACAAAAACCTGTCAAGCATCGCGCGGACGAATTTGATTCTGCCATAAGGATGCTAGGCTGATCAACTCAATTTCATTATCCGCAGTGAGTTTCCGGTGCTTGATACGTTGTATTCCTGCAACCCAGACGTCAGAAACCTGCTCGCGACCCGCAACATATACGACGTGGGATGCTGGGTCGTAACACGGTGACAAGCGGAGGTCCTGCAGGTCGATGGCGCACAGATCCGCCGCTTTGCCGGGACGCAGGGAGCCGATTTCGCCGTCCAGGCCGAGTGCGCGGGCGCCGCCGAGTGTCGCCATGTGCAACGCCTGATGGGCGCTGACGGCGTTTGCCTGGCCGCTCTGTGCCTTGGCGAGCAGGGCGGCCAGGCGCATTTCGGCGAAAAGGTCGAGCCGGTTGTTGCTGGCCGCGCCATCGGTGCCGAGACCGACATTGGCGCCGTGTTCAAGCAAGGCCGCGATCGGCGCGATGCCGCTGGCCAGTTTGAGGTTGGAACTGGGACAATGCGCAACCGAGCAGCCGTGGCGGGCCAGGTGTGCGATTTCGCCCGGCTCAAGGTGGACGGCGTGGGTGGCGATCAGTTCCGGTCCCAGGAGCCCGAGTCGGTGCAGTCGTTCCAGCGGGCGGACGCCGAATTGCCGTTCGCTGTCCCGGAGTTCCTGCGTCGTTTCATGCAGGTGGAGATGAATCGGTAATTCACATTGCTCTGCCAGTGTCAGGACATTGCCGAAGGCGCGGTCGCTTACTGTATACGGCGCATGCGGCGCCAGGCAGAAGCTGATCCCGGGTTGGTCGCGCAGGCTGTCGCGGACGGCCATGCCCTTGTCGAGATAGTCGTCGACGTCGGTGGCATAGGCCGTCGGGGCGTCGATGACGATGAGGCCGATGGCCGCGCGCATCCCCGCTTCGATCGCGGCTTCGGCCGCTGCCTTGGGGAAAAAGTACATGTCGTTGAAACAGGTGATGCCGCCCAGCAGCATTTCCGCGCAGGCGAGGCGCGTGCCGTCGCGCACGAACTGGGGCGAGACGTGGCGCGCCTCTGCAGGCCAGATGTGGTGCTGCAACCATTCCATCAGCGGTTGGTCGTCGGCCATGCCGCGCAGGAGGGTCATTGCCGCGTGGGTGTGGAGGTTGACGAGACCGGGAATCAGCACATGATGCGGACGGCGCTCGATGGTCAGCGGCGCGTACCGGCGGTGCGCTTCGGATTGTTGCAGGATTGCAACAATCCGGCCCGCGTCGATGGCGATCGCATGGTTTTCCAGGGCGATTCCCGCCGGTTCGATCGGGATGATCCAGCGTGCTTCGATCAGGAGGTCGATTTTTGTGGTTTGGGCTGTGGTGTCCATGGGCGAGGGGATGAATTGGCTCAAATGATTCGGTCGGTGTCTAGCTTACTTGGGAATTCTCCCGATTTCGAGTTTCTCCGGCGCAGTCGGTTCGTTGATTCGTGCCGGTTTAGCGGGTCGGGATGCGGTCGCTCGTGTTAAAATGACCCGTTTATCAGGGCGGCGCCACGACCGTCCGCCCCCGTGTTTGCTGGAATCTACGGACAATAAAAATGGATCAGGCCGCTGAGCAATTCGCCAAAGAAACTCTTCCCATCAGCCTCGAAGACGAGATGCGCCGTTCGTATCTCGACTATGCGATGAGCGTGATCGTCGGCCGGGCCCTGCCGGACGCGCGCGACGGCCTGAAGCCGGTGCATCGACGTGTGCTCTACGCGATGCACGAGCTGGGCAACGACTGGAACAAGGCATACAAGAAATCGGCGCGTATCGTCGGCGACGTGATCGGTAAATATCACCCGCACGGCGATACCGCGGTATACGACACGATCGTGCGCATGGCGCAGGACTTTTCACTGCGTTACATGCTGGTCGATGGCCAGGGTAACTTCGGTTCGGTCGACGGCGACAGCGCCGCGGCAATGCGCTACACCGAAGTGCGCATGGCGCGCATCGGTCACGAACTGCTTGCCGACATTGACAAGGAAACCGTGGACTTCGGGCCGAACTACGACGGTTCCGAGCAGGAACCGCTGATTCTGCCGACGCGGATTCCGAACCTGCTGATCAACGGGTCGTCGGGTATCGCCGTCGGCATGGCGACGAACATTCCGCCGCACAATTTCAACGAAGTTGCCGATGCGTGCCTTGCGCTGCTGAACAATCCCGAACTCAGCATCGACGAACTCATCGATCTGGTACCCGCGCCGGACTTCCCGACTGGCGGCATTATTTATGGCGTGTCGGGCGTGCGCGAGGGCTACCACACCGGTCGCGGCCGCGTGATCATGCGCGCCAAGTCGCATTTCGAGGATATCAAGGGCAGTGCCGACCGTCAGGCGATCATCATCGACGAACTGCCCTATCAGGTGAACAAGCGTTCGCTGCTGGAGAAGATCGGCGAACTCGTCAATGATAAGCGCATCGATGGTATCTCCGATCTGCGCGACGAGTCCGACAAATCCGGCATGCGCGTGGTCATCGAATTGAAGCGTGGCGAAGTGCCCGAGGTTGTGCTCAACAATCTCTACAAGATGACCCAGCTGCAGGACACCTTCGGCATGAACATGGTGGCGCTGGTCGATGGCCAGCCTCGCCTCCTGAATCTCAAGCAGCTGATCGAGTGTTTCCTGTCGCACCGCCGCGAGGTGATCACCCGGCGTACCGTGTTCGAACTGCGCAAGGCGCGCGAGCGCGCCCACATCCAGGAAGGCCTGGCGGTGGCGCTCGACAATGTCGATGAGATCATCGCCCTGATCAAGGCGTCGCCGACGCCAGCGGATGCGCGGCGCGGGCTGATGTCGAAGCTGTGGGCGTCGGCAACGGTCGGTGAAATGCTTTCGCGCGCGGCGCTCGACGCGACGCGTCCGGAAGGTCTCGGGCTCGAATATGGCCTGTCGCGCAGCGGTTACCTGTTGTCCGAAACCCAGGCCCAGGCAATTCTCGATCTGCGTCTGCAACGCCTGACCGGTCTCGAGCGCGACAAGATCGTCGCCGATTTCTCCGAGTTGCTCGACAAGATCGCCGATCTGATGGACATCCTGGCGCGCCCGGAACGGATCAACGAAATCATTACCGAAGAACTCGCGGGGGTTCGCGCCCAGTTCGGCGACAAGCGCCGTTCGGAGATCGTCGTCGATACGCAGGATCTCGGCATCGAGGACTTCATCACGCCGCAGGACATGGTAGTGACCTTGTCGCATACCGGTTATGTCAAGTCGCAACCGCTCGCCGACTACCGCGCGCAGCGGCGCGGCGGGCGTGGCAAACAGGCGGCGGCGATGAAGGAAGACGATTTCGTCGATCAACTTTTCGTCGCCAACACGCACGACACGATCCTCTGCTTCTCCAATCGCGGACGGGTGTATTGGCTCAAGGTCTATGAAGTGCCGCAAGGTGCGCGTACGGGCCGCGGCAAGCCGATCATCAACATGTTCCCGCTCGAGGCGGGCGAGAAAATCAATGCCATCCTCTCGATCAAGGAGTTTGCCGAGGATCGCTTCATCTTCATGTGCACGGCGCAGGGCACGGTCAAGAAGACGCCGCTGTCCGATTTCTCGAACCCGCGCAAGGCCGGCATCATCGCCGTGGCGCTCGACGAAGGCGATTTCCTGATCGGCGCCGAGATCACCAACGGTACGCAGGACATCGTGCTTGTCTCGGATGCTGGCAAGGCGGTCTGGTTCGACGAGGAAGACGTGCGGCCGATGGGGCGTACGGCGCGGGGTGTGCGCGGCATGCGTCTTGGCGAAGGCCAGCACGTGCTGTCCTTGTTGGTTGCCGACAACCATCAGGAAACCGTGCTGGTGGCCACCGAGAACGGCTTCGGCAAGCGCACGGTGCTTGCCGATTTCCGTCACTCCGGGCGTGGCAATCAGGGCGTCATCGCGATCGCCGCCAGCGAGCGTAACGGCAAGGTCGTTGCGGCGCGTCTCGTCAAGGACGAGGACGAGATCATGCTGATTACCACCGGAGGCGTGCTGATCCGCACCCGCGTCCAGGAGATCCGCGAACTCGGGCGGGCGACGCAGGGTGTGACGCTGATCGCGCTCGATGAGGGCGAGAAGCTGGCCGGGTTGGAAAAGATTGTCGAGACCGAGGACGATTCCGAGGCGCGCTCGGGTGAAGCCCCCGCTGACGAGGGGACGGATGCCGACGCGCAATAAGAGGATGTGGACACGATGGGGTGGGGGCGTGCATGAATGATGAATTGCAGCGCAGTCTGGCGGCAGTGCGCGGTGAAATCGACGCGATCGACGACCAGCTGCTCGATCTTCTGAATCGACGCGCCCGTTGCGCCCAGCGTGTCGGCGAAATCAAGGCCGAACACGGCGAGGCGGGCTTCATCTACCGGCCAGAACGCGAAGCGCAGGTGCTGCGCCGGATCCAGGACAGCAATCCCGGGCCGTTGTCCGGCGATAGCGTTACCTGGTTCTTCCGCGAGGTCATGTCGACTTGCCTGTCGCTCGAGAAGCCTCTCGGCGTCGCCTTTCTCGGACCGCTCGGCACTTTTTCGGAAAGCGCGGCGGTCAAGCATTTCGGCCATGCGGCACAGTTGTCGCCGCAGGTATCGATCGATGATGTGTTCCGTGAAGTCGAGTCGCGACACGCCGATTATGCCGTCGTGCCGATCGAGAACTCGACCGAGGGCGCGATCGGGCGGACGATGGATCTCCTGATGGCGACGCCGCTGCAGATCTGCGGCGAGGTGGTGTTGCGCATCCACCAGCATCTCCTGTCGCACGAGCCGTCGCTGGAAAAGATCACCAAAGTCTATTCGCACGCGCAGTCGCTGGCGCAGTGTCACGAGTGGCTGAACCGCATGTTGCCGCAGGCCCAGCGGATTTCGATGGGCAGCAACGCGCAGGCGGCCCAGTTGGCCAGCGCCGAGCCGGGCGCGGCGGCGATCGCCGGCAATGCGGCCGGGGATCGCTACGGTTTGCCCCAACTGGCGTCCAATATCGAGGATGAACCCAACAATACCACGCGTTTTGTCGTCCTCGGCCACCAGCCGACCGGTCCGTCGGGACGCGACAAAACCTCGCTGATCATGTCGGCGCCGAACCGTACCGGTTCGCTCTGCGATCTGCTGATCCCATTCTCCGAGGCCGGTGTGTCGATGACGCGACTGGAATCGCGGCCGGCCCGGCATACGCTTTGGGAATACGTCTTCTACGTCGATGTCGAAGGGCATCGCGACGAGCCGAAAATCGCTGCCGCGCTGACGCAGCTTGCCCAGCGCGCCGCCTATTTCAAGGTGCTCGGCTCCTATCCGCTCGCGGCGTACTGAGGAGCGATCCGTGGGGACCGAAGCGGAGTTTGGCAAGCTTGTCATATTTGGTGTCGGGCTGATCGGCGGGTCGTTCTCGCTGGCGCTCAAGGCGGTCGGCCAAGTTGGTGAAGTGGTCGGTTTCGGGCGCAGCCTCGGCAGCCTGTCGCAGGCCATCGACCTTGGCATCATCGACCGTGTCGGTGCCAATCCCGGTGCCGAAGTCGCCGAGGCTGACATTGTCCTGATCGCCACGCCGGTGGCGCAGATGCCCGACATCATGGCGAAGATCGCCCCGTATCTGGGGCAGGAGACGCTGGTGACCGACGGCGGTAGCACCAAGAGCGACGTTGTCGCGGCGGCGCGCGCGCATCTGGGCGATCGCATCGATCGCTTCGTGCCCGGCCATCCGATCGCCGGCGCCGAGAATAGCGGACCGACGGCCGCGAGCGCGACGCTGTATCGCGACAAGAAGGTGGTGCTGACTCCCTTGCCGGAAAATTCGATGCTTGATGTGGCCCGGTTGCGCTCGGCCTGGGAATGGTGCGGTGCGCAGGTGCATCAACTGACGCCCGGCGAGCACGATCGTGTCTTCGCCGCCGTCAGCCATCTGCCGCATCTCTTGTCCTTCGCGCTGGTGCATGATCTCGCGCGGCGGGAAAACGGCGAACAGTTCTTCAATTTTGCGGCGAGCGGATTCCGCGATTTCACCCGGATTGCCGCAAGTCATCCGGAGATGTGGCGCGATATCTGTCTGGCGAACCGGGTAGCGCTACTTGACGAGCTCGATCGCTACCAGGCGCAACTCGGCGAGTTGCGGGCGGCGCTCGACCAGGGCGATGGCGCCGCGCTCGAAGAAGTTTTCGCCGTCGCCCGTGCGGCACGGCGCGCCTGGGCCGACGGCAAACTCAAGGAATAGGCATGGATTTCATCGATCTGCCGCAGGCCTGCGGCGCGCGGGGCAGCGTCCGCCTGCCCGGATCCAAGAGCATTTCGAATCGCGTGCTCCTGCTCGCAGCGCTGGCCTCGGGCGAAACCGAGGTGCGCGACCTGCTGGTCTCCGGCGACACCGAGCGCATGCTGGAGGCATTGCAGGTGCTTGGTGTTGGTGTTACGTCTTTGGGCGGCAACGCCTGGCGCATCGTCGGCATCGGCGGGAATCTTCCGTGTCGCAAGGCCGATCTTTTTCTCGGCAATGCCGGTACGGCTTTCCGTTCGTTGACTGCGGTACTGGCGTTGGCCGGTGGCCACTACCGTCTCTCCGGTGTTGCGCGCATGCACGAGCGTCCGATCGGCGACCTCGTCGATGCGTTGCGGCAGGTCGGGGCGGAGATCGCGTATCTGGGCAAGGAAGGCTTTCCGCCGCTGGAGATTCGTCTGGCGACGGTTCGGCCGGGTGGCATTGTCCGGGTGCGCGGCGACGTGTCGAGCCAGTTCCTCACGGGTTTGTTGATGGCCTTGCCGCTGACCGGTGTCGAGACGACGGTGGAAGTGGTCGGCGAACTGATTTCCAAACCGTACATTGATATCACGCTGGCCGTCATGGCGCGTTTCGGCGTCACGGTGACACGCGAAGGCTGGCAGCGTTTCGTCGTTCCGGCGGCGAGCGCGTATCGCTCGCCGGGCGTGATCTACGTCGAAGGCGACGCCTCGTCGGCGTCGTATTTCCTCGCGCTGGGCGCCCTCGGCGGACCGGTTCGCGTAGAAGGCGTTGGCGCCGATTCGATCCAGGGCGATGTACGCTTCGCGGAAGCGCTTGAGGCGATGGGCGCACGCATCACGCGCGGCCCGAACTGGATTGAGGCGAAGGCGCCTGAATCCGGGCGGTTGCGCAGCATCGATCTCGATTGCAACGCTATCCCCGATGCAGCGATGACGCTGGCGACGCTGGCGCTGTTTGCCGACGGCGAGACGTGTTTGCGCAACATCGCCAGCTGGCGCGTCAAGGAAACCGACCGCATCGCTGCGATGGCGACCGAGTTGCGCAAGGTCGGCGCCGTCGTCGAGGAAGGCAAAGACTTCCTGCGGGTGGCGCCGCCGCGCGGCTTGAGCTCGCCGGCGGCAGGTATTGATACCTATGACGATCACCGCATGGCGATGTGTTTTTCGCTGGCGGCATTCGGCACGCCCCTGCGGATCAACGATCCGCGTTGCGTCGCCAAGACTTTTCCTGACTATTTCGAGCATTTTTCCATGGTGACAGAAGCAGTTCCGGTGATTGCCATCGATGGTCCGTCGGCCTCGGGCAAGGGTACCGTCGCCGCCCGCGTGGCGGCGGCGTTGGGCTGGCATTACCTCGATTCGGGTGCGCTCTACCGCCTGACGGCGCTGGCGGCGCAGCGCGCCGGCGTGGCCTGGGACGACGAAGCCGGTGTCGCAGCGCTGGCGGCGACGCTTGACGTCGACTTTACCGAAACCGCAATCCGCTTGGCCGGCGAGGATGTTGGCGATGCGATCCGGCAGGAAACGATTTCGGTCGGTGCTTCGCGCGTCGCCGCGCTGCCGGCCGTACGCGATGCCTTGCTCTTCCGGCAGCGCGCTTTTCGTCGGGCGCCCGGGCTGGTAGGCGATGGCCGTGACATGGGCTCGGTCGTCTTCCCCGATGCGACGACCAAGGTCTTTCTGACCGCCAGCGTCGAGGTGCGAGCTGAACGACGTTATAAGCAGTTGATCGAAAAAGGAATCGCTGCTAACATCCAACCTCTTTTGCAGGATCTGCGCGAACGCGACGAACGCGACAGCCAACGTGCTGTGGCGCCGCTCCGGCAAAACGAAGACGCCCGTCTCCTCGACACCACCGAGATGACCATCCAGCAAGCGGTGAATCAGGTATTGACCTGGAGCGGCAAGGTTTTGTAGCAAGCAAGGGCAGGGCGGCGTCATGCCGTCGTGCAGGTGTCGTCCTCTCTGACCAGGCGCTGGTGCCGATGTCGGGAGGATGGCTTTTTTAAACGTAACTCCGCAGTCATGCGGATAGGTCACCATCATGTCATCCATCCCCACCACGCAAGAAAGTTTTGCCGATCTTTTCGAAGCCAGCCTGACGCGCCAGGAAATGCGCCAGGGCGAGGTCATCACGGCCGAAGTCGTGCGCATCGACCAGAACTTTGTTGTCGTTAACGCCGGACTCAAGTCCGAAAGCTACATCGAACGCGAAGAATTCCTCAGCGACCAGGGAGAACTCGAAGTCAACGTCGGTGATTTCGTTCAAGTCGCGATCGAGCAACTCGAAAACGGTTTCGGTGAAACCCGCCTCTCGCGCGAACGCGCCAAGCGCGTTGCCGCCTGGAACTACCTCGAAGAAGCCCTCAACAAGGGTTCGCTGATCACCGGTACGATCACCGGCAAGGTCAAGGGCGGTCTCACCGTCATGGCCAACAGCGTGCGCGCCTTCCTGCCCGGTTCGCTCGTCGATATGCGCCCGGTCAAGGACACCACGCCGTACGAAGGCAAGACCTTCGAATTCAAGGTCATCAAGCTCGATCGCAAGCGTAACAACGTTGTCGTCTCGCGCCGTGCCGTGCTCGAAGCGACGGTGGGTGAAGAGCGCGAAGCGCTGCTGTCGAATCTCAAGGAAGGCAGCATCGTCAAGGGCGTCGTCAAGAACATCACCGACTACGGTGCATTCGTCGACCTCGGCGGCATCGACGGCCTCCTCCACATCACCGACCTGGCCTGGCGCCGTGTGCGTCACCCGTCGGAAGTGCTGGCGGTTGGCGATGAAGTGCAAGCCAAGATCCTCAAGTTCGACCAGGACAAGAACCGCGTCTCGCTCGGTCTCAAGCAGCTCGGCGAAGATCCGTGGGTCGGCATCGCCCGTCGTTATCCGCAAGGTACCCGCCTGTTCGGCAAGGTCACCAACCTGACCGACTACGGTGCTTTCGTTGAAATCGAACAAGGTATCGAAGGTCTCGTCCACGTTTCGGAAATGGACTGGACGAACAAGAACGTGCATCCGTCGAAGGTTGTCCAGCTCGGCGACGAAGTCGAGGTCATGATCCTCGAAATCGACGAAGAGCGTCGTCGTATCTCGCTCGGCATGAAGCAGTGCGTCGCCAATCCGTGGGACGACTTCGCGATGAACCACAAGAAGGGCGACAAGGTGAAGGGCGCGATCAAGTCGATCACCGACTTCGGCGTCTTCATCGGCCTGCCGGGTGGTATCGACGGTCTCGTGCACCTCTCCGATCTGTCGTGGTCGACGCCGGGCGAGGAAGCGATCCGCAACTTCAAGAAGGGTGACGAAGTCGAAGCCGTCGTGCTCGCCATCGACACCGAGAAGGAGCGTATCTCGCTGGGTATCAAGCAGCTCGACAGCGATCCGTACACCAGCTTCATCGCCACCCACGAGAAGAATGCTGTTGTCAAGGGTACGGTCAAGTCGGTTGACGCTCGCGGCGCCGTGATTACGCTTGACGGCGACATGGATGGCTATCTGCGCGCTTCCGAAGTCTCGCGTGATCGCATCGATGATCTGACCAAGGTTTACAAGGAAGGCGACGAGGTCGAGGCGATGATCATCAACATCGACCGCAAGACCCGTTCGATCAACCTGTCGATCAAGGCCAAGGATCAGGCTGAGCAGCACGAGGCAATGCAGAAGTTCTCGGCGGAAAGCAGTGTCAGCTCGGGAACGACGAACCTCGGCGCATTGTTGAAGGCCAAGCTGAACAGCCAACAATAAGGTCCCAGCATGACCAAGTCAGATCTGATCGCTCGTCTTGCAGAGCGCTTCCCGCAACTCGTTGCGAAGGATGCTGATTTCGCGGTCAAGATGATTCTCGATGCGATGGCTGAGGCGCTGGCCAAAGGCGATCGTATCGAGATTCGCGGATTCGGCAGTTTTGCGTTGAATTACCGACCGCCACGTGTGGGTCGGAACCCGAAATCCGGGGACAAGGTGAGCGTTCCCGAGAAATGGGTACCGCATTTCAAGGCTGGCAAGGAATTGCGCGAGCGTGTCGATGGCACGCTCCTGGCAGGATAAGCTTGAACCAAAGCACCATGGGCGGCAACGCGAGTTGTCGCCCATTTTTTTAGCGGGAGCAAATGGGCCTGGCACGGTGATCCGATGGATGCCCGGCCTGATGCTTCCGGTCAGCGGTTCGCGGTGGTCGACGCTCGATACGCGTTTCTCGTTGAGGTACGCGGCGCATTCTCTTCTATCGATGGTGAATCATGATTGAATTCGAGTACTGGCAGTTGCTGTTCTTTCCGCTGTTTTTCGTGCTCGGCTGGGCGGCGGCGCGAATCGATATCCGGCATCTTGTGCGCGAGTCGCGCGCCTTGCCGCGTTCCTATTTTCAGGGTCTGAATTTTCTGCTCAACGAGCAGCCGGACCGTGCCATCGAGGCTTTCGTCGACGCCGTGCGCGTCGATCCGCAAACCGTCGAATTGCACTTTGCGCTCGGCAGCCTCTTCCGGCGGCGGGGCGAAACCGAGCGTGCCATTCGCATGCACCAGACGCTGATCGAGCGTGAGGACCTGCCGGAAGACCTCAAGCTGCAGGCGATGTCCGAACTCGGTCAGGACTTTCTCAAGGCCGGTCTGCTTGATCGCGCCGAGGAAATTTTCGAGAAGCTGCGCGCCAGCGCCATCGCCGAGGAGGCGAAGCGCTATCTGCTGGAGATCTACCAGCAGGAAAAGGATTGGGCGAAAGCGATCGCGATCGCCGCCGAATTGCCGGATGTCGCGACGCTCAAGGATGTCGCCGAATACTATTGCGAACTGGCGGCGGCCGAACAGATGCGCTCGCGGCCCGAACAGGCGCGTCTGCATCTGCAGACGGCGCTGGAGAAGAATCGCAAGTGCGTGCGCGCCAGTCTGCTGACCGGCGATATCGACCTGCAGCAGGATCGCTATGCTGATGCCATTGCGAGCTGGCAGCGCATCGAACAGCAGGACCCGATTTACCTCGCGCTCGTCGCGCCGCGCCTGCTTGACGTTTTCCGCCGGATGGACCGCCGCAGCGAAGGCCTGCAGTTGCTGCGCGGTTATCTCGACCGCTATCCCTCGCTCGACCTGCTCGACGTGGTCTTCGAACTGGTTCTTGAAAGCGACGGTCCGGAGGCGGCTTACGATCTCGTGCGTGACGAATTGAAACGCAACCCGACCTTGCTTGGTCTGGAGCGGCTGATCCAGGCCCGTCTGCTGACGGCGCCGCCGGAGACGCGCGTTGATCTCGATCTCGCCAAGGGCATCGTTCAGACGTATACCCGCCGCCTCGCGCGCTACCGGTGCGATAATTGCGGCTTCAAGGCGCGCCAGTTTTATTGGCGCTGTCCGGCGTGCGGCGGTTGGGAAACCTATTCGCCGAAACGCACGGAAGAATTTGAACTCACTCCGTAGGAAGTTTTCATGGTACTTGGAGATTTTTCGAAGGTCCGCCTGCTCGTCGTCGGCGACGTCATGCTGGATCGCTACTGGTTCGGTGATGTCTCGCGCATTTCGCCGGAAGCGCCGGTGCCGGTCGTCAAGATCGAGCGTAGCGAAGAGCGCCCCGGCGGCGCTGCCAACGTTGCGCGGAACGCTGCGGCGCTCGGCGCGCAGGTGTCGCTGCTGGCGCTGGTCGGCAAGGATGAGCCGGGCGAAAGCCTACGCCGGCTGGTCGAGGCCGGTGGCATCGACGCCAGCCTTTATGTCGATGAAGGCATCACGACGACGGTCAAGCTGCGCGTGATCGGCCGCCAACAACAACTGCTGCGCATCGATTTTGAAAATCCGCCCTCGCACGAGGTGCTGCTGGCCAAACTGTCAGAGTTCGAACGGCGTTTGCCGGACTGCGATGCCGTGCTGTTCTCCGATTACGGCAAGGGCGGACTGACGCACATCAGCGAAATGATCCGGTTGGCCAGGGCCGCTGGAAAAGTAGTACTCGTCGACCCCAAGGGCGATGACTACAGCATCTATGCCGGGGCGACGGTGATCACGCCGAATCGATCCGAAATGCGCCAGGTCGTCGGTCGCTGGAAGGACGATGCCGAACTCGAAAGCAAGGCCGTGGCCCTGCGCCAGCAGCTTGGACTGGAAGCCCTGCTGGTCACCCGCAGCGAGGAGGGCATGTCGCTCTTCCACGCCGGCGGTGCCATTCACGAAAAGGCCGTGGCGCGCGAAGTGTTCGACGTTTCCGGTGCCGGTGACACCGTCATCGCGACGCTGGCCGTGATGCTTGCCCACCGCGCCCCGTGGGCTGAGGCGATCCATGTGGCGAATATTGCCGCCGGCATCGTCGTCGCCAAACTGGGTACGGCGGTCTGTCCGCGCGACGAACTCGAAGCCGCCCTGAAATAAGGAGATTCCATGTATACCATCGTCACCGGCGCTGCCGGATTCATCGGTTCCAACATCGTCAAGGCGCTTAACGATCGCGGCGAAACCAATATCATTGCTGTCGACAACCTGACCCGTGCCGACAAGTTCCGCAATCTCGTCGATTGCGAGGTGGCGGACTACCTCGACAAGGAGGACTTCCTCGACCGTCTGCTGGCCGGCGATTTCGATGGCGACGTCAAGGCGATCTTCCATGAAGGCGCCTGCTCCGACACGATGGAGACCGACGGGCGTTACATGATGGAGAATAACTTCCGTTATTCGCAGGACATGCTCGACTGGTGTCTCGACCAGCAGGTGCAGTTCCTCTATGCCTCCAGTGCCGCAACCTACGGCGCCAGCAACGAGTTCCGCGAGGAACGGGCGTTCGAGTCGCCGCTCAACGTTTACGGCTATTCCAAATTCCTCTTCGACCAGATCGTGCGTCAGCGCCTGCCTCAGGCGCAATCGCAGGTCGTCGGCTTCCGCTATTTCAACGTCTACGGTCCGCGCGAATCGCACAAGGGGCGCATGGCTTCGGTCGCCTTCCACCATTACAACCAGTTCCGCGCCGAGGGCAAGGTCCGGCTGTTCGAGGGCTGCGACGGCTATGGCCACGGCGAGCAGAAGCGCGACTTCGTCTACGTCGGCGACGTTGCCAAGGTCAATCTCTTCTTCCTCGATCATCCGGAAAAGTCGGGTATTTACAACCTCGGTACTGGCCGCGCCCAGAGCTTCAACGAACTCGCCGCGGCCAACGTCAATAGCTGTCGCGGCCTCAAAGGCGGAGCGCCGCTACCGCTGGCCGAACTGCTCAAGCAGGGGTTGATCGAATATATTCCTTTCCCCGAAGCGCTCAAGGGCAAGTACCAGAGCTTTACCCAGGCCGATCTTTCGAAGCTGCGTGCCGCCGGTTACGAGGCGCCGTTCGCCAGCGTCGAGGAAGGCGTCGCGCAGTATGTCGATTGGATGAGCCGTCATGTATAAGACTCTTGAGGATACCGTCGGCCAGACGCCGCTGGTACGCCTGAAGCGCCTGCCCGGGAAACTCGTCGAGGCGCGCGGCACGGTGGTGCTGGCCAAGCTCGAAGGCAACAACCCGGCAGGTTCGGTGAAGGACCGTCCGGCGCTGTCGATGATCCGTCACGCCGAACGGCGCGGCACAATCCGGCCCGGAGATACCCTGATCGAGGCGACTTCCGGCAATACCGGGATTGCGCTGGCGATGGCGGCGGCCACCTCTGGCTACCGGATGATTCTCGTCATGCCGGAGAACCAGAGCGTCGAACGACGCCAGACGATGCGGGCTTTCGGCGCTGAGTTGGTGCTGACGCCAAGGGATGGCGGCATGGAACTGGCGCGTGACGTGGCCGAGCGCATGCGCGATGACGGTCGCGGCATCATCCTCGACCAGTTCGCCAATCCGGACAATCCGCTTGCGCATTACGAGGGGACCGGACCGGAAATCTGGACGGAGACGCAGGGGCGCGTGACCCACTTCGTCAGCAGCATGGGGACGACGGGAACGATCATGGGGGTCTCGCGTTACCTCAAGGAACAGAATCCTGCCGTCTGCATCGTCGGCTGTCAGCCTGAGGATGGTTCCCAGATTCCCGGCATCCGCAAGTGGCCGGAAGAGTACCTGCCGAAGATCTACGAGCGGGCGCGTGTCGACCGGATCGAGCCGGTGTCACAGGCGGAGGCCGAGGAAATGACGCGTCGGCTGGCGCGCGAAGAGGGTATTTTTGCTGGTATCTCGTCTGGCGGTGCGATCGCCGCTGCCTTGCGCGTGGCGGCTGAAGTCGAGAACGCGACGATCGTGACGATCGTCTGTGACCGCGGTGATCGCTATTTGTCGACGGGCGTGTTTCCGGGATGAGCGCTGTTCTTGTCTTCGACATAGAAACCATTCCGGACGTCGAAGGTTTGCGGCGGCTGCATGGTCTGGATGCGTCGCTGTCCGACGCCGAGATCGCTGAGATGGTGTTTCAGCAGCGTCGCGCGCAGAACGGCAACGATTTTCTGCCGCATTACCTGCAGCGCGTCGCCGTGATTTCCTGCGCGCTGCGTTCAGGCAATGACCTCAAGGTTTGGTCGCTGGCGTCGCCCGAGCAGGGCGAGGCCGAGATCATCCAGCGTTTTTTCGACGGTGTCGAGAAATACACGCCGCAGCTGGTCTCATGGAACGGCGGCGGGTTCGACCTGCCGGTGCTGCATTACCGCGGCATGGTGCACGGCGTCACGGCGCCGCGCTACTGGGATCTTGGCGACGGCGATTTTGGCGACAGCCGGGAATTCAAGTGGAACAACTACATCAGTCGTTATCACACGCGTCACCTTGATCTCATGGATCTGCTCGCGCTGTATCAGCCGCGGGCGAACGCGCCGCTCGATGACCTGGCCAAGCTGATCGGATTCCCCGGCAAGCTTGGCATGGACGGCGGCAAGGTGTGGGCGGCGTGGTTGGCGGGCGAGATCGCCGGTGTTCGCGACTATTGCGAAACCGACGTGATGAATACGTATCTTGTCTATCAGCGTTTCCGCCTGATGCGCGGAGAGCTCACGCGCGAAGAGTACGAAACCGAAATGGCTTTCGTCAGGCGCGAGCTGTCGGCGATCGACAAGCCGCACTGGCGGGAATTTCTGGCGGCTTGGGCCGGCTAGTCTCCGGCACGCCGGAGGGATCAGGCGTCGCGCGAACCGCGCAGGGTGTCGATGACGACGGCGAGGGCTTGCGGCAGCGCGGCGATGGCGATGAAGAGAACGGCGAGCAGCGATTGACTCAGATGCATTCGTATTTCCTTTGACGTGTCGTTAATATGCGGGAGCCATTTTATCGGCGACGGCATGGCTTGGCTGTTGGCTTTGTTCAGGGCTTCGTTGTCGGTCTGTAACGGTCGGCGGATGCGGGCTTGGCGACCTTCTTTGGGCTGGGGCGGGGATCGTTTATAGTAGCGGTTATGCCAAAAATCGCTATTGCCCAAATGAATGCCACGGTCGGGGATATCCCCGGCAACGCGGCCAAGATTCTCGATTTTGCCAAGCGCGCCAAGGCGCTCGGCGCCGATGTCCTGCTGACGCCGGAGCTCATGCTCTGTGGTTATCCGCCGGAGGATCTGCTTTTCCGCGAGGATTTTTATGCCGCATGCGAACGCGAGCTCGATGCCCTGGCGCTCGCCTTGCCCGATCTCGACATGATCGTCGGATATCCGTTGCTGCAGGACGGACGGAGCTTCAATGCCGCCAGCCTGTTGCGCGGTGGTCGTCGGGTTGCGACCTACCGCAAGCAGCGTCTGCCGAACTATGAAGTCTTTGACGAGGAACGTTATTTCGACGCCTGCGACGAGGCTTGCGTCGTCGAGATCAAGGGCGTGCGTTGCGGCATCAATATCTGTGCCGATGTCTGGGAAGCCGGCTCAGCCGATCGGGCGCGCGATGCCGGCGCCGAGGTTCTGCTGGTGCTCAATGCGTCGCCATACCACATCGGCAAGCGCGACTTGCGTGCGCAGGTCCTGCGCGAACGGATTGCCGCCACCGGATTGCCGGTGGTATATGCCAATCTCGTAGGTGGACAGGATGAGTTGGTGTTCGACGGCGGTTCGTTTGCGCTCGACGCTCAGGGTGAGGTGCGTTGTCGCCTGCCGCATTTCGAAGAAGCGCTTGAAATCGTGGAGATCGTCGACGGCGCGCCGCTGGCCGGACCGATTGCCGCACCGGCTGTGGTCGAAGCCGAGGTGTACCAGGCGCTGGTACTCGGTGTGCGCGACTATCTCGGCAAGAACGGTTTTCCGGGCGCCATCATCGGTCTGTCCGGCGGCATCGATTCGGCGCTGACACTCTGCGTGGCGGTCGACGCACTGGGGGCCGACAAGGTGCGTGCAGTGATGATGCCATCGCCCTACACCGCGCAAATTAGCCTCGACGATTCGCGCGAAATGATCCGGCTGCTCGGCGTCCAGTATGACGAAATTCCGATCGAGCCGGCAATGAAGACGTTTGCTGCGATGCTCGAGAAGGAATTCGCCGGATTGCCTGCAGATACGACCGAGGAGAACCTGCAGGCGCGCATCCGCGGCATGATTCTCATGGCATTGTCGAACAAGACCGGATCGCTCGTGTTGACGACGGGCAACAAGTCGGAAATGGCGGTGGGATATTGCACCCTGTACGGCGATATGGCCGGCGGATTCGCGGTGATCAAGGATATCGCCAAGACGCTGGTCTACCGTATTTCTAACTGGCGAAACACGGTGTCGTATGCGATTCCCGAGCGAATCATCACGCGGCCGCCCTCGGCCGAGTTGAAGCCGGGTCAGGTCGACCAGGACAGCTTGCCGCCGTACGAGGTGCTCGATGCCATCGTCGAGGCCTACATGGAGCGCGACATCAGTCCCAGAGACATCGTTGCCTGCGGTTATGCCGAGGCGGATGTGCGTCGTGTCGTGCGCCTGTTGAAGATCAGCGAATACAAGCGGCGCCAGGCGCCGGTCGGTATTCGTGTGACGCAGCGCGGATTCGGCAAGGACTGGCGTTATCCGATAACCAATCGCTACCGCGATCCCTTCTGATTCTGTTAGGATTGGGTCGGAATCCAGCCCTCATCTTTTCCGGGAGAAAGTGAATGAAGAAAATCGAAGCTGTCATCAAGCCGTTCAAGCTCGACGAGGTACGCGAGGCGTTGTCGGAAATCGGCGTATCCGGGTTGACGGTGACGGAGGTCAAAGGCTTCGGTCGTCAGAAAGGGCATACCGAGTTGTATCGCGGCGCCGAATACGTCGTCGATTTCCTGCCGAAAGTGAAGATCGAGATCGTTGTTCCGGACGGTTCGGTCGAGGCAGCGATCGAGTCGATCATCAAGGCGGCGCATACGGGCAAGATCGGTGATGGCAAGATTTTCGTCACCAACGTCGAACAGGTGGTTCGCATCCGCACCGGCGAGACCGGCGAAGAAGCCGTCTAAGCCACAGTTTTCCGCTTGTCCGCGACCCGCAGAGGCGGGTCGTGTCGTTTCAGCGGGGCGGGCGTCCCTCGCTCGCCTGCAGCAGTACCCACAGCGCACCCTCGCCGCCGTCGGCCAGCGGTGCGTGACAGAATGCGAGCACATGCTTGCTGCGCATCAGCCATCCCTTGACCAGATGCCGCAACACGCCTTCGCGACCTGGCGAGCCGAAGCCGCGGCCGTGCACGATGCGCAGGCAGCGCTTGCCGCTGGCAAGTGATTCGGCGACAAACTGGCTGACGGCTTCGTGCGCCTCGTGGCGATTCATGCCGTGCAGGTCGATGTGATTCTGGATTGACCAGCGTCCGCGCCGCAGATCACGCAGCACGTTGCGCGGAAGTCCGGTGCGCAGGTAAGACGTGACTTCGCCGAGCGCAACGAGGTCGTCGATTTCGAGCGGACCATGCAGCGATTCGGTAATGGCGGCGGCCTCGTCCTGTTCGCGTTGGCGCGCCCTCGGTCGCGGTTTTGGCGGTTCGTGGACGACGCGGATGTCCGCAGACAAGGGCACGGCGTCGGCGACCGCGGCGCGGAATGCGGCAATGTCCTCTGGGGTAGGGGGCGGATGTTTCATGAAGGCGCAGGGGGGGCTTGAAACAGGCAAACCGACGCCCGCCTTCCGGGTGAAGGCGACGTCGGTGGGCCTCGGGTTGCAGCGTGCGAGGCTCGGTTTAGCCGCTCAACTGATCGAGATAGCGCTCGGCATCGAGTGCCGCCATGCAGCCGCTGCCTGCCGAGGTGCAGGCCTGGCGATAAATGTGATCCTGCACGTCGCCGGCGGCGAAAACGCCCTTGATGCTGGTTTGCGTGGCATTGCCGTGGCGGCCGCCCTGGGTGACGATATAGCCGTTGTCCAGTTCGAGTTGCCCGACAAAAAGGTCCGTGTTCGGTTTGTGACCGATGGCGACGAAAACGCCGTCGAGCGGGATGTCTTCGGCGGTGCCCGTCTGGGTGCTCTTGATACGCAGACCGGTGACGCCGGTCTTGTCGCCAAGAATTTCATCGACGGTCGCGTTCCACTTGAGCGTGACCTTGCCGGCCTCGGCTTTTTCGAACAGCTTGTCCTGCATGATCTTTTCGCTGCGCAGCTTGTCGCGTCGATGGACGAGCGTGACATGACTGGCGATGTTGGCGAGATAGAGCGCCTCCTCGACCGCCGTGTTGCCGCCGCCGATGACCGCGACGCGCTTGTTGCGGTAGAAGAACCCGTCGCAAGTGGCGCAGGCGGAAACGCCGCGGCCGGCGAAGGTTTCCTCGGAGGGCAGGCCGAGATATTGTGCCGAAGCACCAGTGGCGATGATCAGTGCGTCACAGGTATAGGAGCCGGCGTCGCCGATCAGCGTGAACGGTCTTTCCCCCAGCTTTGCCGTGTGGATGTGATCGAAAACGATGTCGGTCTCGAAACGACGGGCGTGGGCCTCAAACTGCTGCATGAGTTCCGGGCCTTGAATGCCTTCCGCAGCGGCTGGCCAGTTGTCGACTTCAGTGGTCGTCATCAGCTGTCCACCTTGAGCCATGCCGGTGATCAGAACGGGCTTGAGATTGGCGCGTGCGGCGTAGACGGCGGCGGTATATCCAGCCGGACCGGAACCCAAAATCAGGAGAGGAGAATGGCGGGTGACGTGGGACATGTTGTTTTTCCTCCTAGAAATGGACTAGGATAATTATACCGGCTTGATCCGGACAATTAGAGGCAGCCGGTATTGCCAAGCCTAATAATTATTTCGACATTTTGGGGTCTGTTTCAGGGGGTGTGATATGGCGTCTAATCTGGCGTCGCTCAGGGCTGTACCGCTGTTTTCCGGAGTCCCCGATGAACAGCTGGAACTGGTGGCTCGCGTCGCGGTAAGGCGCAAGTTTCCCAAGCACCGCACCGTGGTATTTGCGGGCGACAAGACAAGTGCGCTCTATGTAATCGTGAGCGGGAGTGCCAAGGTGCTGAGCCGTGATTCGGAGGGCAGGGAAGTGATTCTTGCCTTTCTCTCGCAGGGCGAGTGCTTTGGGGAAATGGGTCTGATCGACGGCGAGCTGCGTTCGGCGGACGTGGTCGTGGTGGATTCCTGCGAATTGCTTGAGATATCCAGGGATGACCTGGTGAAGGCCTTCAAGCAAAGTTCGGATCTCAGCCTGAACATCATGAAGAGTCTGGTCACGCGTCTGCGTCAGGCCAACTGGAAAATCGAAGGGCTGGCCCTGATGGATGTCTATGGTCGCGTCGCCAAGAACCTTTTCGACTTGTCTGAAGTGGTCGGTGGCGTGCGCATCATCCGGCACAAGGTCACCAAGCAGGATATGGCCAAGCTCGTGGGGGCATCGCGCGAGATGGTAACGCGGGTGATGAAGGATCTGGAAAGAAGCGGTTACATCCGGATCGATGACGGGAACATCGTTATTACGATGGACTGATGCGCTGGAGCCGGGGGATCGCGGCCCTGGCCGCGAGGTTCCCGGTTGTTGGCCTTGGGCAGTTATAATGCGACTTTGTTTCTCCTGACGAGTCGCAGTATCCATGGCCATCTCACGTAAGATCTCCGGCGCTTCGGTCGGCGTCGCTGCGGCGACGCCGAGTCCTTTGCCCGAGAAAATCGCCGTGGTGCTGCAGGAATCGCGCTGGCTGGCCTTGATCGCCTTCTCGGCGTTCCTTGCCCTGTCGTTGTGGGGCTATCAGAAAGGCGATCCCGGCTGGTCGCATGCGGTTCAGGGCAAGGTCTTGCAGAATCCTGCCGGTCGCGGTGGCGCCTGGTTGTCCGATTTGCTGCTCTATGTATTCGGCGTTTCCGCCTGGTGGTGGGTGGTGTTGCTGCTCGCCTGCGTGTGGTGGGGATATCGCCGTCTCGACGGTTTGCGTGGGGTGGATCGGCGTCCTCTCTATATTGCGCTGCTGGGTTTCGTCGCGGTGATCGTGTCGAGTTGCGGACTTGAGGCGCTACGGTTTTATTCTCTCAAGGCTCAACTTCCGCTGGCGCCGGGCGGGGTTCTCGGCATGGAAATCGGGCGCGTCGCCGTGCGCTATCTCGGCTATACAGGGGCCACGCTGGTTCTGTTGTCAATCTGGATGCTCGGTTGGAGCATCTTCTCAGGCATGTCGTGGATCAGTGCGGCCGAACGCCTCGGTCGGGCAATCGAAATGCTGCTGGGCGGCTCGTATCACCTGTTCGATCGCTGGCGCGACCGGCGTATCGGGCGCGAAGTCGCGCGTGAGCGCGATGCCGTCGTCGAGGTCGAAAAGAAGCGGGTGGCGCCGCACGAACCGATTGTCGTGGAAACGCCCGAGGTTACTATCAAGCGTTCGGTCAAGGTCGAAAAGCGCATCGAGCGCGAAAAGCAGGTGCTGCTCTTCCCCGAAGCGGTAGAAGGGGGCTTGTTGCCGCCCTTGCACCTGCTTGAGCCCGCCCCGGAATATGCTGAACAGATCAGCGTGGCGGGACTCGACACCACCTCGCGGTTGATTGAACGGAAGCTCGCCGATTTCGGTGTCATCGTCAAAGTCCTGGCGGCATATCCCGGTCCGGTTATTACCCGCTACGAAATCGAGCCGGCGGTTGGCGTCAAGGGGGCGCAGATCGTCAATCTCGCCAAGGATCTGGCGCGTGCCTTGTCGATGGCATCGATCCGTGTCGTCGAGACAGTGCCCGGCAAGTCTTGCATGGCCCTGGAATTGCCGAATGCCAAGCGGCAGACGGTACGGCTGTCCGAAATCATCTCAAGCGCGGCCTACCACGACATGAGCTCCTCGCTTGCCATGACGCTCGGCAAGGACATTGGCGGACAGCCGGTCGTCGTCGATCTTGCCAAGATGCCGCACCTCCTGGTCGCCGGAACGACCGGCTCGGGTAAATCGGTTGGCATCAACGCAATGATTCTGTCATTGCTCTACAAGTCCGAACCGGAGAAGGTCCGGCTGATCCTCGTCGATCCGAAGATGCTCGAATTGTCGATCTACGAAGGGATTCCGCACCTTCTGGCGCCGGTCGTCGTCGATATGAAGCAGGCCGCCAACGCGCTCAACTGGTGTGTCGCCGAGATGGAGCGCCGCTACAAGCTGATGTCGGCGGTCGGCGTGCGCAACATCGCCGGTCTCAATCATCGTATTCGCGATGCGCAGAAGCTTGGCAACCGCCTGCCGAATCCTTTGTCGCTGACGCCGGAAACGCCCGAACCGCTCGAATTGATGCCGAACATCGTCGTGGTGATCGACGAACTGGCCGACCTGATGATGGTGGCTGGCAAGAAGGTCGAACAGCTGATCGCACGTCTGGCCCAGAAAGCGCGGGCGGCCGGCATTCACCTGATTCTGGCGACGCAGCGACCGTCTGTGGATGTAATCACCGGTCTCATCAAGGCCAACATTCCGACGCGCATTTCCTTCCAGGTCTCCTCGAAGATTGATTCGCGCACGATTCTTGACCAAATGGGCGCCGAGGCGCTGCTCGGACAGGGCGATATGCTTTACCTGGCGCCGGGGGTTGGCTATCCGACCCGCGTTCACGGGGCCTTCGTTGCTGACGAGGAGGTGCATCGCGTCGTCGATTCGCTCAAGAAGGCGGCGGCGCCGCAGTATGTCGATGGCGTGCTTTCGGGCGGCGGGCTCGATGACGATGGTGACGCCGGCGGCGCGGGTGGCGAGTCGGGTGGCGATGCGGAAACAGATGCCTTGTACGACCAGGCTGTCGAGATCGTGTTGAAAAATCGCCGCGCCTCGATTTCACTGGTGCAGCGGCATTTGCGCATCGGCTACAACCGTTCGGCGCGATTGATCGAAGCGATGGAAAAGGCCGGGCTTGTCTCGGCAATGGATGCGCGCGGCGGCCGCGAAGTGCTGGCGCGCAAGGAAGAGAACTGATGCGGAAATTGTGGTGTGTGGTGGCATTATTGTTGGTGAGCCAGGGGGCTGCGGCCGGCGCGATCGAGCGCCTGCATCAATTCCTCGATTCGACGCGGACCTTGAAAGCGGGATTCACGCAGATCGTCGTGGCCAAGAACGGCAAGCGTCCCCAGCAATCGTCGGGCGTCATGATTTTTGTTCGCCCGGGAAAATTCCGTTGGCAGATCGAGAAGCCCTACAGCCAACTTCTGGTCGGCGACGGTGAAAAGATCTGGATCTATGATCCCGACCTCCGTCAGGTGACCGTCAAGAAGGCCGGGCAGGCGCTGGGCGGCACGCCGGCGTCGCTACTGGCCGGCGAGAGCGGCGGCAAGGCAACGCTGGAACGCAACTTCACGCTGCGCGAAGCCGGAGAGCGGGAAGGTCTGGAATGGGTCGAGGCCTCGCCGAAGACGCAGGAGAGCGGCTTCGAGAAGCTTCGGCTGGGCTTTGCCGGCAGCGAACTCAAGGCGATGGAGCTCTTCGACAATTTCGGCCAGACGACCTCGCTCCATTTTGAAAACCTCGAGCGCAATCCCTCGATTGCGCCGTCCTTGCTACGGTTTACGCCGCCCGCCGGCGTCGATGTCATCAGTGAGTGATCTTTTCTCCACGCCGCATGTCGTGCCGCTCGCCGAAAGCCTGCGACCGAAGACGCTGGACGACGTCATTGGCCAGCAGCATCTGCTCGGCTCCGGTAAGCCACTGCGCCTGGCCTTCGAGGCGCGCAAACCGCATTCGCTGATCCTCTGGGGGCCGCCGGGGGTTGGCAAGACGACGCTGGCGCGGCTGATGGCGGATGCCTTCGATGCCGAATTCGTCGCGCTGTCGGCGGTCTTTTCGGGTGTCAAGGACATCCGGGAGGCGGTCGCCCATGCCGAGGCGGTGCGTGCGAACAGCGGTCGCTCGACGATCCTCTTCGTCGATGAGGTGCATCGCTTCAACAAGGCGCAGCAGGATGCTTTCCTGCCGTATGTCGAAGCCGGCTTGCTGACGCTGGTCGGCGCGACGACCGAAAATCCATCGTTCGAGGTGAACTCGGCGCTGCTCTCGCGGGCGTCGGTGTATGTCCTGCACCCGTTGTCGGCCGATGAAATGGGGTTGTTGTTCGATCGTGCCTGCGCGCGGGCGCTCGACGGACTGAGCTTCGACGAGGCGGCGCGCGGCCGCCTGATCGGTTGTGCCGACGGCGACGCCCGGCGTCTCATCAATCTGCTCGAACAGACGCAGACGGCGGCACTGACCGCGAAGCGCGCGCATGTTGACGGCGACTTCATCGACAACACGCTGGCGCAGAGCCTTCGCCGTTTCGACAAGGGCGGCGAAGCCTTTTACGACCAGATATCGGCGTTGCACAAATCGGTGCGCGGTTCGAATCCCGATGCCGCGCTCTATTGGTTCTGCCGCATGCTTGATGGTGGCGCCGATCCGCGCTATCTGGCGCGGCGCATCGTGCGCATGGCCTGGGAAGATATCGGGCTGGCCGATCCGCGCGCAGCGCAGGTGGCGACCGCTGCCGCTGAAACCTACGAGCGGCTCGGGTCGCCTGAAGGCGAACTGGCGCTGGCCGAAGCGGTCATCTACCTCGCCGTGGCGGCCAAGTCGAATGCTGCTTACGTCGCGTATAATGCCGCTCGGGCGTTCGTTGCCAACGATGGTTCGCGGGCGGTGCCGTTGCATTTGCGCAATGCACCGACGCGGCTGATGCGCGATCTCGACTACGGCAAGCATTATCGCTATGCGCACGACGAGGCCGATGCCTATGCGGCTGGCGAGAATTATTTTCCCGAGGGTATGCCGACGGTATCGTGGTACCAGCCGGTGCCACGCGGGATGGAATTGAAGATTGGCGAAAAACTCGCGCATCTGCGCGAGCTCGATCGCGAAGCGTTGAAGAACGCGAAGAAAACGAAAGAATTGAAAAACTCTAAGGACTAGCACCATGCTCGACATTCAATTGCTGCGGACTCAAATCGATGTGGTCTGCGAACGGCTCGCCACGCGCGGCTACACGCTTGATACGGCAACTTTCCAGACGCTTGAAGCTGAGCGCAAGACGCTGCAGACGCGGACGCAGGATCTCCAGGCTTCGCGCAACAGTCTGTCGAAGCAGGTCGGCCAGCTCAAGAGCAAGGGCGAGGACGCCTCGGCGGTGATGGCCGAAGTGGCGGCGCTCAAGAGCGAGCTGGAAGCCAACGAGGCCCGTCTCGGCGAGTTGCTCAAGGTGCTTGAGGATTTCGTGGCGACGATCCCGAACCTGCCGCAGGAAAGCGTGCCGGTCGGCAAGTCGGAAGCCGACAATGTCGAGGTGCATCGCTGGGGAACGCCGCGGCAGTTCGATTTCGCCGTCAAGGATCATGTCGATGTCGGCGAAGGCCTGGGCCAGATCGACTTTGCCGCCGCGGCCAAGATTTCAGGTGCGCGCTTCTCGCTGCTCAAGGGCGGCATCGCCCGTCTGCATCGCGCGCTGTCGCAGTTCATGCTCGATGTGCATACCACCGAGCACGGCTACACCGAAGTCTATACCCCTTATCTCGTCAATTCGGCGAGCATGTTTGGGACCGGGCAGCTGCCGAAGTTCGAGGCCGACCTGTTCAAGATCCTGCGTCCTGAAGCGGAACCGCTGTACCTGATCCCGACCGCCGAAGTGCCCGTGACCAACCTCGTGCGCGACGAAATCCTGGCGCACGATACGCTGCCGCTTAAACTTGTTTGTCATACGCCGTGTTTCCGTTCGGAAGCCGGCTCTTACGGCAAGGATACGCGCGGCATGATCCGCCAGCACCAGTTCGACAAGGTTGAACTCGTCCAGATCGTCGCCGCCGACAAATCGAATGAGGCTCACGAGGCGTTGACGCGTCATGCTGAAATCATTCTTGAGAAACTCAGTCTGCCGTATCGGCGCGTGGCGCTGTGCACCGGTGACATGGGCTTTTCGTCGGCGAAGACTTACGACCTCGAAGTCTGGCTGCCGGCGCAGAATACCTACCGGGAAATTTCCTCGTGTTCGAATTTCGAGGCCTTCCAGGCGCGGCGCATGCAGGCGCGTTGCCGCAACGAGAAGAACAAGACCGAACTCGTCCATACGCTGAACGGGTCGGGTCTGGCCGTCGGGCGCACGCTCGTGGCGATCCTCGAAAACTACCAGAACGCCGACGGCAGCGTTACCGTGCCTCCGGCGCTTCGTCCCTATCTTGGGGGGCTTGAAACGATTTCCAGATAAATTTCTCGGATTTCCGTTTCATCGGTTCATACGGCGGTTCGAAGCGCTTGAGAATGTCGGCGAAGACGCGGATGTTCTCGGTCATGATGACAGCTTCGCCGCCGCGCCCCTTGCCCGATTTCAGTCGCCGGTAATATTGCGGTTTGGCCAGCAGGGGTAGTACCTGCTTCATTTCATACCAAGCATCCGGGTCCTTGCCGAGCGTTCGCGCAAGGTGGCGGGCGCCGTTGAGGTGGCCCATGCCAAGGTTGTAGGCGGCGAGCGCGAGCCAGGTTCGATCCGGTTCGCGGACACTGGCGGGCAGGGCGTCGCGCAATTCGTCAAGGTATTGCGCCCCGGCGCGGATGCTCTGGGCCGCGTTCAAGCGGTTGCCGACGCGCAGGTGGTCGGCGGTTTCCGCCGTCAGCATCATCATGCCGCGCACGCCTGTGGCGCTGGTCGCCAGCGGGTCCCAGCGCGATTCCTGATAAGCAAGCGCCGCCAGCAGGCGCCAGTCGATGCCGGTGCGGATCTGGGCTTCCTGGAAGAACGGGCGATAGAGCGGCAACGTGCTGCGCATGCGCTCGATAAATATCCCCGTGTCATCGGTTGTCAGGCGGTTGACGTGGCCGAAATAACGATCCTTGAGCCGATCGAGTTCGCCGCTCGCTTCCATGCGGCGGAGAAAGTCGTCGGCCCGGGCGACGAAGTCCGGCGGTACGTCTTTTGCATAGGTCCATACGATCGGATGATCCGGTCCGAGTTGCAGCGAGTCTTGGAGAACGGGATAGAAATTGCTGCCGATGTCATAGGCGGCATCGCTGACCAGTGCGATGTCGAATCGCTGTTCTGCGACACTCGACATCAATTCAAGTTCGGTTAGCTGCTCGACCGGGACGACGGTGAGCCGACGCACGCGCTTGCCGGCGTCACGCAGTGCCGCTTCCTGGCGCGAGCCGGCGACGACATGGACCGTGCGACCGCCAAGCTGTTTGAGTTGTGTGATCGGCAATGAGGCCTCGTGCGTGACGATGACGTCGCGGCTTTGGGCATAGGCCTGGCTGTGGTGAGTGCCGAGTTCGTTTTCCGCGGCTGACCAGGCGATTGCCAGGTGGGCTTCTCCGCGCTCGAGTCCTTCCCTGACTTCTTTGTCGCTGCCGGCGACGACGAAGCGACTGCGCAGACCGAGGTCGAAAGCGAAGCGCTGCACCAGATCGTGTTCGAAGCCCGCGGTATCTCCGGGTTGGTCGTGCGTGTAGGTCGTGATCCCGACGCGGGTCAGGATGACGAGCTCCCGTGCCTTGTCCACGGGTTGCGGCACTTTGTTTTCACAAGCGGCCAGAAAAAGCACTAAAAAAACGACAAACAGGCGCATTGATAAAAATACTTGTGTTAGAATCCTGCCCCTAGCGGAGAGGTGGCAGAGTGGTCTAATGTACCTGACTCGAAATCAGGCGTACTGCAAGGTACCGAGGGTTCGAATCCCTCCCTCTCCGCCACCGGATATCAAGCCCTGACCCAAGCGTCAGGGCTTTGTTTTTGTGAGCGAAGTTTGCCACAAAAGCGCTTGTCGGGCGTACGTTTTTCGCCGGCGGTGGCAAAGGCCGCTCGGGGCGGCTGGAGTGCGCCCGGATGTTTTGCTTGCAATCTTGTGACGTTCGCCGGGGCCAATGGTAGAATGCCGGCCATCTTTTACGGCGACCAAATTAAACATGTTTGCACGATTCATGCCCCAGGAGGGGAAGTTTTTCGAACTTTTCAACGCGCATGCCGAGCAGGTGGTGCTGGGCAGCCGGACCTTGGTGAATCTGCTGACTGTCTTCAACCAATCGGACGAAGAGGCCGCGAAACAATGCGACATCATCGACGAGGCGGAAGACCAGGCCGACCGGATCAAGCACGAGACGATGCGGCAGTTGCACAAGTCGTTCATCACGCCGCTTGATCGCGAAGAGATCCACCAACTGATTACCGGTCTCGATGGCATCCTCGATCTCATCCAGGATGCGGCGCATACGATTTCGCTGTACAACATCCGTCACATCACGGTGGAGTCGGTCCGGCTCAGCGAACTGATCCTGTCCAGCGCCGAATACGTCCAGAAGGCCGTGGCGATGTTGCCGTCGATGGACAACGCCGCTGAAATCCTCAAACTTTGCCGCGAAATCGATCAGCTCGAAACCGAAGCCGATCGCGAGATGCGCGGCGCGATGTCGCGCCTGTTCCGCGAAGAGCCGGATGTTCGTGAGCTGATCAAGTACAAGGCCATTTACGAACTTCTGGAAACCGTGACCGACCGTTGTGAAGATGTGGCGAACCTGATCGAAGGTATCGTCGTCGAAAACTCCTGACCGGTTCGCTTCCATGGAACATCTGAATATCAGCTGGGGAGTGCTGGCCTTCCTGGTCTTTCTGGCGCTCGCCTTCGATTTCATGAACGGGTTTCATGATGCCGCCAACGCGATTGCCACAGTCGTCTCGACCCGGGTCCTGAAGCCACACACTGCGGTGATTCTCGCGGCAGTCTGCAACGTCGCGGCGATCTTCATCTTTGAGCTCAAGGTGGCAGCGACGGTTGGCAAAGGCACGATCGAACTCTTCGCCATCGATTATCACGTTGTCTTTGGTGCGCTCGTCGGTGCCATTGCCTGGAACGTCATCACCTGGTACTACGGCATCCCGTCGTCGTCGTCGCACGCGCTGATCGGTGGTCTGATCGGGTCGGCGCTGGCCAAGGCCGGTCCGTCGTCGCTGATTTCGGGCGGCATCATCAAGGTGGTCTCCTTCATCCTCATTTCGCCGTTGCTGGGCATGGTGCTTGGTTCCTTGATGATGATCCTGGTTTCGTGGGCGTTCAGGCACACGACGCCGCGTCGGGTTGATACCTGGTCACGTCGCTTGCAACTGATTTCGGCATCGGCCTATGCGCTTGGCCACGGTGGCAACGATGCGCAGAAGACGATCGGCATCATCTGGATGCTGCTGATTGCTGCCGGCGTGACGGATGCGCACGCAGCGATGCCGCCGTTGTGGGTCGTGATCTCATGCTATACGGCGATCGGTATCGGTACGGTGTTCGGCGGCTGGCGGATCATCAAACTGATGGGGCAGAAGATCACCAAGCTGCGCCCGGTCGGTGGGTTCTGCGCGCAAACCGGTGGAGCGGCGACCTTGTTCTTCGCTACGGCGCTGGGTATCCCGGTGTCGACGACACATACGATTACCGGCGCCATCGTTGGCGTCGGTGCGACCAAGCGGCTTTCGGCCGTGCGTTGGGGGATCGCCGGGACGATCGTCTGGGCATGGGTGCTGACGATTCCCTGCAGCGCCTTGATCTCGGCGTTGTTCTGGTATCTCGGAATGAAACTGCTCTAGCGGAACGCGTATTGATTGGTCCCCCCCGGCGAAAGCCGGGGTCCAGTCCGTTGTTTCTTGTGGATTCCGGTGTTCGCCGGAATGGCGGGTCGAAAATAATCGGCGTATCCCGCGTTGTTCCGGGAGTGTTTATCCCCGGGCGCGCTGTCCCGGGGAAAGCAAAGCCTCAGGCGCGGACGTCCGGAACCAGCATCCGTTCGAGTTGGTAGATTTTGTCCTTGAGCGAGAGTTTCCGCTTCTTCAGACGGTGGATGAGGAGTTGATCCTGCTCGGGAATCGGTGTCGCCGACAAATGCTCGACGATCAGATTGAGATCGCGATGCTCCACCCGGAGTTCGTTCAGGGTGGCTTGGGCATTATTGATTTCTTCCTCGGTCAGCATGGGTGAAAATCCTCCGTTAGGTTGATCTCGACTTACGTTCCGGCGTGAGCCAGCCATTCAAAAAAGCATACCAAGGGCGACGGCGTTCGACACGGTGTCGGCAGCGGTTCTTTCGGACCGGGTATCTCAACACGGTCAATCAACGGCGCGTCCGGGACTATGGTAGGCGCCCTGCCGGGAAAATACAACGCCAAACACAGCGTCATTTGCATGCGCCTGAAATGGCGGCAGTTATTCTGTATTTGAAGGCCGGGCCCCGCGTCGCGGAATCGCCGCAGCGTCGGCGTCGGGCGATTTCGAACACTGCGCGGTATGAGGGCAGCGCCGGTAATTGCGCATAAAATGCGTGAGGATGGGATGCAGAGGATCGGTGTCGGGCGGGATTTTCGTCGCGGCAACGCCGTTGCATCAGGGATTGATTCAGGAGGGTTTGTGCATGAACAAGGCATTCGTTCGGGAATCCGAGGACGAGGAAGACGAGGAACTCGATGCCTCGCTCAAATTGCCGCAGGGGACGCGCAACTACATCACGCCGGGGGGCTATGCGCGGATCAAGGAAGAACTCGACCACTTGCTGCGCGTCGAGCGTCCGCACATCGTCGAGGTGGTGCATTGGGCGGCGTCGAACGGCGACCGTTCGGAGAACGGCGATTATCTCTACGGCAAGAAGCGCTTGCGTGAAATCGACCGTCGCATCCGCTTCCTGACCCGTCGCCTCGACCTCGCCGAAGTCGTCGATCCGGAGCGGCCGGCGAATCCCGAACAGGTTTTTTTCGGTGCGACCGTGACGATTTGCGACGAGTCAGGGAACGAGCAGACCTATCAGATTGTCGGTGTCGATGAGACCGATTTTGCACGTAACCGGATCAGTTGGGTGTCGCCGCTCGCGCGCGCCCTGTTGCGCGCCCGCGAGGGCGATCCGGTGCGTTTTCAGAGTCCGGCCGGCTGGCGCGAGGTGGAGGTCGTGACGATCGAATATCGGCGGATCGAGGCATAACATTTCCCGGACAAGTTGGTGCAGGAGGCTGGACACAAGCGTGCGGTCGGCGGTTTAATCGCTTAATGTTCAGGACGGGGAGAAGCAATGGGTCTGATTCTGTCGGTGGATGTCGGGACGACCAATATCAAGGCGGCATTGGTCGATGAAGACGGGCGCATTGTCAGCGCGCCGTGCAACGTCGGTACCAAGATCGAGGGCGATACGTCCGGGCGCGCCGAGCATGATCCGGCCAAGCTCGAAGCGGCACTGTTCGAGGTCTGCGAGCGTGCGATCGGCGATCGCGGCGCCGACGTCGATGGCTTGGCGCTGACCTCGTACCAGTTCGGCCTGGTGCTCGTTGATGCCGACGACCGGCCGCTGACGGCGATCTCGACCTTTGTCGATACGCAGGCGCAGGCCCACCATCCGAAATTCCTTAAGGCAATCGGCAACGCCGACCAGATGTACCTGCGCACCGGCTGTCCGCCGATTTTCCAGTACCCCTCGAATCGCCTGCATTTCCTTGCCGCGCGGGATCCCGGCCTGCCGGGACGGACGGCGCATGTGCTCGATTCGAAGGCTTTCCTGATGCACCTGCTGACCGGCGAGTATTTCACCGACTACAGCACCGCCAATTCGCTCGGTTGCCTCGACATCAACGGGCGTTGGGACGAAGCGATCATTCGCGCCACCGGTTTCGATGCTGGCGCGTTTCCCCGGGTGCTCGACGGCTTCAGCGACAAGGTCCCCTTGCGCGAGTCGGTCTGCCGACGGCTTGGCCTGCGTCGCGGCACGCAGATTTCGGCGGGGCTGTACGACGGCGCGGCGTTGGCCGCCGTGCTGACCGGCTTCTCGCCCGATATCGGCGTCGGAAATTTCGGTACTTCGGGCATGTTCCGTGTGCCGACGACCGCGCCGGTCGAGGACCTCGAAGGCGGCGGTATTCAGAGCTGCCTGCTGACGCCGGGATTCTTCTTCACCGGTTCCGGCATCAACAACTGCACGATCGCCAGCAACCTGTTGCTCAACCTGCTCGGCCTCGAACTCGATTATCTCAAGGGCCAGGCCCTGTCGGTACCCGGCTCGCACGGCGTCATGACGTTCCCGTATTTTGCCGGCGAGCGCGACAAGATGATCGGCAATATCGGCACCGGCATGGTCTTTGGCCTCGGTGTCGCGACCTCGCGCGACGATCTTGCCCGATCTTTCCTCGAGGGCGTCGCGTTCTCGTATCTTTTCGTCAAGCAGAAGCTTGATCCCACGGGGCGCATCCGCGAATTCCGGTTGGGCGGTGGCGGCACTTCGAACTTGCCGTGGATGCAGATCATGGCCGACACGCTCAACCTGCCGATCCGCCTGACGCACGATCCCGAAGTCGGCATCGTCGGCGCTGCCAATCTCGCTCGTTACGGGCACAGCGGCGCGCTGTTCGACAGCTCGCAGCGGGCGATGAGGGACACCCGGGTGATCGAACCGATCGCCGAAAACGTCGCCATCTACGAGGAAATCGCCGGACGCTACTTCGCCATGCGCCAGTCGCTGCGCACGCCGCTGCTGGCGCGGCAGGGGCTTGCCCCGCTGCGTCGCCTCAAGGTCAAGCCGGTGCGCAAGGAAATCTCCTTGTCAAAGCGGGCCAAGCGCAAAGTCGCCGCCGAACCGGGCAAACTTGCGCCTGAACCGAACAAGCTTGCGACTCAATTGAAATAACACCGTCATCTCACTTCAACACCACCGCGGAAAAATGCCATGAGCACCAGAACGCAGATCGCCATTGTCAATTCAAGTTCTTTCGGAATCTCCTTCCCCGAGCATTTGCGCGCGCTCGAGGCGTTCGCCGAGTTGCGCCGCGTCGAACTTCCCAACGACGCGCCGGCCTCGCTGTTTCATGAAAAACTCGCCGATGTCGATGGCATTATCGCTAGCGTCACACCGAAGTATTCGCGCGAGGTCCTGCTGGGGCTGCCGAAGCTGCAGTTACTGGCAAGGCACGGCGTCGGCTGCGATAACGTCGATCTGCCGACCTGTACCGAACTCGGTATCGCCGTGTCGCGCGTCGGGCCGCAGGTCGAGCGCGAGTCTGTGGCGCAGATGGCGCTCGGTCTGATGGATGCTTCGGCGCGCCGGATTGTCGAGGGCGCAACGATCGTCAAGGCCGGGCAGTGGGCGCGGCGGGCCAAGCTCTCGCTCGGTGTCGATTTCTGCGGCGCCACCATCGGCATCGTCGGCATCGGCGCGATCGGCAGCACGGTCGCCCGCATCCTGTCGCTCGGCTATCACGCCAATGTCATTGCCTACGATCCCTACGTCGATGCGCAGGAAGTGGCGGCGCGTCATGCGACCAAGGTCAGTTTCGACGAACTCCTGGCACGCAGCGCGATCCTCACGCTGCATTGCCCGCTGACGCCCGAAACCTCGCGCATGTTCGGCACCGAGCAGTTCGCTGCGATGAATCCCGGGACGATCATTGTCAATACCTGTCGCGGCGAGCTTTTCAAGCAGGAGGCGCTGGTGGCGGCGCTCAATTCGGGCAAGCTTGGCGGTTATGCCACCGACGTGGTCGAAGGCGAACCGATCGGTGCCGATCACGTACTGTTGTCGACGCCGAACGTCATCGTCACGCCGCATCTTGGCGGCTATTCAGTGGTGTCGCTACGCGGCATGGGGCAGACCATGGTCGACGACATGCGCCGCGTCTTCGTCGAGAAAAGCTATCCCGAGGTGCTGGCCAATCGCGACATTGATCTCGCCGCCTCGCGCATTACCCGCTTCCGTCGGTAGTGGCGCCGCAATGAAAAATGGCGTGGATCGCTCCACGCCATTTTTGTTTGAACGGCCGCGCGTTTAAACGTTGTACGTGCCCGAAACGGTGTTGCCGCCCTTACCGGTCCAGTTGGTGTGAAAGAACTGACCACGCGGCTTGTCGGTGCGCTCGTAGGTATGTGCGCCGAAGTAGTCGCGTTGCGCCTGCAGCAGGTTGGCTGGCAGCACGGCGTTGCGGTACTGGTCGTAGAAAGCCAGTGCGGTGCTGAAGGCCGGTGCCGGGATGCCGTTGAGTGCGGCGGCGGCGATGACTTTACGCCAACTGGCTTGCGAGGCGTGGATTTCGCCGCGGAAGTAGTCGTCGAGCAGCAGGTTGGAGAGGTCCGGCTTCTTGTCGAAGGCTTCCTTGATCTTGCCGAGGAAACGCGAACGGATGATACAACCGCCGCGCCACATCAGCGCGATGCCGCCGTAGTTGAGGTTCCAGCCATAGTCCTTGGCCGCCGCGCGCATCAGCATGTAGCCCTGGGCGTAGCTGATGATCTTGGAGGCGTAGAGCGCCTGGCGGATGTCCTCGACGAAAGCGGCTTTCTTGGCCGGATCGGCGGCGATGTCGGCGAGCAGCGGGTTCGGTCCGGTCAGACTCTGAGCGGCGATGACGCGTTCCTCTTTCAGCGCCGAGACGCAGCGCGAATAGACCGCTTCTGCCATCAGCGTGATCGGAATGCCGAGATCCTGCGAGTTGATGACGGTCCATTTGCCGGTGCCCTTCTGGCCGGCGGTGTCGAGGATCTTGTCGACCAGCGGTTTGCCGTCGTCGTCCTTCTTGGCCAGGATGTCGCGGCTGATTTCGACGAGGTAGCTGTCGAGCGCGCCCTTGTTCCAGTCCGCGAAGACCGTGTGCATCTCGTCGGCGCTCATGCCGAGACCGTTCTTCATGATGTTGTAGGCTTCGCAAATCAGCTGCATGTCGCCGTATTCGATGCCGTTATGCACCATCTTGACGTAGTGGCCGGCGCCCATTTCGCCGACCCAGTCGCAGCAGGGGACGTTGCCTTCGACCTTGGCCGAGACCGCCTGGAAGATGTCCTTGACGTGGGGCCAGGCCGCCGGCGAGCCGCCGGGCATGATGCTCGGGCCGTGCCGGGCGCCTTCTTCGCCGCCGGAAACGCCGGTGCCGATGTAGAGCAGGCCCTTGCTTTCAACGTATTTCTGGCGGCGGTTGGTATCGTCGAAGAGCGAGTTGCCGCCGTCGATGATGATGTCGCCGGCTTCGAGGTGCGGAATCAGCTGGTCGATGAACTCGTCGACCGGCGCACCGGCTTTCACCAGCATCATGACGCGGCGCGGCTTCTTGAGCTTGGCGACCATCTCGGCGATCGAGTGGGCGCCCTGAATCTTGGTGCCTTTGGCTTCGTTGGCGAGGAACTGGTCGACCTTTTCGGTCGAGCGGTTGTAGGCGACGACGGTGAAGCCGTGGTCGTCCATGTTCAGAATCAGGTTCTGGCCCATCACGGCCAGGCCGATCAATGCGATGTCTGCCTTGTTTTCCATCTATTCCTCTCGCGGTGGTTCGTTACGGGTGTTATTGCATAAGGATAACGCAGATTGGCCTGACCAGAGTTTCTTTCGGTCTTGAAAACGGCACGAGCGTCCCCAGATAGCCCTTTGTCGCCGGATTGGAGAAAACGTTCCGGCATCGTCTCATCGTCTTTTCCATCCGAAGAACAACGTATTTACGGAGTCTCTCATGAGTGCACCCAAGGAAACCCTGGGCTTTCAGGCCGAAGTCAAGCAACTGCTGAATCTGATGATTCATTCGCTCTACAGCAACAAGGAAATCTTCCTGCGCGAGCTGATCTCGAATGCCTCCGATGCCTGCGACAAGCTGCGGTTCGAGGCGCTGAACAATTCGGCGCTGTACGGCGACGATGCCGAACTCAGGATCCGCGTCAGTTTCGACAAGGAGGCGCGCACGATCACCATTTCCGACAACGGCATCGGCCTGTCGCGCGAAGAGGCGATCGAGCATCTCGGCACCATCGCCAAGTCCGGAACGCGCGAGTTCTTCTCGGCGCTGACCGGCGACCAGGCCAAGGATGCGCATCTGATCGGCCAGTTCGGCGTCGGTTTCTACTCGTCCTTCATCGTCGCCGACAAGGTGACGGTCGTCTCGCGTCGCGCCGGCCTGGAAGCGAACCAGGCGGTGTGCTGGGAGTCGGCCGGCGAGGGCGATTTCTCGGTCGAGATGGTCGAGAAGGCCGGTCGCGGCACCGACGTCATCCTGCATCTGCGTGACGGTGAGGACGAGTTCCTGTCGAACTGGAAGCTCCGCCAGACGATCCGCAAGTACTCGGACCACATCACGCTGCCGATCGTCATGAAGAAGGAGCAATGGGACGAAGAGAAGAAGGCGCAGGTCGAGACCGACGAGGACGAGTCGGTCAACAAGGCCTCGGCGCTGTGGGCACGGCCGAAATCGGAGATCAGCGACGAGGAGTACAAGGAGTTCTACAAGCACGTTGCACACGACTTCGAGGACCCGCTCGCTTACGTGCACGCCAAGGTCGAGGGCAAGCAGGAATACACGCAACTGCTCTACATCCCGCAGCGCGCACCGTTCGATCTCTGGGATCGCAACGCGCGTCACGGCATCAAGCTGTACGTGCGTCGTGTCTTCATCATGGACGACGCCGAGAAGCTGATGCCGGTGTACATGCGCTTCGTGCGCGGTGTCGTCGATTCGAACGACCTGCCGCTCAACGTCTCGCGTGAAATCCTGCAGGAATCGAAGGATATCGAGACGATCCGTGGTGGCTGCGTCAAAAAGGTGTTGTCGATGCTCGAAGGCCTGGCCGAGAGCGAAGACGCCGCCGAGAAGGAAAAATACGCGAACTTCTGGAAGGAATTCGGCCGCGTTCTCAAGGAAGGCGTCGGCGAGGACTTCGCCAACAAGGATCGCATCGCCAAGCTGCTGCGCTTTGCCTCGACCCAGTCGGACACGCCGGATGAGACGGTGTCGCTCGCCGATTATGTCTCGCGCATGAAGGAAGGCCAGGAGAAGATCTACTACGTCACCGCCGAAACCTTTACCGCCGCCAAGAACAGCCCGCATCTCGAAATTTTCCGCAAGAAGGGCATCGAAGTGCTGCTGCTGTCGGACCGCGTCGATGAGTGGGTGACCGGCTACCTGACCGAGTTCGACGGCAAGTCGCTGCAGTCGGTCGCCAAGGGCGGGCTCGATCTCGGCAAGCTCGAAGACGAGGCCGAGAAGAAGGAAGCTGAAGAGGCTGCCGGCGAGTACAAGGATCTGATCGAGAAGATCAAGACGGCCTTGGGCGAGCAGGTCAAGGACGTGCGCGTGACGCATCGCCTGACCGATTCGCCGTCCTGCGTCGTTGCCGACGAGCACGACATGGGCGGCAACCTGGCGCGCATCCTCAAGGCAGCCGGGCAGAAGGCGCCGGAAATGAAGCCGATCCTCGAGATCAATCCGAAGCATCCGGCCGTCATGCGCCTCAAGTATGAAGAGACGCGCTTCGACGACTGGGCGGCGCTGCTGCTCGAACAGGCGATGCTGGCCGAAGGCGGCACGCTCGACGATCCGGCCGGCTTTGTCCGCCGCATCAACGATCTGATGATGGCGCTGTCGGCCAAGTAAGCATGGCCACGCCGGCGAAAGCAGCGCGCTTTCGCCGGCGCCGATGACGATGTCTTCCGATCCCGCGCGCCTGGAAGGCTTCCCGCCGATACTTGACGCCGGTGTCAAGACGCTGGTGCTCGGCAGTTTCCCCTCGCCGGCCTCGCTCTTGGCTCAGGGCTATTACGCGCATCCGCAGAACCAGTTCTGGCGGATCATGGCGGCGGTGCTCACTGAGCCGCTGGCCGATCTCGAATATGCCGACCGGGTGGTGTGCCTGTTGCGCCATGGTGTCGGCGTCTGGGATGTCTATCGTGGCTGCCGGCGCGAGGGTGCGCTCGATTCCGCCATCGAGGCGGCCGAAGCCAACGATTTTTCGCGCCTCGCCGTTGCCGCGCCGCGCTTGCGCCGCGTCTGTTTCAACGGCAAGACGGCGGCTAAATTTGAACGGCATTTTGCCGCGCTCGGTTATGAAACCCGGGTGCTGCCGTCGACGAGTCCGGCTTACACGCTGGCGTTCGCGCGCAAGCTCGACGCCTGGCGCGCAGCTTTTACCTGATCAGGCGCCCGGTCGGCGCTCGATCACGTCGAGACGCACGGCGCCGAAACGCGCAGGGGCAGTATCCGATTGAAGCCAGGCAAGCAGGTCGTCGGGCGCGCCGATCGCCAGCGCGGTCTGCGCGTCGATGCAGACGAGATGAACCGACGCGGGCGGCGTCGGACCGGCGGCGACGAGGACCGACAGCCGCAGGCGCGGGTCGTCGGCGTCGATCAGTTCGGCATGGCGTACGCTGGAGAGGCGGCGCAGCACGCGCGTCACCAGGGTGGCGCGTTCGGGCGTGGCGCGGAAGAGAATCAGCAGGGTGGCGTGCCCGTCCGCGCTGAGGCTGTCCGAGGTGCCCTGGAAGGCTTCCATCTGCAGTCCGCGCGCCGAGAAGACGTCGGCGACGCTGTGCGCGGCGCCGGGCCGGTCGTGCAGACCGATGACGATGACGTGGTGCGGAAAGGCACTATTCCTGACGCTCGCCTCAGTCACCGATCCACTCCTTGAGTTTGGCGCGGCAGCGCCCGGCGCAGGCCCGCAACTGCGCGATTTCCTCTTCGCTCAGATCGTCGCCGGGAACGATGCGGGTGACGGCGCCTTCGAGGATCAGTCGGTTGCCGATCGGGCCGTCGATGCCCATTTCGCCGCGATGTTCGTACTGGGCGCAGATGCCGACGGCGCGGCCTTCGCAGAGCGCCTTGACGAGTTCGACGGTGGCGTTGGCGGTGGCAGAGATCGTCTTTGCTTGCGAATAATGGATCGGGAACGGCTTCAATGCCACGCGCAAGTCGGGCGGCAAGCGGGAGACGCGTTCAAGCGCCCTGACCGGGCCATGGATCGGGTCGGCGCTCATTTCGGCGATCAGCGCGGCGTGCTCGGCCATCAGCCGCGCCGAGAAATCGGCCGTGTCGGTGCCGGCGCGCATGCGGCGGATGGCCGCATCGAGTTCGGCGCCGCGCAGGCCCTGGATGCGCACGGTCGACCATAGCGGCACCATGCCGAGTCCATGCTCGCCGCCCATCGCCGCATGGACGCGCTGGCGGCCGATGCCGAGCTGGCTGGCGATTTCCCAGCGGAAACGCTGCGAGTCGCTGAACGCGCCCATGCCGAGCACATACTCGCGGGGCAGGTGGCGGGCAAAAACATGAACGCCGAGTTCGACCGGATTGCTGACGATGATGACGACCGGCGGGTTGCTGGCGCGATGGCGCGCGACGGCGCGGGCGAAATGCTCAAAGAGAATGGCGTTGGCGCGGCCAAGGTCGTCGCGGCTCTGCAACTTGCCGATGCTGCCGGCGTCGGTCGGAAAAGTCGTGCCGGCGGCCATGACGACGATGTCGCCGACAATCTCGTCGGCATCGTCGGAGACGTCGATCTCGGCGATGTTCTCGGCATAGGCATCCTGCAGGTCGGCGCGCAGGCCGTGCAGGTAACTCGGCCGGCGCGAACCGGGATTGCCACCGATCAGTTGCAGCAACTCGCCGCGTCCGAGCACGCGGGCGCTGACGAGCTGAGTGACGATTTCGCGGCCGCAGCTGCCGCTGGCGCCGATGACGGAAATATCCATACCGGGAAGGTTTGTCTTACTTGCCTTTAGGAAGCTTCTCGTCCAGGCATTGCCGGCGTTCGGCGCCCTTGAGCGGCTTGCAGGCTTCGCGCGCCTGGCGGCGGGCTTCCTGGCGAGCCTTGCATTGCTCGACGTCCCTGGCCTTGGTGCAGTCGGCAGCTGCGCGCTTGCGCGGCTGTGGCGGCTTGCTGTCCTTGGTCGGTACCGGCGGCGGCGCGATCGAAGCGCCGATCAGCGGGGCTCCCGGAACGCCGGCCGGTCCTTGCTGTGCCATGGCCGGAACGGCGAACAGGGCAGCGATTGTGGCAAGAACGGGCAGTGCGTTTTTCATCGGGGGCTCCTGGGAAATGACAGCGGTGAGTGCGGGGTGTGCAAGGGCCCAAGTGTGACCGGAAATGGCATGTAAATACAAGCGGAATAATGCAACAGTGCGTGACACGCTGTTGCCGGGCGAAGCCCGACGCCTGCCGGCATTGAGCCGTTTGCGCCTTGTCGGGTATAGTTCCGGCATATCATCGCGCTGGATAGTTCGTCATGATCAAGAAAGTCGATGCGTCAGCACCGGATCACCGGATCACTGTCGCCGAGTTGCTCGGCATGCTGGCGGCGGATGGCCTGGTCGAGCAGCGCGATGCCGATGCGCTGATTGCCGAAAGCCGCCTCAAGCGCCAGTCGGTGCATCCGCTGATGGTCGTTGCCGAGCAGAAGTGGAAATCGCGTCGTCCGCCGCATCGGCCGCTGACGATCGACGAACTCGGCGAGTGGCTCGCCGGGCGGGTCGGTCTCGAGTTTGTCCACATCGATCCGCTCAAGATCGACTTCACCGCCGTGACCGACGTGATGTCGAGCGCGTATGCCACGCGCTTTGGCATCTTGCCGATAGAGGTGAGCGCCAGCGAGGTCGTCGTGGCGACGATCGAACCCTTCATGCGCGATTGGGAGAAGGAGATCGGCGCCATCGTCAAGAAGCGCATCCGGCGCGTATTGGCGAGTCCGGCGGACGTGGCGCGCTATCTCGTCGAGTTCTACAACCTCGCGCGTTCGGTCAAGAAGGCGGCGCAAACGGGCGGGCAGAGCGGCGGCCTGTCCTCGTTCGAGCAGCTTGTCGAACTGGGCCGCACCAACCGGCAGTTCGACGCCAATGACCAGCACATCGTCAATATCGTCGACTGGCTCTGGCAGTATGCCTTCGAGCAGCGGGCCAGCGACATCCACATCGAGCCGCGGCGCGAGATGGGTATCGTCCGCTTCCGCATCGACGGCGTGCTGCATCAGGTTTACCAGATTCCGATGAGCGTCATGGCGGCGATGGTCAGCCGCATCAAGATCCTCGGTCGCATGGACCTCGTCGAGAAGCGTCGACCGCAGGACGGACGCATCAAGACGCGTACGGCCGACGGGCAGGAGGCCGAGCTACGCCTGTCGACGCTGCCGACGGCTTTCGGCGAAAAGCTGGTGATGCGCATTTTCGATCCCGAGGTGTTGGTGCGCAGTTTCGCCGAGCTTGGTTTCGGCGACGAAGAACTCGGCCGCTGGCGGACGATGACGGAAAATCCGAACGGCATTATCTTCGTGACCGGACCGACCGGCTCGGGCAAGACGACGACCTTGTATTCGACGCTCAAGCAGCTGGCGACGACGGCGGTGAACGTGTGCACGATCGAGGATCCGATCGAGATGGTCGAGCCGGCGTTCAACCAGATGCAGGTGCAGCCGGCGATCGATCTCAATTTTGCCGAGGGTGTGCGCGCGCTGATGCGGCAGGATCCCGACATCATCATGGTCGGCGAGGTGCGCGATCTGGAGACGGCCGAAGTCGCTATCCAGGCGGCATTGACCGGGCACCTCGTGCTGTCGACACTGCACACCAACGATGCGCCGTCGGCGGTGACGCGCCTGCTCGATCTTGGCTTGCCTTCGTACTTGCTCGGCGCGACGGTGCTTGGCGTCATGGCACAGCGCCTGGTGCGCGTGCTTTGTCCGAGTTGCAAGCGGGCTGCGGCGCCGACGGCCGAAGACGAACTGCTCTGGGATCGTCTTGTCGCGCCGTGGAAGGCCAACCGGCCAGCGCAACTCTATCATCCGGTCGGCTGCCTCGATTGCCGCATGACCGGTTATCGCGGCCGCATCGGCCTGAACGAGATCCTGGCGATGTCGTCGGAGATCAAGCAAGTGATCGGCGAGGGGGGCGATCTCCAGCGGATTCGCGATCAGGCATATCGCGAAGGCATGAAGCCCTTGCGTATCGCCGGCGCGATGAAGGTCGCCGCCGGGATCACGACCTTGGCCGAAGTGTTCAAGGTGGCGCCGCCATCGGAGCGGCCCTAGTTGTCTATAACTTTGTCATAGGGAGCGGAAAATGCAATTGTCACGTCGCGGTTTTTTGAGGACGGGTGTTGTGCTGACCGGTGGCGTCATGCTCGGCGGCCTGAGTGCGTGTGCCGGAACGGCGCCGCGGGCGCAGTCGCTCATGCCTGGCGTGACGCGGGTCGATCTCGGCGGCGGCGTGACGCTGACCGCGATCTCGGACGGTTATGGCAGCCGTGCCATCGATGCCGCCTTCGTGCGCAACGCCGCGCTGAGCGAGGTGCAGGCGGCGCTTGCCGAGGCCGGTTTGCCGACCGGTCGGCTGGCGATTCCCTACACCGTTCAAATCGTCGATATCGGCGGGCAGCGCGTGCTCTTCGATACCGGCAACGGCGAGTTCGGCGCGGCGACCGCCGGCAAGGTGCTCGAGAACATGACGCGCGCCGGCATCGATCCGGCGTCGGTGACGGCGGTCGTCATTTCGCATTTTCATGGCGATCACATCAATGGCCTGCGCAACAAGGCCGGGCAGCTTGTCTATCCGAACGCGAAGGTGTTCGTGCCGGCGCCGGAATGGGCTTGGTGGATGGATGACGCCCGCATGGCGTCGGCGCCGGCGGCAATGAAGGGCGCGTATGCCGCGCCGCGGCGCGTGTTCGGCCCGATGGCCGCGAACGTCGTGCGTTTCGAGCCGGGGGCCGACGTATTGCCGGGCATCGCGTCGGTCGCTGCCTACGGGCATACCCCGGGGCATACCGCTTTCATTGTTGCGGGAGGGTATCGAAAGCTGATGCTCTGGGGCGATAATACCAATGTCGCCGCGCTGTTCGTGCGCCATCCCGAGTGGTCGGTGGCGTTCGATCTCGATCCGGAGGCGGCGCGGGCGACGCGTCGGCGTTTGGCCGAACAGGTGCTGACGCAGCGTCTGTTGCTGGCCGGTTATCATCTGCCGGGGGCGGCGGTCGGCACCCTGGCGCGGCGAGGTGACGGTTACGATTTCATGCCGCTACCCTTGTGAACCGCAGGTGCGCGGCGTGATGTCTTGCGCTAGAGTAAAGCAGAAAATGCGGTTCGTTCCGAGACCGAGGTAAGGATGCCGACCAGAGCGCAACTTCTCGATATCATTCACTTCCAGAGCGAACTGGCCAGGATCGGGCTGGATCTGGGGGAGGTGATGACGCACGTCGTCGACCGGGTCATTTCCTTTACCAAAGCCGAGGGGGCTGCGATCGAACTCGCTGAAGACGGCGACATGGTCTATCGCGCGACTTCGGGCATTGCCAAGAAGTACCTGGGGCTTCGCCTCAAGCAGTCCGACAGTATCTCCGGCCAGTGTGTCGAGCTCGGCGAAACGCTCTATTGCGCCGACAGCGAAAGTGATCCGCGAGTGAATCGTCAGGCCTGCCGTACCATCGGCTTGCGCTCGATGGTCGTCGTGCCGCTCAAATATCACGAGCGCACGGTCGGGATTCTCAAGGCAATGTCGACGCGGGTGAACGGTTTCGGGCGTCGTGACCGGACGCTGCTTGAACTGCTCTCGGAGGTGATCGGTGCGTCGATTCATTTTGCCGTCGAGTTCGGCGGCAAGGACCTGTTTTACAAGGCGACGCACGATGGGTTGACCGATCTCGCCAACCGCTCGCTGTTCATGGATCGACTGCGCAACGTCTTGACGCGCTGCCAGCGCGAGCAGGGCAAGGCAGCGGTTGCGGTGATCGACATGGATGGTCTGAAACAGGTCAATGACACCTTCGGACATCGCTCTGGCGATGCGGTGATTCGCGAATTCGCGGCGCGGATCAAGCGGGTGTCGCGCCAGTCGGACACTGTTGCCCGGATTGGTGGCGACGAGTTCGCGATGATCCTGACACCGATCGAACTGCCGGTCGGACCGCGGGTGTTTCTGGAGCGTTTCGACCGGGAGACGGCAACGCCCTTCTTTTTCGAGGAACGCCAGTTTTCCCTGCGCGGCAGTGTCGGTGTCGCCGTGTATCCCGATGACGGCGGTTCGCTCGACAGCCTGATCGAGTCAGCCGACCGGCGCATGTACGCGGCGAAGAAGGCGGCGTACGCGCGGTTGGGCGGGTGAGGGGGCGGTCGTGCGCCCGCGCTTCAGTTGTCGGTAACCTGCACTCGGCGGGAGCGTTCGACGTAGCCGGGATTGGCCGCGGTAGCATTTTTGTCCGGGCAAGTGGCGGCATTGCATGCAACGGCGAGAATGGTGTAGATGCGAACGGTTTTGTCGGTGCCGGGAACGGTTTCTCCTTCGTTGTAAAGTTGCGAAGGTGTGCAGGTCACCGTGACCCGGAAACCGGTTTGGGCGGTGAGATCAAGCTCCGCCGATCGTGTTCCGGTATCGCAGTTTTCTCCGGTGGTCGATGTCCATTTGAGTTTGTTGCGCGCTTTGTAGAGCCCCCATTCGTTGCCCGTACGCGCCGTCTGCCACGCGTTGGCAACGAGCAGATCTTGCGCCGACGTCACTTGCTGCACCGTACCGACGGTGACCATGGCCGCGCCGAACAGTGCCAGGATGACCAGCACAACGATTGCCATGATGGCGCCGAAGCCGCGTTGGTTTGTGCGGATCGCGGTGCTCATGGCACGTTATCCACATGCACGCCGTAGGCCAGCGCCACGCTTTCACCGCCGAGACCGAGTTCCAGTCGCATCCAGAGCAGGCCATTCTGCGATGTCATGCCGGTGGTCGGGCTATAGACGAAAGTACAGTTGCTCACGTTCGTGGCGACGGTAGTGGATTCGATGAACTTAACGTCGCGGTTGCCGCAGTCGACTCCTTGCCAAAATTGGGCGTTGTCGTGTTACAGGCATTTTGTGCCGTGACCTTGCCGTTGGCATTTAAAGTGACTTTCGTGTGACCGAAGTTGGAATCAAAATTGTCGATGTAATAATCAACAGTGCGTTTAAGCTGAAGGCGCTTCTGTTCATGTGGACGGAATGCTTCGCGCGATCGGGGTGGAACATGGTTTTTGCGTTCAGCGGCTATCCCCATTTTTTTTCCCTGTTACGGCTTCCATCGTTGTCGTCCTGAAGGGTTCGACAGGTCGTGATCCGACTGGCGATCACCTTTGGCTTTGGCTGGATGCTGTACGGAAATTCTATGTGGGAGACGCGTTGTGGAATGCGAACTATTTGGCGCTTTGTGATCTTGTTTTTTGCGCGCCGTGCCTGGTCGGACGATCGGATAGTGTTGGGGAATTGTTCCGACGCTCAAATGCTGGACGCGCATTGGCTCGCAATGCGGCTAAATGAGTTTCCCGTTCTGGCGTTACAGAAGGACTACCCCGCCGCGCGTCTCACGCACTCGAGGTACTGCATGCCATCCAGCGCGCCGCCGCTGCGCTGCGCGCGCCAAAGCGCTTCGCCCAGACACTCCATGATCGCGTGCTCGGCGTCGTGAACGTCGAGGCGCTGGCGCAGCGCCTGGTAGGCGGCGAGGATGCCGGGCGGCTGGTCGATGCCGATCTGCTCGGCGATGGCAAGATGTAGCGAGAGATGCAGGAAAGGATTGGTCTGCCCGCCGTCGGGCGTAAATTCCTTTTCCTGCGCCTCTTCCGGTCGCAAGAGCAAGGCGTGATATTCCGGATGCTCGGCGATCAGGTCGGCCGCCGTGACTTCGGCGCCGTCGAGCGGCAACCGCTCGACGTGCTTGCGCCACGCTTCGCAGAAGAACTGGCGGACCTGCTCGCGCGTCGGGTTGAACATGCGCGTCAGACCTTCAGCGCGCCGATCAGGTTGCGGATGTCGGTCTCGCCCTGCGCCAGCATCCAGTCTTCCATGTCCTCGACGATTTTCTGCGCCGCGCCCGGATTGATGAAGCTGGCGGTGCCGACCTGAATGGCCGACGCGCCGGCAAGCAGGAATTCGAGCGCGTCGGTGGCGTTCATGATGCCGCCGATGCCGATCACCGGCACCTTGACCGACTTGGCGACGAGCCAAACCATGCGCAGCGCGACCGGCTTGACCGCCGGGCCGGAGAGGCCGCCGGTGACGTTGGCGAGGATCGGCTTGCGCTTGTTGAGATCGATGGCCATGCCGATCAGCGTGTTGATCAGTGACAACGCGTCGGCGCCGGCGTCCTCGCAGGCTTTGGCCATCGCGACGATGTCGGTGACATTGGGCGAGAGCTTGACGAAGAGCGGCTTCTTCGTTGCCGCGCGGCAGGCCTTGACGATGCTGCCGGCGCAGTCGGGATCGGTCCCGAAGATAATGCCGCCCTGGCGCACGTTGGGGCAGGAGATGTTCATTTCCAGCGCGGCGACTTCCGGCAGGGCGTCGAGGCGTGCGGCCATTTCGGCGTATTCCTCGGGCGTCTCGCCGAAGAAGTTGACGATGCAGGGCGTGTCGACAGAGCGGATGAAAGGCAGCTTCTTTTCGATGAACGCGTCAATGCCGACGTTCTGAAGGCCGATGGCGTTGAGCATGCCGCCGGGCGTCTCGACGATGCGCGGCGTCGGGTTGCCGGTGCGCGGATGCAGGCAAAGGCCCTTGGTGATGTAGGCGCCGAGCCGGGTGAGGTCGACGTATTCGGAGAACTCTTCGCCGTAGCCGAAAGTGCCGGAGGCGGTCATGACCGGGTTGCGCAGGTCGAGGCCGGCGACGCGGACATTCATGTTGACGGTCTTCTCGCTCATGCTCAGGCTCCCCACTTCAGTTCGCTGGATTCGAATACCGGTCCCTCGGCGCAGACGCAGCGGTAGTCCGGGGTTTGCGCCGAGTGGTTCTTGCCCGGCGTGACGCAGCCGAGGCAGGCGCCGACGCCGCAGGCCATCGCCGCTTCGAGCGAGACCTGGCAGGGCAGCGCACGGTCGGCGGCGATCTTGGCAACGGCACGCAGCATCGGGTCGGGTCCGCAGGCATAGAGCGTCGCCTTCTTGCCGGCGAGCGCGTCAAGGTGCCGGTTCAGCGCGACGGTGACGAAGCCGGTGGCGCCGTGCGAGCCGTCTTCGGTCGCCGTGTGGCAGTCGACGCCGAGCCGTTCGAATTCCTCGAGGCAGAGCAGATCGTTGCGGCTGCGGCCGCCGGCGAACAGGCGTACCGGCGACTTGCGCTTGACGAGTTCGCGTGCCGCCAGATACAGCGGCGCGAGGCCGATGCCGCCGCCGACGAGCAGCTTTTCCTCGTCGTCGTCGCCAAGAACGAAGCCCTGGCCGAGCGGGCCGAGGATGTTGACGCTGTCGCCGCCGTGCAGGCGCGAGAGCAGCGTCGTACCCTTGCCGACGACCTTGTAGAGCATCTCGAAATGGACCGTCGTCGTGCCGTCGGTGGCGGTCGTGCTGCCAACGTCATAGACGGCCAGGGGACGGCGCAGCAGCGGGTCGATGCTGCCGCCGACGCGGACCATGACGAACTGTCCCGGCGTGGCAGCGGCGAAAGGGGCTGGCGCGGTCAGGCGAATGCGCCAGTAGTTCGGCGACATCTCGACGTTGGACAGGATAGTCGAATTGAATTCCATGGAACTTCTCCGGATGAGGCGTTGCAGGGTCTCGCCGCGCGCGGCCGGTGCTGCGCCGGCGCGTCTTGCAGGAATGACGCCTGGGTGGCTTAGAAACTCGGGACGCGGAACTGGTAATCGCTCGCCACTTCACCGAGCAGCGTCAGCCGCGTCGTCGGATCGGCGGCGAGTGCCGCACAGACCTTCTGGCAGAAGCCGACCATCGTCGCCTTGGCGCCCTCGGCGAATTCGGTCGTCACCGCCTGGTCTTCGTAGCGAATGACGTAGGCATGAGCAGCGACGCCGATGACGAAATAGAGCGCGGCGTTGGCGCTGTCGCTCTTCATGAGTTCGAAGGCGTCCTTGTAGAGGCGCTTGAAATCGTCCGTACCGCCGCCGGAGCGTTCGAATTGGGCTGCAGTGTCTTGGAAGTTCATAGGAGTCCTTTCGTTTCGGTTTTGGCGGATGACTTGCCTCCGTGGACGTGCGACCACTGGATCGGATCGGCCAGGAAGGTTTCCAGTTCGGCCAGTTCGCGCGTCTGGAAGCTCGCGCTTTCGCGCGCGGCGACGAGAATGTCCTGCCACGTCGCCAATGAATGGACGGTGACGCCCATCGTGTCGAGCACGTTCTTGGTAGGGAAGGTGCCGTAATCGAATATAACGAAAACGTCCTTGACCAGCAATTCGGCTTCGGCGATCGCCAGGCAGCAGTTGACGATCGAGCGTCCGCCCGACATCAGGTCATCGACGAGGACGACCGATTCACCCGGCCGGACGACGCCGACGACCTGGCGTCCCGGGCCGAGTCCCTTGCGCTGCTTGCGCACGTATTGCATCGGCAGTTCGAGCGCGTCGGCGATCCAGGCGGCCAGCGCGATGCCGCTGGCTTCGGCGCCGGCGACCGCGGAGACGCCGTCGAGGCCATGACGTTTGCGCAGCAGGTTGAGGGCGTAGCCCACCAGTGTGCGCCGGATCTCCGGAAACGAAATCAGGCGGCGGCATTCGATATAAACCGGGCTGGCCCAGCCCGACGGCAGCCGAAAGGGTTCATCGGTATGAACTTCGATGCAGCCGGTGGACAGCAGGGCAAGCGATACTTCCCGCGCGATGCGGGCATCTTCGGCGTCTCTGGGCGGAAGGGCGGATGTCACGGCATACCTCCGGGGGTGGATGAAATCGGGTCTCGGGTTCGTTTCAACAGTTTACGCAGTTGCGCCGCGCCCGTCTTGCCTTTCAGCGATTCCTGCCAGAGGCGCCTGGCCATCGCTTCGTAAAGCCGGACGGCTTCCGGGGCGGCGGTGATCGTCGCGATACCGTTGCGGATGCTGGGCATCTCGCCGAGGCGGAAGGGGCTGACGGCGAGTGTTGTGCGCTGCGGCGTGGTCAGGAGCTGGAACGAGGTCGCCGGCATGGCTTCCTCGACGAGCGCGATCTGCGTGTTCATCGGGGCGTTTTCCATCAGCGTTGCGATGCGCTCGATTTCCGTGCGGGCGGCGAGAATGCGCTGCTGCCGTACGCTTTCGTCGAGCGAGAGCGTGCCGACGAGGCCGGTTTCGAGGAAACGCTCGAGTTCGCGCAGGCCGATCAGGCTGACGATGTTCGGGTGGCGCGACGAGAAGGTCGCCTTGCGTTCGCGCAGAAGATTGATGATGCCATCGACCTCTTCACGATGCGGATCGCGCCCGGACTCCGTTGCCGGACTCGATTCCATCAGCATGGTGCGGAGGTAGTCGAGATAGCCGTCGGATGCGAGCAGCAGGGAAATCGGCTCGAAATGCGCGACGATGCGTTCGGCATTTTCCTCGATCTGGCGCACACGTTCGAGGAAGCCGAGCGCAGTCGGGTAGTACTCGACTTCGACGCCGAGCAGCGAGGGCATGGAAGTGCCGAGCACTTCGGCGAGCCGCTCCAGCGTCTCGATCTTGACGATCTTGCCCTGTTCCATGCGGTAGAGCGCCGCGCGCGAGATGCCGAGTTGCGCCGCGACTTCCTCGGCGAGCATCGAGGTGCCGATGCGGTATGCACGCAGGCGACGACCGAGTTCCTCGTAGTCGATCGACGAGGGCGCAGGGTGTTGGGCGGCGGTCGGTGTCATCGGCGTGCGCTCAGCGGATTTCCTGGATGGCCTGGTGCAATACCTGCACGCCATCCATGAAGTCGCCGATGTCCATCGCTTCTTCGGGGTTGTGCGAACCATTCTGGTTGCGCACGAAGACCATCCCGCTCGGGATGCCCGCGTTGGCGAACATCGAGGCGTCGTGTCCGGCGCCGCTGGGAAGGACTTCAAAAGGTGTTCCGAGGTCGGTGCAGGCTTTCGATAGCAGCGTGCACAGGCCGGCGTCCATCGTCGCCGGGCTCGACAGGATACGGCGGTCGAATTCGAAGCGCACCTGGCGCTCGCGGCTGATCGCCGTGCATTCGGCGCGCATCAGCTGGTAGAAGGCTTCGAGCGTGTCGATGCTCTTGCTGCGCACTTCGAAGCTGAACTTGACATGGCCGGGAATGCGAGAGGCGGCGTGTTCGGCGGCATTGGTCGAAAGCATGCCGGTGGTGACGACGAGGTCGGTGCCGCGTTCGAGCAGTTCGCTCCAGTGTTCGTCGACGCGCATGATCAGGTCGGCGACGGCGAACATCGCGTCGCGCCGCAGCCAGCGCGGGATCGCGCCGGAGTGGCCGGAGGCGCCGAAACATTGCACGTGATTATGACGGATGTTGCCGCGGATGCCCGAGACGACCGCGACCGGCAACTTGCGCGCTTCCATCACCGGGCCCTGCTCGATATGCAATTCGAGAAATGCGCGCACTTTCTTCGGGTCGAAGAGCAGGCGCTGGGCGGCGATGGCCTCCATATCGGCGCCGATGCGTTCCATGCATTGGCCGAGCGTTTCGCCGCTGTCGCGGTGTTGCAGCGCCAGGTCTTCGGCTTCGAGTTGGCCGAGCAGCGCGCCGGAGCCGACATAGGCCTTGCCGAACCAGGCGCTTTCTTCGCCGCGGAAGCCGAGGACCCGCAGCGGGATCGGCGAACGGACGCCGCTGCGTTGTTGTTCGAGCAGGCAGAGCACGCCGGCGATGACGCCAGCGAGGCCATCGAAGTTGCCGCCCTGCGGCACCGAGTCGATGTGCGAGCCGCACCAGATCGTCGGCGCGTCCGCGGGGGTATCGGCAAAACCGATGACGAGATTGCCGGCGCGGTCGGCGCTGACCTTGAATCCGGCATCGGTGGCGAAGGCGCGCAGGAAGTCTGCGGTCGCCGATTCCTTGGTGCCGTAGCTGTCGCGTGAGACGCCGACGCCGTCGAAACTGAGGGTGCGGATGTCGTCGAACAGCTTTTCCGCGATCGGGCGTAGTGTCTTGGTATCCATGAATATTCCCCGGGGATTTCTCCGCGCTGCGGTCAGTGATGTCGCCGTCCGCCGGCGGCCGGTGTTGGCAGGTGAGTCAGCAAATGCGCTGGCAAATGAGTCAGTCGGACGCTCATGTCGTTGATTTCGGGAAACACCGGCCCCGCGGGGCAAGCGCGAGGCCTGCCGCCGTCGGGTTCGGCGCGTTGAAAGTTGGCTTACTTGAGTTCGCTGCCCTTGAGTTCGGGAACGAGGAAGATCGTGGCGATCATGTCGATGATGTAGATCGCCGCCAGTGTGCCGATGGCGATCGGGAACGAGTACGACTGGACCAGCATGCCGACGACGACCGGGCCGAAACCGCCGACGCCGCGGCCGATGTTGAACAGCGTGTTCTGCGCCGTGGCGCGGGCTTCGGTCGGATAGGCTTCTGCCATCAGCGCGCCGTAGCCGCCGAGCATGCCATTGACGAACATGCCGAGCAGGGCGCCGGCCCAGAGCATGGTGTTCGGATCGTTCAGGCTCGAGTAGAAGAGCACCATGACAACGGCACCGGCCTGGAAGAGCAGGAAGCTCGGCTTGCGGCCGATGCGGTCGGCAAGCTGGCCGAAGGCCCAGATGCCGAACATCATGCCGAGGATGGTGACGGCGGTCCACATCGACGAGCGGGTGAGGTTGAAGCCGAGTTGCTTGGACAGGAAGTTCGGCATCCAGATCATGATGCCGTAATAGCCAAAGTTCTGCACCGAGCAGAGCACGACGATGCCGGCGCTGATCTTGGTGGTGGCCTTGTCCTTGATCAGCAGCTTGAAGGATTCGACGAAGGTGCGGCGCTTTGCGGTGCTCTTGACGAAGAGTTCCGGCTCATGCAGACGGCTCCGGATGACCCAGGCGATCAGGGCCGGGATGACGCCGACGAGGAACATGCCGCGCCAGCCGATCGACGGCAGCAGCGCCGGAGTGATCAGCGCGGCGCCAAGCACGCCGACCTGCCAGCCGAGGCCGACGTAGGAGGTGGCGCGGGCACGGGCGTGGGCGGGCCAGGCTTCGGCGGCGAGCGCCATGCCGATGCCGAATTCGCCGCCAAGGCCGATACCGGCGATGGTGCGGTAGATGAGCAGGTCCCAGTAGCCGTTGGCGAAGGCGCAGAGACCGGTGAACACGGCGAACATGACGATCGTCCAGGTCAACACGCGGATGCGGCCGTAAACGTCGCTGAGCGCACCGAAGATGATGCCGCCGGCGACGGCGCCGATCAGCGTCCAGGTCACCAGCGAGCCGGCCTGGGCCGCGGTTAGGTGCAGGTCGGCCGAAATCGCCGAGAGCATGAAGCCGAGGATCAGCAGGTCAAAACCGTCCATCGCGTACCCGACCGTCGAGCCGGCCAGCGCTTTCCAGCCGTAACTGCTGACCTTGCCGTCGGCGGGCGGAGGATTGGAATTCGTTTCCATGTCGTGTGTCTCCCAAAGAGGTAATGAAAAAGTGCCGGTCGGTTGATGCAGATTACGTGCCAGAGGAAAGCGCGGCGTGTACAAAAAAAGATACCAGTCTAATTTTATAGACGCAAGTGTCCTATGGCATCGGGATGCACGAAATATGACCGAGATTGCCGAATGGATGAAAACCGCGCGGTCGGACCGGCGATTGCGCACCAGTTCGGGGCCGGTGCACCGGTGCGGTGCGGATGACCGGAAGAAAGCCCGGCGATACGCCGGGGCGTTCGTTGCCCCTGCGCAAGCCGCGGGGCGGGGCGCCAATATTTCTGGGCGCCGGCGGTTGCCCGGATGTCTGAGCGGGTGCTTTCAGCGCCTTCTCAGGCGAGCGATTCCGGCAGATGGCCGGCCTGGACGGCGGCGTCGATCAGGCGGTTGGCGAGCGCCCCGAGGGCGGGGGCGCCGCGCGTGATCGATTCGGCGCGGCGACGCACCTGGGCGGCGACCACATGGTTGGCGCGCCAGGCGCTGCCTTGGGTCATGACGTTATGGACCATCGGCATCAGCCGGTCGATTGCCAGCGCATAGCGCGCTTCCGGCGTTTCGCTGGCGGCGAATTCGTCCCAGCGTGCACGCAGATGCGCGGCCTGTTCGTCGGGGAGCAGGCCGAAAATACGCTGGGCCGCTTCCTCCTCGCGTTGCGCCTGCGTTTCGGCGCCGCGCAGGTCGTAGGCGAAAGTGTCGCCGGCATCGATCTCGACGAGGTCGTGGATCAGCAGCATCTCGACGACACGGCTGATGTCGATGGCGCTGCCGGCATGTTCGGTAAGGAGCGTTGCCATCAGTGCGACGTGCCAGCTGTGCTCGGCACTGTTCTCGCGCCGGCTGCCGTCAACCAGTGAATTCTGGCGCAGAACCGATTTCAGACGGTCGATTTCGAGGATGAAAGCGAACTGGCGGTCGAGCGGGCTGGTTTCGGGGGTCGGGAGTTGGGTCATGGCAGGGGCGGGAGCGGTGAGGAAGGGGCATCGGACGATTCGCCGACGTTCTTGTCCTTGAATTCGCACAGGTCGGTCAGGTCGCAGCGCCAGCATTCCGGTTTGCGTGCTTTGCAGACGTAGCGGCCGTGCAGGATCAGCCAATGGTGGGCGTCGCGCTTGAATTCTTCGGGGACGGCCTTGAGCAGCTTGAGTTCGACCGCCAGCGGCGTCTTTCCCGGGGCGAGCCTGGTGCGGTTGGCGACGCGGAAGATATGCGTGTCGACGGCGATCGTCGCTTCGCCGAAGGCGGTGTTGAGCACGACGTTGGCGGTCTTGCGGCCGACGCCGGGCAGCGCTTCGAGCGCCTCGCGGTTGCGCGGCACCTCGCCGCCGTGTTGTTCAATCAACTGGCGACAGGTGGCGATGACATTCTTCGCCTTGGTGTTGAAGAGGCCGATGCGGTTGATGTAGGCCGAGAGCCCGGCTTCGCCGAGCGCCAGGATGTCGGCCGGGCCGGGGGCGTCGGCGAAGAGTCTGCGCGTCGCGAGGTTGACGCTCTTGTCGGTGGCCTGCGCCGAAAGGATGACGGCGATCAGCAGCTGGAACGGTGTCGCGTATTCGAGTTCGGTCGTCGGCGCTGGATTGGCGGCGCGCAGGCGTCGGAATATTTCGGTTCGGCGGGCAGCGTTCATTTCGCTCAGTGACAGCCGCCGGCGGAGACTGCGGCGGGCGGGGTTCGGCGCTGCCGGTTCGCCTGACGCGCTTCGAGCCAGTTCTTCGAGGCGACGAGGCAGCCGAGCAGGATGAAGGCGCCGGGCGGCAGCATGGCGAGCAGGAAGCCGGGATAGTCGGCAGGCAGCAGGTGCAGCGGCGAGAGCCCCGGCACGACCAGGTCGATGCCCGAGAAGAGCGTGCCGTTGCCGATGAGTTCGCGCAGGCCGCCAAGCAGTGACAGCGTCCATAGCATGCCGACGCCCATGAAGACGCCGTCGGCGATCGACTGGAGCGGCGGGTTCTTGGCGGCGTAGGCTTCGACGCGGGCGAGCACGATGCAGTTGGTGACGATCAGCGGGATGAAGATGCCGAGAATCAGGTAAAGCTCGTGCAGCTTGGCGTTGAAGAGCAGATCGACGACCGTGACCAGCGCCGCAACGATCAGGATGAAGACCGGGATGCGGATTTCATGGGGGATGAGGTTGCGCAGGCTGGCAATGGCGAAGCCCGATAGCGCCATGACGAGAATTGTCGCGAGCGAGAGCATGGCGCCGTTGACGAGGTTGGTGGTGACGGCCAGCAAGGGGCACAAGCCGAGGATCTGGACGAGACTGGTGTTTTGCTTCCAGATGCCGTTGAACGCGATCTTGCGGAATTCTTCGCGGGTGATCATGGCTGTCCTTCCTTCCTTGCTGCGGCGAACAGGGCGTCGCGGTGTGCGACGACCTCAAGCACTGCCTTGCGCACGGCCTTGATCACCGCGCGCGGTGTTACGGTGGCGCCGACCATCGAATCGAAGCGTCCGCCGTCCTTCTTGACGCGCCATTCCTGCGCGTCGATCTCGGCCGGATTGGTACCGTCGAACTGGGTGATCCAGGGATGCGTCTTGTTCTTGTCCTTCTTCGGTTCGATATAGTCGCCGAGGCCCGGTGTTTCCTTGTGCTCGGTGACGCGAACGCCGAAGAGCGTGCCGTCGGGGGCGACGGCGAGCAGCAGTCGGATTCTTCCTGCATAGCCGTCCGGGGCGACGGCTTCGATCACCAGCGCGACGGCCTTGCCGTCCTTTCGGGCGCGGTAGGCGGTCAGGCCGTTGTCGAGGACGACGCTGTCCTCAAGCAGGGCGTTGTCATAGCGTGAGCGCGGCAGCACTTCGTCGATCAGGCGCATCTGTTCTTCCCTGGCGGCGGCGGCCAGCGCCGGACGCGTCCACAGATAGGCGGCCGAGAGCAGGCCAGTGAAGAGCGTGACGAAGACGAGCAGGATGACGGCCGTGCGGATGGCCATTTTCGGGGCGGTGATCGGCTTGTGCGGGGTCGTCATTTCTTCATGCCAAAAATGGCGGGCTGGGTGGAGTGGTCGATCAGCGGCGCGCAGATGTTGAGCAGCAGCACCGCGAAGGCGACGCCATCCGGATAGCCGCCGAAGACGCGAATGATGTAGGCGAGCAGGCCGGCCGAAAAACCGAAAATCAGTTTGCCGCGCGGCGTCGTGCAGCCCGAGACGGGATCGGTGACGATGAAGAAGGCGCCGAGCATGGTGCCGCCCGAAAAGAGATGGAAGAGCGGGTTGGCGAACTGGTCCGGGTGCAGCAGCCAGAGTGCCGTTGCGATCAGCGCCATGCCGGCGAGGAAGGCTGCCGAGACCTGGCCGCCGATGATCTTGCGTTGCCACATCCAGAGACCGCCGACGAGGTAGGCGAGCGATACCCATTCCCAGCCTTTGCCGCCGACATGGCCAAAGACGGCGGGATTGTTGAGCACGGCAGCGACGGTCAGCCCGTTGTCGGCGCCCTTGAGCGCCGTCTTGAGGGCGTCGAGCGGCGTCGCGCCGCTCATCGCGTCGAGGCGCGGCGCCTGGCCGAAGATGAGTGCGAGTTGCTCGCCGATGCCGCTGCCCGCGTCGACCGGTGGCCACTGCGACATTAGCGACGGATAGGCGACGATGCAGACAGCGAAAGCGATCATTGCCGGGTTGAACGGGTTCTGGCCCAGGCCGCCGTAGAGATGCTTGGCGATGACGATGGCGAACAGCGTGCCGACCGCGATGAGCCACCAGGGCGCCAACGGCGGGAAAGCCAGCGCCACCAGCCAGGCGGTGACGATGGCGCTGCCGTCGCCGAGAAAGAGCGCCAGCGGCTTGTCGCGCAGCTTGAGCATCGCCGCTTCGCCGAGCAGGGCAACCAGCGTCGCGATGCCGAGTTGCATCAGCACGGCCGGTCCGATCAGGACGACGTAGACGGCAATCGCCGGCAGCAGTGCAGCGAGCACGTTCAGCATGATGCGCCGGACGCTGACGTCCTGAGTGAGGTAGGGCGGGGTCGTGAACGTCATCGGTTCAGCCTTTTCGTTTCGAAGCGTACGAGCGCGGGGTCGGGAAGCTCATGAATCATTGCTCCTGCGCCGGGGCCGACGCGGCGTCGGTTTGCGCCGCGTCCTGCTGCGCCGGCGCGCGTGCCCGCCGCGCGTCGATCCGGGCGATTTCCTCGCGTTGTGCGGGGCTGAGGTCGTTGGTGTTTTTGACCTGGACTGCTTCGCGTTGCTGGCGTGCACGTTCCATGGCAGCGGCAATCGCCGCCTTCTTGGCGGCATCGGCGTCGACCGGCGCGTCTGCCGTCGGCGCTTCCGCCGGCTCGGCGGCGGCCGGTTTTTCCGTCGCCGGCTTTTCCGTGGCTTTCGCTGCAGCGGCACGCGCCAGACGTTCGGCCTTTTCCGCCTTTTCGCGTTCGTCGCGCTCGTTGCGGAATTCGAAGCGTGACTTGGCGGCATCGGCCTGGTTTTTCTCGCGTTCGCGTGCCCAGATCTCGCTCTTGGCGAATCGGAAATACTGGACAAGCGGAATGTGCGAGGGGCAGACATAGCTGCAGCAGCCGCATTCGATGCAGTCGAACAGATTGTATTCCTGCGTCTTGCCGAAGTTCCTGGCGCGCGAGAACCAGTACAGTTCGAAAGGCTGCAATTCGTGCGGGCACGCCTCGGCACAGGCGCCGCAGCGGATACAGGGCATTTCCGGCGCCGGTGGCGGGAACAGCGCCGGCGAGCCGGCGATGATGCAGTTGCTGGCCTTGACGAGCGGCGCCTCGAGACCGGGCATTTCGAAACCCATCATCGGGCCGCCCATCAGGTAGCGGTCGGTGTCGGGCTTCGGTGCGCCCAGCCGGATAAATTCACCGAGCGGTGTGCCGAGCAGCGTTTCCCAATTGCGCGGCTCATCCACATTGCCGGTCAGCGTGACGACGCGGGAAATGACCGGTTCGCCAAAGGCCAGCGCACGCCAAGCGGTGTAGGCGGTGGCGACGTTGAAGCACTGCACGCCCATTTCCGGGGAGCGGCGGCTGGCCGGGACTTCCTTGCCGGTGAGGACACGGATCAGTTGCTTGGCGCCACCGGCCGGATAGCGCGTCGGCACGGCGGTGACCGTGAAGTCGACGCCGAGTTTGGTAACTGCGTCGCGCATCGACTGGAGCGCCTCCGGCTTGTTGTCCTCGATACCGATCAGGACCTTGCGCGGTTCGAGCAGGTCGCGGAAAACGGCAATGCCGCGTACGATTTCCTCGGCGCGTTCGCGCATCAGCAGATCGTCGCAGGTCATGAACGGCTCGCATTCGGCACCGTTGATGACGAGTTCTTCCATCGGCACCGATTTGGCCGCCGACAGTTTTGCATGGCTTGGGAAGACAGCGCCGCCGAGGCCGACGACGCCGGCATCGCGCAGGTGTTCACGCACCTGTTCCGGGGCCAGCGTCTTGTAGTCGACCGGCTGCCGGTCGATCCATTCTTCGCGGCCATCCGGGGCGATGACCACCGAAGCGGTCGTGAGTCCCGATGGGTGGGCGGCAAGTCTCGGTTCGACAGCAATGACAGTGCCTGAGGTGGGTGCGTGGACCGCGGCCGAGACCCACTGGTCGGCAGCGCCGATGCGTTGTCCCTTGAGAACGCGTTGGCCCACTTCGACGAGCGGTTGCGGCACGCCGCCGATACTCTGATGCAGCGGCACGATCAGCTGTTCGGGCAGCGGCGCTTTGGCGATCGGGGCCTGGAGCGATGGAGCCTTGTGCGTTTCGGGCTTGACGCCGCCCTTGAATTTGAACAGTTGCAACATCAACTCGCTCGCTTGATTTCGAAGATGGGGTAACGCCACTTCCAGTTTTCCAGGCTTTCGCTGATGACTTCCATGCGGATGCATTCGACCGGGCAGGGTTTGACGCAGAGTTCGCAGCCGGTACAGAGCGCGCTGACGACGGTATGCATCTGCTTGGCCGCGCCGACGATGGCGTCGACCGGGCAGGCCTGGATGCAGAGGGTGCAACCGATGCAGGTCTGCTCGTCGATGATCGCCAGTTGCTTGGGTTTTTCCTCGGCGTCGAGCGGCGTGATTTCCCGGCCGAGCAGGTCGGCGAGCTTGGCAACGCCTTCCTGTCCGCCTGGCGGGCAGCGGTTGATGTCGGCCTCGCCGGCGGCGATTGCCTCTGCGTAGGGCTTGCATCCGGCGTAGCCGCACTGGCCGCACTGTGTTTGCGGCAGGATGGCCTCGATCTTTTCGACAAGCGGGTTGCCTTCGGTCTTGAACTTGATTGAGGCAAAACCCAGTGCTGCGCCAAGTACAACGGCGCCGAGCGCCATGATGAGGATTGCGGTCAGCATTATTGGTACTTGTCCAGTCCGGCGAATCCCATGAAGGCCAGTGACATGAGTCCAGCCGTGACGAGGGCGATGGCGACACCGCGGAACGGGGGCGGCACGTCGGCACCGTCGATGCGTTCGCGGATGCCGGCGAAGAGCACAAGGACGAGCGAGAAGCCGACCGCGCTGCCGGCGCCGAAGAGCAGGGATTCAACAAAATTGTGTTTGTTGGCGACGTTGAGCAGGGGGACGCCAAGCACCGCGCAGTTGGTGGTGATCAGCGGCAGGTAGATGCCGAGCACCTGATGCAGCACCGGGCTGGTTTTCTGGATGACCATTTCGGTCAGTTGCACGATGGCGGCGATGGTGACGATGAAGGAAATCGTGCGCAGGTAGTCGAGTTCGAAGGGGATGAGCAGGAAATGATCGATCACGTAGCTGGCGCCAGTCGCCAGCGTCAGCACGAAAGTTGTCGCGGCGCCCATGCCCAGCGCAGTTTCAAGCTTTTTGGAAACGCCCATGAATGGGCACAGGCCGAGGATTCTCACCAGCACGACGTTATTGACGAGCACGGCGCCGACGATGAGAAATAAATAGTGGGTCATGTTTTAGGGGGGCGGAAGGCGATGCCCGGAACGGTCTGGGGCGCGAAGGCGGCTGTAAAACTCCGAGATTATCCCATTCCCGGCGAAGGCCTTCAACCATGCCACCGGCGGGGGTTTCAGGCCGGGGTCGATGCTCAATCCGGTGGCGTGCCGCAGTCCAGTCGTTGCCAGTGTCCGTCGATCAGTCCCTCGATCGGCTGGAAGTCGGCCTTGTAGGCCATTTTCCGGCAATCGGCGATCCAGTAACCCAGGTACAGATAGGGCAGGTCGTTGGCCAAGCACTGGGCGATCTGCCAGAGGATACCGTAGCTGCCGAAGCCGGCGCCGGGCAGGTCGGGGTCGAAGAAGGTGTAGACCGAGGAGAGGCCGTCGTCGAGCACGTCGATCAGGCTGACCATGCGCAGCGTCGCCGCCGCGTCGGGTTCGCGGAATTCGATCAGGCGCGTCTCGACATGGCTGCGCAGGAGGAAATCGGCGTATTGCTCGCGGTCGCCGACGTCCATGCCACCACCGGCGTGTCGCGTCGACTGGTAGTGCTGGTAGAGGGCGAAATGGGCGTCGTTCTCGATCAGCGGTTGTTCGCCGGCGCGCAGATGGGCGTTACGTTTCTGGCAGCGCTGCTGGCTGCGGTTGGGAATGAAGTCGGCGACCGGGAGGCGCACCGGAACGCAGGCGTGGCAGGTGCCGCAGTCGGGGCGGTAGGTGAACAGGCCGCTGCGGCGGAAGCCTCGGCGGACAAGGTGGCTGTAGATCGGCGTGTCGATCAGGTAGGGCGGCGCCGCGACGAGCGAGCGCGCCGGCCGGTCGGGCAGGTAGCTGCAGGGATAGCCGGCGGTCTGGTAGAACTGCAGCAGCGAGAAGGGGAGTTCGGAGTCGTCGGGGCGCGACATGGTGGCTAGGGTCGGGTGGTGTCGGTGTTGGACCATCGTCCGGGCCGAACGGTTTCCGCAGTCAGGGTTTCGACCCGGGCAATGAAGTCGCGGCGCGACATTTCGCGTGCGCCGAGCGAGGCAAGGTGTGCCGTACTCATCTGGCAGTCGATCAGGCCGAAGTTATTGGCGGTCAGATAACGGGCGAGATGGGCAAGGGCGATTTTCGAGGCGTCGGTGGCGAGCGAGAACATCGATTCGCCGTAGAACATGCGGCCGATAGCAATGCCATAGAGTCCGCCGACGAGTTCGCCGTCGATCCAGGTTTCGACCGAATGGGCGTAGCCGAGCGCGTGCAGGCGCCGGTAAGCCGCCTGCATCTCGGGGGTGATCCAGGTGCCGTTCTGTCCATTGCGCGGGACCGTGGCGCAGGCGAGGATGACGTTGTCGAAATCGCTGTCGAAGCGCACTTCATGGTCGTCCTGGCGCAGTCGCCGGCGCAGCGAGCGCGAGATTTTCAGCGCGGAGGGGGCGAGCGTCATGCGCGGGTCGGGCGACCACCAGAGGATTGGTTCGCCTGGCGAGAACCAGGGAAAAATGCCGCGCCGGTAGGCGAGCAGCAGGCGTTGCGGCGACAGGTCGGCCCCCGCGCACAGCAATCCGTTCGGCTCCGGCAGGGCGTGCTCGAGCGGTGGAAAGTCGTCGTGGGTGTCAAGCCATGGAATCATGGGACGGTCGCGGTTGTCCGGCGGTGCCGGTCTTGGAGGTCGACCGCGAGTATAGAGGCTTGCCGGCAAACAAAAAAGGACGCCGTGGCGTCCTTTCGGTGGTTTTGGCCGGCAGCCCTATTTTTCCAGGATGCGGCGCGCGCCGTTGTAACGCTTGACCCAGTAGCTCTGGCTCATGTCTTCGACGCGGATTTCGGCGCCGGTGCGGGGTGCATGCACGAAGCGATTGTCGCCGAGGTAGATGCCGACGTGCGAGAAGGCTCGGCGCATGGTGTTGAAGAAGACGAGGTCGCCCGGCTTGAGTTCGTTCCGGTCGATGGCGTCGCCAACCTGGCTTTGTTCCTTGGCCGTGCGGGGCAGCAGTTTGCCGATCGCTTCCTTGAAGACGACCTGCACGTAGCCGCTGCAATCGAGACCGACGTCCGGATTGGTGCCGCCGCGACGATAGTTGATGCCGACAAGCTCCAGTCCCTTGAGGATCAGATCCTGGGCGCTGGTCGCGTAGCGTTCGAAAATCGAAGGTTCTTCGCGGGTGGGCTGCTGCTCGGTCGCGACGGCAGAACCGGTCGAACCGAGACAGAGGGCGAGGACGCAAAGAAGCGTGGTGAGGGTATGGCGAAAATACATGGGGCCGGAATGTAAGGGAATTCGGCCCGTCTGTAAAGCCCTTGGGTCGACAGGGCTATGCCCCGGATATGGTGATTGTTCGGTAACTTATTGACTGAAAAGTCATTATTTCTGTGTGGGTGGGTCGCCAAAAAATGTGGGGCGATTGTGTCCCGCGCTCTTGGCGCGATACATCGCCGTGTCGGCGTGCATCGAGAGCGTTTCGAACGATTCGCCGTCGTCCGGGTAGAGGGCGACGCCGATGGAGGTCGTGCAGGTGAGTTCCTGAGCATCGATCATGAAAGGCGTCGACATGGCGGCGATGATCTTGTCGGCGACGCTGGCGGCGCCGGCGGCGTCGGTGTCGGGGAGGACCAGGATGAATTCGTCGCCGCCCAGCCGGGAGAGCGTGTCCTCTTCGCGCAGAATGGCGCGCAGCCGCTGCGCGAACTGGATCAGCAACTGGTCGCCGGCGTTGTGGCCGAGCGTGTCGTTCACACGCTTGAAGCGGTCGATGTCGAGGAACAGCACGGCGAATTGACCGCGCTGGCGTCGGGCGCGGCTGATTGCTGCGCGCAGGCGGTCGTCGAGTACCGTGCGGTTGGGTAGGCCGGTCAGTGGGTCGTGGTGGGCCAGTTGCCGGATTGCGGCTTCGGCCTGCCGGCGGGAGGTAATGTCACGCGCAATGACGACGAAGCGTGCATCGTTGCCGGTACGGTGGCCTTTTCTTGCAGCGGAGAGTTCGATCCAGCGCTTTCCGTCCGGTGTTTCGAATTCGATTTCAAAGCCGCCGGCGTGGCCGCGGCGTCCGGCCTCCCTGAGCGCGTTGAGCCAGGTGGTCGCTGCATCGGGGGGCAGGACGGTGTCCACCGAGTGGCCGTCGAGCCAGTTCATCGGCGAGGCTGCGGTGTGGGGCGACGGAGTGGCCGCGAAGCTCTTGTGGCAGTGGCCGCGAGTGTCGCATTCGAACATCGGATCGGGGATGGCTTCGAGCGTTGCGATGAGTTCCTCGGTGCGTTGCCGGACGGCGCGCCGGAGCGAAACGACCCAGATGAGCAGCAGGATGCCGGCGACGGCGAGGCCATCGAGCGCATAGAGTACCGTCGGCGGCAGGTCGGTCGTTTGCAGGGGTTGGCCCATCCATTTTTCCGCGAGCGCCTGTTTCTCCTGCGGCGTAAACGCGGCGAAGCCGGCTTCGATGCGGGAGCGTGTTGCGGTGTCGCCCTTGTGGTAAGCGCGGTGGAATTCACCGCTGTACAGACGAAATGCGCGCCGGAATTCCTGTTCCGCATGTTCGCGGTAGAGCAGGTAGTTGGCCGGCGGCTCGTCCAGGCAGAAAACCCGTGTCTCGCCGCGAATGGCCGATTGCACGAGTGCTTCGTAGCTCGGGTAGGCCTGCAGCGTATGGATGCCTTGTGCGTTGAGGGTATTGACGCAGGCGTCGCCGTCCTTGACGCCGACGACGAAGCCGCGCAGCGTGTCGATGCTGACGATGCCGCCGATGCCGCGGTGACTGTAGATCGAGACGGGGACGTCGGCGTACGGTGGGCCGAAGTCGTGTGTTTTCAGGCGTTCGTCGTTCTTGAACATGGTGTCGATGACGTCGGCCTGGTGCCGCCGCATGCGCTCCTGGGCGAGGTTCCAGTCGGTGGCGAGCAGTCGGACCGGTGTTCCGGTCTTTTTCGACCACAGCGCCCAGTTGTCGACGAGGTAGCCCTGGAGCTTGCCCTGATGGTCGCGGAAGATGTAGGGCGGATAGTTGTCATCGAGGACGACGGTGACCTCGCCCGGTGTCGTCGTCGCGGAGGTTTGCGCGGCGGGGGCAAGGGCGGCAGAGCTGAGCGCGAGCGCCGCAAAGCAGAGGTTCCGGAGCGTGCGGAGCCACTTGTCGGCAGGCGTTTGCCTTTCGGTGGCGGGGCGGACGGGGCGGGGCGGTCTCATGGTTGTGCGCGGGTTACGATAGGTCGTTTCTGTTCCGGGCTGCAGCCTTGGACGGACCTGGCGACGGCACCCGGGCCCGCGGTTTATTTCGCTTCCGTTGAAAAGACAATGCAAATGGATCGGAAGTTCATTGATTTACGTGTTGTTTTTGGCGTATAATCCGCGCCTTTTCCACCTTGCTCCACCGTTCGCATGGCGGGGGGCTTCAACCATGAGGAGTGTTCATGCGCCATTACGAGATTGTTTTTATTGTTCATCCGGACCAGAGCGAGCAGGTGCCGGCGATGGTCGAGCGCTACAAGGCGCTGGTGACCTCGCGCAACGGCCAGATTCATCGCCTGGAAGACTGGGGCCGCCGTCAGCTGGCTTACCCGATCCAGAAGCTGCACAAGGCTCACTATGTGCTGATGAACATCGAGTGCGACGGTGAAACGCTGGCCGAGCTCGAGCACGGCTTCAAGTTCAACGACGCCATCCTGCGCCACCTGACCATCAAGATGAAGCGCGCCATCACGACGCCTTCGCCGATGATGAAGGAAGAGAAGTCGAAGTCGATGCTGCCGACCCAGGAAGGCGCGGCTGAGGCGACGACCGAGCAGGCTGCGGGCTGATTGTCGAGGCTCAGCTGAATCGCGTCGAACTGACCGGAACCCTGATCGAACGCCAGTCTGTCCGCTATACCCCGGCCGGTGTGCCAGTGACCGAATGTGTCATTCACCACGTGTCGGAGCAGACGGAAGCGGCGGTCCCGCGCAGGGTCGAGTGTGACATCCAGGCCGTTGGCCTGGGAGACGCCGCCAACTGGTTACAGGCGGCAGCACCCGGAGCAGAAATTCGCGTGAAGGGCTTCCTGGCAGCGAAAAGCCAGAAGAGCCGTCAGCTGAGATTGCATGTAACGAATATTGAATTTGTTGAAGGAAACGAAAATGGCCAGATTCTTCAAGAAGAAGGATGACAAGAACGTCAAAAAGCGCGGCGGTGGCATGTTCAAGCGTCGCAAGTTCTGCCGCTTCTCGGCGGAAAAGATGGAATACATCGACTACAAGGACGTCGATCTGTTCAAGGAGTACATCGCCGAGAACGCCAAGATCATGCCGGCGCGTCTGACCGGTACCAAGGCGGGTTATCAGCGCATGCTGTCGGTTGCGATCAAGCGCGCGCGCTTCCTGGCGCTGCTGCCGTATACCGATAACCACCAATAAGAGAGGAGACGACGATGCAAATTATTCTGATGGAAAAGGTCGTCAATCTCGGCAACCTCGGCGACCTCGTCAAGGTCAAGGACGGCTACGCCCGTAACTTCCTGATCCCGCAAGGCAAGGCCAAGCGTGCGACGCCGGCTGCCAAGGCCGAGTTCGAAGCGCGCCGCGCCGACCTCGAGAAGGCTGCCGCCGACAAGTTGGCGGCTGCGCAGGAATTCGCCACCAAGCTCGAAGGCGTCGATGTGACCGTCGCCCGCAAGGCCGGTGTCGATGGCCGCCTGTTCGGTTCGGTGACCAACTATGACGTCGCCGAAGCGCTGAAGACGGTCGGTTTCGACGTCGAGAAGTCGTCGATCCGTATGCCGATGGGCCCGCTCAAGGCGGTCGGCGAGACCGTTCTCGAAGTCGCGCTGCACACCGATGTGCTGGCGAGCATCAAGGTCCACGTCGTCGGCGAGCAGTAATCGCCGGCCTTTCCGGGCCTGATCGAAAGAGCCTTGCCTTTGGGCAAGGCTTTTTTTTGTCGACGCGGCCCGGCGAGAGTAAACTCGCGCTCTTGTTGCCAAGAAAATCTGATTGCGTTTATGGCCAGACCACCTTTCAAAAAATATTCCGATAACGCACCGCCCAGCGATCCGATGCTGGCGCAGATGCGTATTCCGCCGCATTCGCTCGAGGCCGAACAGTCGGTGATCGGCGGGCTGCTGCTCGATAATGCAGCTTTCGACAAGATCGCCGACCGTATCGCCGAGAGCGATTTCTACCGTGACGAGCACCGGCGCATCTTCCGTCAGATCCAGCGCATGCTGGAACGCGGCAAGCCGGTCGACGCCGTTACCGTCGCCGAGGGCCTCGACATTGCTGGAGAGGCCAGCGAGACCGGCGGCCTCGCCTATCTCGGCGAGCTCGCGTCGAACACGCCGTCGGCGGCGAACATCGTGCGCTATGCCGAAATCGTCCGTGACCGGGCGCTGCTGCGGCAGCTGGTGACGGCTGGCGACGAGATCGCCGACAGTGCTTTGAACCCGGTCGGGCGCGATCCCAAGCAACTGCTCGACGAGGCCGAGGCCAAGGTCTTTGCCATTGCCGAAGGCGGTTTCCGCCACCAGTCCGGTTTCCAGCACATCAATCCGCTGCTGACCCAGGTCGTCGAGCGGATCCAGGAACTCCACGACCGCGACAATCCCTCCGAAATCACTGGCATTCCGACCGGTTACCATGATCTCGATGCGCGCACTTCGGGGCTGCAGCCGGGCGACTTGTTGATCGTCGCCGGTCGTCCGTCGATGGGCAAGACCTCGTTCGCGCTGAACATGGCCGAACACGTGGCGATTGAGGTCGGTCTGCCGGTGGCGGTGTTCTCGATGGAAATGGGCGGCGCCCAACTGGCGATGCGTATGCTTTCTTCGGTCGGTCGGCTCGACGCGCACCGCGTGCGTACCGGTCGCCTCAATGACGACGAATGGGCGCGGCTGTCGTTTGCGCTCGGCAAGATGCACGAAGCGCCGATGTACATCGACGAGACGCCGGCGCTCAATCCGATCGACCTGCGCGCGCGGGCACGTCGTCTGGCCCGCCAGTGCGGCAAGCTCGGTCTGATCGTCATCGATTACCTGCAGCTGATGTCGTCGGCGAACGGTAACGGCGAGAACCGGGCGACCGAAATTTCCGAGATCTCGCGGTCGCTGAAGGGGCTGGCCAAGGAGTTGGGCGTGCCGCTGATCGCGCTGTCGCAGCTGAACCGCTCGCTGGAACAGCGGCCGAACAAGCGGCCGGTAATGTCCGACTTGCGCGAATCCGGCGCTATCGAGCAGGATGCCGACGTGATCATGTTCATCTATCGCGACGAGGTCTACCACCCCGATTCGCCCGACAAGGGCTCGGCCGAGATCATTATCGGCAAGCAGCGTAACGGTCCGATCGGTACGGTCCGGCTCGCCTTCCTCGGCGAGTACACGCGCTTCGAGAACTTCGCTGCGCCGGGATCGTATTAAGCGCCTGTCTTTCACCGGCGCTCGCGATCCCGAGCGTCGGCGGCCGGGCGGAAACGCCCGGCGTCAGGGCGTGTCGATGCGCGTCGCGTTGACGCTGTAGGTCATCCGGCTGGTGTCGAGGCTGCTGAAGCGGCCATCGGCGGTTTCGACCACCGGCATGATCAGGTTGGGCAAGGTTTCGGCAGCACCGCCGCGCAGCGTGACATCTTCGGCGGCGTTGAAGCCGATCCAGTTCATTTCCCAGAAGCCGAACAGCAGTTTCTTGAGCACGTTGAGCTTGGGATCGAAGTTGCTCAGGTTTTCCTCGCGAATGGCCTTGCGCACGTCGGCGGGATCGACGCCGATCCAGCTGTAGCCTGGGATGTAGAGTTCGGCCCGGCAGTGTTGCGCGGTGTTGAGTTCGCCGAGGATGCCGAGGCTGCCGAAAAGCCGCGAGGTGCCGTTGCGCAGTCCGAACACCGGACGCGCCGGAATGCCGACCGAGCGACAGAGTGCGACGAAGAGTTGGGCGATGTCGGCGCTGCGGCCGCTCAGATTGCCGCTGTCGAGCATCTGCGAGATGTTGGCGTTGCCGAGACCGGTGCCGTTGCTGTCGAACTCGGTCCGCTCGACGACCCAGTCGTAGAGAGCCTTGCCCATCGCCAGCGGATCGCGGACACGGCCGATGGCGCGCTCGGCGGTGCGCCGGACGATGCCGTCGATCGGGATCTGGCTGGTCGGTTGCAGACAGCGGCGCAGGACTTCCGTGCGTTCGGCGATGGCGCCGCGCCGGGTGACGTCGAAGTGGCGATCCTGCGTCGCGATCTGGCTCGAAAACTGGAGTCGCGGGCTGTCGGTACCTTCCGCCCATTCGGCGACGAAGACTTCCATTTCGGCAACCGGGTCGCGATAGATGCCGGCGCTGGTGAAATTGCCTTCCCAGGTGTGGCCGAGCGAGCGCTGCCACGGGGTGTCCTTGTACTGGGCGAGCGGCAGCCAGAGCTTGGCGGCGCCCTTGACGTGTCGAAGCCCGATCTGCGTCTGCAGGTCGACGGTGCGCCAGCGCGCCGGCGGTTCTTCCGGCAGGCTGATGACGTTATGCGGTTCGTGGATGACGTTCGACGTACCGGCTTCGGTCGGAACCGCATGCCGGACGCCGGGTTTTGCAGCCGTCTTGCCGGCGGGTCTTGCGCCCGGCTTCGTGATCGGTTTTGCTGGCGGTTTTTTGGCGGGGGGAGGGTTCTTGACCGCCTGCGCGGCGGGCGAAGCCAATAGCGATAGCACTGCCGAGGCAGCCAGGAAATCCCGTCGTTTCAATCGATTCTCCGGAGCAAGTCACAGGCCGAACGAACGCTTTCGTTCCGGCGGGCTAAAACGACCGGGCCGCGTCCTGTGACACGGCCCGACAAGGCTCGGATTATAGCACTTCGGCGGCGTGGTCCGCCAAACGCGAGCGCTCGCCGCGCTGCAGCGTGACGTGGCCGGAATGCGGCCAGCCCTTGAAGCGATCGACGACGTAGGTGAGGCCGGAACTGCCCTCGGTCAGGTACGGCGTATCGATCTGCGCGATGTTGCCCATGCAGACGACCTTGGTGCCCGGACCGGCGCGCGTGATCAGCGTCTTCATCTGCTTCGGCGTCAGATTCTGCGCTTCGTCGATGATCAGGAACTTGTTGAGGAAGGTGCGGCCGCGCATGAAGTTGAGCGACTTGATCTTGATCCGGTTGCGGATCAGGTCGTGCGTCGCCGCGCGGCCCCATTCTCCGCCTTCGCTTTCCGAGTGGTTGAGCACGTCGAGGTTGTCTTCGAGCGCGCCCATCCACGGGCCCATCTTTTCCTCTTCGGTGCCAGGCAGGAAACCGATGTCCTCACCGACCGGCACCGTCACCCGCGTCATGATGATTTCCGAATAGCGTTTGCTGTCGAGCACCTGGGTGAGACCGGCGGCAAGGGTCAGCAGGGTCTTGCCGGTGCCGGCCTGGCCGAGCAGCGTGACGAAGTCGATATCGGGGTCCATCAGCAGGTTGAGGGCGAAATTCTGCTCGCGGTTGCGCGCCGAAATGCCCCAGACGGCGTTCTTCGGGTGCGTGAAGTCGGTCAGCGTCGCAAATACCGCTGTCTTGCCGCTGACTTCGCGGACGCTCGCATAGAGCGGTTGAGCGCCTTCAAGGTAGAGGAATTCATTGATAAGCAGCTTCGGTACCAGCGGCCCCTTGATGCGATAGAGCGTGCGACCTTCCTGTTTCCACGACTCGAGGCCCTGGCCGTGCTTGTCCCAGAAATCGGACGGGAGTTCGCGTGTGCCGGTGTAGAGCAGGTCGGTGTCTTCCAGTACCTTGTCGTTGAAGTAGTCCTGCGCGGCGAGGCCCAGCGCCCGCGCCTTGATGCGCATGTTGATGTCCTTGGACACCAGGATGACGGCGCGGTTGGGGTTGAGCCGCTGCAGGTGGAGGACGACGGCGAGGATCTGGTTGTCCGACTTCGCGGTCGGCAGGCCGCTCGGCAGTTCATGGTTGATCGCTTCGGTCTGCAGCAGCAGGCGCCCGGTCGCGAGCCGGTTCGACAACAGGGTCAGCGGGATGCCGTTCTGGATGCCGTCCTCCTGGCTGCTGACGATCTCGTCCAGTGTGCGCGAGACCTGGCGGGCGTTGCGCGAGACGTCGGACAGGCCCTTCTTGTTGTTGTCGAGTTCTTCGAGCGTCTTGATCGGCAGGTAGACGTCGTGCTCCTCGAAACGATAGACGCTGGTCGGGTCATGCAGGAGGACGTTGGTGTCGAGGACGAACAACTTGGTCGTCGTGCCCGCGCTCTTGCGGGTTTTGCCGTGTTGGGCCACTTGTTTCACCATGAAAGAAGAATCTCCGATCGTTAGAGGGGGCAATCGTCAAAGGGTTCTGACAAATTCCAGCACTTCCTGCGCGTGGCCGGGCGCCTTGACGCCGCGCCATTCGCGCCGGAGAACGCCATTGGCATCGATGACGAAGGTGCTGCGCTCGATGCCGCGGACGAGCTTGCCGTAGAGTTTTTTCTCTTTGATGACGGCGAAGCGGGTGCACAGCGCTTCGTCGGTGTCGCTCAGCAGCGCAAAGGGCAGTTCCTGCTTGGCCTTGAAGTTCTCGTGCGACTTGATGCCGTCGCGCGAAACGCCGGCGATGATGACGTTGGCGGCGGCGAAGTCGGGGGCGAGATCGCGGAATTGCTGCGCTTCGGTCGTGCAGCCGGGGGTGCTGTCTTTCGGGTAGAAGTAGAGCACGACGATCTTGCCGCGCAGATCGGACAGCCGGAATGTCTGATTGCCCGTGGCCGGGCAGTCGAAATCCTGAAGAGGCGTAAGGGTCATGGCAGTCGGTCCGGTTGGTTGGATATAGCCCCGATTCTAGCGCGTCGCGGTGCGTAAACGCGGCCCGCCCCTTATTTCGCTCGCGGCGTTGCGCGGTATTTCGGTTTGTCCCGGCATGCGAGCGTCGATGGACGTTATGTTTCGGCGGCGCGAAAAGGAAAAAACGGCAGGAAAGGCGCTTTTTTTCGTGCGTTTTTTCACGTTTTCCGTTAACCTTGGCAGGTTTGTCCTAATCGCGCCCGGAGGCCCTTCATGTCGGTGATCGAAGTCAATCATCCTCTCGTAAAACACAAGATCGGGCTTCTCCGTGAAGTCGATATCAGCACCAAGAAATTCCGCGAACTCACCGCCGAACTCGCCCGTCTTCTGACCTACGAGGCTTGCCGCGACTTCGAACTCGAGGATTGCACGATCAAGGGCTGGGCCGGCGATGTCAGCATCCAGCAGATCAAGGGCAAGAAAGTGTCGGTGGTGCCGATCCTGCGCGCCGGCCTCGGCATGCTCGACGGCGTGCTCGACCTGATTCCGAGCGCCAAGGTGAGCGTCGTCGGCATCGCCCGCAACCATGAAACGCTGATGCCGGAACCCTATTTCGAGCGTTTCGTCGGCAAGCTCGACGAGCGCATGGCGCTGATCATCGACCCGATGCTGGCGACCGGCGGCTCGCTGATCGCCACCATCGACATGCTCAAGCGCAACGGCTGCAAGCAGGTCCGCGCGATCGTCCTGGTCGCCGCGCCGGAAGGCATCGATGCGCTCAAGGCCGCTCATCCCGACGTTGATGTTTATACCGCGGCGATCGACAGCCATCTCAACGAGGTCGGCTACATCATCCCGGGTCTCGGCGACGCCGGCGACAAGATTTTTGGCACGAAATAAGGAGCGGAATCCATGAACACAAGCACGGGCGCGGCGGTATTGCCGGCCACTGAACCGGTCTGGCGGACGGCGCTGTCGGGCGCGCAGATCCTGTTCGTCGCCTTTGGCGCGACAGTCCTGGTGCCGCTCCTGACCGGGCTCAATCCGAGCCTGGCGCTGCTCGGCGCCGGTATCGGCACGCTGGTCTTCCAGGTCTGCACCCGTCGCCAAGTGCCGATCTATCTCGGTTCCAGTTTCGCCTTTATCGCGCCGGTGATCTATTCAGTCCAGACCTGGGGCATGCCGGCGACGCTCGGCGCGCTGGCTTCGGCGAGCTTCTTCTACTACGTCGCCGCCGCCCTCGTGAAGTGGCGTGGTGTCGGCTTCATCCATCACCTGCTGCCGCCGGTCGTCATCGGCCCGGTCGTGATGGTGATCGGTCTCGGTCTCGCCCAGGTGGCGGTGAGCATGGCCACCGGCAAGGCCGGCGACCAGCAGATCATGCCCTACGGCACGGCGCTGTCGGTCGCGGCGGTGTCGCTGCTGGCGACAATGCTGACCGCCATCCGCGCACGCCGTCTGCTCAAGCTGGTGCCGATCCTGGTCGGCGTCGCCGTTGGTTACGCCTACTCGCTGTTCCTTGGTATCGTCGATTTCTCCAAGGTGACGAACGCTGCCTGGATCGCCATGCCGGAATTCGGCAAGCCCGAATTCAACATGGCCGCCATCCTGTTCATGATCCCGGTCGCCATCGCGCCGATCGTCGAACACGTCGGTGGCATCCTGGCGATCGGTTCGGTGACCGGCAAGGACTTCACCGAGACGCCGGGCCTGCACCGGACGCTGCTCGGCGACGGTCTCGCCGTCAATATCGCCGGCCTCTTCGGCGGCCCGCCGGTAACGACCTACGGCGAGGTGACCGGTGCGGTCATGCTGACCAAGAACTACAACCCGGTGGTGATGACCTGGGCGGCGTGCTTCGCCATCCTGATGGCCTTCGTCGGCAAGTTCGGCGCCTTCCTGCAGACGATTCCGATGCCGGTCATGGGCGGCATCATGGTGCTGCTGTTCGGTTCGATCGCCGGTATCGGCCTGAAGACGATCATGGACGGTCGCGTCGATCTCTCCAGTGCGCGTAATCTCTGTATCGTCTCGGTAACCCTGGTCGTCGGCATCGGCGGACTGGGCGTGACGATCGGCAATTTCTCGCTGCAGGGCATCAGCCTCTGCGGCGTCCTCGCGGTGCTGCTCAACCTGCTGCTGCCGCGCGAACCGGCCCCCGAGGCCTGATACTTAATCACGACAACAACGATTATCGAGGAGTGTTAATGAACAAGATTTCCCTGTTGATGGCGGCGTTGCTGAGCAGCGCCCTGCTGGTTGCCTGTGGCAAGTCGGAGGCGCCGCAGGCGGCGGCACCGGCAGCTCCGGCGGCCGCGGCCAGCATCGTCGTCGGTCTCGACGATCACTTCCCGCCGATGGGCTTCCGCGACGACAAGAACGAGATCGTCGGCTTCGACATCGATCTCGCCAAGGAAGTCGCCAAACGCATTGGCATGCAGGTGAGCTTCAAGCCGATCGACTGGAGCGCGAAGGAAGCCGAACTCAACGGCAAGCGCATCGACGTGCTGTGGAACGGTCTGACGATTACCGAAGAGCGCAAAGCCAACATTCTGTTCACGACGCCGTATCTTGAAAACCACCAGATCATCGTCGTCACCGACAAGTCGCCGATCAAGGCCAAGGCCGAACTCGCCGGCAAGATCGTCGGTGTGCAGGATGGCAGCAGCGCCGTCGATGCGATCCAGAAGGACGAGAAGGCGGCCAAGTCGATTAAGGAACTCAAGAAGTTCTCCGACAACGTGACCGCGCTGATGGATCTGTCCACCGGCCGTCTCGATGCCATCGTCGTCGATGAGGTCGTCGGCCGCTACTACATCGCCAAGAAGCCGGGCGAGTACCGCGTTCTCGACGAGAACTTTGGCACCGAGGACTATGGCGTCGGTACGCGCAAGGATGACACCGCGCTGATGGGCAAGCTGCAGAAGGCGATGGACGACATGAAGGCCGATGGCACCGCCGCGACGATCTCGACGCGCTGGTTCGGCAAGGACATCGTCAAGAAGTAAGCGCGTCCGCGACTTAATCTCCGGCCTGGAAGGCAGTCAAAACGCCTCCCGGCCGGATTTGTTTTTGGCTCATGCGATTCGGAACCTCATGGATTATGTCCTGAACATCCTGCCGCCCCTGATTGAAGGCACTGGGGTGACGCTCCAGGTCTTCGTCATCACGCTCATGTTGTCGGTGCCGCTGGGGCTGGCGCTGGCGCTCCTGCGCCTGTCGCGCATCGCGCCCGTGCGTGCGGCGGTCGGCGGCTATATCTGGCTGATGCGCGGCACACCGCTGATGCTGCAGATGCTGTTCATCTATTTTGCGCTGCCCTTCGTGCCGGTGATCGGCGTGCGGCTGCCCGATTTTCCGGCGGCGATCGTCGCCTTCGTGCTCAATTACGCGGCCTATTTCGCCGAGATATTCCGCGCCGGCATCCAGTCGATCGAGCGCGGCCAATACGAGGGCGCGAAGGTGCTCGGCCTTTCGTATGCGCAGACGATGCGGCGCATCGTCCTGCCGCAGGTGATCAAGCGCATTCTGCCGCCGGTCAGCAACGAAACGATCACGCTGATCAAGGACACCTCGCTGATCTACGTGCTGGCGATGAACGATCTCTTGCGCGCGGCGCGCGGCATCGTCCAGCGTGATTTCACGACGAGTCCCTTCGTCGTCGCCGCGGCTTTCTACCTGATCATGACGCTGGTGTTGACCTACGGCTTCCAGCATCTGGAAAAAAAGTATGCAGTCTATGACGAATGAGGTGACGCCGGCGCCGATGCCTATGTTGCGCGCCGTCGATCTGCACAAGCGCTTCGGCGCGATCGAAGTGCTCAAGGGCGTTTCGCTCGACGTCGGCAGGGGCGAGGTGATCGCCATCATCGGCCCGTCGGGCTCGGGCAAGAGCACCTTCCTGCGCTGCCTGATCCATCTCGAGACGGTGCAGCGTGGTCGTATCGAGGTCGAGGGCAAGACGCTGGTGACGACCGATGCCGGCGGCGAGTGCCACTATGTGTCCGACGCTGAGATCCGCACGATCTGCGGTGCCATGGGTATGGTCTTCCAGCATTTCAACCTGTTCCCGCACCTGACCGTCCTCGAAAACCTGATCGAGGCGCCGATGACGGTCAAGGGCCTGCGCCGCGAGGAGATCGTGCCGAAGGCCGAGGCGCTGCTCGCCAAGGTCGGCCTGGCCGACAAGCGCGACGCCTATCCCTCGCGCCTGTCGGGTGGGCAGAAGCAGCGCGTGGCGATCGCCCGCGCGCTGGCGATGGAACCCGATATCCTGCTCTTCGACGAACCGACTTCCGCACTCGATCCGGAACTCACCGGCGAAGTGCTGCGGACGATGCGCGAACTCGCCGACGAACACATGACGATGATCGTCGTCACGCACGAAATGGCGTTTGCGCGCGAGGTGGCGAGCCGCGTCATCTTCATGGACGGCGGTCTCGTCGTCGAGGCGCGTCCGGCGCGCGAGCTGTTCGCGTCGCCCGAACATCCGCGCACGCGGGCCTTCCTGGAGAACATGCTGTAGTGCTATCCGGCCGACCAAGAAGCATGAACACCTGTCCTTGTCCTGCCGGCATTGATGTGCATCTTCGCGATCGCTGCGCTTCGTGCCGCGCCGGAAAAATTCATCCGGCATCTGCAACGTGTTCAGTCATCGACGGGACGGAGCGCTAGGATGCCGTCGCTCCAGGACGTCTTTTCACCCGAGGGCCTGCTGGCAAGCAAGATTCCCGGTTACCGGCTGCGGCCGCAGCAACTGGAGATGGCCGAGCGCATCGCCGCGGCGATTGCCGGCAATTCGGTGCTCGTGGCCGAGGCCGGGACCGGTACCGGCAAGACCTTCGCCTATCTCGTCCCGGCGCTGCTGTCCGGCGGCAAGGTGATCGTCTCGACCGGGACGAAGAACCTGCAGGACCAGCTGTTCTCGAAGGACATCCCGACCGTGCGCACGGCGCTCGGTTCGCCGGTACAGGCGGCGCTGCTCAAGGGGCGCGCCAATTACGTCTGCCATTACCACCTCGAACGTGCGCTCGCCGACGGGCGCTTCCTGACGCGCGAGGATGCTGCCGATGCGCACCGCGTTGCGCGTTTCGCCCGTATCAGCAAGACCGGCGACAAGAGCGAATGCGCCGATGTTGCCGAGAATTCGGGCGTCTGGCCGCTGGTGACCTCGACGCGCGAGAACTGCCTCGGCCAGGATTGCCCGTCGCACAAGGAATGCTTCGTGCTGGCGGCCCGGCGCGAGGCGCTGGCGGCCGATCTCGTCGTCGTCAATCACCACCTGTTCTTTGCCGATGTCATGCTGCGCGACGAAGGCACGGCAGAACTGCTGCCGGCCTGCAACACGGTGATCTTCGACGAAGCGCACCAGCTGCCGGAGACCGCCAGCCTGTTCTTCGGCGACAACGTGTCGAGCTCGCAGATACTCGATCTGGCGCGCGACGCGCGGCTCGAAGGCATCGCTTCGGCGAAGGATTGCCTCGACCTGCCGAAGCTCTGCGGCGTCGTCGAGAAAGCGGCCAAGGACCTGCGGCTGACGCTGCCGGTCGAGCCGGCCCGCTTCGCGCTGGCGCAGCTGCAGGAACGCGCCGGTTTCGACAACAACCTTGTCGGGCTGATCCGCGAACTTGACACGCTGGGGGCGCTGCTCGAAACGCAGGCAGCACGCTCGGAAGGCCTTGAATCGTGCTGGCGACGTGCCGGCGAACTCGTCGCCGCCTTGCGTCGCTGGCAGAACGGGCGCGCCGACGACGGCGGCACCGACTACGTGCGCTGGGGCGAGACCTACACCCATTCGCTGCAACTCAACGCGACGCCGCTGATCGTCGCCGGCATCATGCAGAAGCAGATGAGCGGCCATCCGCGCGCCTGGATCTTCACTTCGGCGACGCTGGCGGTGCAGCAGAACTTCGATCACTACTGCGGCGAGATGGGGCTGGTCGGCGCCGAATCGGCGTCCTGGGAAAGCCCCTTCGACTACGCGCGTCAGGCCGTGCTCTACGCGCCGCTCGGCATGCCCGAGCCCAATACCTACGCCTACACCGAGGCCGTTGTTCATGCCGCGTTCCCGGTCGTGCAGGCGAGCGGCGGGCGCGCCTTCTTCCTGTGCACTTCGTTGCGGGCAATGCGCCGCACACGCGAGTTGCTCGAAGAAGCGCTCGAACGCGCCGGTCTCGATTTCCCGCTGCTGATGCAGGGCGAAGGCAGCAAGAACGAACTGCTCGAACGTTTCCGCCGGCTCGGCAACGCGATCCTCGTCGGCAGTCAGAGTTTCTGGGAAGGCGTCGATGTGCGCGGCGAGGCGCTGTCGCTCGTCGTCATCGACAAGCTGCCGTTTGCGCCGCCGGACGATCCGGTGTTGTCGGCGCGCATCGAGCGGATGAAGCAGGACGGGCTGAACGCCTTCATGGATTACCAGTTGCCGCGTGCCGTCATCAACGTCAAGCAGGGCGCCGGGCGGCTGATCCGCGACGAGACCGATCGCGGCGTGCTGATGATCTGCGACCCGCGCCTGATCGGCAAGCATTATGGCAAGCGCATCTGGCGCAGCCTGCCGCCGATGAAGCGGACGCGAGAACTTGCGGAAGTCCTCGCTTTTTTCAAACTCTGAAAACACAGCGGCCCGACCGCGGTGAACGGTCGGGCCGGTGAACGACTGCGGTACGTGACCGCAGCAGTCAAGCGGATCAGGCGCGCGCGGCGCTGGCGATGAGTTCGCCTTCGGGGGCGTCGCTGATATCGGCGTCGATGACTTCGCCCGATTCGGCAAGCTGACCTTCCCAGCGTGCGACCACGGCCGTGGCGATGCTGTTGCCGACGACGTTGATGGCGGTGCGGCCCATGTCGAGGAACTGGTCGATCGCCATGATCAGCAGCAGGCCGGATTCAGGCAGGTTGAACATCGGCAGCACGGCAGCGACGACGACCAGCGAGGCGCGGGCGACGCCGGCCATGCCCTTGCTCGAGACCATCAGCACGGCGAGCATGACGAGCTGCTGCGAGATCGGCATGTCGATACCGAAGGCCTGGGCGATGAAGAGGATCGCGAAGGATTGGTAGAGCATCGAGCCGTCGAGGTTGAACGAGTAGCCGAGCGGCAGCACGAAACTGGTGATGCGGTTGTTGGCGCCGAATTTGGCGAGCTGTTCCATCGTCTTCGGATAGGCGGCTTCGCTGCTTGCCGTCGAGAATGCCAGCAGCATGACACTGCGCATCATCTGCATCAGCGTGAACACGCGGCGGCCGAGGAAGAGCCAGCCGGCGAAGATGAGCAGGAAGGTCAGGATGACGAGGCCGGCGTAGAAGGCGCCGATCAGCTTGCCGTAGGTACCGAGCACGCCGAGGCCCTGCGTCGCGATCGCGGCGCTCATCGCGGCGAAGACGCCGACCGGGGCGAATTGCATGACGAAGTCGGTGACCTTGATCATGACGTGGACGGCTTCGTCGGTCATCGACTTCAGCGTCTTCGTCTGCGCATCCGGCAGCGAGGCGAGGGCCAGACCGAAGAAGATCGAGAAGATCAGGATCTGCAGGATCTGGTTGGTGGCGAAGGCTTCGAAGATGCTCTTCGGAAAGACATTGACGAGGAAGTTGCCGACCGTCAGCGACTTGGTCGCGAGGTTGGTGCTGGCGTGCGCATCGGGCAGCGCCATGCCGAGGCCGACGCCCGGCTGGAGCACGTTGGCGAGCAGGCAGCCGAGCAGCAGCGAGACGATGGAGGCGCTGACGAACCAGAGCAGCGCCTTGGCGCCGACGCGGCCGACCGACTTGCTGTCGCCCATGTTGGCGATGCCCGAGACGACGGTGCTGAAGACGAGCGGGGCGATGATCATCTTGATCATGCGCAGGAAGATATCGCTCAGGATCGAGAAGTAGCTGGCGATTTCCTTGGCGTGAGCGGGCGAGTTGGCCCATTCGTGCGCGGCGTAGCCGGCGAGGATGCCCAGCATCATGCCGATCATGATGCGCAGGGTCAGTTTGTTTGCATTCATTACCGATTCCAGTTTGATTAAAGGTCTTTCACTGTTTCCGGACGATCATCCGGATACGAGCGTGCCCGAGTCCATAGCAGGGAGCGTGCCTGCTTTTTGGCGCGTCCAAGTGATTGATGCCACTATGTTTTTATGTGGGCTCAAAAAAGCTGTCGGTCGGATTGCCGGATGGATGGCGCGGGCGATGGTCGGAAACCCGGAAGAATCCCGGTGGGCAGCGCTCCGGATTCAGTTGCTTCCCTTTGCAGTCGTTGCGCGATTCGGGTAGCCTCGGCGGATGATCGATTCCCCCTGCGAGATTGCGCCCGTCGAGTCCGACACCGAGGACTGGCGGCAGGCGCAGCATTTCAACGAGCGCTGCGACTGTATCGCGCTCGACCGTCCGCGTTTACGCCGGGCGCTCGAAAAGGAAGGGCTGACGCCGTCGGTCCTGCGCCAGACGCATCCCCACCTGTTTGCCGATGCGCGCGTCTATGTGGCGCGTTCCGAACTCGATTTCATGGCGCGGCTGGTCGAAACCGTCGAACGCATCGTCGCGCTGCCGGCCTGGCAGGCGCGTGTGCTCGCCTACGCGCCCGGGAGCGCTTGTCATGTGCCGCGGGCGGCCGGCGTCTTTCTCGGTTATGACTTTCACCTGGCGCACGGACAGCCCCGGCTGATCGAGATCAACACCAATGCCGGCGGCGGCATGCTCAACGCCAAGCTGCTCGGTGCACAGCGCAATGATTGCGCGCATACCGCCTCGTCGCTGCAGTCGGGGGCGTCGGTCGAGGCGGCCTTCGTCGCGATGTTTCGCGAGGAATGGCGTCTGGCGCGCGGCGAACGTCCGCTGCGTCGCATCGCCATCGTCGATACGGCGCCGGAGAGCCAGTTCCTGGCGCCGGAATTCGAGCTGTTCCGGCGCCTGTTCGAGGCGAACGGCATCGCCGCGGAAATCGTCGATCCGTCGGCCTTGCGTTGGCAGGATGGCGCCTTGCGCTGTGGCAATCAGGCGCTGGACCTCGTCTACAACCGCCTGACCGATTTTTCGCTCGACGAACCGGCGCATGCCGCGCTACGCGAAGCCTGGCTTGCCGATGCCGTCGTGCTGACGCCGCATCCGCGCGCGCATGCCTGTTATGCCGACAAGCGCAACCTGATCGCGCTCAGCGATGACGCGTGGCTACAGGAGATCGGCGTCGACGAGGGCGATCGCGCCCTGTTGCGCGCCGGGGTGCCGGCGACGCGCCTGGTCACGGCCGAGAATGCGGACTCCTTCTGGGCGGCGCGGCGGCAGTGGTTTTTCAAGCCGGCCGGCGGTTATGGCGGCAAAGCTGCGTATCGCGGCGACAAGGTGACGCGGCGCGTGTTCGACATGGTTGCACAGGGCGGCTACATCGCACAGGCGCTGGTGCCGCCGTCGGAGCGTCGGCTATGGATCGAGGGGACGCCGCGGCATCTCAAGCTCGATGTCCGCAACTTCGTTTATCGCGGCGATGTGCAATTGGTGTCGGCCCGGCTTTATCAGGGGCAGACGACGAATTTTCGCACGCATGGCGGCGGCTTCGCGGCCGTGCAGGCGGTGTAAATGCGGGAAGTGGAACGGAAGGAAGAAGCTGGAACGAAAAACCGGTTCAGTCGGCTACCGCGCGGCGCGGTCAGCACTTGCGACTGAGCCGACCGGAGCAGGGCCGCGACGTTCCGGACAGGCCGGGTGACGACGGGCATTCGCACGCAAGGTGCTGGGCTCCGGTCGGGGGCTGGCCACACATGGTGGTGTGGCTCAGTGGGCGGCGAGGGCGCTGGTGCGGAGCGTCGTCAGGCCGGCGCGGGCAGGCTTGTCGGCACGGTTCGCGGCGTCATTGACGTTGGCCAGATAGACATGCAGGAACGGCCAGCCGTAGGCGAGCAGACCACTGACGAGCAGCAGCGGCAGCGAGACGGTGGCGATGCCGGCAATCAGCGTGGCCAGCGAGAGGGACGACGACAGCAGACGGTTCGCGGTCAGACGTTCGATCAGCTTGGTGGTAGGACTTGCACTCATGATGATTCCTTTCATAGCAGGTTAATGTTTTGTCACATAGTGAAAACAATCACCATCTGACGGAAATCATGCTATCGGGAATCGGTGGGGATGTATGTGCCGATTATTGGCGCCTTTTGTAGCAACGCGTATCACCATGGAACCATTTTGATGGGAATCGTTCTTAGCACGATTCGCATGGCCTTACGCCTTTTTCCTTATTGCGCCGGTCTGTCCTTGTTTCGCGCGACTTGGCGTTTAGCCTGCCGGGAGAGTCAGTCGATCGGCGCCGCCAGCATCTGCCGGCGTTCGAAGCGCACGAGTTCGCGGACGCCGAGTTGCTTCAATCGGGCGAACACGGCGTTGAAATGGCGCCCGACCTGGTCCGGTGCGTGCGCGTCAGAACCCAGCGTCAGCGGCACGCCGCGATCGGCCAGCAGGGCGATGACGTCCCAGCCCGGCATGACCTCGCCGGCCGGTGCGTCAATGCCGGAGGTGTTGATTTCGACGGCAATGTCGTTGGCCAGCAGGTCGGGAATCAGCGGTTCGATGAGGCGCAGCATGCCGCCCGGCAATCGATGGCCAAGTTTCTTCGGCAGGTCCAGATGGCCGACGATGTCGCAGAAGCGTTCGCGCACCATGTGGCCGACGGCGTCGAAATACACTTCGCAGATGTCCTCGATCGGCCACGTGGCATAGAGTTCGTCGCCCTGCATGTTGCCGAGGCCGACATGATGGACCGAGCCGATCACGTAGTCCCAGTCGTGGCGCGCGATGGCTTCGCGGGCCAGGGCGAGGCGGCTTGGGATGAAATCCATTTCCATGCCGAGACGGATGCGGAAAGGCTGCGCGCCGTCGCGACGATAACGCGCCTGCAGGCGTCGCACATCGGCGATGTAGTGCTCGTGCTCGTGCGGGCGCATCGCATAGCGCGGCCCCTTGGCGTGGAGCATCCAGTGGCTGTGGTCGGAAAAGCCGAATTCCTCGATGTCGTTGGCCAGCGCGGCCTCGACATAGGCATCCATGCTGCCGACGGCATGACAACAGCGTGTCGTATGGTTGTGCAGGTCTATGCGCATTGCGTTTTCCGGTTCAGTCAGTTGTCGGCCTGGACGACCGAGACGCCGTGATCGGCGAGCATCAGTCCGATTTCGCTGCCGAGGTCGAGCGGCGCGGCGAGTTCGGGCGAGACGACGAAGATCGGGCCGAGCGGTGTCGCGAAGGTGTATTCAAAATAACTGCCGAGATACGCGCGCTTCTGCAGGCGGCCGGCGATGCCGCCGCCGTCGCGCCGGATCTGCCAGGCTTCCGGGCGCACCGCAACCTTGACCGCGCCGGCAGTGACCGGCTGGCGCGGACGGAAGTCGATCGGGCCGAGGTGGACGCGGCCGTCGGCGTCGGCGACGCCGGGAAAAAGCATGGCCTCGCCCATGAAGCCGGCGACGAATTCGCTGCCCGGCCGCTCGTACATTTCCTGTGGCGTGCCGCGTTGCGCGATGCGTCCGTCATTCATGACGATGATCGTGTCGCTGACGGCAAGCGCCTCGCTCTGGTCATGTGTGACATAGGCGACGGTGAGGCCGAGGCGCTGTTGCAGGCTGCGGATTTCCTCGCGCATCTCGCGACGCAGGCGGGCATCGAGATTCGAGAGCGGCTCGTCGAAAAGCAGGATCTTCGGTTCGAGGATCAGCGCCCGCGCCAGCGCGACGCGCTGCTGTTGTCCGCCCGACAATTCGCTCGGCATGCGCGCGTCGTAGCCGACGAGGCCGACGTTCCTGAGCGCCTCGACGGCCCGGGCGCTCGCCGGCGCCTTCGGCACGCCCGAGACGCGCAGTCCGTACATGACGTTGTCGACGACGTTCATGTGCGGGAAGAGCGCGTAGCTCTGGAACATCATCGAGACGTTGCGTTCGGCCGGCCCGAGCGTCGTGACTTCGCGGCCGTCGATGAAGATCTGGCCGTCGGTCGGCGATTCGAGTCCGGCGATCATGCGCAGCACGGTCGTCTTACCGCAGCCCGAGGGGCCGAGGATCGTCACCAGCGATCCGGCCTCGATGCCGAAGCTGACCGACTTGACGACGAGCGGCGCGGCCGGGTCGGTGCCGTAGCGCTTGCTGATGTTCCTGAATTCGATGCCGTAATCCATGCGTTTTCCTTACATGCCGGCGGCTACGGGAGCCGCCGATGATTTGCGCCGCCCGAGCCGGCGTTCGCCGACGAGCCACTGGATGGCGCCGATGATCAGCGACATCAGGAGGATGAGCACCGTGCAATAGGCGAGCGCAATGCCGTAATCGCCGTTGCCGATGCGGCCGATGATGTAGGTCGTTGCCAGTTCGTTCTCCGCGGTGACGAGAAAGATGACGGCGCTGACGGTGGTCATGGCGCGGGCGAAGCTGTAGACGAGCGCCGCGATCAGCGCCGGCTTGAGCAGCGGCAGGACGACGCGTTGCAGCGTCTGGGCAGTGCTGGCGCGCAGCATCAGTGAGGCCTCGTCGAGCGATTTGTCGAGTTGCTTGAAGGCGGCGGTGCCGGCCTGCACGCCGACCGGCAGGTTGCGGAAGAGGAAGCAGATGACGATGATCAGCCCGGTGCCGGTGAGTTCCGCCGGTGGCACGTTGAAGGCGAGGATGTAGCTGACGCCGAGCACGGTGCCGGGAATGGCGAAGGCGAGCAGGGCGATGAACTCGAAGCCGTCGCGGCCGCGGAAGTCGGTGCGGGCGATCAGGTAGGCGATCAACAGGCCGATGGCAGCGGTCAGCGGTGCCGAGAGGCCGGAGAGCGTCAGCGTTGTGAACAGCGAGTTCCAGGCGGTGCCGGACCAGACCAGGCCGAAGTCGCCCCATTCGAGGCCGAAGGCGGTCTGGAAGTGGGCCAGCGTGAAGGTGTAGTCGCGTCCCCAGGTGCGGACGAAGCCGCCGATGAAGGCGAAGAGATAGACGACGAGCGTGAACGCCAGCCAGGGATAGACGACGCCGTTGAGTGTGCGCCGGACCCCGTCGGGCAGGCGCATCGGGATGCCGGCGTCGCCCTTGCCGCTGACTGTCGTGTAGTTCTGCCGGCCGAGCAGGCCGCGCTGCAGCGCGAAGACGCCGAGCGCGAACAGCGTCAGTACCCAGGCGAGCGCGGCGGCGCGTCCCTGGTCGAACTGGGCGCCGACGATGGCGAAGAAAATGTCGGTCGACAGCACCGAGTACTGGCCGCCGACGACGATCGGGTTGCCGAAGTCGGCAATGCTCTCGATGAAGCCGACGAGGAAGGCGTTGGCCAGGCCCGGCTTCATCAGCGGCAGCGTCACGGTGAAGAAGGTCTGCCGGCGGTCGGCGTGCAGGATCTGCGCCGCTTCTTCCAGACTCGGCGCGAGGCCTTGCACGACGCCGCGCATGATCATGAAGGCGATCGGTGTGAATGCGAACATCTGCGCGATCCAGGTGCCGAGGAAGCCGTAGAACCAGCGCGTCGGCGTGATGTCGAAGGCATATTCAAGGAACTGGTTGACGATGCCGGCGCGGCCGAAGAGCAGGATCAGCCCGAGGCCGACGACGAAGGGCGGGGTGATGATCGGCAAGAGCGCGACGAGGCGCAGCGGCGTTTGCAGGCGCGGACCGGCGTTGCGTTCGGCGAGCAGGGCCATCATCGTGCCGAGCACGGTGCTGCCGATGGCGCAGGCCAGGGCGAGGAAGAGCGTGTTCCAGGCGACGCCGCACTGGGTCGATCCGGCCAGGCAGCCGAGGCTCCAGATGCGCGCATCGCCGATGCGCTCGAACAGCGCGCCGGGACCCCAGTGGCCGGCGTCGTCGATGAAGGCCGCCGACAGCGCCTTGGTCACCGGATAGGCGATGAAGAGCAGCAGCAGCGCGGCGCAGCCGACGACGGCGCCGGCGACGAAGAGGTCGCCCTTGAAGTTGCCGCAGCGGGCGAGGCCGAAGGCGAGCAGCAGCGTCAGCGCGGTGATCGCGACAAAGGCGCCGCCGCCCATACCGAACTGTTGCACCTCAAGTTCGCCGAACCACGCGTTGAGAATGTCGAACGACCAGCCGCGCGCGCCGATGGTGAAACCGCCGCCGACGAGCGCGACGAGGCCGAGGAGGGCGCCGGCGATCAGCCAGAGGCCCTGGCGGCGGCCGGGCGGGATGGCCAGCCCGACGCTGGCGAGCGCCAGTCCGGCGAGGCCGCCGAGGAGCCAGCGGCGGCCGTGGGAGAATGCCTGGAACAGTCCGTTGGCGGTGTCGGGGCCGTCGGTGATCTGCGTCAGGACAGCGTACCAGGCGCTGTCCTGGATCGCATACCAGGGCAGCACGAGGTAGCCGAGCAGACCGGCGAGCAGCCAGGCGACGATCGCCCGGTTCGGATGGCGCGGCATCGCCGGATCAGCGCGGCAGCGAATTGACGTCCTTCTCCCACCTGGCGATCAGCCGCTTGCGCTCGGCGCTGGCGCCGTACTTGGCGTAGTCGTAGTTGATGAACTTGATCTTCTTGAAGTCGGGAACGAGCGGATCAATCTTCGTGGCGACGTTCGACGGCAACTGGTACTGCTTGGCGGCGGCGCCCATTTCCTGCGCCGACGGCGTCAGCGCCCATTCGTAGAATTTCTTGGCGGCAGCGAGGTTGCGCGCGCCCTTGATGATGCTCATCGAGCCGATTTCGGCGCCGGTACCTTCTTTCGGCGTGATCGTCTCGACCGGGAAGCCGTGCAGTTTTTCGCCGGGACCGTCATGCACGAAGCTGATCGACACCGCCGTTTCACCGCGCGCCACGGCCTTGATCGGCCCGGTGCCGGAACGCGTGTATTGACCGACGTTGCGGTGCAGCACTTTGAGGTATTCGAAGGCCTTGTCCTCGCCCATCAGTTGGACGAGCGTCGCGATCATCGTGTACGCGGTGCCGCTCGACGCCGGATTGGCGACCTGGATGTCACCCTTGTATTCGGGCTTGAGCAGGTCGGCCCAGGAACTCGGGATCGGCAGCTTCTTCTTGGCCAGCAGTTCGGTGTTGTAGCCGAAGCCGAGCGGTCCCGAGTAGATGCCGACGGTGCGGTAGCCGGATTGCTGGGCCTGTTGCTGTGCCCAGGGGTGAAGCTGCGTCAGCGTCGGCGACTTGTATTCGAGCGTGAGGCCCTGTTCGGCCGCCTGCAGGTGCGGGTCGCCGGTGCCGCCGAACCAGACGTCGGTCTTGGGATTTTCCTTCTCGGCGATGATCTGTGCGAGCGCTTCGCCCGAGCCTTTCATCGTTACATTGATCTTGGTGCCGGTGGTGCGCGCGTACACGGTGGCGATCATGTTGCACCAGTCGGCCTGGGCCGAACAGATGACGTTGACCTGGTCCGCCACGGCGCCCTGCGACAGGAAGCCGAGTGCGGCCGTGACCAGCGAAAAACGGAAATACCGATGCATGCCAATCCCCTTGTCCTTGATGTTGAAATGCGAAAACAGGCGTGTTGCCTTTCGCGGAAATTCTACGCCTTCGGGATATCCTCCGGCCGCATTCGTGGCGATCGACATTCGTGTTTGCAACGACTTCGACTTGAAATACGACAGTGTTCCCCCATCTCGTCGATATCACCGACAGATACTTTGAGGGAGCAGCGATGCGACTCGACAAACTGACCACCAAATTCCAGCAGGCGCTGGCCGACGCGCAGAGCCTGGCGATCGGCCACGACCATGCGACGATCGCGCCGCAGCATCTGCTGCTCGCCTTGCTGCAGCAGGAAGACGGTTCGACCGCCTCGTTGCTGGCCCAGGCCGGCGTCAATGTGCAGGCGCTCCGGACAGCGCTCGACCAGGCGATCGACCGGCTGCCGACAGTCGAGGCGCACGGCGGCGAAGTGCAGATCGGCCGCGACCTGACCAATCTCCTGAACCTTACCGACAAGGCGGCGCAGAAGCGCGGCGACCAGTTCATCGCCAGCGAGATGTTCCTGATCGCGCTGTGCGATGACAAGGGCGACACCGGTCGGCTGGCCAAACAGCACGGCCTCGAACGCAAGGCGTTGGAGGCGGCGATTGCCGGCGTGCGTGGCGGCGAGAGCGTGAACTCGCAGGAAGCCGAAGGGCAGCGCGAGTCGCTCAAGAAATACTGCATCGACCTGACCGAGCGCGCGCAGCAGGGCAAACTCGATCCGGTCATCGGCCGCGACGACGAGATCCGTCGCACGATCCAGATCCTGCAGCGGCGGACCAAGAACAATCCGGTCCTGATCGGCGAGCCGGGCGTCGGCAAGACGGCCATCGTCGAGGGCTTGGCGCAGCGCATCGTCAATGACGAAGTGCCGGAAACGCTCAAGGGCAAGCGCGTGCTCTCGCTCGACATGGCGGCGCTGCTCGCCGGCGCCAAGTACCGCGGCGAATTCGAGGAACGCCTCAAGGCCGTGCTCAAGGAAATCGCTCAGGACGAAGGTCGCATCATCGTTTTCATCGACGAGTTGCATACCATGGTCGGCGCCGGCAAGGCGGAAGGCGCGATCGATGCCGGCAACATGCTGAAGCCGGCGCTGGCGCGCGGCGAATTGCACTGCGTCGGCGCGACGACGCTCGACGAGTACCGCAAGTACGTCGAGAAGGATGCCGCGCTCGAACGTCGCTTCCAGAAGGTGATGGTCGACGAACCCTCGGTCGAGGCGACGATCGCCATCCTGCGCGGCCTGCAGGAAAAATACGAACTGCATCATGGCGTCGATATCACCGACCCGGCCATCGTCGCCGCGGCGGAACTCTCGCATCGCTACATCAGCGACCGCTTCCTGCCCGACAAGGCGATCGACCTGATCGACGAGGCCGCGGCGCGCATCAAGATGGAAATCGACTCGAAGCCCGAAGTCATGGACAAGCTCGACCGCCGCATGATCCAGCTCAAGATCGAGCGCGAGGCGGTCAAGAAGGAGAAGGACGAGGCTAGCCGCAAGCGCTTGCAGCTGATCGAGGACGAGCTCGCCAAACTCGAACGCGAGTACAACGATCTCGAGGAGATCTGGAAGGCCGAGAAGGCAAAGGTCCAGGGCAGTGCCTCGATCAAGGAAGAGATCGACCGCCTCAAGGCGCGCATGGCCGAGTTGCAGCGCAAGGGCCAGTACGACAAGCTCGCCGAGCTTCAGTACGGCCAGCTGCCGCAGCTCGAAGCGCAGCTCAAGGCCGCCGAGAGCGGCAAGGGCGCGGGCGAAGCGGCCGCCAACAAATTGTTGCGCACGCAGGTCGGGGTCGAGGAGATCGCCGAGGTCGTCTCGCGCGCGACGGGTATCCCGGTCAGCAAGATGATGCAGGGCGAGCGCGAGAAGCTGCTGGCGATGGAAGACCGGCTGCATCAGCGTGTCGTTGGCCAGGACGAGGCGGTGCGTCTTGTCTCCGATGCGATCCGGCGTTCGCGCGCGGGTCTTTCCGATCCGAACCGCCCGTACGGCTCCTTCCTCTTCCTCGGCCCGACCGGCGTTGGCAAGACCGAGCTGTGCAAGGCGCTGGCGAGCTTTCTCTTCGATTCGGAAGATCATCTGATTCGCATCGACATGAGCGAGTTCATGGAGAAACATTCGGTCGCCCGCCTGATCGGTGCGCCGCCGGGCTATGTCGGTTACGAGGAGGGCGGCTACCTGACCGAGGCGGTCCGGCGCAAGCCCTACAGCGTCATCCTGCTCGACGAGATCGAGAAGGCGCATCCGGACGTTTTCAACGTGCTGCTGCAGGTGCTCGACGACGGTCGCATGACCGACGGGCAGGGGCGCACCGTCGACTTCAAGAACACCGTCATCGTCATGACGTCCAACCTCGGTAGCCAGATGATCCAGCAGATGGCCGGCGACGATTACCAACTCGTCAAGCTGGCGGTGATGGGTGAGGTCAAGAGCAGCTTCCGGCCGGAGTTCATCAACCGTATCGACGAGGTCGTGGTGTTCCATGCGCTCGATGAGAAGCACATCCGTTCGATCGCGAAAATCCAGATGGCGTATCTGGAAAAGCGGCTGGCGCAGATGGACATGGCGCTCGCTGTCGACGACAGCGCGCTGGCCGAAGTTGCGACCGCCGGTTTCGATCCGGTGTATGGCGCCCGACCGCTCAAGCGGGCGATCCAGTCGCAGATCGAGAATCCGCTGGCGCGGTCGATCCTCGAAGGAAAATTCGCCGCCAAGGACACGATTCGCGTGTCCTGCAAGGCGGGGGGGATGCGTTTCGAGAAGGCGTGACCGGTGATCCGGCGGGAGTTCCCGCCGGGCGTTTCCGGACGGCCGGGGCCGGGCGAATGCCCGGCCCTTTTCTTTGTTGGCACCGACAATGCTGGTGGCGCTTCAAGGCTCCCCATTCCGCATGAAAAGCGAGTAAAGTGGCCGCCTCGCCGCCGAACAGCGCGGACGAGGGGCGACGACAAGCTTCCGCGCCGGGTTCTGGCGCGGAATGGCAGAACCGGAGTGGATAATGATCGAACAATTCCTGAAGCCCGCGGCAGTGGACGAGGCCGTCCACCTCAAGCGGCAGTACGGCGACAAGGCCGTCTTCATGGCGGGCGGCAGCAAACTGAACGCTGCGCCGACGCGTACCGACAAAAATGTGGCGATTTCGCTGGCCGGTTTGCGCCTCGATGCGCTCACCGTCGAGGATGGGCAGCTCCGCCTCGGCGCCACGCTGACGCTGCAGCAGCTGATCGATGATCCGCGCGTGCCGGCGGCGCTGCGCGAAGCCGCCGGTTTTGTCTATTCCCGCAACCTGCGCAACCAGGCGACGCTTGGCGGCGAGGTCTGCGCGAAGCAGGATGAAGCGGTGCTGGCACCGGTGCTGCTCGCGCTCGATGCCCAACTTGTTTATGCCGGCGGCGCCGTCGTCGCGTTCGAACGCTTTCTGGCCGGTGGCGCCGATTCGGCCGACGCGCTGCTGCTGGCGGTGTTGCTGCCCGACCCGGCGCGGCCCTGCGTGACGCGCAAGGTGGCGCGTTCGGCCGCCGGCTTGCGCGTGCTGACGGCGGCTGCGGCATTGTCGTCGGACGGCGTGTGCATCGCCGTCGAGGGGGTGACGCCCGTGCCGATGCGATTGCGTGACGTCGAAGCGCGTACGTCGGGCGACACCGGGCTGGAGCAAGCGGTCAGCGCCGCCATCGCGCCGGAGGACGATCTGCGCGGCAGCGCCGCCTACAAGCGCTATATCGCCGGGATCGTCGTCGCCGACCTGGTCGCCGACCTGAAAGCGGGCGGACAACCGACGCAGGGAGGAAATTGAAATGACGATCCGTTTTTCGCTCAACGGTTGCGTGCGTGAATTCGTCGGCAAGGCTGGCGAAAACGTCCAGTCGCTGCTCTTTGATCTGGGCCTGCGCTCGGTGCGCAACAGCGACGACGGCTTCGGCTTCGCCGGGTCGGATTCGATCCGCGTCAATGGCCGCATCGTCAACGCCTCGCTCCTGATCGCCGCGCAGCTCGACGGCGCCGTCGTCGAGACGGCCGAGTCGCTGAGTACCTGGAACCAGCTCAGCATCGTCCAGCAGGCGATGATCGATACCGGCGTGGTGCAGTCCGGCTACAACGATCCGGCGCTGGCGCTGATCCTGACCGATCTGCTCGAACGCTGCCCGGAACCGACGCGCGAGGAAATCGAAGACGCGCTGTCTGGGCTGTACAACCGTGATGGTGGCTATCAGCAGATTTTCGAAGCGGTCGAACTGGCGCAGCGGCGCCTCGGCGATCCCAAAGCCGCAACGACCACGATTCCGGAATTCCGCGACGACCTGGTGCATATCGGCAAGGCCTATCCCAAGCTCGACGCCGCCAAGGTGCTGCAGGCCAAGCCGAGCTTCGTCGAGGACGACATCCCGGCGAACACGGCGATCATCCGGATGCTGCGCTCACCGTATCCGCATGCGCTGATCAAACGTCTCGACGTCAGCCGCGCCGAGCAACTGCCCGGTGTGCTGCTGGTGATCACGCATCAGAATTGTCCGGACGTGATGTATACGCCGGCCGGACAGACCGCGCCCGAGCCGTCGCCGCTCGACCGCCGCATGTTCAGCCGCAAGCTGCGCCATGTCGGCGACCGCGTTGCCGCCGTCGTCGCCGAGACCGAGGCGATCGCGCTGGAAGCGATCGCGCTGATCGAGGTCGAGTACGAGGTGCTGACGCCGGTGATGTCGATCGATGCCGCGGCAGCGCCGGGGGCGCCGGCAGTCCATGACGAACGTATCGAATACGTCGCCGGCGCGCCGGCTGATCTCGCCGAGCAGAACGCGAGCGCTGCGCCGCGCGACGAGAAGATGATCTTCAATTTCCCGATCGGCGCGCGTCCGCACGAAAACATCGTCGCCCAGGTGCATGGCAAGATCGGCGATCCGGTCGCCGGTTTCGCCGAGGCCGATGCGATCATCGAGCGCACCTATGCCTCGAAGCAGGTGCAGCACAGCCCGAACGAACCCCACATCTGTCATACCTACATGGACGGCGACCGGCTCGTCGTGCGCGCCTCGACGCAGGTGCCGTGGCACATCCGCCGGCAGGTCTCGCGCATCGTCGGCATGAAGCAGAACAAGGTGCATGTGATCAAGCAGCGCGTCGGTGGCGGCTTCGGCTCCAAGCAGGACATGCTGCTCGAGGAAGTCTGCGCCTGGGCGACCTGCGTCACCGGCCGCTCGGTACTCTTCCGCTATACGCGTGAAGAGGAATTCATCGCGTGCTCGTCACGCCATGTCGCGCAGGTGACGGTGCGGGTCGGTGCGAAAAAGGACGGCCGCATCACCGCCATTCACATGGATTTCAAGGCGAACACCGGGCCGTACGGCAACCATGCGATGACGGTGCCGTGCAACGGTCCCGGCCTGTCGCTGCCGCTTTATCCCTGTGACAACGTCAGCTTCAAGGTCACCACTTACTACTCGAACATCTGTCCGAACGGCGCCTTCCAGGGCTATGGCGCGCCGAAGGGCAACTTCGCGCTGACCATGGCGATCAGCGAACTCGCCGCCGAACTGGGCCTGGACGCGCTCGACGTGATCGAGAAGAACCGTGTGCAGGAAGGCCAGGTGCTCAAGGTGATGAAGGCGGTCAGCGAAGGCAAGGTGCCGGCGGCGGCGCCGACGGCGGCGAGTTGCGCACTGACACCGATCATCGCCAAGGGACGCGAACTGATCGAATGGGACAAGCCGAGGCCGGCGCAGGGCGACTGGCGTTTCGGTCGCGGCATGGCGATCATCATGCAGAAGTCCGGCATTCCCGACATCGATCAGGCCAACTGCCTCGTCAAGCTCGAATCCGACGGCACCTTCATCGTGCTCTCCGGTGGCGCCGACATCGGTACCGGCCTCGATACCGTCGTCGCCAAACTGACGGCAGAAGTGCTGTGCTGCCCGATCGAGCATGTCACCGTCGTGTCCGGCGATACTGACCATACGCTCTTCGACAAGGGCGCCTATGCGTCGTCGGGTACTTGCTATTCGGGTAACGCCGCCAAGCTGGCGGCCGAGGAACTGCGGGCCAAGATCCTGCATCACGGCGCGCAGATGCTTGGCGAGGCCGAAGCGGATGTGCGACTCGTCGCGCCCGGCGTCGTGCAGGGCAAGCAGGGCGCCGTCAGCCTGGCGCAGATTGCGCATCGCTCGGAATCGGGGACGGGCTTCGGCGTTCTCGTTGGTACGGCGAGTTTCGTCACGCCCAAGTACTGCTTCCCCTACGGCGCGAATTTTGCCGAGGTCGCGGTCAATGTGCGTAGCGGCGAAATCCGGCTGGAGAAGTTCTATGCGCTGCTCGATTGCGGCACGCCGGTGAATCCCGAACTCGCGTTGGGTCAGATCTACGGCGCCTCGATGCGCGCGATCGGCCATTCGCTGACCGAGGAAATCGTCTATGACGCGCAGGGGGTGCCGCTGACGCGCGACCTGCGCAGTTACGGCGCGCCGAAGATCGGCGATATCCCGAAAGACTTCCGCGCCTTCATGATCGGCAGCGACGATCAGGTCGGCCCGTATGGCGCCAAGTCGATTTCCGAGATCGGCGTCAACGGCGCCGCGCCGAGCATCGCACAGGCGATCCACCATGCCTGCGGCGTGTGGCTGCGCGAATGGCATTTCACGCCGGAGAAGATCCTGAAGGGCTTGGGCAAGCTCCCCGCTTGACGCCAGGCTGGCCGGCGCAGGGCGCCGGTCTCGATGACAAGGAAGCGATCGCGAGATCGCTTCTTTTTTTTGTCCGCGTGCGGCACGGCATGGGACGCGCCGGGCCGGTTCATTTTGTTGCGGACGAAAAAAAAGCCTGCGGCGGATGCCGCAGGCTTTTTTGCTTGGTTCGACTGCTGATTAGAAGCCGAGGAAGCCGAAGAACACGAGGCAGATGATGCCGCCGACCACCGACATGGAGAGACCCCAGATCAGCAGGTTGCGGAACAGCTTGGCCTTGTCTTCGTGATCGCCGGCGCAGGCGATACAGAGCGCGCCGAGCGTCGAGAGCGGCGAGGTGTCGACGAGGTGGGCACCGACGTTGATCGACGAGATCATCGCGACCGGATCGCCACCGCCCAGTTCCTTGACGATGCCAGGCACCATCGGCAGGAACATCGGCATGACCACGCCCGAGGAGCTCGAGTAGGCCGAGATGATGCCGGTGACGAAGGCCAGCGTGCCGTTGACCGTGGTCGGGTTCGACACGGCAGCGATCAGCGTGACGAAGGCGTTGAGGCCACCCGACTTGTCCATGACTTCGATCAGCACGGTCATGCCGCAGACCATCATGATCACGCCCCAGGGCACGACCTTGACGGCGGCCTTGCTGTCGCCCGAGCCGGTGAGCATCAGGACGCAGGAGAGCACGAAGGCGATGGTACCGACGTTCGAAACGACGTTGGCGAGCCAGGCGTTTTCCTTGAAGAAGGGCTTCAAGGGGCCAAGACCCGGCAGCACGACGAAGATGATCAGCAGCGCGACCATGGCCAGCGTCAGGATCTGGTGCTTGTTGAACGGCTCGGGTTTCGGTGCCAGTTCGTCGATGTTGAGGTCGGAACCCTTCTGACGGCTCATCCAGGCCCAGCCGCCGAGAACGAAGAAGCCACCGATGTTGGCGATGCCTTGGGCAATCGTCGAATTGAAGTGGATCTTCCAGGCGAGACCGTTCAGCGCGTCGGGCATGATGCCCAGGCCGCCGGCCATCTTGGCGATGATGCCGTTGGAGATGATACCGGTCGGGGCGAACGGCGAGAATGCAGCACCGTTGGCAGCACCGACGACGACGAGCGTCATCAGGAAGGCGGAGAGGCCGACGCGGGTGGCGATCGCCATCGCGACCGGTGCCATCAGCGCGGTACCGGCGATGTTGCCCGGCCCGATGGTCGTGATGAAGGTGGTCAGCAGATAGACGATGATCGGGACCAGCGCGGTGTTACCGCCGCAGGCGCGCACCGAATAGGCCGTCAGCTTTTCCATGGTCCCGTTGGTCTGTGCCATGCCGAAGAGGAAGGTCACACCAACGAGGATCATGAACAGGCTGGTCGGGAAGTAGTTGAGCACTTTCGCGCCCGACGTGCCGCCCCAAACACCGGCAACGATGATGGCAAAGCCGATGGCCAGGAAGCCAACGTTCAGATCTTCGTTGATACAGCTGATGATCACCACGATCAGCAGCGCAACGATAGATATGATTGCTACTAGGGAAATATCCACTTGCACCTCCTCAGAAAAATAAACAAAACTGCCAAATTTTGAAAACAGCATCCCCTAACGGCCGTTCTGCTTGAGGAGAGACGGCCGCTATGTTTGCATGTAGCGGATTTTAGGTACTACGGTAAGACAGGTTGGCCAATATACGCGCTCTGGCGAGCGGATCAATTTCGGTATTCCACATTCCTGTCAGCCGAAGATGTCCTCGCGCGCCGCTTTGCTGATGGCCACAATGGCAGGATGGGTCAGGCGTCGCTCGGTGGTGATCGCGTAGAGCCGTTCGATGACGGTGTCGATGCGGCCGATCGCGACGGTCTTGTACTGCTCGCAAACGTGGCTGGCCAGCGTGGTCGGCGCGACGAATAGTCCAGCGCCGGCCTGACCAAAGGCTTTCATCAGCGCGCTGTCGTCGAATTCGCCAAGAATCTCCGGGCGCAAACCGTTGGTCTCGAACCACTGGATGAGTTGTGGCCGGATCGCGGCGTCCTCGCCCGGCAGGAGCAGCGGCGCGCCGTTCAGGCAAGTGGGGAACTTGCCGCGCAACTGTCCGGCAAGATGCTCCGTGCCGAAGAAGGTGATGCCGCTTTCGCCGAGCAGGTGGCTGTAGCCGCGCACGTTCAGGTTGGCCGGCATCGGACGGTCGGCGATGATCATGTCGAGATGGTGGATCGCCAGTTCCGCCAGCAGCGCGGCGAGCCGGCCCTCGCGACAGATCAGGCGGACCGGTTCGCTGAGGCGCAGCGCCGGTTCAACGAGGTGATAAGCGATCGATTTGGACACCGAATCGGCGATGCCGACGCGGAAGGTCAGGCTCTTCCGGCTTTTCTGGACGTGCAGCGCGTCGATCAGTTCGTTGCTGATCGCGAAGATTTCCTCGGCGTAACTCAGGATTCTTCGACCGGCCTCGGTGAGTTCGCGGTTGCGCCCGGTGCGCCGGAAGAGTTCGACGCCCAGCCGCTCTTCGAATTCGGTCAGCTGTCCGCTGATCGATTGCGGCGTCAGATGCAACTGCTCGGAGGCGCGGGCGATGCTGCCGGTTTTGGCGACAGTCCAGAAGTATTTCAGATGCTTGAAATTGAGGTTGTCCATGGCGCGCTCCCTGCACTATTAATATGATCGATATTTGCGTCGAAAAATTCGATGTTTTTGCTCATTATATTCGACTTGTTAGATGTTTTTTCATCGCCTAGCATTGATTCAGCAAGTTGTTTTATAGCCCATCAATTTTGGAGATGCTGATGAGAAAAGCTTTTCTGGCGATCTTTGCTGTTGTCATCGCCCTTGGTCTTTCAATCGGGAACGCCGAAGCGGCCCGCCTCGGTGGTGGCAAGTCTGTCGGCATGCAGCGGCAGGCCGTGACGCCGAAGCCGGCGGCACCGACGCAGCAGGCTGCGCCGACGCGTCCCGCCACGCCGGCGACGGCGCCCGCGCCGGCGGCAACACCGAAGCGCAACTGGCTCGGGCCGATTGCCGGTCTTGCGGCCGGTCTCGGCATCGCGGCACTTCTCTCGCACTTCGGTTTCGGCGAAGGCTTGGCCAACGTTGTGATGATCGCCTTGCTGGCGATGGCGGCGCTGGTCGTCTTCAGGCTGATCTTCCGGCGGCCGGCGAAAGCGCCGGAAGAACCGCTGCAGTACGCCGGGGTGAATCCTGGGGCGAATTCCGGCGGAGAACCGGCCTACGCCCCGGTGCAGGCGGCCTTCCCCGGCGGTACCGGTGATGCAACCGGGCGTGTGCCGGCCGATTTTGACGTCGACGGCTTTCTGCGCGTGGCCAAGCTCAATTTTGTCCGTCTGCAGGCAGCCAATGACGCCGGCGACCAGCGCGATCTCGACGAATTCCTGACGCCCTCACTCGGTGCCGAGCTTCGCCGCCAGATGGCCGAACGCGGCGGCGAGAAGCAGCAGACCGATGTCGTCACGCTCAATGCCGAATTGCTCGAAGTCGTCACAGAAGGCGATCAGCATATCGCCAGCGTTCATTTCAACGGCATGGTGCGTGAACGTGCCGATGCTGCGGCAGAGTCGTTCAGTGAGGTGTGGCATCTTTCCAAGCCGACCGATGGCAGTTCCGGTTGGCGTGTCGCAGGAATACAGCAGGTGAGTTGAGGGAGGTAGCAAACGCTTGCGGGAGTGTTCCTGTCATTAACGCAAGGAGGTCGTCATGAAAAGAGTCCTGATTCCCGTCGACGGTTCGGAATGCGCTTTGCGTGCCGTGTCGCTGGTGATCGACAAGCGCTCACGTTATGCCGATCCGGATGGCCTGGACATCCACCTGGTGAATGTCCAGCCGCCCCTCTCCCACGATATCAGCCGCTTCGCTTCGCACGAGCAGATCGTCGCTTTTCACCGCGACGAGAGCGAGAAACAGATCAAGAGCGCGCGCGATTTGCTCGACGCGGCGCAAGCGAAATACATATGCCATTGCGAAGTCGGGCATCCCGCGGAGGTTATCTGTGCGCTCGCCGATCGACTTGGCTGCGACCAGATCGTCATGGGAACGCACGGGCGCACTGCGCTGGTTGAGTTGTTGCTCGGGTCGATTACACTGAAAGTGCTTCATCTCACAAAGATCCCCGTATTGCTCGTCAAATAGCAGGGAGTCAGGACAAGGGTTTCCGCCACGGCGGAGGCGTCGGGCCGTCCCGACATTCCTGACAAGGACGATGTCATGAAAACCGAATTCGATCGAAATGCTTACAGAAAGACGATCGACAGCCTGGTCTCCGTGTTCGAGACCGATGCCCAGCGAGGGTTGAGCGGCGGCGAGGCACAGGGACGGTTGACGCAGTTCGGCGGCAACGAATTACGCCAGCATCCACGCCCCGGCTTCTGGGCGCTGTTGTGGGAGCAGTTCAACAACTATCTGGTGATCATCCTGATCGCTGCCGCGCTGATTTCGCTGGCGCTCGGCGAATATGTCGATTCACTGGCAATCATGATCATCGTTGCGCTCAATGCCGTGATCGGCGTCGTTCAGGAATCGAAGGCGGAACAGGCGCTCGAGGCCTTGCAGAAAATGGCGGCGCCGCATGCCGAGGTCGTGCGCGATGGCAGTATTGTGGTCATTCCGGGGCGCGAAATCGTTCCCGGTGACATCGTCATACTCGAAGCTGGCAATTTCGTGCCTGCGGACTTGCGCCTGATCGAGAGCGTCAACCTGAAGATTGAAGAGGCCTCGTTGACCGGCGAGTCGGTGCCGGTCGAAAAGAAGGCGGCGCTGGTGCTCGACGATGAGGTTGCGCTCGGCGACCGGCGCAATCTGGCGTTCATGGGCACGCTCGTCACCTATGGCCGCGCACGCGGCCTGGTTGTTGCCACCGGCATGAACACCGAGATCGGGTTGATCGCCGAGATGATCCAGTCCTTCGAAGCGGAGGAGACGCCGCTGCAGCGGAATCTCGCGCATCTCGGCCGTATTCTCGGTTCGGCGTGCCTTGTCATCTGCGCGCTGGTTTTCCTCTACGGGCTGTTCCGGGACACGCACCTCACCGTCGCGCTCCAGGGAGATCTGGTCGGTTACTTCCAGAATGAGAAGAAGGACATCATCAATCTCTTCATGACGGCGGTGAGTCTGGCGATTGCCGCCGTACCCGAGGGCTTGCCGGCGATCGTGACGATCTGCCTGGCGCTCGGCATGCAGCGGATGATCCGGCAGAACGCGCTGATCCGTAAGCTGCCGGCCGTCGAGACGCTGGGGTGTGCGACAGTCGTGTGCTCGGACAAGACCGGGACCTTGACGCAGAACGAGATGACGGTTGTCGAGGGACTTGCCGGCGGGCGCCGTTTCTGCGTCAGCGGCGAGGGGTACGCGCCGCTCGGCGAATTCTCGAACGATGTCGGTACGTTCGATGCGTCCGGCGATCCGGATGTCGCCGCCCTGCTGGTTGGTGGGCTGGCATGTAATGACGCGTGGCTGGAGCGGCGTTCGGCAGAAAACGACGGCGCGGCCTGGCGGATCATCGGCGATCCGACCGAGGGCGCATTGGTCGTCGCCGCGGCGAAGGCCGGCCATCAGCGCGACGCGATGTCCACGGATCTGCCGCGCGTGAAGGAAATCCCGTTCGATTCCGAACGCAAGCGCATGAGCACGATTCACCGCATCGTCGCGGCTTCGCCCATGCCTGCGGGCGAAGCGTCGTATCTCGCGATCGTCAAGGGAGCGCCGGATATGGTGCTCGAGTTGTGCACCCGTGCGCTGGTTGGCGGTGTCGTTGTGCCGATGACCGAGGCGTCGCGCGAGGAGATACGGGCCGGCAATCACGCCATGGCCTGTCGCGCCCTGCGCGTGCTGGCGGTGGCCTGCCGTCCGCTCGCCGAATTACCGGATTCGCCGACGTCCGAGACGCTCGAAAATGACCTCGTCTTTCTCGGCCTGCTCGGGATGATCGATCCGGCTCGTCCGGAAGTCGTCGAGGCCTTGCAGGTGGCGCATCGCGCAGGGCTCAGGTGTGTGATGGTGACCGGCGACTACAAGGATACGGCCGAGGCCATCGCCCGTGACATCGGCATGCTGACGCCGGGCGGTATCGTGCTCACCGGGGCGGATATCGAGAAGCTTGATGACGCTGCGCTAGCGGCGAAAGCCGCCGATCTGCAGGTGTGCTGCCGCGTTTCTCCGCAGCACAAGACGCGCATCGTCGATGCCTTCAAGGCCAATGGTCATGTCGTCGCGATGACCGGCGACGGCGTCAATGACGCGCCGGCATTGAAGCGTGCCAACATCGGCGTGGCCATGGGTATCACCGGCACCGACGTGGCCAAGCAGACCGCCGACATGGTGCTCACCGACGACAATTTCGCCAGCATCATCGCGGCGATCCGCCAGGGGCGGATCATCTATTCGAACATCCGCAAGTTCGTCTATTTCCTGCTGGCCTGCAATATCGGCGAGATCATGATCATCTTCGGCGCCATGCTCTTCGGGTTGCCGATTCCGCTGCGGCCGGTGCAGTTGCTGTGGCTCAATCTGGTCAGCGACGGCGCGCCGGCCCTGGCGCTTGGCATGGAGAAAGGCGATCCGGACATCATGGAACAGCCCCCGCGTCCGCCGGGCGAACCGGTGATCAACCGCAGCATGGCGATCGGTATCGCCGTCGTCGGCCTGGTCGACACCATCGCCGTGTTGACGGTCTTCACGCTGGCGCTGGGGCGCTATCCCGATCAGGTGGCGGCGGCGCAAACCATCGCCTTCATGACCCTGTGCATTTCCGAGTTGTTGCGCGCCTTTACCGCGCGGTCGGAGACGCACAGCATCATGACTATCGGCTGGTGCAGCAACCGCTCGATGCTCTGGGCATTGGCGGGGTCCTTGCTGCTGGTTCTGGTCGTGGTGTACGTCCCCTTCCTGCAACCGTTCTTCGATACCGTCCCGCCCGGATGGGACGACTGGCTGCTGATGACGCCTTTCTTCTTTGCGTCGCCGATCGCGATGGAACTCGTGAAGCTGTCCCTTCGTCGCGCCTGACGGCAGCGCTTGCGGTTCGGCGGGTCCCGACTGAACTTGTCAGCCGGGCGCCTGTCGGAAACGTTGACGGCAGTATGCGGCGCCGTCTTGAAATCGCAGCAAACGGACGCATCTTTCTCCACGAACCGGCAGAAGGTTCGCCGGTGCAACAGATCAGAAAGGAGTCGTCATGAACATCGTTTACGACAGCGATAACTATGCCATCGTTGCGTTTCCGACGCGGCAGGCCTTCGAGTTGGTCGACAAGGCCGCGAGCCGCAGCCTGTTCGTCCAGGGGTCGATCGCCCGTGGTTTGCGCTCGGCCATCGACAACATTCCGGACGAGGATCGCGACGAGGAATCGATTGACGCGCTGCTTGACGATTTTTGTGCCGGCGTGGCGCAGCCGATTGCCGTTCACTGACAGGAAGAGACTTATGGCAACGCCTTATGAATCCGAATTTACGTTGTTTTTGCGCGACATGAAATCGCGTCATCCCGAGTGGTCAGAGCAGCAGCGGGTCGGTCGCGCCCTCTTGTGGGACAAAAAGGTCGATTTTGAGGAACTGCAGCGCTTCGCGGAGGGCAGCGTGCCGCCATCGCCATGTCGTTATGATCTCGGGCGCACCGGATGAATATTCGCTGATCATATGCACGGCTGGTATTCCGGGGTCGGCGCTGATTGCGTCGGCCCCAAATTTTTTATATTGTGGAAGTCCGCAATGGTGGGATCTAGTATTCATATATAATTATTACTTTAGTAGTATCAGTATTACCATGCTTGCCAGGGGAGAAGGGCAATGATCGATAGAATGACGCTAAAGACAAAGATTGCGCTGCTGGTGTTGGCTGCCCTGGTTGGTCTTCTGGCGCTGACCGGCCTGTCGGCGATGAAAACGCGGCAGGATCTGCTCGAGTCCAAAAAGGAAACAATCCAGTCTGTTCTCGAAGGTGTCGAGGCAACGCTGACGGCCTACCAGAAGGAAGAAGCCGCCGGCAAGATGACGCGCGAGCAGGCACAGAAAGCGGCGACCGAGGTGATCTCGATGATCCGCTACGGTGGCCAGGACGGCAAATCCGAGTACGTTTATGCCTACACGACCGAGGGTTACGGTGTCTATCACGTTGCCAAGGACCGGATCGGCAAGCCGCTGTTCGACACGGTCAAGGATCCCAAGGGAAATTACACGGTGCGCGACATCGTCGCCAAGGCCAAGGCCACCCCGAGCGGTGCCTACCTCTACACGTTGACGGCGCGACCGGGAGAGAAGGAACCGATCGACAAGCTCGGTTACGTCAAGCTGTTTGAGCCGTGGTCCTGGGTGGTCGGCACCGGTGTTTATGTCGATGACATTGATACGGAGTTCCGGCGGCGCCTGGTTTCCGATCTGGCCATCGCGTTCGGTTTGCTGGCGATCATCGCCTGGCTCGGGTTCGTTATCGCGCGCGGTGTCATTCGTCAGGTCGGCGGCGAACCGGCCGATGCCATCCGTTTCATGGCGCGCGTGTCCGACGGCGACCTTTCGGGCGATATGCCGGATGTCATGCCCGGCAGCATGCTTGATTCGATGGGGAATATGGTCCGTTCGCTGCGCAAGATGGTCAGCGAGATCGGCGAGAATTCGCTGCGTCTGTCGAAAGGGTCCGATCACATCAGCACCGCTTCGCGTGAAGTGGCGACGGCGGCACAGAAGCAGTCGGATGCGACCTCGGCGATGGCGGCCGCCATTGAGGAACTGACCGTCAGCATCAATCACATTTCCGAGAACGCCCGCGATTCGCAGCAGAATTCCGCGCACTCCGTGCAACTCTCCGAGGCCGGGTTCGAGCGCGTGCAGACAGCGAGCGAGGAGATCAACGGCATCGCCTCGGTCGTCAGCGATGCGGCGACCCGCGTGCGCAAGCTTGAGGAGCGTGCCAACCAGATTTCGTCGATTGCCGGCGTCATCAAGGAAATCGCCGGGCAGACCAACCTGCTGGCGCTCAATGCCGCCATCGAGGCAGCGCGGGCGGGCGAGCAGGGCCGCGGCTTCGCCGTGGTGGCGGACGAGGTGCGCAAACTGGCCGAACGGACCTCCCTGGCAACGGTGGAAATCGAAGAGATGATCGCCGGCATCCAGTCGGATACCGTTCAGGTTGCCGGTGTCATGGACGCGGCGCTGCCGCAGGTGGATTCCGGCGTCGCGGCGGCTCAGTCGGCTGCGGATTCGCTGCGCCAGATCAAGGAATCGTCCGAGCGCACGCTTGAGCGTATTCGTGAAGTTGCCGATTCGACGCAGGAGCAGAGCGTCGCCAGCGATAACATCGCGCAGAAGGTCGAGGAGATTGCCTCGATGGTCGAGGAGACGACGGCGGCAATGTCGGCCAATGCCGAAACGGCCGGCGACATGGAGCGGATCGCCGACGAACTCAACCTGCTGGTGGGCCGCTTCCGCTGCTGATCCAGTTCAGACGTCCAGCGCACGACTGATGCGCTGGACCGTCGAGTCGTCGGGATCGGGTTGGATGGCGAAGCCGAGCGCCGAGGCCAGACGCAGCATTTTGGCATTCATCGCCAGTACGTCGCCGACCATGCGACGGTAACCCTTTTCCCGCGCTTCTTCGATCAGGGCCCTCATCAACTGGCGGCCGACGCCGCGTTTCTGCCAGGCATCGGCGACAACCAGCGCGAACTCTGCCGTTTCGCCGTCGGCGCAGGCGACATAGCGGGCGATGCCGATCACGCGCTCAGCCGTTCCTTCGGTAATCGTCGCCAGCAGCGCCATTTCCCGTGCATAGTCGATTTGAGTGAAGCGGACGAGCGTCGCGGGCGTCAGTTCGCGTAACGCATCCATGAAACGGTAATACTTGCTCTCGTCGGAGAGATGCCGGACGAACTCCTGCTCAATGCCGGCGTCTTCCGGTGCGACGGGCCGGAGAATGACGCGCTCGCCGTCCGCAAGCGCCCATTCTCGTACCCAGCGCAGCGGATACGGTGTGAGAGCGGGGAGCTGGCGCGCATCCGGCGCGAGCGCGATGTCGACCTCCGTCGCCAGGGCGCTGCTCGCGTCGATGCTCAGGCGCCCGATGACGAGTGTATCGAGCGCGGCGTTCTGGCAGACGAGTCGCGACGCGCCGGTCAGCACCGCAATCAGCGCCGTATTTCCGGCGGGTCCGAGCGGCGGAAGATTCGCCGCGGCAATCAGCGCTTGTGCTTTCGGTCGGTCGAGCGGTGGCAGCGCCAGTGCGTCTGGTATGCCAAAATCATTTTTTCCGAGGCTGAGTACCGGGCCGAAATGCGCATCCCGGCGGACGCCGAGCCTGAGTTCGACAGTCTGTGGGCGCTCGGGATCGGCCGTGATCCAGAGTCCGTCGATCGCCGTGCCTGTTCCAGCGCGCTCGCGCGCAACTGCGAGCAAGGTGTCGAAGGCGGCGCGCACGGCGCCGGGCGTGTCGGCGCGAAGGCGCATGCGGGCGTCGCCCGTTAGTACATCGGCATCGGCGCGCAGGACGACCGGAAATCCGGCCTGCAATGCGGCAGCGACGGCTTCGGCGGCGGTCCGCGCCAGCGTCGCCACTGGTGTGACGATGCCGGCATCGCGCAGCGCGGCATGACATTCGCCCGGTGACAGGTGAACGCGGTCCTCCGCCCGCGCGGCGTCGATCAGCAGTCGTGCGCCTTCGTGCGGCTGCCACGGCGGCGTGTCGCCTGCCTCGGGAACCTGTTGCAAGTGCGTCTGCAGGCCGAGGTCATCCACCAGCAACGCAAAGGCATCGACGGCGGCTTCCGGCGTCTCGAAGGCGGCGATGCCGTGGCGGCGCAGCAACTGGCGTCCGGCGACGCCGGTCGAACTGCCCGTCCAGGCAGCGAAGATCGGCTTGTCCGTTTTCGCCACGGCGTCGGTCAGCACGCGGGTCAGCCGGTGCGGCGGTGTTGTCGCCGACGGCGCCAGCACGGCCAGCAGCGCCTCGACCGCGTCGTCGGCGAGCAATGCCTCGACGGCCTTGCGCAAGGCGAACGGCATGTCCTCGTGTGTCAGGCGAACGAGGCCGTCGGGACGGTCTCCGGCCAACTGCACTGCGGCAAGCGCCTTGCGCGTCGCCGGCGCGAAAACGGGCGATGGCAGGCTGTGAACGGCGGAGCGGAGAGTGGCCAGGGCGGCGCTGGCCGGGTCGTCGGCGAGGATGGCGAGATGCGCGCCGGTAGCAAGACGCCCGCGACCGAGGATTGTTGCCGCATCGAGCCATTCGCCGAGACTGCGCACGCGGACGGCGCCGGCCCGGTACAGTGCCGCGTCCAGGACAGCATCATCGACTGGCGCGTCGGCGTCCGGGGTGTGCAGTACGACGACCGGCTTGACGCGTGCTGTCGCATGCAGGGCGCTCATCAGCGCACGTGCGTCGTCGATGCGATCGAGTTGTAGCAGGATGCCGAGCGTCTGCGGATCGCCGGCGAGATAGTCGAGAATCCCGGGTATCGAAATGTCTTTCGCCGCGCCGGTGACAATGACGCTGGAAAATCCGGCGTCGGCTTTGGCCGCATGGTCGAGGACGGCGCTGCACAGGGCCGGGGAGGCGGTGACGAGGGCGAGGCGGCCGGCTTTGACCGCGGGGCTGGCGGTCGTCGCGTGCAAGCCGATGTCGGGCCGCAGGATGCCGGCGCCATCCGGGCCGAGAATGCGGATGCCCAGGTTGCGGGCGATTTTCAGCGTGCGCCGTTCGAGCCGCGTGCCTGTCTCGGCCAGTCCGGAATAGGACGTGACGATGATCGCGGCGGTGATGTCGCTGTGGCCGCATTGCTTGAGGATGTCGGGGATTGTTGCCGGCGCCGTGCAAATGATCGCCACATCGACCGGCGTGCCGATCTCGCCGAGCGTCTTGTAGGCGGGGATGCCGAAGACGGCGTCATGGCGGGGATTGACGGGGTACAGGCGTCCCGTGTAACCGGCGTTCTGGAGATTGCGGAAGACGACGGTGCCGATGGCATGCTCGCGCTCGGAGGCGCCGACGACGGCCACCGAGCTTGCTGCGAACAGTCGGGTGAGAGGATGTCGATCCTGCATTGCGCTCCAGGTTCCTGCGAGGTGAGGATGGGACGGGAGGGTGCTGCGGGAGGATGCCACTGCCATGCTTCGGGCAAGGTAGCACAGAAGCCGGCGCCTGTCTTCTCGCGGGGAGATTGCCCGTGTCGGCGGTTGCGACCCTGTCCGCCGCCCTGGCGTTGAGTCTCGCTAACTGCTTGGCGGAAGCGCGGCAGCGTCGCCGACGATGCGGGCGGCCAGCGCGTCGATGCTGGCATCGTCGAGATCGGCGGGGGCGTAGGTTTTCGGTGTGCCGAATCCGGAGAAGTTGCGCGCTTGCGAACGCTGGTAGAGCGGGTCGTAGTGCTGCTGCAGGAGTTCGGCCACCAGTGTTCGCCATTCGCCGGCGTGCGCGTACGTCTTCCATTTCGCCAGCGTCTCGCGGCTGTGCAGGTCACGCAGGGCGTCGAGACGCGTGTCGAGTGTGTTGGGGTCGGCGACGAAATAGTCGTAGTCGCGCAAAAGGAAGTCGACGCGGGCATCGAACGGTGCGTCGATGCAGAGGCAGGCGCTCGCCCGGATGCGTTCGAGCAGCGGCGTCGGCAGGAAGACCTGGCCGATCTTGCGGCTCTCGGCCTCGACATAGACGGGCCGGGCCGGATCGAGACGTGCCAGCGTTGCCAGCAGCAGCGTCTCGAAACGCTTCTGTGAGGGTTGCGGTGTGTCGGGCAGTACGCCGAGGACCGAACCCTTGTGGCAGGCCAGCGCCTCGAGGTCAAGCACCTGCTGGCCCTGTCTTGCCAGCGCCTGGAGCAGGCGGCTCTTGCCGTTGCCGGTGGCGCCGCCAACGACGGTGAAATGGAACTGCGCCGGCAGCGTTTCGAGCTGATCGATGACGTGCCGGCGGTAGGATTTGTAGCCGCCGTCGAGCTGCGCCGCGTTCCAGCCGATGCGCCGCAATACGTGCGTCATCGCGCCGCTGCGTTCGCCGCCGCGCCAGCACATGATGAGCGGACGCCATTGACGCGGCCGCGTCAGGAAGCTTTCCCGTAGGTGGCGGGCAATACTCTCCGCGATGTAGGCGGCACCGAGCTTCTTTGCTTCGAAGGGTGACAGTTGCTTGTACATCGTGCCGATCTCGATGCGTTGATCGTTGTCGAGCACGGGGCAGTTGATCGCGCCGGGAATATGGTCCTCGGCGAATTCCGCCGGGGTGCGCACGTCAATGATGTCGTCGAAGGCATCGCGTTCGTCGATGCCGGCAATGCCGTTTTTCATCGCCCTATTTTAACAGGGGTTCGAGCCGCTTCCAGACGCTTTCCATCAGGATTGGCTGCGCTTCGGCGGTCGGATGCAGCGCATCAGCCTGAAACAGATCGCGTCGCGTGGCGATGCCTTCGAGGAGAAAGTCGACGCTGGCAAGGCGGCGCTGTCTGGCGATATCCGCGAAGGTCTGTGCGAATTCTTCGGCGTAGCGGCCGTAATTGGGTGGCAGGCGCTGGCCGACGAGCAACACGCGGGCTTTGGTTTTCTGCGCGGCGTCGATCATCGCCAGCAGGTTCTCGCGCAGCGTCGCTATCGGCAAGCCGCGCAGGCCGTCGTTGCTGCCGAGCGCGATGACGACGACGGACGGGTTATGACGTTCGAGTGCGGCGGGAAGGCGCGAACGGCCGCCGCTGGAAGTCTCTCCCGAGATGCTGGCGTTGACGACGTTATAATCGGGATGCCTTTCCTGCAGGCGTTTGGCAAGCAGCGACGGCCAGGCGTCTTCCTGGCGGATGCCGTAGCCTGCGGAGAGCGAGTCGCCGAAGATGAGGACGGTACGCGCGGCCAAGGCGGCCAGCGGCTGGGCAAGGATGAACAGGACGAGCAGACTGCGGAGCAGACGGAACGAGGACGGTCGGAGCATGGAGAATACGAGGGACAGGATGATCGGGAATGCGGTGATTGAGGTGTCCGGCGTGAGCAAGCACGTTGATAACGGCGGCGAACCGCTGGTCATTCTGCACGAGAATTCTTTCATTGTGGGCGCTGGCGAGAGCGTGGCGATCGTCGGCGCATCGGGGTCGGGCAAATCGACGCTGCTCGGTCTGCTGGCCGGACTGGATCTGCCGAGCGCCGGCCGCATCGTGCTGGCGGGACAGGACCTCGCGAGTCTCGACGAGGATGCGCGCGCCGTGCTGCGTGGGCGGGTACTCGGCTTCGTTTTCCAGTCGTTCCAGTTGCTGCCGTCACTGACGGCGCTCGAAAACGTGATGCTGCCGCTCGAACTGGCCGGCGCCGAGGCGGCGCGGGCGACGGCGTTGACCTGGCTCGAACGCGTCGGTCTGTCGCATCGCCTGAATCACTATCCGAAGCACCTCTCCGGTGGCGAGCAGCAACGGGTGGCGCTGGCCCGTGCTTTCGCGCCGCAGCCGCTGCTGGTCCTCGCCGACGAGCCGACCGGCAATCTCGATGCCGCGACGGGACACCAGATCATTGAACTGATGTTTGAAATCAATACCGAACGCAAGACGACGCTGATTCTCGTGACCCACGACGAAGAAATAGCCGCGCGCTGCGGCCGGCGTCTCCGCATGCATGGCGGTAGCATAGCCGAGCTTGCCTGAATATGACTTTGGTAATAGTTGTGGCGACCTTGCGATCGGCCGGTTAGAATGAAGTGAGAGGCCGCCCATCGACCGATGGGGCGGCAGACGGTTTCGGAGGGCGTATGACGGGGTGTCCCGGCTTGACCTTGTCGGAAGACGGTTCGCGTCTCCTCGCCAGCTTCGTGCCGGCGTCGGAACGACCGGTACTGGATGCGCAGTCCCTGCGCGCATCAATCGTGAGCGCCGGTTATGCCGATTGGTTTCTTTCCGATGTGGCGCTGGCGTCGCTGCTGGTCGCCTGCCAGAGCGGTCAGGAATGCCGCGATCTGGCGATCGGCGAGCGGCGCGACGCGAGTTTCTCGCTGGTAATCGCTGCCGATGCCGCCAATGTCTGGCTGGAGGTCACGCCGGCCTGCGGCGGCAAATGCATCGATCCGGATGCGATCTTTCTCGCCCTCGGGTCGGCCGGCGTCACGTTTGGTATTGACGCGGCGGCGGTTGCGGCGGCGTGCGCGGCGACGGTGGCCGGACGCTTCGAGGTGGCGAAGGCGGTGCCGTCCGTCGATGGCGAGAACGGCGGTTTCGAACTCCTGGTCAGCGATGCGCGCAATCGTTCGCCGCAGGTCAATGACAAGGGGCTCATCGATTTTCGCGATCTTGGCGACATTCCGACGGTGACCGCCGACCAGCCCCTGATGCGGCGCCGTCCGCCGACCCGGGGCAAACCGGGCTGCGATGTTCGCGGCCGCGTCATTCTGGCGCGCGATGGCGCCAGCGTTGCGTTCGCCGATCCGCTCGAGGGCGCTTACGTCGATCCCGCCGATCCCGATCTTCTGCGTGCGACCCACAGCGGTCAGCCGGTTTGCAGCGAAAATGGCGTCAGCGTCGAGAACGTGCTGCGCGTGCGCAACGTCAACATGGCGACCGGCAACATCGGTTTCGACGGCACGGTGGTGGTCGAGGGTGAGGTGCTGCCGGGCATGAAGGTCAATGCGACCGGCGACATCATCGTCGGTTCGGTCGTCGACGGCGCCGTGCTCAAGGCCGGCGGCGACATCCGGATTGGCGGCGGCGCCATCGCCAAGGCCAGTATCCGGGCGGAGGGGGCCGTGACGGTGCGCTTCGTCGAGAGCGCCGAGGTCTATGCGGGGACGACGCTGGCCGTCGAGGATTCGGCGCTGCAGGCGGATCTGCAGGCCAACAACCAGATTCTCATCGGCGTCAAGAATCCGCGTGGCAAGCTTTCCGGTGGATCGGCGCGGGCGATGCTGTTGATCCAGGCGCCCGTGTTCGGTGTCGCGACCGGCGGCGTGACGCAACTCACGCTCGGCGTCAATCCGGTGCTCGATGCAGCGTACAAAGACTTGCTCCAGTCGATCGAGACGCGCAAGGAAGAAGAGGACAAGCTCGACAAGCTGGCCAAGCATCTCGTCAAGCAGGGCGACAAGAGTGGCATGCTTGAGCGGGTCAATGCGTCGCGGCAGGCGGTGATCCAGGCCTGGGGCAAGCTCCTGCCGGAACGCGAGGCGCTGGAGAAGCAGTTGGCGCAGATTGCCGACGCGGAGGTGCAGATCGGCGTCGAAGTCGCCGGTGCCGTCGATCTCATCGTCGGCAAGAAGCAGTTGCGCCTGCGCCGCAGCCTGCCGGCGGGAAAGCTCTCGCTGCAGGGCGATCAGTTCATCTTTACCGATCCGGACGGGGGCGAAACGCCCTTCGTTTGAGGTGACGCGAGGTCGGGCGCTCAGCCCGCCGCGAGGATGCCGCGCGCGGCGGCGACGCCGCTGCGCACCGCGCCTTCGAGCGTGCCCGGGTAGTCGGCGTAGACGTAGTCGCCGGCGAGCCACAGGCCGCGCAATTCCGTTTGCATCGCCGGCCGCGGCAGATTCGGGCGGCACGAGAAAGTGGCGCGCCGCTCGCGCAGCACGCGTTGCCAGCGCGGCGACGGCAGATCCCGTCCAAGCGCGGCTTCGAGTTCGCCGTGCAGCGCCCGGCAGAGTGCGTCGTCATCGAGCCGATCCCACGCCCCTTCGGCGCTCAGGACAAAACTGACGAGCCCGCGCGGGCCGCCGAGCGCGCCGCGGTCGAAGGCCCACTGGCCGAGGCGTTCGTGTCCGATGCTTTCAAGGCCGAGCATCGGTTCGGGGGGTCTGATGTCGTCGGGATAAGCGAGGTAGGCGCAGCCGATCGGTTCATGTTCGTACGCGGAGAGCATGGCGGCGGTGGCTGCCGTTTCCGGATGCCCGGCCAGCAGCGAAGCGGCGTGGCGCGGCGCGGTGGCGATCACGATGTGGTCGAAGGGCTCGCCGTCGATGGCCAGCGGCCGCTCGATGGCGCGGACGCGTGTGCCCGGTCGGATGCTTGCGTCATGGCTTTCGAGATGGCGGGCGGCGGCGTCCGGAAACAGCTGGCCGAGGTCGGTCGTCGGCAGCAGCAGGTCGGTCGCTTCGGCGGCGCCGCCGAGGCTGTCGCGCAGGACATTGGCGAAGACCTGCGCCGAGGCGATCTCCGGCGCGGTGTTGAGCGCGGCCAGGCACAGCGGTTCCCACATCAGCCGGCGAAGGGCGCCGCTTTGGCGGTGCCGGTCGAGCAGGTCGGCGACGCTGATGTCATGGTCGAGGCGATAGCCGTCTGCCTGCAGCGCGCGCATGAAATGCGCCGCGGCGATCTTTTCGCCGAGGCCGCAGCCGCGCGCGAAGGCGAGTCCGAGGGCCAGGTGCCAGGGCGCCGGCAGGCGCGGCAGGCGCAGGCGGAAACCGTCGCGCGGCTGCGTCAGCGTGAGTGGCAGGCGGCACAGGGCGGTCTCGGGGGCGCCGACCGTGCGCATCAGGCGCAGCGTCTCGGTATAGGCGCCGAGCAGGATATGCTGACCGTTGTCGAGCGGCAGGTCGTCAATGACGACCCGGCGGGCGCGGCCGCCGAGCTGGCGTGCCGATTCGAAGACAGTGACGCGGGCGCCGGCGGCGAGTTCGACGGCGGCGGCAAGTCCGGCCCAGCCGCCGCCAATGACGGCGACGCGCGGCCTGTCTGCCTGCGCGGGAACGGCCTGGGTCAGCGGCTGCGCCATGTGCGCCAGGCGATCCAGAGTTTGCGCAGCGGCGAGAGCGAGGTGCGTTCGCTCAGCACGCGCTCGCCGTCGCGCTTGATTTCGTCGAGCGTGGCACGGTAGATCGCCGCCATGATGAGGCCGGGGCCTTGCGCCTTGCGGTCGCCCTCGGGAAGCTGGCGCATCGCTTCGGCGTAATAGAACTCGGCGCGCTCGATCTGGAAGGCGATCAGCCGGCGAAAGGCCTCGCCACGCCGGCCTTCGAGGATGTCGGCCTCGCTGACGCCGAAGCGCTGGAGTTCGTCCTGAGGCAGGTAGATGCGACCGCGACGCGCGTCTTCGCCGACATCTCGGATGATGTTGGTCAGTTGCAGCGCGATGCCAAGATCATGGGCGTAGCGGAGCGTGCGGCGGTCTTCGTAGCCGAAGATTTCGGCGGCGAGCAGGCCGACGACGCTGGCGACGCGATAGCAGTAGAGCGAGAGCGACTTGAAATCCGGGTAGCGCGTCTGATGCAGGTCCATTTCCATGCCGTCGATGATTTCGAGCAGCAATTCCTGCGGCAGCGAAAAATGCGGCAGTACCGCCTGCAGCGCCTGCGTCACCGGATGTTGCGGCTGGCCGGCGTAGAGGCGGTCGAGTTCGTCGCGCCAGTCGGCGAGCTGGGTGGCGGCAAGTGTCGCGTCGGGCGTTTCGTCGACGACGTCGTCCACTTCGCGGCAGAAGGGCGTAGAGCGCCGTGATCGCGCGTCGCCGTTCCGGCGTCAGGAAGCGGAAGCTGGCGTAGAAGCTGGAACCGCTGGCGGCGGCTTTTTGCTGGCAGTAGTCGTCGGGCGTCATGGTCATTCCTTGCGTCACGGGGCGGCTCAACAGGCCAGGCTGCGCAGGGCCATCAGCACCCAATCGCGGGCGCCAAGTTTCGGTCGGTGGCGGAAGACGTCGCCGCGCGCCTGGCCGATGCGTTCGAGAATGCGCAGTCCGCCCTGGGCGGTCAGGCGGATCTCCCAGCTCATGCGACCGGGCAGTTGATGCACCAGTGGCAGTCCCTCAAGCATCAGGGCGCGGGTGCGGGTAAGTTCGAAGTCGATGAGTTCGGCCCATTGCGGCGTCCAGCGGGCGGCGCCGATCTGGGCTTCGTCGATGCCGAAACGGGCGAGATCGGCTTGCGGCAGGTAAACGCGCTGCTTCGCCCAGTCGATGCCGATGTCCTGCCAGAAGTTGGCGAGCTGCAGCGCCGTGCAGATGGCGTCGGAGCGGCGCAGGTTGTCGGCGTCGGCGCGATCGACGAGATGCAGCAGCAGGCGGCCGACCGGGTTGGCCGAGCGGCGGCAGTAGTCGAGGAGTTCGGGGTAGTCCGCGTAGCGCTTCTTGACGACGTCCTGAGCGAAGGCGTCGAGCAGGTCGCGGAAGAGCACGATCGGCAGCTTCCATTCGGCGATGACGGCGGCAAGGTCGCGGAAGATCGGCGCGTCGCCGGGCGTGCCGCGCTCGATTGCGTCGAGTTCCGCCTGGTAGGCGGCCAGCGCCTGCAGGCGGCTGGCGTCGTCGGCATCGCCTTCGTCGGCGATGTCGTCGGCACTGCGGGCGAAGCGATAGATCGCTTCGATCGGCTGGCGAAGTGCCTTCGGCAACAGCAGGGAGGCAACCGGGAAATTTTCGTAGTGGTCGACGGGCATGGTGAAACCGGCGGGCGACAGGCCGGAAAGCTAAGCAGCAACGTGCGCGGCGCGGCCGCGGCGGGCTGACAGTATAGTGGGTTCTCGGGTAGAATGCGCGCCCGGACGCGAGAGTGGCGAAATTGGTAGACGCACTGGATTTAGGTTCCAGCGGAGCAATCCGTGGGGGTTCGATTCCCCCCCCTCGCACCAGCAGTATTCCCGTTTGAAAAAAGCCGTCTGATCCTCGATCAGGCGGCTTTTTCATGGGCGGGTGCCGGCGCCGCCGCTCAGTGGGCGCCGCCAGCGTCGGCCGCGGCGCCATGCACTGGTCCGTGCCCACCAGACAATCGGGATCAGCAGCAGGAACAGTACGGCGGAGGCTGCGAACACGTCGTTGGCGCTGAGCATGAAGGCCTGCTGATCGACCATGCGGTTGATATAGCCGAGGCTTTGCTCCGGACGCATGCCGAGCGCGCCGAGGCCGTTGATTGCCTGCTGCGTCGGGAAGCTCGATTGCGTGATCGATTCGACGAGCTGCGCGTGGTGTTCGGTGGCGCGGTGTTCCCAGAGCGTCGTTGGCGATCGAGGTGCCGAAGGCGCCAGCGGTGATGCGGGCGAAGTTCGACAGGCCCGAGGCCGCCGGGATCATCTGCGGACCGAGACCGGAGAGCGTCAGCGTCACCAGCGGGATGAAGAAGAAGGCCATGGCGATCCCCTGCACGACCGTCGGAATGAGCAGGGTTTCGACGTCGACGCTGGTGTTGAAGCGCTGAGCGCAGCCACAGGACGAGCGCGAATGGTGACGAAGGCGACCGTCGCGTAGCGGCGCGGATCGTTGTGCTGGATGGTCTTGCCGACGATCGGCGTGATCAGGATGGCGAGCAGACCGACCGGTGCCATGATGAAACCGGCCCAGGGTGGCGGTGTAGCCCATGTGCTGCTGCAGCCACAGCGGCAGCAGGACGACGTTGCCGAAGAAGGCGCCGTAGCCGAGCGAGAGCGCCAGCGTACCGACCCAGAAGTTGCGCCGGGCGAAGAGGTGCAGGTCGACGACGGGGTTGCGCCTCGTTGAGTTCCCAGATCAGGAAGAAGAGAAAAACCGACCAGCGCGATCAGGGCGAGCACGGTGATCTCGGTCGAGGCGAACCAGTCGAGGTCCTTGCCTTTGTCGAGCATGATCTGCAGCGCGCCGACCCAGACGACGAGCGCGGCGAGGCCGACGCTGTCGATCGGCAGCTTGCGCGTCGGCGTTTCACGCGAGCGGTAGAGGCTCCAGGTGAGCGCCGTCGACACGAGTCCGACGGGGATGTTGATGTAGAAGATCCACGGCCAGCTCATGTTGTCGGTGATCCAGCCGCCGAGCAGCGGCCCCATGACCGGTGCCACCAGGCGTCGTCATCGACCACAGGGCGAGCGCGATGCCGGCCTTGGTGCGCGGATAGCTCTGCAGCAGCAGGGCCTGCGACAGCGGGATCATCGGCCCGGCGACGAGCCCCTGCAGGATGCGGAAGAAAATCAGCAGGCCGAGGCTCGGCGCGAGGCCGCAGAGGAAGGAGGCGAGGACGAACAGGGCGGTGCTCAGCGTGAATAGCCGCACCATGCCGAAGCGCTGCGTCAGCCAGCCGGTCAGCGGCACGGCGATGGCGTTCGAGACGGCGAAGCTGGTGATCACCCAGGTGCCCTGGTTGGGGCTGACGCCGAAGTCGCCGGCGATGGCCGGGATCGAGACGTTGGCGATCGACGAGTCGAGCACGTTCATGAAGGTGGCCAGCGACAGCGCTACCGTGCCCAGGACGAGTTGTCCGCCGGTCAGCGGTTGCGGCTGGGCGGGCGGCGTAGGTGGCGTAGGAGAGGCGGGGGGCCGTTCGCTCACGACGGGATTCCTGTGGGTGTCGTCAGGCCGCATCTCAGCCGGCGCGCTGGAGCTTGACGGCGTGGCCGAGGTGCTCGGAGACGATCTTGTTGACGCGGGCGTCGGCGGCCTTGTCGAGGTCGTCGAAGACCTGGGTGGTGGCCGCCGGCGCGGTCTTGCCGACTTCGGCGACCGAGCGGCCGCTCTTGTCGTGGACGTCCACGGTGACGTTCATCGACAGGCCGACGCGCAGGGGGTGTTCGGCGAGTTGCGCCGGGTCGAGCTGGATGCGGACCGGCACGCGCTGGACGATCTTGATCCAGTTGCCGGTGGCATTCTGTGCGGGCAGCAGCGAGAAGGCCGAGCCGGTGCCGGCGGCGAGACCGGCGACGGTGCCGTGGTACTTGAGGCGCTGGCCGTAGCTGTCGGCGGTCAGCTCGACCGGCTGGCCGAGGCGCAGGTCTTCGAGCTGCGATTCCTTGAAGTTCGCATCAACCCAGAGCTGGTCGAGCGGAACGACGGCCATCAGCGGCGTGCCGCCGGCAACGCGCTGGCCGACCTGGACGTTGCGCTTGGCGACCATGCCGGCGATCGGCGCGACGATGCCGAGACGCTGGTTGGCGAGCCAGGCGTCGCGCACCTTGGCGGCGGCGGCGAGGACGCGCGGATGCGTTTCCGGCGTGGTGTTTTTCGGTCAGGCTGAGGTTTTTCGCCAGCTGCTCGCGCGCTTCGGCGAGGTTTGCGCTCGCGGCGTTTTCGGACGACTTGGCGTTGTCGACGGCCGTCTGCAAGTGCAGTACTTCTTCGCGCGACACCGCGCCGCCGTCGACCAGCGGCTTGCGCCGCGCGAGGTCATCGGACAGGCGGGCGAGTTCGGCCTGCGCGCGGGCAAGGTCGGACTTGCGGCTGTCGACGCCGGCGGCGAGCGCGGCGTTGGCAGCGAACAGGCTGCGCACCTCGCGCACCGTTTCGGCCAGCTGTGCCTCGGCCTGATCGAGCGCGATGCGCGCATCGGCGGGGTCGAGACGGATCAGGCGTTGCCCGGCCTTCACCATGTCCGTGTCATCGGCTTCGACGGCAACCACGGTGCCGCCGATCTGCGGCGTGATCTGGACGATGTTGCCCTGGACGTAGGCGTTGTCGGTGTCGGCTTTGTAACGTGCCACCAGCAGCCAGTAGGCGCCATAGGCGGCGATGGCGACGAGGCAGCCGGTCGCCAGCAGAAGCAGCTGGCGCTTGCGCTTGATGTCACCGGAGGCGGGGGCAAGGGTGGGGGAATTCATGGTGTCGTTGCTCATGGCGATTCTCTGTGATGATCGACGGGCGGATGTTATTGGTGGGCAAGCGTGGCGGCAGGCGTGTCTGAAAAGCCGCCGCCAAGCGCGTGGATCAGGCGGATGCGGGTGTCGAGCCGACGCGCTTGCAGGTCGATGGCGGCACGTCGCTGATTGATCAGCCCCGCTTCGGCGTTGAGCACGCTCAGGCGGTCGGCGATGTCGGCGCGATAACGCTGTTCGGCGAGCCGGAAGCTGCGCTCGGCGCTTTGCAGCGTTGCCTGCTGGTGCGCGATCTGGCGGTCGAGTGCGGCCAGCGTTGTCAGCGGGTCGGCAACGTCGCGCAGGGCTTCGAGCAGCGCGCCGTTATAGGCGGCGACGGCTTCGTCGAGATTGGCCGTCGAGACGCGGTAGAGGCTGCGCAGGCGGCCGGCGTCGAAAATCGGCAGGCTGAGCGCGAGGCCGATGCCCTGCTGCCGGTTGCCCGTTTCAAGCCACTGGTCGAAGCCGATCGCCGAGAAACCGGCGAAGCCGCGCAAATTGACGTTGGGATAGAACATCGCCTTGGTCGCGTCGGCTGAATTCAGCGCCGCTTCGACCCGGCGGCGGGCGGCGGTGACGTCGGCGCGGTGCGCCAGCAGTCCGGCCGGCAGCGTCTCCGGCAGCGCGATGGCGATGTCCGCCGGCAAGGCCGGGTTCAGGCTGTCGATGGCATCGGGCGTCTTGCCCGCCAGGGCGGCGAGGAGGTGGCGCGCACTGCCGATCTGTTCGTCGAAGGCGGCGATGTCGCGGGCGTTCTCGGGGAGGGCGCCGGTCGCCGTCTCGAGCGTGATGCGCGTGTCGATGCCGGCGGCGAAGCGGCGCTGGACGAGTTCGGCAAGCTCGCTGCGCTGGCGCTGGCGTTCGCCGGCGAGGTCGCGCTGGGCGATCAGGCGGGCGAGGTTGAGATAGGCGCGGGCGATGTTGGCAGCGAGCAGGTGGCGCGCCGCCTGTCGGTCGGCCGCCGCCGCGGCGGCTTCGCCGAGCGCCGCCCGGAGCGCCGCCCGGTTCTTGCCGAAGAAATCGATTTCCCACTGGCCGAGGAGTTGCAGCTCGTTGATGCTGCGCGTCGTGCCGGCGTAGGGCGGGGGGATCATGCCGTGCTCGCTGAAGCGTTCGCGGGTGTTCGAGGTCGAGACGCCGAGGTTGGGCCAGAGCGCGCTCTCGGCGTTGCCGGCGAGCGCCTCGGCGCGGCGTACGCGGGCCGAGGCGGCCTGGATGCCCGGGTTGTCGGCCAGCGCCGCGTCGATCAGTGCGGCCAGTTGCGGGTCGTTCAGGCGGTGCCACCAGCCTTCTTCCGGCCAGGCGTCGAAATGGGCGCCGCCGTCGAGCGCGGCAGCGTCGAGCTGGCGGACTTCCGGTACGATCCCGGAATAGTTGGCGCAGCCGGCCAGGGTCAGCACGGCGGTCAGTACGGCGGCCGGGAGAAGCCGGCGACGGGCAAGGGGTCTCATGGCGCGGCGCTTTCCTTGCTGATGGACTGGATGTTGCCGAGCATGCGCTTGAGCGACGCGCTGACGAGCGCAAACTCCTCGGCGGAGAAGCCTGTCAGTATCTGGTTGAGGAGTTCGCTCAGGATGACCGGCACCTCGGCCGAGATCTTCTCGCCTTCAGGGGTCAGTTCGAGCTTGATGACACGGCGATCCGATTCGGAACGAATCCGCTGCACAAGCCCCTTGGCTTCGAGCCGGTCAAGCACGCGCGTCACGGCACCGGTATCGTGGCAGGCAAGGCGGGCGATGTCGGCGGCGGTGATGCAGGTGCCCTGGTGCAGCAGCAGCAAGGGTTTCCACTGTGCATCGGTGAGGCCGATCGCGCTCATGCGGCGATCGAGTTCGAGCGCCAGCGCGTGCGCGAGGCGGTTGATCGTGTAGCCCACGCTGTTTTCCGGTCGGACGGAGTCCGCGTGGTAAAAATCGGGGATTGAGCTCATGATTGCTGTTTGTGCGGTTACTGTCGTGGCAGTAATATAGTTGTCGTGACAGTAAGCGTCAATGCAGCGATTGTAACGGCCTGTGCCGGCGAGGCCGCCGTCAGGCTCGAAAGCCCCGCCTGAGTGTGTCGGACGAACGATTAACGGAGGATGTTCATCTGATATAATCTCCCGTTTGTTGGAAGCAACGCATGGGCCGTCGAGGCGGCGTCATCGACAGGGGGTTGCGATAGTAGGGATGGCGATGGTTTTGCCCGGAAGAAGCGGGTTGGCACCACGGTGTCGATTTTTTCGGGTCGGAGCGTTGCCGCAAGTCAGGAGGGACGTTTTCCCGGTCTTGCACCACGAATAGAGCGATCAGTCAGGTTTGTTTTTATAAAACAATTTTTCAGTACTGCATTTCAAGACTTCAAGGAATTTTAATGGACACGAACGCCACTCAATCCAGCACCGAAATTGCCCAGCAGCCGAGCGCCCTTGAGCGTCGCCTGGATCTGTCGGTGGTGATTGCCGACCTCGACAAGGACGTCGAAGCGCGCCTGCGCAAGATCGGGAAGACCGTGAAGATGCCGGGCTTCCGTCCGGGCAAGGTGCCGGCCGCGATCATCAAGCAGCAGTACGGTCACGAAGCGCAGAGCGAAGCGATCGGCGAAGCGCTCGAAAAGGCCTTCGGCGAAGCGGTGCGCAGCCAGAAGCTGCGCGTGGCGGGCCAGCCGCGCATCGAGCCGAAGACCGGCGAAAACACGACGCACATGGAATTCACCGCGATTTTCGAGGTGTTCCCCGAGATCACGCTGGGCGATCTCGCCAGCGTCGAGATCAAGCGCTCGACCCTGGAAGTGGGCGATGCCGAACTCGACAACACCATCGCCGTGCTGCGCAAGCAGCGCACGCAGTATGAGCCGGTCGATCGTGCCGCCGCCAAGGGCGACCGCGTTACCATCGACTTCCTCGGCAAGAAGGGTGGCGAGCCGTTCGCCGGCGGTCAGGCGACCGACTATCCGTTCGTGCTCGGCGAAGGCGCCATGCTGGCCGACTTCGAGGCGGCCGTGACCGGTCTCAAGGCGGGCGAGTCGAAGACCTTCGAAATGACCTTCCCGGCCGATTACGTCAAGGATCTCGCCGGTCAGACGGTCAGCTTCGACATCACCGTCAAGGAAGTGCGCGAGCCGATCCTGCCGGAAGTCGACGGCGAGTTCGCCAAGTCGCTCGGCATCGGTGACGGCGACGTCGCCAAGATGCGCGCCGAAATCGAGACCAACCTCAAGCGCGAAGTCAGCAAGCGCCTGCAGAACAAGGTCAAGGACCAGGTCATGGACGCGCTGCTCCAGGTTAATCCGATCGAAGTGCCGAAGGCGCTCGTCGAGATGGAAATCCAGCAGCTGATGCAGCAGGCGCGCGAGGACATGGCCCAGCGCGGCGGCGCCAAGATGAAGGACTTCCCGATGCAGCCGGAATGGTTTGCCGACCAGGCCAAGCGCCGCGTCTCGCTCGGCCTCATCCTCTCCGAGATCGTCAAGGAGAAGGAACTGCAGCCGAAGCCCGAACAGATCAAGGCAATCGTCGAGGATGCGGCGCAGAGCTACGAGCATCCGGAAGAAGTGGTGCGCTGGTACTACGCGCATCCGCAACGTCTGTCCGATATCGAAGGCGTTGCCATCGAAGAGAACGTTGTGAACTGGGCGCTGTCTGCTGCCAAGGTGGTTGATGAACCGATCGCCTTCGACGACCTGATGGGCCGTCAAGGCTAAGCTGAGCGCAGTACTGTCCGGATAAGGAGTTGGCATGAGTTTTGATCGTTTCGGGAGCAGCAGTTTCGATCCGCAGGCCTTGGGCATGGTGCCCATGGTCATCGAACAGAGCGGCCGGGGTGAGCGGGCGTATGACATTTATTCCCGCCTGCTCAAGGAGCGCGTGATTTTCCTGGTGGGTCCCGTCAACGATGCGACGGCCAATTTGGTCGTCGCCCAGCTTCTCTTTCTGGAAGCGGAGAATCCTGACAAGGACATCCATTTCTACATCAATTCGCCGGGTGGGTCGGTGTCGGCCGGCCTCTCGATTTACGACACGATGCAGTTCATCAAGCCCGACGTGTCGACGCTGTGCATGGGTCAGGCCTGCTCGATGGGGGCTTTCCTGCTCAACGCCGGTGCCAAGGGCAAGCGCTTCGCGCTGCCGAATTCGCGCGTGATGATTCACCAGCCGATGGGCGGCTTTCAGGGCCAGGCTTCCGATATCGCGATTCATGCGAAGGAAATCCTGTCCTTGCGCGCCAAGCTCAACGAGATCATGGCCCTGCATTCGGGCCAGCCGGTCGAGCGCATCGAGCGCGACACCGATCGTGACAACTTCCTGTCGGCGCAGGAAGCCGCGGAGTACGGTCTGATCGACAAGGTGCTCGATCGACGCGACGCGGCATAATTTGACGTTTGAATGAAGGTGACGAGGTAGTTTGATGTCGGCGAAAAAAGGTGGCAGCGAAAAGCTCTTGTATTGCTCGTTTTGCGGCAAGAGCCAGCATGAAGTCAAGAAGCTGATCGCAGGTCCGTCGGTGTTCATCTGCGACGAGTGTATCGACCTGTGCAACGACATCGTCCGTGACGAGGTGGCGGAGCAGGGCGGCACCAAAGCCGCCAAGAAGGACCTGCCGACGCCCAAGGAAATTTCGGCGCTGCTCGATCAGTACGTGATCGGGCAGGAGACCGCCAAGCGGATCCTCTCCGTCGCGGTGTACAACCATTACAAGCGGCTGCGCCATCAAGGCAAGGTCAATAATGACGTCGAACTCGCCAAGAGCAACATCCTGCTGATCGGCCCGACCGGTTCGGGCAAGACGCTGCTGGCGCAGACGCTGGCGCGCATGCTGGACGTGCCCTTCGTCATGGCCGACGCGACGACGCTGACCGAAGCCGGCTATGTCGGCGAGGACGTCGAGAACATCATCCAGAAGCTCCTGCAGAAATGCGACTACGCCATCGACAAGGCGCAGCAGGGCATCGTTTATATCGACGAGATCGACAAGATCTCGCGCAAGTCCGACAACCCGTCGATCACCCGCGATGTGTCCGGCGAGGGCGTGCAGCAGGCGCTGCTCAAGCTGATCGAAGGCACGGTCGCGTCGGTGCCGCCGCAGGGCGGGCGCAAGCATCCGAACCAGGATTTCGTTCAGGTCGATACGACCAACATTCTCTTCATTTGCGGCGGCGCCTTCGACGGTCTGGAAAAGGTCATCCGCAACCGCTCCGAGAAGGGCGGCATGGGCTTTGGCGCCGAGGTCAAGAGCCGCGACGACAAGAAAGCCATCGGCGATGTCCTGCGCACCGTCGAACCCGAGGATCTCATCAAGTTCGGCCTGATTCCCGAACTGATCGGTCGTCTGCCGGTGGTGGCGACGCTTGAGGAACTGTCGGCGGAAGCGCTGGTACAGATCCTGATCGAACCGAAGAACGCGCTGGTCAAGCAATACCAGAAGCTCTTCTCGATGGAAGGCGTCGAACTCGAAATCCGGCCGGCCGCCATGACGGCAATCGCCAAGCGTGCACTGGAGCGCAAGACCGGCGCGCGCGGCCTGCGTTCGATCCTCGAATCGGTTCTGCTCGATACCATGTACGAACTTCCGAGCATGGAAGATGTCTCGAAGGTGGTGATCGACGAAAACATGATCGGTTCGGACGCCAAGCCGATTCTGATTTACGCCGACCAGCCAAAGGTTTCAGGTTCCAACTGACTGGCCGACGGCGCGCTTTCGCGACCGGCGGATTGAAATTTGACGACACGGCCCCATCTGGGGTCGTGACTGTCACACGAGAAAGCACACGCAATGTCTACCCATACCCTGTCTTCCGCCGAAGTTGTCGAGTTGCCCCTGTTGCCATTGCGCGACGTGGTGGTCTTCCCGCACATGGTCATCCCGTTGTTCGTCGGGCGGCCCAAGTCGATCAAGGCGCTCGAAGCCGCCATGGAAAGCGGCAAGGGCATCATGCTCGTGGCGCAGAAATCGGCCGTCAAGGACGAGCCGAGCGCTGAGGATCTCTACAGCATCGGTTGCGTTGCCAACATCCTGCAGATGCTCAAGCTGCCTGACGGTACCGTCAAGGTATTGGTCGAGGGCACCCAGCGCGCCCGTATCGGCTCGATCGAAGCGCGCGACGACATGTTCATCGCGAGCGTGCGGCCGGTGGATGCCGACGCCGGCGTCGACCACGAAGTCGAGGCGCTGCGCCGCGCCGTCGTCAGCCAGTTCGACCAGTACGTCAAGCTCAACAAAAAGATTCCGCCGGAAATCCTGTCGTCGATCGCCAGTATCGAAGAGGCCGGCCGTCTTGCCGACACGATCGTCGCCCACCTGCCGCTCAAGCTTGAGCAGAAGCAGGAAATCCTCGAAATGTTCGATGTGCGCGTGCGCATCGAGCGCCTGCTCTCGCAACTCGAAACCGAAATCGACATCCTCCAGGTCGAGAAGCGCATTCGCGGTCGCGTCAAGCGTCAGATGGAAAAGAGCCAGCGCGAGTACTACCTGAACGAGCAGGTCAAGGCGATTCAGAAGGAACTCGGCGAAGGCGAGGAAGGCGCCGATTACGAAGAGCTCGAGAAGAAGGCCAAAGAGGCCGGCATGAGCAAGGAAGGCATGGCCAAGGTTCAGTCCGAGCTCAAGAAGCTCAAGCTGATGTCGCCGATGTCGGCCGAAGCGACGGTCGTGCGCAACTTCATCGAGACGCTGATCAATCTGCCCTGGCGCAAGAAGACCCGCATCAGCAAGGATCTCGCCGAGGCGAGCAAGACGCTCGACAAGGATCACTGGGGGCTCGAGAAGGTCAAGGAACGCATCATCGAATATCTCGCCGTGCAACAGCGCGTCGACCGCCTCAAGGCGCCGATCCTCTGCCTCGTCGGGCCTCCCGGCGTCGGCAAGACCTCGCTCGGCCAGTCGATCGCCACGGCGACCGGACGCAAGTTCGTGCGCATGAGCCTCGGCGGTGTCCGTGACGAAGCCGAGATCCGCGGGCATCGTCGCACCTACATCGGGTCGATGCCGGGCAAGATCCTGCAGAACATGACCAAGGTGGCCGTCAAGAACCCGCTCTTCCTGCTCGACGAAGTCGACAAGATGGGTCAGGACTTCCGCGGCGATCCGAGCTCGGCGCTGCTCGAAGTGCTCGATCCCGAACAGAACTCGACTTTCGTCGACCACTACGTCGAGGTCGAATACGACCTGTCGGAAGTGATGTTCGTGGCGACGGCCAATACCATGAACATTCCGGCGCCGCTGCTCGACCGCATGGAAGTCATCCGCCTGTCGGGCTACACCGAGGACGAGAAGATCAACATCGCCCAGCGCTACCTGGTGCCGAAGCAGATGAAGACCAACGGCCTCAAGAAGACCGAGCTGACGGTGGCCGAGAGCGCGTTGCGCGACATCGTGCGCTACTACACGCGTGAAGCCGGCGTGCGCGGGCTGGAACGCGATATTTCGAAGATCTGCCGCAAGGTCGTCAAAACGCTGCTGCTCAAGAAGAGCCAGAAGCGGATCGCCGTCACCTCGCGCAATCTCGACAAGTTCCTCGGTGTGCGCCGCTACAATTTCGGCGTTGCCGAACGCGAGAATCAGATCGGCCAGGTCACCGGCCTCGCCTGGACGGAGGTTGGTGGCGAATTGCTGACGATCGAATCGGTGGCCTTGCCGGGCAAGGGCAAGACGATCACTACCGGCTCGCTCGGCGATGTCATGAAGGAATCGGTCGAAGCGGCGCGTTCGGTCGTGCGCGCCCGTGCGCAGCGCCTTGGCATTGCCGACGACACCTTCGAGAAGCGGGACATCCACATCCACGTTCCCGAAGGCGCGACGCCGAAGGATGGTCCGTCGGCCGGCATCGCCATGACGACGGCCTTGGTATCGTCGCTGACCGGGATTCCGGTGCGCTGCGACGTCGCCATGACGGGCGAGATCACGCTGCGCGGTGAAGTGCTGCCGATCGGCGGTCTCAAGGAAAAACTGCTGGCGGCGGTGCGCGGCGGACTGGCGCGCGTCCTGATTCCGGAAGAGAACGTGCGCGATCTCGCCGAAATCCCGGACAACATCAAGAACAAGCTCGAAATCATCCCGGTCAAGTGGATCGATCGCGTGCTCGAAGAGGCGCTTGAGCGTCAGCCGGTGCCGCTGGAGGCTTCTGCCCAGGCCGCCGTGCCGGCGGGCGAGAATGCCTCGGCACAGACGATCGTGACGCACTGATCGATAGGGCGTTGGCATGTGGGCCGGGGCGTTTGCTCCGGCCTTTTTCATGGGCGATGTTCAAAGATGTCGCTTTGCTATGGCAATGGTTTTGAACTTACGGTAGAATCTCGCCCTTCGTGCGGTTCGGTACGGAAGCGTCGGGTGCTTAGCTCAGTTGGTAGAGCGCTAGCCTTACAAGCTGGATGTCGGCGGTTCGAGCCCGTCAGCACCCACCAAATGTTTTTGTTCGACGGTCTGCGCAGTCAGCGGTCCGGTTCGAATTGGAGTGGTAGTTCAGTTGGTTAGAATACCGGCCTGTCACGCCGGGGGTCGCGGGTTCGAGTCCCGTCCACTCCGCCAATTACTCATAAATGAGGGCACCGTAGTTACGGTTGCCCTCGAGTGAGTTAAGGCAGCCTCCATCAGGCCCAGATTGGGGCCAGACACATTTACTTCATCAGCGTAGATACGAACCTCTTCGACGACGAGGTGGGTAAACGCTTTCGCATCGTCGCTAGCAGGGTCTTGCAACAGTGCAATCGCTGCCGATTGAAATGTCCCGACGTTGATACTTTCCAAGATATTCCGGGGTAGCCTAACGTCACAGGGCGTCAGTCTTCGCTGGCTTGTTGGGACGTAAAGTAGGAGTGAACTTCAATTGTTAACACGCCAGTCTGAGGTGTTTGTATTGCGTAGTTTTGTTAACAAATTGACTATCAATTTTTTCTCTGATTTCTTTGCAAAATCGACTCAATCGAAAACGTCATTGACCAGTGCCCAAATTTGTCCCTAATGGCCCGCCAACAATAAGGAAACGCCTTGCACTGTCATGACGACGCTGCAAGGCGTTTTTGCTATGAAGCTGTCATCCGAGGCAAATAGGGCGCAATTCGACGGCATTTACGCCACCCTCGGCACGCAGCGTCTCTGCTCCTGTGTTGCTTTCCTTGAAGACCTCAAGCGCTTCAGGCATCACCAAAGGTAGCGAATTCGGGTGCCTATTCGTTATGATTGGACACTGACTTCCTTTCCATATTCCGCGACCAGGCGTTCCGTCAAATACAAGTCCCCCGTGGCGGCAGACGCTGTAATGCCGATTGGGTCACCGTTCATACACTCCATGGACACTTCAATTTCCCGCTCCCTGTGCAATGCAGTGTTTGTTCTATTGGCGATCGGTATCGGTAGCGGCTTTTCCTGGGCTCAGGAATATGCCGATTTCGGCAATGCGACCAACCTGAATCGCGCTGTGTTCCAGGAGCTGGAACAACAACTCGGTATTGCCCCGCCGGAAACAAAGGATCCTCAGGAACTATGCGTTTTCCACCACAAGCGTGGCATGGCCTACGCGCGGCTTGGGCGTTACGACCCCGCAATCAGCGACCTGAAGCTGGCCTTGTCGCTCAACCAGCCGAGTCGATTGACGCCTGACTATTGGGGAGACCGTTGGAGGATCGAGAACGATCTGAAGACGACCTACGCGTCTTCCGGAAACGATCTGATGTTGTTGGAATACCTTGACGTTCTCGGGGCCGAGTACATTCAAGCGAATCCCCGGCGATACTTTTTTACCCGGCTGTGGTTGATGGTGCCATATATCCACCTCGGCATGCTCAAGGAAGCCGAGGAGGCGCTTCAAGCTGCGACTGACTTGCTGCCCGGTTTGAGGCTCCGGCGCGATTGGTCATTCAATGAACACAACATATCCGAGATGCATGCGGAATATTCGGCCATGTTGAAGGAGATTCGAGGAAATCATGCCGAAGCGGAGCGGTTGAGGCGAATTGCGCTGGAGAACGCACGGCAATGGCTGCCGCAAATGCAGAGAGTGAACAGCAAGGAGTCGCAGTTGGTACGACTCGCGCAACAAAATGTGATTGGTTCCACCCGCGCGTTGGCTTCGACCCTGTCGGCTCAAAACAAGCTCGGCGAGGCCGAGTTGCTCGCGCATGAAGTTCTGCGCAATACGCTGGCGTATTCCAGTTTCAATACGACTGGCACGAGTGGCGCGCTATCCACCCTGCGTGGCATCCGCCTGCAGCAGGGCAATCTGACGGATGCGGCACGCTACGGCGAACTGTCCTTGCAGTCGATGGAGAAGGCAGACGTGCAAGCATATTCCTGGACGCTGGCTGAACGGCGCAGCCAGATCGGCTTGATTCAGGTCATGCAGTCGCGCTGGAATGATGCGCTCAGCACCTATGACATTCGCGACCGGGGATTGCGCAGTAATCCGGAACAATTTGCAAAACGTGGGTCGGCTGACCTGGATTGGGGGCTGGCCCTGCTTCGGGCGGGACAAGGACGACGCGCGGTCGGAATGTTGCAGGGCGAGCTGGACGACAACCTGAAGAAATCCTTTGTCGATCCGATCCATCTTGCTCATCTTCGCGGTTATCTGGCCACGGCCCTCAGCGAACAAGGACAGGATGGTGCGGCGTTAACCTTGTTTGGCGAAGCCCTGCCTGTGTTGTTGAAACAGGCACGTGATGCCGATCTCGATAATGACGCCGGGTTTGTAAACACCTACCGTCTCCGGGTTGTCATCGAAGGCTATCTGGAACTGCTCGGACGCCTTCATGACACCCGGCAGGATGTCGCCGATCTCGATATCGTCAGCGAAACCTTCAAGCTGGCCGATCTTGCGCGAAATTCATCCGTGCAACGTGCAGTCACATCCAGCGCAGCCCGTGCAACGCTTCCCGATGCTCAATTGGCTCAACTCGCGCGCCGTGAACAGGATGCAAACAACCAGAAACATGCGCTCAACAGGATTCTCGCCCTCCTTGCGTCTGCGCCGGAGGAACGGCGGCTGCAAAAAGTCATCAACGACATGCAGCGCGAGATCGAGAGACTGGCGGGCGAGCAGGTCGCGATGCGAAAGGAATTGCTTGATCGGTTTCCGGAATATGCTGCCCTGATCGATCCCCGACCGGCCACGCCGGCAGAAATCCAGAAGTTGCTTCGTCGGGATGAAGCCGTGATCTCCCTTTACAGCGGAGAACGTCGGGCTTACGTGTGGACTATCACGCCCGATACCATCAGTTTTCGCATGGTTCCCTTGTCGCGCAATCAGATCGACAGGGAGGTTCGGAAAGTCCTCGACAGCGTCGATTTGACGACGAACGAATCGAAGCCGTTCGATGCCGTCGCGTCGCAATACCTGTACGCCAACCTGTTAGCCCCGGATGCCGGAAAATGGTCAACCGCCCGTCTGATCAACATCATCCCTCATGGCACCCTGGGGCAATTGCCCTTTGCGTTACTGCTGACGGAGCCGGACAAGGTCTCAAACGGTGCGACTCCCGTCGCTTATGCCGAACACCCCTGGCTGATCAAGAAAACGGCAATCGCCCAGCAGTCATCGGCCAGCAGTTTCGTGGCGTTGCGACACGCCGCTCCGACCAAGGCGGAGCGCAAACCTTTTGTTGGCTTCGGCGATCCTCTATTCATGGCGAATGCTGTCGCCGGAGCGCAACGTGGAACACGTGTCCGCAGTCTGCAGATTAACCATTCCAATGACGAAACGCTGAATTTTCTGGAACGCGCGCAAGGTTCCGGGAAACCTCTGGACAATGCGATGTTGCGTAGTCGCCCGTCATTGAACGAAGCCTTCTCCCTTTTGCCTCCGTTGCCGGACACCGCGGTAGAGCTCAAGGAAATATCCCAGACGCTTGGCGGCGATGTGCAAAGCGATTTGTACCTCGGCGCGCGAGCGACGGAAACAAATGTCAAGACAGCAGACCTGTCGCGTTACCGGGTGCTGGCTTTTGCGACGCACGGCCTGGTTCCGGGCGAGTTGAGCGGTCTGGATCAACCAGCGTTGGCGCTGGCCAATCCGGCGCTTACCAGGGAATCAAACAGCGACGGTTTTCTGACCCTGGAAGAGGTTCTCGGCTTGAAGCTGAATGCCGACTGGGTAGTGCTTTCGGCATGCAATACGGCAAGTGCCGATGGAAATGCCAGTGAAGCCGTTTCCGGGCTGGGGCGAGCGTTTTTTTACGCCGGAACGCGCAGCCTTCTGGTATCAAACTGGGCCGTTGAAACTGTTTCCGCGCGGCTGTTGACCACCGAACTGTTTCGACAGCAGAGCGACAATCCGGCAATGACGCGTGCAGAGGCGCTTCGGCAATCGATGCTGATGGTGATGAAGAGGAACCCCGGTGACTACGCCCATCCGGGCTTTTGGGCGCCTTTCAGTCTTGTCGGCGATGGTCTGCTGCAATAGCACCTGACGACAGCATTTTCCGCTGAATCCATGCAGGGCGTCTTTCTATGACGGTGTCGCGCCACGGCGCTGCTCAGTCGGGCGGCCGGCGCCGCCCGCTGTTGTGTCGATCAGCCGGCGTTGCTTGATGCTGCCCAGATATTGAGGCCCGCGTCCGTCGCCCAGAGATCGATTTCGGCGAGTTCTTCGGGCGAGAAGCGGGTGTTCGACAGGGCTGCGATGTTCTCCTCCAACTGGCTGATCCGGCTTGCGCCGATGAGCGCCGAGCTGACCTGGGGATGACGCAGAACCCAGGCCAATGACATTTGCGCCAGCGATTGGCCGCGGCGTTCGGCGATGGCCGCGAGCTTCTGGATGCGTTCGAGCGTCTCGGGCGTGATGTAGTTGTCGCGGAACGACGCGGCGCCACTGGCCTTGCGCGAATCGCTCGGGATGCCTTGCTGATACTTGCCGGTCAGCAAGCCTTGCGCGAGCGGTGAGAAGACGATGCAGCCGATGCCTTCGTCCTGCAAGGCCGGCAGCAGTTCCGGCTCGATCCAGCGGTTGAGCATCGAATACGAGGGCTGGTGGATCAGGCAGCGGACACCCATCTGCCGGAGCAGGGCGGCCGCTTCGCGCGTTTTTTTTGCCGAATAGGACGACAGGCCGACATACAGCGCCTTGCCTTGCAGGACGGCCGTCGCCAGTGCGCCCATCGTCTCCTCAAGCGGGGTGTCCGGATCGAAACGGTGCGAATAGAAGATATCGACATAATCGAGTCGCATGCGCTTGAGGCTCTGGTCGAGGCTGGAGAGCAGGTGCTTGCGCGAGCCGTCGGTACCGTAAGGACCGGGCCACATCGGATAGCCGGCCTTGGTCGAGATGATCAGTTCGTCGCGATGGGCCGCGAGGTCGGCGTGCAGGATCTCGCCGAAGAAGCGCTCGGCGGCGCCCGGCGGCGGGCCGTAGTTGTTGGCGAGGTCGAAATGGGTGATGCCGAGGTCGAAGGCGCGCAGCAGCAGTGCACGGGCGTCGGCGGCATTGGCGTTCTGGCCGAAGTTATGCCAGAGGCCCAGGGAGAAGCGCGGCAGCTTGAGGCCGCTGCGGCCAACCGGTTGGTAGGGCATCGTCGTATAACGACTGTCGAGAGGCTGATAGGTGTCGGTCATGTCGGAACCTCGGCGCCGGAGCGGGCGCGGCAAAAACGCGGCAAGGGGCGCGGAAAAGTGGAAAATGCCAAACGGCTCAAAGACCGCTATTTTCCATCAAATTCGCGACAGAGCCACGCACGACGAGGCGCGGCGAGAAAATATGTTCCTCCGTGGCTTCCTGCGGATCGCCGAGGCGGGACACGATGCGGCCGACCATCTGTCTCGCCATGTCGGTGAACGGCGGACGGATCGACGTGATGCCCGGCGACACAAATCCCGACAGCATCAGATCGTCCATGCCGATGACCGAGATGTCTTGCGGGACGCGCAGGCGGCATTTCTGGAATCCGAAGAGCAGACCCATGGCGAGCATGTCATTCAGGGCGACGATGCCGGTGGGCCGGTCCTTTCGTGCCGCGATCTGTTCGGCCAGCGAGCGACCGAGAATCGGCATCTCGTCGTCGCCGTAGCGTGCAGAAGACTGTCCTTCGATGATTTCCGCCGTGTCGGCGAGGCCTGCGGCGCGGGTCGCTTCGAGGAATCCACGAATCTTGTCCATCCGGCTGACGCTTTTTCCGGATGCGGTGACGAATGCCAGCTTCTTGTGGCCGTTTTCGACGAGGTGGCGAACCGCCATGGTGATCGCCTCGACGTGGCTGATGGTCACATAATCGACATCCAGCCTGTTCTCGGGAAGACGACGCTGGTCGTGGATGACCGCCACCAGGCCGCGTTTCACCAATTCCTTGAGGCGATTGATCTCGAGCAGGGGCGAGACGATGATGACGCCGCGTATGCCATGCGAGAGCAGGTCTTCGAGAAAGGCCAGTTCGAGTTTCGGGTCACGGTCGGTATTTCCAGCCAGGACGCGATAGCCGAACTCATTCTGGGCGATGAGTTCGACCTCGCGCGCCAGCCAGCCCCAGATCGGCGTGCCCATGGAGGGCACGAGAAATCCCAGCAGGGGCGTATGTCCGGTTTTCAGGAAACGTGCCGCCCGGTTGGGTTGGTAGCCGAGTTCCTCGATTGCCGCCTGGACCTTGCGAAGTATTTCCGCACCCATGCGCTCGGTGCGGCCGTTGACCACGTTGGATACCGTGCCCACCGAAACGCCTGCATGCCGCGCAACATCCTGTAAGTTGGCCATCTTGGATTCTGTGTTTCGTCAATGAATCGAATGTACGGTAACGCTTTGATCATCAAACGGCAATTCCGAGTGCCGGTCTCGGCGCGGACAACTGCCCGAATCGGTGATCAGCACAAGGCGCGCATACGCCGATCAGATGTCCTTGATGGCATCCCAGTCGGTGAAATCGGCATCAGCCATCTCCGCCATGGTGACCACCCCGAACGTAAGAATCTTGCAACCTTCTTCGAGATGGCCGCCAAACGCGACCTTGGCATCGGAGATTGTAATGTGCGCATGGACGCGACCGTCGATGACAAAGCCATTGATATTGACGATATCGCACGGTTGCTCGCCTTTCGGAAACACTTCGCGCGGCGGATTGACGAAGCTGTCGACGACATGGAAGTGATAACTGACGATCGAACCGAGCCCGCTCAGGATGACGGCATTCTTGATGCCATAGTCGGCAACCGCCTTTCGCAATGACAGAAGAATGTCCTCTCCTTCATTGAAGCGTACGAAGAACAGATTCTTGTTGGTATATCTGAAGCCTTTCATTTCTTCATCCTTCCACGGTGTGTGAATCAATCGGTAACGTCTCTTGGCGGCGGATCTAGCCGACGCCGAACAGGAATCTCGGCAGCGTTTTTGAGAGCCAGGGGATATAGGTGGTCAGGAACAGCACGGCGACATTCATGGCCATGAGCGGAATGATGTGTTTCGACATCCCGCCGATGCTGGCCTTGCAGAGTTTGGCGGCGACGAACAGGGTGCCGCCGACCGGTGGCGTGTAGAGCGCGATCGACAAGTTCATCACCATGATCACGCCCATCAGCGTCAGGTCGATGTGCATCGCCTGCGCCATCGGCAGGAAGAGTGGCGCCGTCAGCAGCATGGCCGGCAGGGGTTCGATGAAGATGCCGAGCAGCAAGAGGCAGATGTTCAGGAGCAGCAGGAACTGCCAGGGCTGACTGGCGACCGACTGGATCCATTCGGCCAGTTCGGCCGCAACCATTTCCGCCGTCAGCAGCCAGGACAGCACGCCGGTCGCGCCGATGACCAGCAGCACCGACGCACTGGTCTGGAAGGACTTGAGCGCGAGTGCCGGCAGGTCGCGGACCTTGAGGTCCTTGTACAGGAACAGCGACACGACAAGGCCATAGGTCACGGCGATCGATGCGGCCTCCGTCGGGGTGAAGGTACCGGTCCAGATGCCGCCGACGATGATGACCGGCATCAGCAGCGCCGGACCCGCGTCTTTTGTCACTGCCCATATTTCGGCGAGGGAGGCGCGCTCCGAACCGTTGTCGCATCCGGTCTTCTTGCCGTAGCGGACGCAGACCAGTGCGAGCGCGAGCGCGCAAATCATGCCGGGGATGATGCCGGACATCGACAGGATGCGCATCGATGCGCCCGAGATGAAGGCAAAGACGAGGAAGGGAATCGACAGCGGCATCAGCAAAGCCAGGGTGCCGGCGACCGATAGCAACGCGGCGGTGAAGTCCGGGTGGTAGCCTTTTTCCTTCATCGTCGGCGCCACCAGCGAACCGATTGCCGCCGTATCGGCGATGGCCGAACCGGAGACGCCGCCGAACATCAGGCAGGAGGCGATCGTGACGATGCCCATGCCGCCGGGCAACCAGCCGAAGAGCACGCGGGCGAAATTGACGATGCGCTTGCCGACGCCGCCGCGCGACAGCAGTTCGCCGGCAAAGATGAACAACGGCACGGCGATCAGGATGAACGGTTCAACGCCGGCGATGAGATTGAGGAAAAGCGAGTCGAGTTGATACGGAAGGTTCTTGAAGTAGACCATGCCTGTCGTTGTCGCGATCAGCGCATAGTAGAGCGGTACCCCCGCCAGCGCGATGACGAAGAACATGCCAAAGACTTGAACGGTGAGCATTATTCGTCGGCTCCATAACGTTCCTCGCGGCTCTTGCCCTGGAGGATTTGATAAATGTCGTAGGCAACGAAGATCATGCTGGCACCGCTGCCGACGGACAGCGGCATGTACTGCCATGACATCGATATCTGGAGCACGGTCAGCATGTTGCTCCAGTTGGTTTCGACGATAAGCAGCCCGTTGCGGAACAGGATGGCGAGGACCGCGAGCGCCAGGAGCTGAACCGCGAGGTCCGCGACGCGCCGCCTCCGGTCATCCAGCTTGTCGAGAAACTCGGTGATCGTCATGTGCCCGGAGCGCCGGATGATCGAGGCGCCGCCGAGAAAGGTGACCCAAACCATCAGGAACTCGCAGGTTTCGGTCGTCTCGGCCAGGTCGCGGCCCATGGCGTGAACACAGACATTGAAAAAAACCAGCGACACCATGACCGCGGCGGCGGCCACCAGCGCCCAGTCGATCAGGCGTCCAAGCAGGTGGATCGGCAGTGCCTGCTCCGGGCCGCGCGGCAGCAATTCGCGAGGGGGCGCTGCGCGTACATCTACTGCGTTCGTCACAATCCTTCCTTTCCGAGAAGCTGGGTTGCCAGGGGGCGAGGGGCCGTCGTCAATGATTTGCCGAGAACACGCCCCTGGCGATCCGTGCCTATTTCTTCGCCGGCATGGCCTTGCGCACGGCAGCCGTTTCGGCGAGAACCGTATCGACATCCGCCTTGCTGTATTTTTCGCGGGTCTTGGCATAGACCGTTTCCACAGACTTGCGGAAGGCGGCGAAATCGGGTGTCCGGTTGACCTTGGCGCCCTTCGATACCATGTCGGTCAACATCTTTTCGTCGGTTTCCTTGACGAAATTGCGGCTGAAATTGGTCGCGTCCTTGGCCGCCCGCATGACCGCCTTCTGATCATCGGGAGAGAGCTTCTGCCAGGTCTTCTCCGCCATCGCCAGTGACAGGGGACTGTAAAGGTGGTTGGTGATGGTGATGTACGGGGCGACTTCGTAAAACTTGTTGGAGTAGATCGTATCGATTGGGTTGTCCTGCCCCTGAACCACGCCTTGCTGAATGGCCAGATAGACTTCGGTGACCGGCATGATCTGCGCGCCGAAGCCCATCGCTTCGATGGTCCACAACATCATTTCCGTCGGGGCGACGCGCATTTTCTTGCCCTTGGCGTCGTCGGGATTGTTGACCGGGGCTTTCGTGGTCAGGTTGCGAAATCCGGCTTCGAGCGAGCCGAGGATCCGGAAGCCCTTGCTCGGCGCCTGGTCCTCAAGCGACTTGATCCACTTTGATTCGTCATACCATTTCCAGCCCTGTTCGAGGGTTTCAAACAGGAAAGGCATCATGGCAACGTTGTATTGGGGAATGAACTGGGCATAGGTGCCGACGCCGCTGGTGACAAAATCCAGCCCGCCCGAGGCGACTTGCTCAAGGCTCTTGGGGTCGTTCCCCAACTGGCCGCAGCAGAACACGCGCACCTGATAGCGGCCTTGGGTGTATTCCTCGAATTTCTTGGCGAACAACACGCTGGCGGCATGACGTCCGCCTGTCGTTTGATCCGTATGGTTCAGACGCAGAATCGTCTGAGCGAAACCGGACGCCGCAATGGCCGATCCGGCGACGACTAACGCAGCACGAGACAGTAACTTCGAAATCTTCATATGACCTCCATTGATCAGGATTGATTTTTGTACTGAACATTCCCGTCTTGCTCTTCTTGAAACCACAAATCGCGTCGGTGAAACGTTTCATTGAGTGGTGAAACGTTATATTACGGATTTTTTTCCGTCAAGTACTTTTTCAAACGGACGTTTGTCACACGATTCCAAGGTGAAGGGCAACACGCCCTTGCGAGGTGGCGGTCCGCGTCCGGGAACCCGGTGATTCATCCCGTCGTGGCGGCAGAGGGCCGCTTTCTTGCGCACAATGGCGGCCTCCACCGTCGTTTTGTCGGCGGTGAAGTTGGTCGGCCGCGTCCGGCGATGTTCGGCGCGGCGTTCAGGTTTTTCTATCCGGGCGGGTGAAAATGTTCGAGCCAGCCGGGTAATCCGTCGAGCGTGGACGATTCGATCTCCGGCGGCGGCGCGCCGTTCGGCAGGCTCAATCCGATGCGGTTATGCCAATACGTCCGCAGGCCGACGCGCGAGGTGCCGAACATGTCATAGCCAGAACCCGCGACGAACGCAGCTTCGGACGCTTGTACGCCAAGCTTTTCGAGTGCCAGCAGGTAGGGGCGGGGGTCCGGCTTGTAGAAGCCAGCCTCTTCCGAGGTGACGACGACATCCCATGGAATGCCGACCCGGTCGGCCGCGATCTGCCCGAGCCGTCGCGAGCAGTTGGTGACCACCGCTACCTTGCAATGACGTTGCACTTGCGTGAGCGTTTCATGAACGCCGCTCCAGACCGGCAGGCGGGCCCATTCTTCCGTCAGCGCCGCACACGCGGTGTCGGGCTGGCCGGTGTTGTGCGCCGCCTGACGCACCAGATCTTCGTAGGCGACGTAGGCGCCACAACCATAGGTCAGGCGCAGGTAGTCGGCACGCCAAGCGCGACCCCGCTGTTCGGAGCCGGCGACCGTGTTCCAGACTGTCCACGAGTCGAGCAGCGCGGAAAGCAGATCGAACAAAACGGCCTTCGGCCAGGCGGATGCGGCAGGGGGGCTCATGCGGATCTCCTGATTTCGTTGTCTCGGCGTCTATCGACACGCAACGATAATGTCGCATGAAATTTGTCGCAATCGATAATTGCGCACATCCCCGACGGGATTTCACCGCGGCGCCGTTGTCTGCGTTGTCGTGTCTCGCTGTCGCTCTGCCCACCGGCCCTGCCGCTTTTGCCGCAGATCAATCCGCGATCAGGCGCGGGGAAAGATTGCCGGTGTGGCGTCGTTAAGCGCACTGATTTCCTCCGGCGGTACCGGACGGCTGAAGTGATAGCCCTGACAGTATTCACACGCAAGGCTAGCGAGAAAGGCGCGTTGCGCTTCCGTCTCGACCCCTTCTGCCACGACGCTGAGATTGAGGCTGTGTGCGAGCGAGACGACTGCGGTCACGATTGCCGTGGCGCCGGCACTGGTCGAGATTTCACGGACGAAGGACTGGTCGATCTTCAGCGTATGGACCGGGAAGCGCTGCAGGTAGGACAGGCTCGAATAGCCGGTGCCGAAGTCGTCAATCGAAATGCGTATCCCGATGTCGTGAAGGTTGCGCAGCATCGTTGCGGCTTTGTCCGGGTCCTGCATCAGCATGCCCTCGGTGATTTCGAGTTCCAGCAATTCCGGCGGCAGTCCGCTTTCGTCCAGTGCCGCGCGCACGATGTCGAGCAACCGTTCCTGGCGGAATTGCCGTGCCGATAGATTGACGGCAATGGTCAGGTCCGGGAATCCTGCCGCCCGCCAGCGCGTGCCTTGCTCGCAGGCGCGACGCAGCACCCATTCGCCGATCTCGTCGATGAGGCCGCTCTCCTCGGCGAGCGGAATGAAATCTCCCGGCGGGACGGCGCCGATGTCGCTGTTATGCCAACGCAATAGTGCCTCGACGCCGACGATTCTGCCGTCAATGGTGCGCACCTTGGGCTGATAGTGCAGGAACAACTCGTTGCGGCCAATCGCGCCGCGCAGCCGCGAGAGTACATCCATGCGCCGGGAGGCCCGGGCGTCCATTTCGGCTTCGAAGAAACGCAGCGTGTTGCCGCCGTCGCGCTGCGCTTGCGCGAGCGCCAGGTCGGCGTGCTTGAGCAGGCCGTCGGCGCCGCCTTCGCAGGGGAACAGCGCAATACCGATGCTGGCGGTGACGGCAAGCGGTTTGGGCGTGTCGATGACCAGGTCGCGGAGTGCCAGGCGCAGCCGCTGGCCGAACTGCAGGGCGACGGTATCGGCGGCGGCGTCTTCGACAATGACGATGAACTCGTCGGAACCGGAACGGATGACCGAGTCGGTGTCGCGCAACGAATGGACGATGCCCGCGGCGCAGCGGCAGAGCACCTGGTCGGCGACCGCCGTGCCATGAAAGTCATTGATTTCGGCGAAATTGTCGATGTCGAAATGAATCACGGCGACGCGACTGCCATCGCGGTTTGCGCGGGCAAAGGCCCGGTTCAGCCGGTCACCCAGCAGGGCGCGGTTGGGCAGGCCGGTCAGCGGGTCGTGCTGCGACTGATGGACGATCTGCGCCTCGAGTTCCGCCCGCTCGCTGAGGTCGCGGATGATTGCCGAGACCATGGGGACGCCGTCGGCCTCGAAGGGGCTGAGTCCGATGTCGCACGGAAATACCTGTCCGTTCTTGCGCAGTCCGCGCACGAGGCGTGCCGGCATGCGTTGCATCCGGCCGGAGAAGAAGCGCATGACCTCCTCATGGTGGCGGTCGCGGGCGTCTGCCGGCACGAGGTCGTCAATCGACATGCCGACCAGTTCTTCCTGCGGGTAGCCGAACAATTCGGTGGCACGATCGTTGGCGATGGTGATCCGGGCGTCACGGTCGACGACGACGATGGCATCGGATGCCGATTCGAGCAGGGCCTTGAAACGGGCTTCGGCGCCGACGCGGATGTCGAGCATGCGGTTGAGGTGCGTGGCGACAGCCACGATTTCCCGAGGGCCTTCCGCGTCGAGGCGGTGATCCAGGGCGCCTTCCGCGACCTTGGTCGCTGTGTCGGCAATTCGCCGGATCGGCCAGACGATGCGCCGCGAAACGAACAATGCGAGCAGCGATCCGAGCGCAATCAGGATGGCTGCGGTGGCGTACTGGACCTCTGCCGATGCCCACACGCCATTGAAGATGGGCGCTACCGGTCGGGTGCCGACGACACGCCATGTCGTTCCTTCGATGGCGGTCTGGGCGATCATCAGGGGGCCGCCGGGGCCCGACACTTTTGCGTAGTGATCGCCGCTGCCCAGTTGAGCGAGCAGGTCACGCCGCGAATAATCGGAGCCGACCCGCTCCGGACTCAGTTCCGAGCGCAGGATCACGCGGCCCTGGGCGTCGATGACCGCCAGCGACATGCCTTCCGGCAGGGAGTCGGCCGCCAGTCCCAGGATGCGATAGGCGTCGAGGTCGAGCGAGTAGCCGACCAGTCCGGCGAAACTTCCATCGGCGGCCGGAATCGGCTCCGAAATGACGACGACCCATTTTCCGCTGACCGGGCCAATGTGAGCGGCGCCCAGATGCGGCATGTTTACGCTGCGTGCCTCCTGGAACCAGGGAATGTCGGCAAAGGACGGCAGCCTGACGTTGCTCGGCGTTGGCCGCGCGGAGCACAGCATCTGTCCGTCGCGGTCGAGGACGGCGGTGTTGGCGAATTGGGGAAAGAATGCGTTGATCTCGGCAAGCAGCGGATCGCACCGGGTCGCGTCGAGGCGACGTGTTTGCGGCCGTTCGGCGAGGCCGCGCAGAAACTGCCGCGTGTCGTGCAGAAAGCGGGCGGTATCCGCTGCCGCGATCTCGGTGAAGTGTGTCGTGATCAGTCCCGAACGGGAGAGTACATCGAGATAGTTTCGATGCAGCGAATAGATCAGCAAACCGGCCAAGGGCAGCGTCACTGCGAGAACAAGGATCAAAAGATAACGTCGGATTGACCAGGTGAAGGGCAAGAATGCCTCCTGAAAATTACGCTGCATTTATGACAAAGTCACTATATTGAATTCCGCCGGCGGTTTCAATCGACGGCGCTGCGGCAAGGGGTGAGCTGCCAGATGCCTCGCCGCACCGGGCGATGGAAGGAACGCGTCGGGAGGTTCCGACGCGATGATGTTTGCCGTCGCGCTGCGCGGCGGCGGTGCTGCAAGCGCACGACAGGGACGCCCGTTTTTTTGGGGCAACCGCCTGTTGGATCGCAGACAGCCGGATTAATTCCGCTCGTGAGCATTCGGCGAATGACGCCCGTGTGCCCGGATGCGATCTGGAAATCTGTCGGTTATTGACGCTGTTCTTGCGCGTACTTCCGGATGAAGTCAATTTAATCAACCGTTTGCAAACCTGGCTTCTTTTTGTATATGATAATGAGAATCATTCTCATATAAAGGAGTCGGCCAATGGCACATCCCCCCGCGTCAAAACACTTTTTCAACGAGACGGCGCGTGGCGCGGTTTCGCTCGCAGTGCAAAGCATGTTCATCGGACTTGCCGTCGGGAGTCTGGCGTTTCCCCAGACGGTGAGGGCACAGGAGCATTCGGGCGACGCCGGTTCGCGCGAAACCGTGCTGACGCCGGTCACCGTGACAGACACGGCCGGCGTATCGAACGTGCCGGCGCCGTACGCGGGCGGGCAGGTTGCCACGGGGGCGGCGATCGGGATCCTTGGCAATCAGGACGTTCTCGATACGCCGTTCAATGTCACGAGTTATACCGCCGAACTCATGCAGGATCAGCAGGCGCGGTCGATTGCCGATGTCGTGGCAAACGATCCGTCGGTGCGGTTCACCACCTCGAACGGCCACGCCTATGAGAATTTCCGTGTTCGCGGGTTCGACGTCAATCAAAGCGATGTTTCCATCAACGGGATGTTCGGCATGGCGCCCACCGGGCATGTGCCGGTGGAGATCTTCGAACGCGTCGAGGTACTGAAGGGGCCGAGCGCGCTGTTCAGCGGCATGGCGCCTGGCGGTGGCGTCGGCGGCGTCGTCAACCTTGTGCCGAAGCGGGCCGGCGAGACGCCGCTGACGCGCGCGTCGGTGGGTTATCAGTCGGCCGGGCAGTACGGCGCAAGCCTCGATGTCGGTCGTCGCAGCAGCGGCAACGGGAGCCTTGGTGCGCGGGTCAATGCCGCCTTCAGCGACGGAGGCACCGAACTCGACGGCCAGACCAAGACGCGCGAACTCTTGTCGGCGGCCCTCGATTACCGCGGCAATGCCCTGACGGCGTCGGTCGATGCCTATCACGTCAAGGAATCCTTCCGCGGCGGCACGCCGGCCATGTTCTGGTTCAGTTCTTCCGCCATTCCCGCGGCGCCCAATCCGGCCACCAACCAGTTCAAGGCGGGTTACGGGACACTGGAAAGCAACGCCGCGATCGTCCGGGCCGACTATGCGATCAACCGGACCCTCTCGGCCTTTGCCAGCGTCGGCGTCATGAATCATGACTATTGGGGGTTCATCAACGGCACCCACGTGCGCAACATCAATGCAGCGGGAACCAGCACCACGACGACGACATCGGGGCAGCGCGGCTACAACAACAACGTCGCGTCGGAAGCCGGACTGCGTGCGCGTGTCGCGACCGGAAGCGTCTCGCATGAACTGGTCTTGCAGGCGAGCAACCTGGATCAGGTCGCCGGTTCCTCGGTTAATACGTCCGCCGCCTTCACGACGAATATTTACGACCCGGCCAACCCGGTCATGGCGGCCGTGCCGACGGCGGCGCCCAAGACCAGCGAGACCGGGCTCTCCAGCCTGGCGCTCGTCGATACGCTGTCGTTCTATGAGGACAAGATACGGCTGACACTCGGCGCGCGTAACCAGACCGTCAAGACCACCAACTACAACACGAGCGGCGCCGCGACCTCGACCTATGACAAAACGGTCACCACGCCGGCGGTTGCGATCGTCGTCAAGCCGTGGGGACCGTCGCTTTCGCTCTATGCCAATTACGTTGAGGGGCTGAGCAAGGGCGATACCGTCACCAACACCGCCGCGACCAATTACGGCAAGGTGTTCGCGCCGTACCAGACCGAGCAGAAGGAGGTCGGCGTCAAGTGGAATGCTGGTGTGCTGGCCAATACGGCGAGTCTGTTCGAGATCAACAAGCCGACCCTGGTGACGATCGGCAACAGCGCCAATCCGACCTACACCGACGGCGGCGAAAAACGCGTTCGTGGTCTCGAATGGAATACCTTCGGCGAAATTGCGCGCAACGTCCGCTTGTTGGGTGGCGCGACCTATTCGCAAGGGGTTCAGACCAAGACCGCCTACGGCCAGAATGACGGCAAGGTTGCCATCGGCGTGCCGCGCTGGCAGGGCAACATCGGTTCCGAATGGGATATTCCCGGCGTTGCCGGCCTGACGTTGAGCGGCCGCGTCATCGCGACGAGCAGCCAGTATCTCGATTCGGCCAATACCCAGCGCATTCCCGGCTGGGCCCAGCTCGACGTCGGCGCGCGCTATACCGACCGGATTGGCGACGGTCGCAAGGTCGTTTATCGGCTGAATGTCGTCAACCTGTTCAACCGGTATTACTACGCCGGCTCGTTCAGCGATTCGACGCCGATCGCGACGCTCGGCCAGGCGCGCACGGTGATGGCGTCGGCGACCATGGATTTCTAGAACGATGCGATATTCAGCAGTCTCCTGCGTCGTCGCCGCATTTGCCACCCTCGCCGCCACCGTGCTGCCTCTGGGCACCGCGGCGGCGGGCGAGCCGGCCTGGGCGCCGGTGGTCGTGCCGGCGGTGCGGCAGGGCGATATCCGTTCCGCGCGTACCGGCCACGACTATCGGATCTATGTGTCGGAGCCAGCCGGTCCGCCGCCACCGGCGGGGTATCCGGTGCTGTATGTCCTCGACGGCAATGCCATGTTTCCGGTGGCGGCATTCCTGGCCCGGCGCGTCGCCGATCGTCGCACGGTGACCGGCTGGACGCCGCCGCTGGTGGTCGGCATCGGCTATCCGCAGGCCGGCGATTTCGATGTGCCGGCCCGCACCCGGGATTACACGCCGGGTGACGATGCCCAACTGTCGGAGACGTCCGGTGGCGCCGATCGGTTTCTCGACTTCATCGAGAACGAGGTCAAACCGCTGGTCGCCCGGCAGCATCGCGTCGATCCCGGACGTCAGGCGGTTTTCGGGCATTCGTTTGGCGGACTCCTGGTGCTGCACGCCTGGCTGACCCGGCCGACGATGTTCTCCAGCTTCCTGGCGTCGAGCCCGTCGATCTGGTGGAACGAGCGCCGGGTGTTGCAGGCGCTGGACAAACCGCTCGCCGGCGCGGACTCGCGCCTGCTCATGACGGTCGGGTCGCTGGAAGACCAGCCGCCGGGCGGGAATGTCTCGCGCGAAATCCGCGAAACCCTTGCCCGCCGTCCGATGGTGTCGGAAGCGCGCAGCCTCGCCCGGCGCCTGCAGGATTCGCCCGCCGGCAAGGATCGCGTGCGCTTTGTCGAACTTGAGGGTGAGGATCATGGCTCCGCCTGGCTGCCCGCGCTGACCCGGGGCGTGCGGGCTTTTGCCGACCCCCGACCATGAAACCGGGCGACGTGTCGTTGCCCGGCGTGCAGAGGAATCGTCCGTGAATCATTCGTTCTTGATCGGCCTCGGCCTGGCAGCGTCAGGGTGTGCGTGCCTGTATCTTTCGGCGTCCCGGCAGAACTGGCTCGCCCGTCCGTGGCCGGCCGGGGTTTCGCGCCTTGTCGGCACCGTCTTGCTCGTCGCCGGTTTCGTCGCCCTGCTGCAGTCGCAGCAGTCGGTGGCGGCGGCCTTCACGCTGCTCACCGTGGCGATGACGGTCTTCATGCTGGTGCCCTATGTCGGCGCCTGGCTGTCTGCGCGACGGAGGCGCTGAAATGAAACCGGCCAGGCCCGTTTCCCTCCGGCGCGACTGGTGCGCCAAGACCCTCGCCGGAATCGTGCTGGGGTTTGCGCTGGCGTTGATTGCCAGCGGCCTCTTCTCGACCCTTGCCAAAGACATACCGGCGGGGATCCGCGCCCAGTTGGCCATGTGGATGGTCGTGCCGATCTGGGTTGCCGTGCTCGGCGGCGTTTATGCATTCGCGAGCGGTCTGCGTGCGTGGTGCTGGCTGGGCGCGGTCACGCTCGGCCTGACCGCCGCGTGGTGCCTCGCCAAACTGTAGGTGTTCCACGATGAAGGCCGATATCCTGCGTATCTACAAGTCGATCCATACCTGGACCGGCATTCTCTGCGGCATGGCGCTGTTCATCGCCTTTTATGCCGGTGCGCTGACCGTCTTCAAGGCGCCGCTGACGCAATGGGCGTCTCCGCCGGCAGCGCATGAAGCGGTGCCGCTGGCGAACGCCGAGGCGCTCATCGCCCGGACGCTGGCCGCGCGCCCGGAGGTCGCCCGGGACTTCACGCTCCAGTTGCAGGAAGTGCCCGCGTCATCGGCGCGTCTGGTCTGGCGGGTCGCGGGAAAAAACGCGGACGAACACGACGGTGGCGGCGCGCGGCATTACGAGGCCCGTCTCGATGCGAATGGCATGGCGACGGCCGAAGAACGGCATCCGCTCCGTCTGGGCGAGTTCATCGATACGCTGCACCGCGTTGTCGGGCTGCCCGTCGATAATGATCCGAACCGGTGGTTCATGGGCGTCGTTTCGCTGCTCTATGCGCTGGCGCTGGTGTCCGGCATCATCCTCGTCTCGCCGACGCTGGTCCGGGATTTTTTCGCCTTGCGCGTCGGCCGGAACCTCAAGCGCCTGCTGCTCGACGCCCATAATGTCGTTGGCATCGTCAGCCTGCCGTTTCATCTGGTCATGGCGCTGACCGCGGTGGTCTTTGCCTTTCATGACGAGATCTACCTGTTGCAGAACCGCTTCCTTTATGACGGAAATTTGCCGGCGATCATGCAGGGCGCGCGCAAGCCGGCGGAGGCCGGTGTGCCGCGCCATCCCGCCGACATGCTTGCGCCGCAGGAATTGATCGCACGGGTGCGTGCCGTCGCGCCCGGCTTCACGCCGGATTCGCTGCAGTATCTGCAGGTGACCGGCGCGCGCGCCGTCGTCCGTGTCTGGTGCAAGGACAGTGGCGCCATCCAGCCGCGTGCGCGCGGCGGATTCGCGGCAATCGATCCGTATAGCGGCAAAATTCTCAGCCAGGATTTCCTGCCCGGCCGGCAGAGCACCGCCGCGCTTGTCGTGAGCAGCTTCTTTGCTTTGCACATGGCGGCATTCGGCGGCACTGCCGTGCAGTGGATGTACTTTGTGCTCGGCATCGGCGGCGCCTGGCTGTTCTACAGCGGCAATCTGCTGTGGATCGAAAGTCGCCGGCGCAAGGCGCAAGGTCTGGAGGGCGCGCAGCTCGGGGAGCGTCGGGACGTGCGGATCATGGCCGCGCTGACCGCCGGCATCTGTCTGGGATCCGTCTGCGGCATATCGGCGACGCTGGTGGCGACCAAATGGCTCGTCCACCTGGGTCTGGCGCCGGACGGTTGGTATGCGCCGATCTACTATGCGACCTTTTTCGCCTGCATCGGCTGGTCCTTCCTCAAGGGCGAGGATCGCGCCCCGGTTCATCTCCTCTATCTGGCGGCCGCGCTCACACTGGCGATGCCGGTGTCGACGGCAGTGCTCCTGAACGCGCCGGATCTGGCGTCGCTGGCCATTGGCGATATGCGGACGTTAACGGTCGATCTCTCGGCGTTTGTCGGCGCCCTCGGCCTTGCCGCGATGGCGGCGGCCCTGGCGGCAAAACGCCGCCGGCGCATGCTTCAGGACGGCAGTGATCGACCGGTTGGCGATGCCGGTTCGCCTTCGTCCGTGGGCGCCGGCAGGTTGCATTGAGGATTTCCCCAATCAACGGATCGTTCGGAATTACGTACAATGCGACCGCGCCGTCCGTGACGCTGGCTTTTCGGCGGGACGGCGTGGCTGACCACTGCGGATATCCCAATGATTCGACGACTTTTTCCCTGGCTTGCGCTGTTGCTGGTCTTGTCCGGGCGCCATGCGCTGGCCGAGCCGCAGGTGCTCCGGATCGGAACGACCGATTCGCCGCCGCTCAGCACGCCGGATCAGAAGGGCATGCTCGATCGCATGCTCAAGGAGGCGTTTTCGCGCATCGGTGTCCAGGTCGAGTTCGTCACCCTGCCCAGCGAGCGTTCGCTGGCGATGGCCGATGCCGGTGAGATCGACGGCGACAACAACCGCGTCGCCGGGCTCCAGCAGCGTTATCCGAACCTCGTCCAGGTACCCGAAAGCAATATGCGTTATGAATTCATGGCGTTTGCCACGCGTCCCGGCGTGCGCGTGAACGGCTGGCGGGACCTCGATCGCCTTCGCGTTGCCCATGTCATCGGCTGGAAAATTTTCGACGACAATGTGACGGCCCCGCAGGTGACCCGCGTCGGGACGGCACGGCAGCTGTTTTCATTTCTCGATGCCGGCCGGGCCGACGTCGTCCTCTTCGATCGCATCGGCGGACGGTATTTCCTGCGCACGCTTGGCGTCGGCAAGGCTTATGCCGTCGAGCCGCCGCTGGCGAAGCGTGACATGTTCCTTTACCTCAATGCCCGGCATGCCGCGCTGATTCCGGCGCTTTCCCGCAGCCTGCAGGCGATGAAGGCGGATGGCTCGCACGCCCGCTTCTTCCGCACTTCGGAATAAGCCGTCGGCATCCCGTCCGGCAATGCGTTACCGGCTGTGGCCGAGTTCGACCGACAGATCATCCCACCAGAATTTGTCGGCCAGCGGTGTCTCCGGCCCCAGTTCGGGGTTGGCCAGCCGGAAGACGATGCGCCCGTTGAGCTGAAGGTCTTTCAGCACCAGCTGTTTCCATTTCTTGAAACGACGATCGAATTCGCCGCTGCGCCGCAGGCGGAGCAGTCCGTCCTCGATGCGTTCGGCCATGCGGGCGCCTTCCGCGGTGCGCGGCACGAAGAAATAGCGCGGCATGGGGTAGTGCAGCAGAAAACGCTTTTCGATGCTGAGACCGGGGCGCTCGTCGCGGTTGCTCCGCCATTCCGATTCGATCTCGATGATGCCGCGCGAGAAAAGGTCGAAGCGGCCGGCGGCCAGCTTGGCGAACAGGGTGCTGTAGCCCTCCGACAGCTCGACCTTGAATCCCGCGGCTTGCAGAATCTTGACGTCGGTCCAGGCCGGATTCTGGCCGATCGTGAATTCCTGCAATTCCTTGAGTGTTTTTACGCGTTCGAGTTTTGCCTGCGTCGCGGGCATGAGCAGGAACATGCGCGCGCCGAGCAGGCCCTTGTCGAGGGGAATGCGGATCGGCAGGAGGCGGGTTTCGAGATCGCGATTGGTGGCGCGCGAGACGATATTGACGAGGCCTTTGCCCGTTTCGACTTCGGCCGCCGCGCGCTGGAAGGTCATCGCCACCGGATAGGGATGCATCTCGAAATCGCCGAAGCGGTCGCGATTGGCCTTCAGCGCCGCTTCGAGCAAGTCCCAGTAGTACGAATGCCGCTCATCGCCGGCGGCTTCCGGGGGCGGGTAAGTAATCCGCAACGGTTCGGCGGCGACGCCGCTGCAAAACAGTAGTGCCAGGAGGAGGCGAAGCCAGTTCATGTCGAACGCCTTCCAGCTAGGTAGTGGGTGGTCACAGTATTGCGGTTCCGCGGCAGATGTTCAAGAAAAATGACGAAGAGATTGGGGGGCAGGGCGGGGGCCTGATTTCGCTGGCCAATCGTGCGGCCTTGCTTCGGCGTATCGGCGGCGCGTGCCGATAGATCGCATTTTCCGGCGGAAGTTCGCCGGACGGCATCGGTCCGCCCTCTATTGAATCCGGCGATGCCGGCCTACAATGCCTTTGTCTTGCGGATTCGGATTGGCCCGGTTATGCAGAAAATACGATGGAGCCTCAGCGTCAAGCTCGCCCTGGTCGGCGCGCCCTTCCTGCTGTTGGTCCTGCTGTCGACGCTGGCGATGTTGTGGATGTCATGGAAGCTCGACGGCGGCGCGGCGGCGGTCAACGAGGCCGGGCGCATGCGCATGCAGGCCTACCGCATGGCGCTGTCGGCGGACCGGCGGGCGGACGGCGACATTCCGGCGCAGATCGAGGCCTTCGACCGCAGCATGACGGTGCTCCTGCAGGGCGATCCGGCGCGACCGCTGGTCGTTCCCTGGGACGACGAGGTCAGCGCCCGCTTTGCCGTCGTCGGCGAACGCTGGCAGGCCTTCCGCGCCCGGCTTGAAGGCGATGCGGCCGGGCGCGATCTGCGCCACGATACGGCCGACTTCGTCGCCAGCATCGACCCCTTCGTCGTCGCCATCGAGTCGCATCTGGCGCGGCAGACTTCGCTGCTGCACCTGCTGCAGCTTTCGGCGCTTGGACTGGCGCTGGTGGTGACGCTGATCCTGGTGTTCACCGGCTATGTGTTCGTCCTGAAGCCGGTCGGCAAGCTGGTGTTCGCCGTGCGCAGCATTCAGGAAGGCGATTTCGCCACGCGCGTCGAGCATCGCAGTTCCGATGAATTCGGCATGCTGATCGCCGGCTTCAACGGCATGGCCGAGAACCTGCATTCGCTCTACCGTCACCTCGAACAGAAGGTCGCCGAGAAGACCGTCGAACTCGAAGAAAAGCGCGAGCGGCTCGAAGGGCTCTACGAAGTCACCAGCCTGGTCGCCAACACCACGGCGCTGGCGCCGCTGGCGCAGGGCTTCGTCGAGATCGTCGGGCGCATCGCGCGGGCCGATGGCGTCGCCCTGCGCTGGTCGGACCCGGACAACCTGCGTTTTGTCATGCTCGCCGCGCACGGCTTGCCGTCGGCGCTGCTTGACGCCGAGCAGTGCCTGGAGCAGGGCGCCTGCCACTGCAGCAGTGTCGCCGCGACGCCGGGGCTGACGGTGATCCCGATCCACGATGCGTCGACGCCGAATACGATGGCATGCGCCCGGGCCGGTTTCAAGACGGTCGTCAACGTGCCGCTGCGCCTGCATGAGCGGACGATGGGCGTCGTCGATCTCTTCTATTGCGCCCAGACCAAACCGGCGCCGGCGCTGCGCTCGCAGCTCGAAGCCTTCGGCAACCACCTCGCCAGCGCCATGGAGAACCTGCGCCTCAACGCGCTCGAAAAGGAGGCGGCGATCTCGCAGGAGCGCCTGCACCTCGCCCGCGAGTTGCACGATTCGATCGCCCAGTCGCTGGCTTTCCTGAAGATCCAGGTGCAGCTCCTGCGCGACGCGCTCGCCAGCGGCGATGCCGCGCAGACGCAGACGGCGCTCGACGAGATCGACGCCGGGGTGCGCGAGAGCTACAGCGACGTGCGCGAATTGCTGACCTACTTCCGTCTGCGCGCCAATGCCGAAGACATCGAGGCGGCGCTGGCCTCGACGCTGCGCAAGTTCGAGCACCAGAGCGGCGTCAGGAGCGTGCTGTCGATCCGCAGCCACGGACTGCCGCTGCCGCCGGACCTGCAGATCCAGGTGCTGCATATCGTCCAGGAAGCGCTGTCGAACGTGCGCAAGCACGCGCAGGCTTCGCGTGTCGCGCTCGACGTCGACCAGCATCCGGTCTGGCGTCTAGAAGTGCGTGACGATGGCATCGGCTTCGCGGCGGACGGAACGCAGAACGACGAGGCGCATGTCGGCCTGCGCATCATGAAGGAGCGTGCCCAGCGCATCGGCGCAGACTTGCGCATCGACGCGGCGCCGGGACGCGGGTGCAGCGTCGTCCTGACGTTGCCGCCGCAAGGCCAACCCGGCACAATGCCGGCTTTCGAACGAGGCCCGGCATGAGTGAGAAGCAGCGCGCGCCCACGGCGCCCCCGGTACGCATCCTGATCATCGACGACCACACCCTGTTCCGGCGCGGGCTGATCGCGCTGCTGGCGCGCGACGCCCGTCTGCAGATCGTCGGCGATGCCGGCGATGCCGGTGAAGGTCTGCGCCGCGCCCAGGAACTCCAGCCGGATGTCATCCTGCTCGATAACCATCTGCCCGGCGTGCTGGGCGTCGATGTGCTGCCGGCGCTACGCGAGACGGCACCCGGCGCGCGCCTGCTGATGCTGACGGTGAGCGAGGACGAGAACGACCTGAGCGCCGCGCTGCGCGCCGGTGCTGCCGGCTACCTGCTGAAAACGACCGAGGGCGACGATCTGGTCGCCGCGATCCTGCGTGTCGTCGCCGGCGACAGCGTCGTCGCGCCGGAGATGACGAGCAAGTTGATCAGCGCCTATCGCGTCGCCGCCGTTTCAGCCGTTTCCGCCGTGCCGGCGCCGGCTGCAGGCGCTGCTGCGCCGGCCGCTGCCACGGCGCTGGCCGGCTTGTCGCCGCGCGAGATCGAGGTGCTGCGCGGCATCGCCCGCGGCGACAGCAACAAGGAAATCGCCCGCGACTACGGTATCGCCGAAACGACGGTCAAGATCCACGTCCAGCACATCCTGCGCAAACTCGGCGTCGCCACCCGCGTCCAGGCCGCTGTCATAGCTTCGGCGAACGGGCTGGCCTGAGGTCTGCGAAATGGCCATTTGAATCAGTAAACTGGCGCGTCAATTTTCGCCATGAGCCGCCGAAAGGCGGCTTTTTTATCACGTTGATTCCTGGACTTAATATCGTCATAATGACATTGGACTTAAGCATTGCCGGCGGCAATCGGCCAAAACCAGACATCTGCGCGACACTTCGACACACGACAAAACCCGTCGTCCAGTGATCTTATAGCTATTGAGGACGCCCGCTATCTGACGCCTGCCTCCCCCTTGCATTCGACAATGCAAGGGATGAGCGCGGCCAATATCAGCAATAAGGAAAACCCGATTGCAGGTTGCGCAAGCCGGGTTTTTCGCTCTCGGCTATCGCTTAATTAACAAAATCGACCACGCGCGAAACGGCTTTTCTCGAGGCATAGGTTGCCTCTGTCTCTATCGCGATTCCATACTGCTGAAGCAAAATAGTCTTTGCACGTTTTTGAATGGCGCCATTACTGACTTGCTCGCACTCGAATTCGATTGCTTGACCTTGTATCTTCGTAAAAATTTCCTGAGCTCCGACTATGCGCAGTGCCTTGCATGTCTTCTTGCTCGCAAGAAGGTTTGCGATCTGGATGGCAGTTCCAGAGGTGTATTCAACCGTAAACTCATTACCAGCAGATGTAGGTATGACATCAAATTTAGAAATGTCCTTGACTTCGTAAGCTAGCCCCGAATTACTGCCACGCAACGGTACTGCCTGCCATCTCAAGTCATAGATTCCTTTGTAGGTAAGGCTGTAGAGCAGGTCAAAAGGAATGCCATTGCTCGATATTTCGGACATTCGTTGAACGAGCCCTTTGCCCCCATCAATGAATGTCACTTCAGACGTTAGAGATTCCTTTTTTCCGTCAGACTGCTCGATATCCGTTTCGACCTTGATCGTAATACGCCCAAAAGATGCAATATTTCCACTTGCAGGAAGTTTTTTTGCAACCGATGGCGACAACACCTGCGGAGAAAATTTGGACGTCAAGTATCCGACCTTGTCCGCAGTAACCTCTTTGACCGGTGTAACAGTGCAGCCCGCAAGAACTACGAGCCCCATTGCAGCCACCCCAACCTTCAATTCGTATTTCATCGACACTATCCCTTCTTTTTGTTGATGTGAAATATTGAACAAAAGAATCATCATGGAGAATCAGTTACCTTGATGTCGCTTCATCGTGCCGGATTGTTCTCTCGTCCGCGGCAAGTCTTGCAGTTATCGATAGGAATGGATCTCTGCCCAATTACCCCCGACTGGGGGTGATAGATGCAGACGACTCCCATCAATTCTTTCGTGGTTGAGGTCTCTGAATGCCTCAGCGTGTCCAATTGCTATTTGGTCTTTTGTGGGGCGGTTCTTGCAGTTGATTTCGGATCATGAAAATCGATATTCGCAAATCTTACGCAGTTTAACAAATGTCGGCTTCATGACAACATGGCATGTATTCGGTGTCGGCCAGAAGCCGACGTTTCCCCCTAAAAAAGTTGTCCGAGCGTCAAAATGTATGGTGACAATGACGAGGTATCTCGCGAGCAACAATTGTGCAGAAAACAAATTCAGGAATGTCCGCTTCCCAATAGCCAGTAGTTCCGCTTTGGGTCGAGTACTGCCCTTTATTTCTGAAATCGCATAGCATGAGGCAACAGCCGGCCACAACGTGCCATTGACGGTCTGACCAGATAGTGGACGTTCGGGGTGATGTTTCGGCGTCCGTATTATTAAAGTTGTTATACGGACCCGGACAGAGCATTTCCCTTGTTGGACCGTTGATTTCATAGGCATAATGTGCGCATCAATATCAATTTATATGCGGAAGCAGCGGGTCTGTTAAATAATTGTTAGGGCTACACACATGCGCATATTCAATTCCTTTCTTTTGTTCAACGTTTTGGCACTCGCCTTTCCGCTCGCAGCCCAGTCTGCGGTGCAGCAAATCTCTAACTCTCCTACGGGCGAAGTGGTTAAGGCCGGAGTGTGTGTCCAAGAACAAGTGACACTACGCTATTCACAACCACAATCAACAGCGGGTTACGCGACCAATGGGCCTCTGAAAATCGTGCAAGAGACGAACACGATTCCCCTGCAAAAAAACATCGGATTTGGATTTGCTTGGAGAGCAAAGAACATACCGCCACAGGCGAAAGTGATTTATTTAGTTGAGCATCCTGCAATTACTCGGCCCGATGGCACGACCCTGGAGCATTTTGAGGAACCGCTTTTGACGCAATCTGAGGGCGGTCAAATTGAAAGCATCGATTGCTACATGCTCAGCGAGGACTACGAACTCGTACCCGGCCAATGGTCCCTGTCAATTTACTACCAAGGCGTGCAACTTGTTAGACAAACGTTTCATATCCAAGCGCCTAAATAGTTTTATCTTTGGCTATGTACTTTGATTAGGGAAACGGTGATTATCTTCACCTCGCAGTCATGGAACGCGGGACCGCTGGTGTCCGTTACGACTGTCGAGTGAAGGCCGAGTTGCGTTGTGGCAAGTTCGTTGGTGAGACCTTTGCGTGGCTTGACGGCCCCGACGTAGAAGGGTTCTTAGCAGAGTTTGAAGTTGTCGCCGACCAATTGAAAGGAACCGCCACACTCCAATCTGATGATGGTTTCAGCCTTGTGTTGCGTCTCGGACCGACGGATTCGCTTGGTCTTTCCTGCTTGAAGCAAAGCTCGGCCAGCGAGCATTCATACAGTCCGTCGAGTACAAAACTTTCTTATCAGGCGCTTTTGCGCTTGATGCAAGTACCTTGGCCCGCTTGCATGCGTCTACGCTGAACTGCTTTCGCCAGGTGAGTTATCCCTAACAGTTCTCTTCGGAGGTCTCCTTCTTCAAGCCCGGCAAGTTCCGCTTTGGGTCGATTCCCGTCCGTTCAGCCTTGTTGACCGTCAGGATATCCGAAGTGCATCATTTGCATCGGTGTTCGGCCAAATCCTGCCCTTGTCTCTATCCCCATAATGCCGACTCGAATGACCGCTGGAAGTGGAGGCCTGCCTGAAGGCAGAGGAATTGATTTGAAACGCAAGGCGAGGGGATGCTTCCCATGACAACAGACCCATTGGTACGAAGCAATGTGACGGTTTCCGGAAACTTGCTGGCGAAGAAGACAATGATCTTCGTCAATGGCCTTGGGTATGACCAAAGTTTCTGGAACCTTGTTGCGCCATCGTTTGCCGATGACTATCGGTTGGTGACCTTTGATAACGTTGGCTCCGTTCAATCAAATCAAGCGATTTTTCGCCAGAATCAGCTTCGCTATTTGACCGTGAACGGATATGCAAAAGATTTGCTCGAAATCTGTGCTGCCCTGAATCTAAAGGAAGAAATTATCGTGGTCGGCCACTCCCTGGGTGCGCTGGCGGGAATGCTGGCTTCAATCCAAACGCCATCGATATTCAGCAAGCTGGTTATGCTGGGGGCATCGCCATGCTATGCGGACGCTGAAGATTACCGCGGTGGCTTTTCCAATGATGACATCAATGCAACCTACAGTGCTCTATCAAACAACCACCATGCCTGGTCAAGGCAACTAGCTGCTGTTGCGATGGCGACGCCCGACAGCCCCGCGCTTGCCGACTGCTTTGCGGAGGCGTTGATGCGCATTCCTCAAGAGATGATGCTGACGGTCTTGTGCTCGGTACTCCAAACAGACCAACGAAACAATCTTGCCAAAGTGAGCGTGCCAACACTGATTATTCAGTCTCAGAAGGACTATTTTGTCCCCATGGAGGTCGCTGACTACATCCACGCGCATATTCCTTTCAGCAAATTGACTGTGATTAATGCTCAGGGGCATTTTTCTCATCTGAGTGCCCCGCAAGAGGTCATCTCGGCAATTAGCAGCTTCATCAATTAGACGGACGCGCCTACTCGCCCAACGACTGTTCAATACTGATATCCGCCATAAAACGGCTTAACAGATGAATGGCCGCAATGGGTCGTAACAAGCCAGATCCAGGTGGCTGGAAAATAACAGAACCTCGATTCAATTCGCCTCCAGTCCAGCCCCGTTCACCCCACCTCGCCCAATAGCCATCCTCCTTTAGAACTATGCCGGCGTCGCCGGACATAGTTCTTCGGGCGCGCGCCGATGCCTCTACGGGAGGATACCGGCGACGGCGTCCGGTCCCTACAGTGCAGGCATGCACAAGAAGGGGGAGCGGCACATGGAAAATTCGACGCGCGTTCAGGACGCCACGGCGCGGCCCGGCACCGTGCTGCACGTCTGGACGCCCGAGGACAAGGCCTTCTGGGCGCGCGAAGGGCAGGCGATCGCCAAGATCAACCTGTGGATCTCGGTGCCCTCGCTCTTTCTCGCTTTCGCCATCTGGCAGCTGTGGAGCGTCGTCTCGGTCAGCTTGCCGCAACTCGGCTTCCGCTACACCACCGACCAACTCTTCTGGCTCGCCGCCGCACCGGCCTTGTCGGGCGCGACGCTGCGCATCTTCTATTCGTTCATGGTGCCGTTCGTCGGCGGACGGCGGTGGACGGCGATCTCGACGGCTTTGCTGCTGATTCCCGCCATCGGAATCGGCATCGCCGTGCAGGATACGACGACGCCCTATGCCACCATGCTGACGCTGGCCTTGCTCTGCGGCTTCGGCGGCGGCAACTTCAGTTCGAGCATGGCCAACATCAGCTTCTTCTTCCCGAAGGAGCGCAAGGGCTCGGCGCTCGGCGTCAATGCCGGCCTTGGCAATCTCGGCGTCTCGGTCGTGCAGTTCCTGACGCCGCTGGTCATTTCGGTCGGCGTCTTCGGCGTCTTCGCCGGCAGCCCGCAGGTGGTGACGGCGCACGACGGCGAGGCGTCGCATCTGTGGATGCAGAACGCCGCCTTCGTCTGGGTGCCGTGGATCGTGCTGGCGTCAGGTCTTGCCTGGCTGTTCATGAACGACATCGCCGACGCCAAGGCTTCGTTCGCCGCGCAGGCGGCGATTTTCCGGCGCAAGCACAACTGGCTGATGTGCATCCTCTATCTCGGCACCTTCGGCTCCTTCATCGGCTTCGCCGCCGGCTTTCCGCTGCTGATCAAGAGCCAGTTCCCCGACGTCAATCCATTGGCATACGCCTGGCTGGGGCCGCTCGTCGGCGCGCTGATCCGCCCGGTTGGCGGCTGGATGGCCGACAACCTCGGCGGCGCGCGCGTCACCCTCGGCAATTTCTTCGTCATGATCCTGGCCGTTCTCGGCGTGCTCTATTTCCTGCCGAAGGGCGCCGGCGGCCTGGCGTTGCCGGTCGGTCCCGCGCAGGGCAGCTTCGCCGGCTTCTTCATCATGTTCCTGGTGCTCTTCCTGACCACCGGCATCGGCAACGGCTCGACCTTCCGCATGATCCCGGTGATCTTCATGAACCTCAAGCTCGGCGAGTGCGGCGCGAGTGTTGACAATGAGGACGAACGCGCCCGCGCCGTGCGCGAGGGCAATACCGAAGGCGCGGCAGCGCTCGGCTTTGCCGGTGCGCTTGGGGCCTACGGCGGCTTTTTCATTCCCAAGAGTTACGGCAGCTCGATCTCGCTTACCGGCGGGCCGGAGCTGGCGCTGTGGATGTTCGCGGCATTTTATCTGGCTTGCATCGCCATCACCTGGTGGCATTACGCGCGCAAGGGCGCCGCCATGCCCTGCTAGCGGGAACAAGGAGTTACTGATGAGTCATTTTCTCGATCGCCTGAGCTACTTCCTCCGCCCGACGGAGACCTTTGCCGACGGTCACGGCGTCACCAACGGCGAGGACCGCAGCTGGGAAGACGCCTACCGCAACCGCTGGGCCCATGACAAGATCGTACGCTCGACGCATGGCGTCAATTGCACCGGCTCGTGCTCGTGGAAGATCTACGTCAAGGGCGGCATCGTCACCTGGGAAACGCAGCAGACCGATTACCCGCGCACGCGCTGGGACATGCCGAACCACGAACCGCGCGGTTGCGCGCGCGGCGCCAGCTACAGCTGGTATCTGTACAGTGCCAACCGGGTCAAGTATCCGCTCGTGCGCGGCCGCCTGCTCAAGCGCTGGCGCGAGGCACGGCGGACGCACGATCCCGTCGACGCCTGGGCGCAGATCGTCGGCAATGCCGACAGCCGTCGCGACTACCAGCAGATGCGCGGCCTCGGCGGCTTCGTGCGCGCGACCTGGGACGAGGTCAACGAGATCGTCGCCGCCGCCAACGTCCACACGATCAAGCAGCACGGGCCGGACCGCATCGTCGGCTTCTCGCCGATCCCGGCGATGTCGATGGTTTCCTACGCCGCCGGCAGCCGCTACCTGGGCCTTATCGGCGGCGTCTGCATGAGTTTCTACGACTGGTATTGCGATCTGCCGCCGTCGAGCCCGCAGGTCTGGGGCGAGCAGACCGACGTGCCGGAATCGGCCGACTGGTACAACGCCGGCTTCATCATCGCCTGGGGTTCGAACGTGCCGCAGACGCGCACGCCGGACGCGCATTTCTTCACCGAGGTCCGCTACAAGGGGACCAAGACCGTGGCGGTGACGCCCGACTATTCCGAAGTCGCGAAGCTCGCCGATCTCTGGATGAAGCCGAAGCAGGGGACCGACGCGGCGCTGGCGATGGCGATGGGCCACGTCATCCTCAAGGACTTCTATTTCCCCGACAACGGTACCCCGCGCAGCGCCTATTTCGACGACTACGTGCGGCGTTATACCGACATGCCGATGCTCGTCCTGCTCAAATCGCAGACGCTGGCCAGCGGCGAGACGGTGATGGTGCCCGACCGCTACGTGCGCGCCTCGGACTTTGCCGATGCGCTCGGGGCGAGCAACAACCCCGAATGGAAGACCGTCGCGCTCGACGCGACCGGCGAGGTCGTGCTGCCGAACGGCGCCATCGGCTTCCGCTGGGGCCCCGAGGGGCGCGAGGACGCAGGACGCTGGAATCTTGAGGCGAAGGAAGCGCGCGATGACAGCGAAGTTACGCTGCGCCTCTCGCTGCTCGAAGGGCCGAACGCCTCGGACGAAGTCGCGCGCGTCGGTTTCCCGTATTTCGGTGGCATCAAGACCGAGCATTTCCCGAACAATCCGCAGGGTGCCGGCAGCGACGTGCTGGTACGCACCGTGCCGGTCCGGCGCCTGCCACTCGGCGCCGGGCAGGAAGAGGCGCTGGTCGCCACCGTCTTCGACCTGCAGGTCGCGCAGTACGGCATCGCCCGCGGTCTGCCCGGCGAGTTCGCGGCGCGCGATTTCGACGACGACACGCCTTACACACCGGCCTGGCAGGAACGCATCACCGGCACGCCGCGCGACCAGGTCATCGCCGTCGCCCGCCAGTTCGCCGAGAACGCCGACAAGACGCAGGGCCGGTCGATGGTCATCATCGGCGCGGCGATGAACCACTGGTATCACTCCGACATGAATTATCGCGGCGTCATCAACATGCTGATGATGTGCGGCTGCATCGGCAAGAGCGGCGGCGGCTGGGCGCATTACGTCGGTCAGGAAAAGCTGCGGCCGCAGACCGGCTGGACGGCGCTGGCCTTCGCGCTCGACTGGATCCGGCCGCCGCGGCAGATGAATTCGACGAGCTTCTTCTACGCGCACACCGACCAGTGGCGTTACGAGAAGCTCGGCGTCGAGGAGGTGCTGTCGCCGCTCGCCGACCGGTCGCGTTTCGGCGGCAGCATGATCGACTACAACGTGCGCGCCGAGCGCATGGGCTGGCTGCCGTCGGCGCCGCAGCTGCAGCGCAATCCGCTGCAACTCGTGCGCGATGCCGTCGCCGCCGGTGCCGATCCCAAGGACCACGTCGTCGCCGGCCTGCGCGACGGCACGCTGCGCATGAGCTGCGAGGACCCGGACCATCCCGACAACTGGCCGCGCAACATGTTCGTCTGGCGCTCGAACATCCTCGGGTCGAGCGGCAAGGGACACGAATACTTCCTCAAGCACCTCCTCGGCGCCACGCACGGCGTCCAGGGCAAGGACCTTGGCGCCGACGACGCCAAGCCCGAGGAAGTGGTCTGGCACGACAAAGCGCCGGAGGGCAAGCTCGATCTGCTCGTCACGCTCGACTTCCGCATGAGCACCACCTGCCTCTATTCCGATATCGTATTGCCGACGGCGACCTGGTACGAGAAGAACGACCTCAATACCAGTGACATGCATCCCTTCATCCACCCGCTGTCGACGGCCGTCGATCCCGGCTGGCAATCGCGCAGCGACTGGGAAATCTACAAGGGCTTCGCGCGCAAGTTCAGCGAGATCTGCGTCGGCCATCTCGGCGTCGAGCGCGATGTCGTCCTGACGCCGCTGATGCACGACACCGCCGGCGAACTGGCGCAGCCCTTCGGTGTCGCCGACTGGAAGCGCGGCGAGACCGAGCTCGTGCCGGGCAAGACGGCGCCGTCGATCGCCGTCGTCGAGCGCGATTATCCCAACGTCTTCAAGCGCTTCACCGCGCTGGGTCCGTTGATGACCAAGGCCGGCAACGGCGGCAAGGGGATCGCCTGGAACACGCAGACCGAGGTCCGCCAGCTCGGCGAACTCAACGGCGTCGTCGCCGACGAGGGCGTCACCTGCGGCCTGCCGAGCATCGCCACCGACATCGACGCCTGCGAAGTCATCCTGCAGCTGGCGCCGGAAACCAATGGCCATGTCGCCGTCAAGGCCTGGGAGGCGCTCGGTCGCCAGACCGGCCGCGATCATACGCATCTGGCCTTGTATCGGGAGGACGAGAAGATCCGTTTCCGCGACATCCAGGCGCAGCCGCGCAAGATCATCAGCTCGCCGACCTGGAGCGGCATCGAGTCGGAAACCGTCTCCTACAACGCCGGCTATACCAATGTGCATGAGCTGATCCCGTGGCGTACGCTCACCGGCCGCCAGCAGTTCTACCTCGATCATCCGTGGATGACGGCCTTCGGCGAAGGCTTTTCGAGCTACCGGCCGCCGGTCGATCTGAAGACGACGGCCGAGATCCAGGGCATCAAGCCGAACGGCCATCCGGAAATCGCGCTCAACTTCATCACGCCGCACCAGAAGTGGGGCATCCATTCGACCTATTCCGACAACCTGATGATGCTGACATTGAACCGGGGCGGGCCGGTGGTGTGGCTGTCGGAAGACGATGCGAAGCGGGCCGGCATTGTCGATAACGACTGGATCGAGCTGTTCAACATCAACGGCGCCATCGCGGCGCGGGCGGTGGTCAGCCAGCGCGTCAATCCGGGCATGGTGCTGATGTACCACGCGCAGGAAAAGATCATCAACACGCCGGGCGCCGAGATCACCGGCATGCGCGGCGGTATCCACAACTCGGTGACGCGCATCGTCCTCAAGCCGACGCACATGATCGGCGGCTATGCCCAGTTCAGCTACGGCTTCAACTATTACGGGACGATCGGTACCAACCGCGACGAGTTTGTCGTCGTGCGCAAGATGAACAAGGTGGACTGGCTCGACGACGAAGCGCCGGCCGCCGTGTCCGCCACCCAGGCCTGAGCAGGAGAATCGCATGAAAATTCGCGCACAAATCGGCATGGTGCTGAACCTTGACAAATGCATCGGCTGTCATACCTGTTCGGTCACCTGCAAGAACGTGTGGACCAGCCGTCCCGGCATGGAATACGCGTGGTTCAACAACGTCGAGACGAAGCCCGGCATCGGTTACCCGAAGGAGTGGGAGAACCAGGACAAATGGAACGGCGGCTGGGTGCGCAAGGACGACGGCAAGATCGAGCCGCGCCAGGGCGCGCGCTGGAAGCTCCTGATGCGCATCTTCGCCAACCCGAACCTGCCGGAAATCGACGATTACTACGAGCCTTTCACCTTCGATTACGACCACCTGCAATCGGCGCCCGAATCGAAGGCGACACCGACGGCGCGGCCGCGCAGCCTGATTACCGGCAAGCGCATGGAGAAGATCGTCTGGGGGCCGAACTGGGAAGAGATTCTCGGCGGCGAGTTCTCGAAGCGCAGCCAGGACCGCAATTTCGACGACATCCAGAAGGACATCTACGGCCAGTTCGAGAACACCTTCATGATGTACCTGCCGCGCCTGTGCGAGCACTGCCTCAACCCGACCTGCGTCGCCAGTTGCCCGTCCGGCTCGATCTACAAGCGCGAGGAAGATGGCATCGTCCTGATCGACCAGGACAAGTGCCGCGGCTGGCGCATGTGCGTCAGCGGCTGTCCGTACAAGAAGATTTATTACAACTGGAAATCGGGCAAGGCCGAGAAGTGTATCTTCTGCTATCCGCGCATCGAGGCGGGCCAGCCGACCGTCTGCTCGGAAACCTGCGTCGGCCGCATCCGCTATCTCGGCGTCCTGCTCTATGACGCTGACAAGATCGAGGCGGCGGCCAGCACCGAGCACGACCGCGATCTCTATCAGGCGCAGCTCGATCTCTTCCTCGATCCCGACGATCCCGAGGTCATCGCCCAGGCGCGTGCCGACGGCATTCCCGACGCCTGGCTTGAAGCCGCCCGCCGCAGTCCGGTCTACAAGATGGCCGTCGACTGGAAGGTGGCGCTGCCGCTGCACCCCGAATACCGCACGCTGCCGATGGTCTGGTACGTGCCGCCGCTGTCGCCGATCAGCGCCGCCGCCAATGCCGGCCAGCTCGGCGCCAACGGCGAGATCCCGGACGTCCGCCAGCTGCGCATCCCGGTCAAGTACCTTGCCAACCTGCTCACCGCCGGCGAGGTCGCGCCGGTCGAGCGCGCGCTCGAACGCATGCTCGCCATGCGCGCCTTCCAGCGCGCCAAGCATGTCGACGGACGCCATGACGCGCAGGTACTCGACCAGGTCGGCCTGAGCGTCGCCGAGGTCGAGGAAATGTACCGGATCATGGCCATCGCCAACTACGAGGATCGCTTTGTCATTCCGACGGCGCATCGCGAATACGCCGAGAACGCCTTCGACCTGCGCGGCGGCTGCGGCTTCTCCTTCGGCAACGGCTGTTCCGAGGGGGCCAGCGACGCCAGCCTGTTCGGCGGCAAGCAGCGGCGCACCTTCCCGATCGCGATCAAGGTGGAGGGCTGAGCATGGCGCGTGCAAATTTCTCTGTTGCCCTGCGCATCCTCGCGCGCCTGATTTCGTATCCGGACGCCGATCTGCGCGCCGATCTCGCCGACCTGCGCGCCGCGCTCGCCAGCGAGAAGGCGCTCGCACCGGCGCGTCGCAAGGAACTCGACGCGCTGGTGACGCACCTCGCCCAGGGCGATCCGATCGAGCACGAGGCCGACTATGTGCGCACCTTTGACCAGGGGCGCGCGACCTCGCTGCACCTCTTCGAGCATGTGCATGGCGATTCGCGCGAGCGCGGCCCGGCGATGATCGATCTCTGCCAGACCTACGAAAGCGCCGGCCTGTTGCTTGCCCCCGACGAGTTGCCCGACTACCTGCCAGTCATCCTCGAATTCGCTTCGACGCTGGCGCCGGGCGCGGCGCGCGATTTTCTCGGCGAGATCGCGCATCTCGTCAACGCGCTCTTCAACGCCCTGGAACAACGCCACAGCCCCTATGCCAGCGTGATGGGCGCGCTGCTCGAACTGTGCGGCGAGCGTGCCCATGCGGTCAGCATTGCGCCCGACGAAGCGCCCGACGCGAGCTGGGCCGAGCCGCCGGCTTTCGACGGCTGCGCCTCGCGCGGGCAGGGCAAGCCCGACGCCGTCATGCCCATTCATTTTGCCGGGGCTGCCAAGTCGGCGCCGGTCGCGAAAGGAGTTGCGCGATGAACGCCCTCGACACCTTCCTGTTTGGCCATTATCCCTACATCTGCCTCAGCGTCTTCCTGCTTGGCAGCCTGATCCGCTTCGACCGTGACCAGTACACCTGGAAGAGCGATTCGTCGCAGTTGCTGCGCGCCGGGCAGCTCCGGCTGGGCAGCAATCTCTTCCATGTCGGTGTCCTCTTCCTCTTCGGCGGCCATTTCTTTGGCATGCTGACGCCGCATGCCGCCTACGAGCGCTTCATCGATCCGGGTACCAAGCAGTTGCTGGCGATGAGCGCCGGCGGCGTCGCCGGGGTGCTGGCCTTCGTCGGCATCACCGTGCTGCTGCACCGGCGTCTCGCCGATCCGCGCATCCGCGTCAATTCGAAGACCAGCGACATTGCCCTGCTCCTGCTGCTCTGGCTGCAGCTCGCCCTCGGTCTCGCCAGCGTGCCGGTCTCGGCCCAGCACCTCGATGGCAGCGTCATGATGCGGCTGGCCGAGTGGGCGCAGCGCATCGTCACTTTCCGTGGCGGTGCCGCGGAACTGATCGGCGACGTCAGCTGGGTGTTCAAGGCGCACATTGTCCTTGGCATGACGATCTTTCTGGTCTTCCCCTTCACGCGCCTCGCGCATGTCTGGAGCGGCTTCGGTACCGTCGCCTATCTCGTCCGTCCGTACCAGATCGTGCGCTCGCGCCGCATCGGCGTGCCGGGGGCGAAGCACGCCGCCGACCGGTCCGTTCCACGTCCTTGAGGAAAAATAATGAATGCATGTCTTGAAGTCCCCGTGGCCGAGGTCAATGGCATCGCGCTGCATCATCCCGACGAGCGTCTGGACGCCGACACATTGCGTCAGCGCGCCTGTTCCGAACTGCTGCGCCAGGCCGCCATCCGGGAAGGGCTGCTGTCGCGCGACGACGCGCCGCCTGCCGATGGCGTTCTCAGCGAAGCGGCGACGCTCGCTGTCGAACAGTTGATCGATGGCGAGCTGCACCTGCCGCAGCCGTCCGAGGACGAGTGCCGGCGCTACTACGCGGCGAATTCGGCGCGCTATGCCGACGGCGAGCGCGCCGAGTTGCGCCACATTCTTTTCGCAGTGACGGCCGGCGTCGACGTCGTCGCCTTGCGCTCGCGCGCCGAGCAGATGCTGATCGAGGTGCGTGGCGGCGACGAGAGTGCCTTCGCCGATGCGGCGCGCGCCTGGTCGAATTGCCCGAGCGGCGCCCGTGGCGGCGCCCTTGGCTGGCTCGGCGCCGACGACTGCGCGCCGGAGTTCGCGCGCGAGATTTTCGGTCACGCCGAGATCGGTGTCCTGCCGCGGCTGGTGCATAGCCGCTTCGGGCTGCACGTCGTGCAGGTGCTGCGGCGCGAAGCCGGCGCCGTGCGCCCCTTCGAGGATGTGCGCGGCGCCGTCGTTGCGGCGATGCGCCAGAAGAGCTTCATCACCGCCTTGCGACAGTATCTGAGCGTGCTGGCCGGCGAGGCCGAGCTGCGCGGCGTCGAGATCGACGCGGCCGCGTCGCCCTTGTTGCAGTAGCAGGCGACGACCGGGAGGGAGAGATCATGGAAGATCGGCCGGTACCGGAAAAATCGAGAATGCGTTCGGCCCTGCATCGCTGTGGCGGCTGGGCGCCGATCCTGCCACCACGAACGGAAGATGCGGGACCGATCGCGGTGACGAGCAATGCAGCCACTGTCGCAGCGTCGCCGCCTGTCGGCGCGGAAGGCGCGTTGAACGGCGCACTGGCCGGATGCGCGGCGGCCGAGTAGGGCGGATCGACGCCGTGATGCGCGGGGTGTCGCGGACTCATGACGTCGTTATTGCCGGGGAAACGCCGGCCCACGATCCCTGCCGAAACAGGCTCTAAATATCGCTGAAATATTCGCGCCCTAGGATGTTGGCTTATTGTCGAACCCGCCAACATTCCCATGCGTCGTCTCTTCACTCCGGTCGTCTGGCTCGTCAGCCGGCTGAGCTATCCGCGAAAACTCCTGCTTGCCGCGCTGGCGCTGCTCTTGCCGACCCTCGTCCTGGCCGGGCTTTCCTTCGTCGAACAGCAACAGGCGCTCGAACGCACCCGCCTCGAACGCACCGGCCTGGGCTTGCTCATGCCGCTCCTGAAGGTGTCGCTGGCGACCTGGAATGAACCGCTCCTTGACGATGCCGCGACGGCAGGCGCGCCGGATGCTCTGGCGGCGGAGATCGACGCCTTGCAGGCGCGCTTTGCGGCGGTGCGCGGAGGCGATGCCGTCGTGCGCCGCTTCGATGCGCTGCGTGCGCAACGCGAAAGTGTCCGCGCCGATCGGCCCGTCGGCGAAGCGCGCGTCGACCGGTTGCAGTCGCTCAATCGCGAATGGCGGCTGGCGCTGGTCGAGGCGGCCGACAGCGCCGGCCTGGCCGCCGACGGCGATCCGCTGGTGGCGGCTCTGGTCGATTCGCTCTCGGTCAAGTTGCCGCTGCTGATCGAGAATTACGCGGTGGCGCGCGATCTCGGCGCCGCCGCCATCGAGAACAAGCGCCTGCGCGCCAAACAGCGCAACCTGCTCAATGTCGTGCGCGGCAGCCTCGATCCGCTGATCATGTGGAATCTCGAAAACATCGAGCGCGCCGCCGCCGTGGCGCCGGCGCTGCAGGGGCGGATCGAGGCGCCGCTCTCGGCCTTCAGCAGTGCGCCGCTCGCCGTGCAGGAAGCGCTGACGACCAAGGTCATCGACACCTCCGACTTCGATATCGCGGTGGATGAGTACCGGGCGAAGGGCGACCAGGCGATGGCTGCGGCGCTCGCCCTGGCGACCGGGCTGGTTCCCGAGATCGACGCGCAACTCGCGGACCGCGAAGCGACGCTCAGCTTCCGGCGCAATGCGGTTGTACTTTTGCTGGCGCTGCTCGCGCTGGGAATGTCGTATGGCTTCATCGGCGCCTACCTGTCGATCCTGCAGGGCATCCAGGACATCGGCACGGCCGCGCGCGCGCTCGCCGACGGCGATCTGCGCCGCCGCGTCGAGCCGTCGTCGACCGACGAGATCGGCGTCCTCGCGGAGCATTTTAATGTCATGGCCGACAGTTTCGAGGCGCTGACGCGCAACACGCTCGACGCCACCGGGCAGATGGCGCAATCGGTCGAGCAGGTGCACCGGTCGAGCCGCGAAATCGAGTCTGCCGCCGAGCAGCAGAAGGCGTCGATCGCACGCACCGCGAACGCCGTCGAGTCCTTGTCGGTCTCGGTCGGCGCCGTCGCGCAGCATGCGCTCGATACCGACCGCATCGCCGCCGACGCCCAGCACGAGGCCGGTCGTGGCGAACGCTGCGCCGCCGATGTCAGCCAGGAGATGGCGCGCATCTCGTCGAGCGTCAATGAAACGGTCATGGTCATGCAGCGCCTCGTCGCCCATTCAAAGGAGATCGGTTGCGTCGTCCTGTCGATCCAGGAGATCGCCGAGCAGACCAACCTGCTCGCGCTCAACGCCGCCATCGAAGCCGCCCGCGCCGGCGAGTCCGGGCGCGGTTTCGCCGTCGTCGCCGACGAGGTGCGCAAGCTCTCCGAGCGTACGCGGCGCTCGACGCAGGAAATCACCGGCACGATCGAAAACATTCAGGGCGATATTGCCTCGGCCGTGAGCTGTCTCGGCGACAGCAGCGCCCAGGTCAGTGGCAGTGTTGCCGTCGTCGATGAACTTGGCAGCGTACTGGCCGAGATCCGTCGCCGGGTCGGCATTTCCGCCGGGCGCATCCGCGATATCGTCGAGGCGACGACGGCACAGAGCCGCGACAGCGAACAGATCACGCGGCATATCCAGGAAATCGCCGTGATGTCTGAACGCAGCCACGATTCCGCCTGCGCTGCCGCCGAGTCGATGGGGCGTCTCAACGCGCTGGCCGGCGAGATGACGCAGTCCGTCTCGCGCCTGAGGATCGGCGACGCCTGACGGCGAACACGCCCTATACTGTCGGCATGACGAATCGCGTGCGGCCGGACTGACATGTTGATGAATGCAAAACGGCGGCTGGCCGGCTGGCTGGCCGCGTTGTTCTGTGCCTCGCTGGGGATCAGCCTGGCGAATGCCTCCTTGCTCGGCGATCTCCTCAATCGTCCGCCGTGGTACGCGGCGCCGCGTCAGTCGGCCGGCATCGCGCCTGATCCGGCGGCGCTGGCGGACACCGCCATCGTCCAGGTCTATGTCGCGCCCACCTACGGTTGGCGCGGCCTCGTCGCCCAGCATCCCTGGATCATCTTCAAGCGGGCGGGGGAGACGTCCTTTACCCGCTACGACGTCATCGGCTGGAGCAGCGATCACTTTGTCCGCAGGAATTACGCCTTGCCGGACGGCCTCTGGTACGGCGCGCGGCCGACGCTGCTCGTCGATCATCGCGGCGAGGCGGCCGCCGGGATGATCCCGCGCATCGAGGAAGCGATCGGGCGCTATCCCTATCCCGACACCTATCGCGCCTATCCCGGCCCCAACAGCAATACTTTCCTCGCTCATATCGGCCGCGAAGTGCCGGAATTGAAGCTCGATCTGCCGGCCAATGCCATTGGCAAGGACTACCGGCCGCTCAGCCAGCCGGTCGGCGTGTCGCCCTCGGGCAGCGGCCTGCAGTTTTCGCTGTTCGGCATGCTCGGCGCCAGCATCGGCCTGCAGGAAGGCCTCGAGTTCAACGTCCTCGGCCTTAATTTCGGTATCGACCTCAACAGTCCGGCGCTCCGGCTTCCCTTCGTCGGAAGGCTTGGCATGGACGACCGTTCGGTCTCGGAAGACCGCTAGCGACCATCGTCTTTCCGCTGTCGAAAACGCAGCGCATCGGCATCGTTGACGCCGCGATCCGTGTGGCCGGCCGCCCCACATTTCGGCATTGATGGCGCCGCATCACTCGCCCGTTCCTTGCCTTGGATCCTCTTCGATCGCCGCTAAAGTGTTGTTCCATAAGGGGGGTGTTCGCATCCGGGGACAGGCAGAGATAATTCCGATCTACTGGTATTGCAGTAGATCGGTGCTAGTGCTAGGATGCCTGCGTTCGTGTTGCAGCCGTATCACCCGAGGTCTTTTTTTCGCACATAAAAAGGGGGCAAGATGGAAACACTTGTGGGTGTCTTACTGGTAGTTACATTCATCGCGATGATCGCCTATTGCATGAAGGGCGGGAATCTCCTGGTCGGTTTCATCGTTACTGCCATCATCTGGTGCGCGCTTGGCGCGGTGCCGATGGAGAAGGTGGTGACCGACGTGTTCCAGACTTCGGTCGATACGTATGGCAAGACCATCGCCATCATCGTCTTCGGCGCCTGGTTCGGGCGCGTGCTGGTCGATACCGGCATCGCCGGCTACATCATCAAGAAGACGGTCGAACTCGCCGGCGACAAGCCGCTGGTGACGACGCTGCTGCTCAGCATCGTCTGCGCGCTGATCTTCACGAGCGCCTTCGGCGTCGGTTCGGTCATGGCCATCGGCATGATCGTCCTGCCGATCCTGTTCTCGCTGGGCATCGACAAGAAGACGGCGCTCGGCGCCTACCTGCTCGCCGTGGCAGCCGGCATGTACCTGAACATCGCCTACGTAAACCAGTTCTTCGTTGTCTTCAAGAGCGTCAAGTACGATGACAATTACATCCAGTTCGCGATCGTGGCGACCGGCGTGCATATCGCCGCGCTGATCGCCTTCATCCTCTTCTACTACTTCCGCGACCACCGCAATGGCCGCGCCCGCGCCTGGTCGCCGGCCAGCGCCGCCACCGTCGCGTCAATCAAGCCGCTCAGCTGGTATTGCATCATCGTACCGTTCCTGCCGATCGCCATGGTGTCCTTCTTCAAGTGGCAGCCGGTGCCGTCCTTCCTGCTCGGTATCGTCGTCGGCCTGTGGTTTACGCATAACCTCAGCTCGTATTCGCTCGGCGTCGAGAAGTTGCAGAAGACCCTGTACGACGGCGTCGCCGACAGCGGCCTGCTGATCGGCATGCTCTACAGCGTGAACATCTTCCAGGCGGCGGCCAAGCAGGTCGCGCCGTACCTGCAGCATCTGCTCGGCGGCGTCATCCCGACTTCGCCGACAGCGCTGCTGATCGGCTTCTGCGTCCTCGCGCCGCTCGCGCTGTTCCGCGGTCCGCTGATGATCTGGGGTTCCGGCATCGCGCTGGTGACGATTCTGCAGGCGATGGGCACCTTCGACGAAATGTTCCTCTTCGCGTTGTTCCTGATCCCGCCGGTGGCAATGGTGGCGAGTGCCTGCCCGACGCAGTCCTGGACGATGTGGGGGCTGAGCTACGCCAAGCTCGAACCGAAGCTGTACATCAAGACGAACCTGCCCTTCGCCTGGGTGGCGCTGGCCGTGACCGAAGTCATCGCCTGCGTCATGCTTGGCAAGATCACGCTCTAGGCACGGTTTCTCCTGGTCCATGCACGTTGGCGCCCATGGCGGGCGCCAACGCGGGATTCTTCTTCTCTGGAGTTTTGACTTATGGCTGCAAGAGCCGTTCGCATCGGGATCGACGTGGGGGGAACCCACACCAAGGCGGTCGCCATCGACAACGAGACCAACGAGATCGTTGGCAAGGGATCGGTGATGACGACGCACCATCACGAAAGCGGCGTCGCCGCCGGGGTGGTCGCGGCCTTCCACAAATGTCTGGCGGAGCACGACATCCAGCCGGAAGAGGTGATTTTCATCGCGCACAGCACGACGCAGGCGACCAACGCGCTGCTCGAGGGCGACGTCGCGCGCGTCGGCGTCGTCGGCATCAGCGGCGGCCTGATCGAGGGCTTCCTCGCCAAGCGGCAGACGAAGATCCCGCCGATCGATCTTGGCACCGGCAAGTTCATCGAGACCGATCACGTCCACGTCAATATCAAGGACATGACATCGGAAAAATTGCCGGCCATCGTCAAGGGCCTGCTCGACAGCGGCAGCAGCGTCATCGTCGCGAGCAAGGCCTTCGGCGTCGACAACATGCACGAGGAGCGCATGGTCGCCGACGAGGCCGAACGCCTCGGCGTCCCGTGTACGCTGGCCTCCGACATCACCAAGCTGTACGGCCTGACGACGCGCACGCGCACCGCCGCGCTGAACGCCTCGATCCTGCCGAAGATGCTCGACACCGCCAACTCGACCGAGCGCAGCGTCCGCGGCGCCGGCATCGACGTGCCGCTGATGATCATGCGCGGCGATGGCGGTGTCATGGAAATCAACGAGATGAAGAAGCGCCCGATCCTGACGATGCTGTCCGGGCCGGCCGCCAGCGTCATCGGCGCGCTGATGTACCTGCGTGCCTCGAACGGCATCTATTTCGAGGTCGGCGGCACCTCGACCAATATCGGTGTCATCAAGAACGGGCGTCCGGCGGTCGATTATTCGATCATCGGCGGCCATCGCACTTACGTGAACAGCCTCGACGTGCGCGTGCTCGGCGTCGCCGGCGGCAGCATGGTGCGTGCGAAGAAGGGCGCAGTGATCGATGTCGGTCCGCGCTCGGCGCATATCGCCGGCATGGGCTACGCCTGCTTCACCGCGCCCCAACTGCTCGACGGCGCGACGCTCTACCACGTGCAGCCGCGCAAGAACGATCCCTCGGATTACGTCGCGCTGCGTCTTGCCAACGGCGAGAGCGTCACCATCACCAACACCTGCGCCGCCAATGTGCTCGGCATATTGGGCGAGAACGATTATGCGCGCGGCAACGTCGAGTCGAGCCGCAAGGCGATGGCGCTGCTGGCGGCCGAGGTCGGCCTGTCGATCGAGGAAACGGCGCGCGCCATCCTGCAGAAGGGCAGCGAGAAGATCATCCCGGTGATCGAGGACCTGATCGCCAAGTACAAGATCGAGCGCGAACAGGTCGTGCTCGTCGGCGCCGGCGGCGGCGCCGGTACGCTGCTGACCTTCACCGCCAATGCCATGGGCTTCAAGTACCAGATCCCGGAAAATGCCGAGGTCATTTCATCGATCGGCGTGGCGCTGGCGATGGTGCGCGAGATGGTCGAGCGTACAATCCCGAATCCGACGGCGGCCGACATCGCGGCGCTGAAGAAGGAAGCCAAGGAGATGGCGATCAACAGCGGCGCCGTCGAGGATTCGATCGAGATCTATGTCGAAATCGACGATCAGGCGCAGCGCGTCACGGCGATCGCCATGGGCTCGACCGAGGTCAAGACGACCGATCTCATGAAGAATTGCAATCGCGACGAAGCGGTGCAGATCGCCGCCGATTCGATCGGACTCGACAAGGAAGCGACGCAACTCGTCGCCGAGAACGGGCTCGTCTATGTCGTTTCGGCGCAGCGCAACGGCAAGCAGCCGGTGCGCGTCATCGACAAGAAGGGTTTCGTCAAGGTGCAGCGCGCCAACGGCCTGGTCGAAACCACCACGCTGGAGCGCATCCGCGAGGTGCTGGAAAAACTCTGGCACGGTGCCAGCAATTTCTCCAGCGAGATCCGCATCAATCCGGATGTCTATGTCGTCGCCGGTTCGCGCGTCATGGATTATTCGGGCATTCCGGAACTCGCGCAGGTGTCCGGCCTGATCGAGGCCGAACTCGGCGACTGGGCAGCGAACGATCCGCTGATCCTCGTGCTGGCGCGCAACGAGTTGTAGCGATGGGCATCGATCGGGACAGCCTGCAAGCGAGCGTGCGTGCCGCCCTCGCCTGTCCCGACACGCGCTGGTATCGGCAGATGCTGGCGCTCGATGCGAGCGGCTGTCCGCTCTCCGACGACGAAGCCGAAGGCATCGTGCAGGGCGCCATGGCGGCCGCTGTCTCTCTCGCGGAGAAGACCCGGCGGGCCTTTCCGGGACTGTCGGCGGAGGCGCTGGCCGCTGCGCTGCGACTGGAGATCGTGCCGATGCCGGACGGTGTCGGCCTTGGCGACGTACCGCTGATCGGCCAGTACCAGCCGGGTGAGCGGCAAATTCGCCTGCATGCGGCGACGCTCGGCCGCATCGAGGATTTCATCCGCACGCAAGATCTGGACGCGCTGACACCGGCAAGTGCGCTGCGGCCCTGCGTGCTTTACCACGAGATCTTTCATGCGCTTGAAGAGGCGACGCCCGGCATCTACACGCGTTCGGCGATGCTGCAACGCCGCTGGTTCGGTGTCTGGCCGCGACGGCGCGGACTCGCCAGTGCGAGCGAGATCGGCGCCGTCCATTTTTCGCGGATCATGGCCGGCATCGCCTGTTCGCCGCGCATTTTCGAGTTTTACCTGCTGTTTGCGACCGGAATCGCCGATCCGGAAACGCTTCCCGGCGAACTTGCGTGCGCGTGCACGGAACAGAACGGGGCTTTCGACTAAAATTCAGCCATGAACTCCGCCAGCCAATCCCTCGTCCCGACCTTCCCGCTGCAGAAGCAGGTGTCGCTGGGCAACAAGTTCCGCCAGTTCCTGCGCTCGGCGATCGTGCGTGCCGAATTGCTGCCGGGCCAGCTGATTTCGGAGATCGAGATGAGCAAGCGTTTCGCCATCGGCCGGCAACCGGTGCGCGAGGCTTTCATTTCGCTAGCGCAGGAGCATCTCGTCGATGTGCGGCCGAGCCGGGGCACGTATGTCCGCATGATCTCGATGAACGAGGTCATCGATGCCTGGCATGTGCGCGAGCCGATCGAAGTGTCGATCGTGCGGCAGGTCGCGAAGAAACACGATCCGGCGACGATGGCGACCCTGCGTCGTCTGGTCGCCGAGCAGCGCGCGATCGCGGTGGGCGACAACGAAGCCTTCCTCGCCGCCGATCAGGATTTCCATCACGCGCTGGCGGCGGCGGCGAACCGCGAGTTCGCCTGGCGCGTCATCGACAGTGCCAAGGCGCAGATGGACCGCGTCTGCTTTCTCTCGTATGCGCTCGATTCGCCGGTCGAGGATCTCATCTGCGACCATGGCGTGATTCTCGATGCCATCGAAGCCGGCGATGTGAAGGTGGCCGTGCAGGCGATGGAAGGCCACCTCGCCAAGATCATCACGGCGGCGCAGCGTGTTGCCGAACACTATCCCGATTATTTCATCGACGAGTCGCCGCGCGAGTGGTGATCCGGTTACCCGGGGGGGCTGTGCGCCCGGGGATGGTTTGACGCGAATCTTTCTGTCGGAATTTCCACGTCGCATATTCGGCGGGGGATGTCAACTTGTATCACATGTTTTGACTTTGTCGTGGTTGTTGACTTATGCTCAAAGAACGCAGTCCGGAAAATACCGAACGCAATGGGGGGCATATGTACGATTCTTTGGTTGGTCTGTCGGGTGCAATCCATAACTGTGATTTTCTTGCGCTGGCGGTGGTCGAAAACCATCGTATTGTCTGGGCCAACGCAGCACTGCACCGCCTGTTCGGCTATGACCCGGGCGAACTGATCGGTCGCGAGACACGCTCGATGTTCAGCGACGACGCGAGTTATGAGGATTTTAGTCGTCGTCTCGGTGCCGCCTTGAGCAGCGGCCAGCGATACCTGGGCGAAATCCGTCAACGCCGCAAGGACGGAAGCTTCGGCTGGTTTGAATTCAGCATTTCCCGGCTGGACGGGCATCCCGAGACGTTCATTGGCGCGGCCGTCGATCGTAGCTCGCAGCGACAGGTCGTCGACCAACTGTCGGCAGAAGCGGGCATTCTTTCCGGAATGCGTGACTGCGTTGTCGTGACGTCCCGCGACCCTGACAGCGAGGGCCTCATTTTCTACGCCAATGCCGCTTTGGAGGCCGCCTTCGGTTATGCGCCGGGGGAACTCGTCGGGCAGCATGTCTCCATCATCAATGCCGCGACTGAATGCTCGCCGGCGGCGGTAGCGGCAAAGATTGTCGACCAGCTGAAAGACAAAGGCGAATGGCAAGGCGATGTGTTCTGCCGTCGCAAGGACGACAGTTGTTTCTGGAATCATGTCAAGGTCAGCATGCATCACACCGAGGCGTGGGGCGATGTGTCGATTTCCGTGCTGCGCGATATTTCCGACCTGCGGGCGAGCGAGGCCGCACAAAGGGCCAGCGAGCGGCGCTATCGGGCTTTGGTGGAATCCGCCAGCGTGATTACCTGGAGTCGCCCGCTCACGGGTCGGCAGGAGGCGCCGCAGCCGGGGTGGATGGGCTTTACCGGCCAATCGGCCGAGGAAATGCTTGGCTTCGGTTGGAAAAATGCGGTGCACCCGGATGATCTCGCGGTTCTGGATCGGACATTGCCCCACGAATTTGTCAAAGGGGTGGCGTTTTCGTACGAACGGCGGCTGCGCCGATACGATGGCGAATGGCGCTGGATGCGGGTGCGGGTGGTGCCTATCCGGAATCCCGCGGGGCAGCTTGTCGAGTGGAGCGGTATGGAGCAGGACATCACCGATCAAAAGCAGGTTGAGTTGGCGCTGAAGGACAACGAAGAGCGGCTCGACACGGCCCTCGCGGCGTCGGGCCAGGCATTGTGGGATTGGGATATCGCCAATCGACGCCTGTTCGGCGACCGGCGATGGTTTGACATGGTCGGCCACTCGATTGAAGGTGTCGGCTGTCACGATGACGACTGGGTATCGATCATTCATCGGGAAGACGTCGAGCTTTTCAGGGAGCGGGTCAAAGCGCATCTGGACGGAGAAACCTCCTTGTTCTACGCCGAGTACCGCCTCCGTCACCGCGACAACCACTGGATCACGGTTGAGGCCAAGGGGCGGGTCACCCGTTGGGGCAAGGACGGCCGTCCCCTGCGGATGGTCGGGACCGTGGCGGATATTACGCAGAGGAAGCGGCTTAACAGCGAGGGCGTCGAACTGCTGAAACGGATCGAGACGCTGATTCGCGATGCTGCGGCGGAGAGCGAGTGCGACAGAAGCGTCGATAAAGAGGTGCTTCGACTCACGCGGCGGCAACGTGAAATCCTGGTGATGATCGCGTCGGGGCTGACCTCGACCGAGATCGGCAAGCGTTTGCATGTGGCGACGCCAACCGTTGTTTCCCACCGTCGCAACCTGATGGCAAAGCTCGGCCTGCATAGCACGGCCGATGTGACGCGGTACGCCATGACACATGGTTTGCTCGAAAAGTCCTGAATCCGGGCGTTTTTGGCATTTGTATGCCATGGTTTTTAGCATGTTTGGATGATTGGATTTTTTGGATAAATTGCCATAATGAGTACGTCATCGGTTCTGTTGTTTTCCTTGTGTTTGTGGGCGTTGGATCGATCCGATCGGATTCTGAAACCTTGTCCAGTCGGTGTCTAAAGTCCGGGAAACCGGTTTGAACGAAGGGTTCCAGGTGCAACGCAGTGGTGTTTCTCCCGCGGTTTCAGGCAGTCTGTCGGGAGAGTGGTGTGGTAGGTGCGGAGGGGGGTAATAACAACATCGGCCATTGAGGTCGAGTCAAGTCGGCGGAGGCATCGGGTTCAAGGGAAGGTCCCCGATGCCTCACGCCGCAATTCGGGTGAATCCTCACGGTGGTCCGACGGGCGGACGCGTGTGCGTGATCTCCAATGTCGATCTTTGCGGACGTTCTGTACTGCGATCCGCGCGCCTATTGCGGCGTCATCTCCAGTTTGTCGATGTCGAAGCCCTTGTCCCGCAAGCGGTGTACAAGCGCGTTGAGGTTTTCGGGTGCGACGGTCGGTGTGCGTGAAAGGATCCACAAGAACTGCCGCGTCGGTTCGCTGACGGCTACCAGCTGGTAGTCGCGGTCGAGATCGATGACCCAGTAGTCGCCCCATACCCAGGGCAGAAACGAGAGCCAGGCCGGCGCGAAGCGTACCTTCAGTTTTGCCGAGTCGGCATCACCTGCCTGGCGGGCGATGCCAATGGCCTCTTGAGTACCGCCGCCTTCCACCCGGCAGCGATTGAGTACCCGGACCCGGCCGTCGGGTTCCAGGCTGTATTCGGCCTGTGTGCTGCCGACGCACTGTTTCTGGAAGCGGTTCGGATACTTGGCAATCTCGTGCCAGCGCCCCATGTAACGCGGCACATCGAGCGTGGCGATGGTCGTCAGCGTGCCGGCGGCAGTGTGTTCGGCCGTCATCGCCGGTAGCGGCAGCAAGCCGATCAGGGCTGCGGCCAGCGCGCAGCGCGGCAGTGTTGCGATCGTCATTTTCTGCGTGCTTGCCTTGTTCATCTGGTTTTTTCCGTGTGCGTGTCGTATCCGCACGGTTGACCGCCGGCGGCGGCGAAAGTGCCGTCCGGGGGAGATGCCGCTAGCGTCAGCGTCGTCAAGTCCTTGCATAGTGCCGACAGAGGATAGTAGATTATGCGCCGTGGCTAGTCGCCGCTAATAATGACAAGGGCGGAAAGCTTGGATGGATACACAGGGACAACATTCGCATCGTGAGCTGGCGCAGCAGTTGCTGGACGCGCCGTCGCCTTTTCTCCGTGCCTTGACCACGGTCGCCGACCGGCGCGACGTGGTCGCCAGCGACGACATCTTCGCGCGTGGCGGCATCAAGCTGGTGAGTCGCGGCACCGCGCTCTCGGGCTCCTTTTACGAACGCCTGACCGTCCACAAGCTGCTCAAGCCGATCGAGCAGACGGTGTCGATCGCCGACGCGCCCGACGCCGCCCGGATCATTGCGCTGGCGCATGCCGCCGCTGGCCAGATTCCGTCCTTGCAACCCTTGCTGGGCAGCAGCATGCTCGCGCGTCTGGGCGATCTCCTCGGTGATGCGGTCATCCCGGCGGAACTGGCGTTGAAACTTGCGGTAATGCAGGAGGAGCGGCCCCGCCTGTTCCGGCATTCGCTGGTCGCGGCGGCAGTCTCCATGGTGCTCGGCATCCGCGGCCAGCTTCCGCCGCGCGAGTTGCAGGCGCTGGCACTGGCCAGCATTTGCCATGACATCGGCGAGCTGTATATCGATCCGGACTTCTTTTGCCCGGAGCGGCGCATGTCCGCCGACGAACGCCGGCACCTGTACGTGCATCCGGTTACCGGCTACCTGATGCTGCGCAATTTCCCGGAACTGCCGGAGGGCACCGCGCAGGCGGTGTTGCAGCATCACGAACGGCTCGATGGCGCCGGCTATCCCTACCGGTTGCGTGGTGACGAGATTTCCCGCCTCGGGCGGTTCCTTGCCGTTGCCGAGGTCAGCGCCTCGCTGGTCGAGAACCAGGGCGCCGATCGGCGCATCGGCATCAAATTCCGGATGAATGCGAACAAATACGATCGCGAGGCGGTCTCGCTGATTTCCGGGCTGTTCGATGTCATCGAGCCGCAGGCTGCCGACGCGGCCGAGGCGCAGCGCCTTGGGCAGCGGCTGGCGCGGCTCAGCGCCCTGTTCGCCTCCTGGCAGCGCTTTTACGATGCCAGCACGGCGGAACAACGCACAGCGATCGCCCCCATCGTCGATCGCGTTGTCGGCCTGCGCCTGATGGTGCTGGAGCCGGGATTCGATCAGTTTCATCTGGAGGATATCCTCGATCTGGCCGGCGAGAGCGATGCCGAGGTGGCGCTTGAACTCGCCGTCCTGGTCGACGAACTGACCTGGCATTTTGATGCCTTGCTCAATGCCATCGAGCGCGAACGGCGCGTCTGGGGCATGGAAATTCCCGGCTCGATTCGCAGTGGGCTCGATGCCTGGTTGCAGGAAGTGCGCGCCTTCGTCAGCGATGACATTCCGCTGAGCGGCGGCCGATAACGGCAGCGCACGACCCCGTTCCCGCTTCGCGTCAAGTCCGTGCGAGTACGGATGGATGCGGCGTTTGCCGGTGATAGCATCCACATGCAAACAATTTTCAAATAGCGCGAACGCGGTCTTGCGAGACGCCCTCCCCGAATGTGCGGAGGCTTGGGTCCGGAATGCGTGTCGATGCACACGGATGGATGATATGGTCGGCGGGAATTGCGCAGTTCAGCCTCGTCTCTCGGCGGTCGGGGCGATGGATGACGGGGGCGGTTGCCGCGGGGCTGGCTATCTCGACCACTTTGGCCTGCGGGCCTCGCCTTTCCGTTCGCGCATCGATGCCGATGCCTTTTTCTGCGGGACGAAACGAAGCGCGACGCTCGATGCGCTGGTTTACGCGCTGAGCCGCGACGAGGGAATCGTCAAGGTCAGCGGCGAACCGGGCAGCGGGAAGAGCTTCCTGTTCCGCCGGCTGGCCGGGAGTCTTGCGAATGTCGTGCGCATGCTTCCCCTGAGCGATCCCGGCCTGTCCTGCGACGCGCTGCTGCGCGCCCTGGCGGCGCGTCTCGCGCTGACGGTGCCGGAGGAGGGGGGTGACGCCTTGCTCCGAACGGTACTGGACGGACTCGACGAGATCCGCAAGCGTGGCGACCGGATCGTCGTGCTTGTCGATGATGCCGAATCGATGCCGGCCGAGTCGCTGGCGCTTTTGTGCCGCTTGTGCGATGACGGCGACGATCGCCAGCACCGCCTGCATGTCGCCCTGTTTGGCACGGCGGCGCTCGACGACCGTCTGGCACAGTGTCGCGCCGGGGTGCCGCGCCTGCGCGTGACCTACAATTTTGCGCTCGATCATCTGTCGCCCGGCGAGGTCGGCGACTATCTTGCCCATTGCCTCGACGCCGCCGGATATGACGGCCCGCCGCTCTTTTCAGCCGCGGCGCTCGAAATGATTTCCCGGGCCGGCGACCGGCAGTTCAGGCGCATCAACCAGCTGGCCGATCGCGCCTTGCAGTGCGCCGCGTGCGGGCATGCCACCCGGGTCGAGCGCAAATCGGTCGAGGCGGCGATGCAGGCGATGTCGCTGGCGCCCGCCGCCTGCCGTCGGTTTGCCTGCAATGTCCGGATGTTCTCCGGTCTGGCCGCGGCGATCAGTCTGTGCGTGGTCGTCGTCCTTGGCCTGCGCCCGGGGCACAGCCTGGCCCTGGCGCCGGTCGCTGCCCCTGTGGCGTCGGCCGTACCGGTGGAACTCGCATCCGGCGGAACGTCGCCGCCGACGGTCAGTCGTGGCGTCGAGGCATCGGTGAAACCGGTCGATCGAATTGAGGAAAAGATTGCCTCGACGGGCACCTGGCTGCGCGAGGTTCCCGATTCGCATTTCGTCATCCAGTTGCTGCGGGTCGGTGCGGACGAAAGGGAGAGCGTTGAACGATTCATTGACGACGCATTTGACCGGGTCGATCCGGCGCAATTGCGGATCTATCGATCCCGCTTGAGCGGACAGGAGCGGCTTGGCGTCATCTATGGCGATTTTGCCGACCGCCGGACGGCGCAGGCGGCGCTCGCGCGGTTGTTGTCGGCAATGCCCGAGGACGGCTTCTACGTCCGACCGGTGTTCCGGCTGCGATGAGGGTGTTCAGGTCTGCATGCAGACGCCATGGGCCGCAGTTTCAGGCCCGGTATGAACGATTTTCACATTCGGCCGGTCGAAGCGCAGGTGCTGCTTCGACCGGCCTGGAAACGCCTGGGATGTGTTCCGTGCAGGCCTTAAAAGAAGCGCGGATTTTCCCGAATGGTATATGCTGACAGCACGGATGGAAGCGTGTCTGACGTCCGTGCGACGCTTCGTGTTATGTGAATTGCATGGTTTCGGATGCGGATCGCCGATTGGGTGCCGTCGACGCGGTCATGCGAAATGACGGCGCCTTGAACGGAGAGAAAGGGCGGAAAATGACGATCCGTAAGAAACTGATCTGGCTGAGCGTGCTGGTGGTCGCGGGCTTCCTGATTGTGAGCATTGCGACATTTTTCTCCCTTACCCAGCTCAACGGCGCCGGGTCCGATTTCTCGCGACGCAGCGGACAGGTTCGCCTGTATCTGGAAATCAAGGCCAGCGCCTTGTCCACCATCCTGCTCGATCCGGCGAGTCCGGAGTCGGCGAGGATATTCGACGACGCCGAAAAGAATATCCGGGCCAGCAGCGAGCGCCTGCTGGCCTCGGCGCACCGGCCGCAGACCCGCGACACCATCAAGGCGATCCAGGCGCAGTGGCAGCAATACGACCAGGCGTCGCGGGCGCTTTTTGACCTGGCGAAGAAGGATCCGGCCACCGCCAACGATCGCCTGACATCGGTGTACAAAACCCAGTTCCAGCCGATGCAGGCGGCGATCGAAAAGAATGTCGCCGAACTCGGCAAGGATGCCGATGCTTCCGAAGCGGCGTTGCATTCGCAACAGTCGGCGATCTTGTGGCTTGTCGTCGGGCCGGTGACGCTGCTCGGCCTGATCCTGATCGCTTCGTTCACGCTGCTTTCGCGCAGCATCGGTCAATCGATCGGGCATATCCACGTCCTGATCGGCCGGATCGAAAGCGATCTCGATTTCACTGCGCGCGGGACCGTCGTCAATCGCGACGAGATCGGGGAAATGATCCTGGCGCTCAATCGCCTGGTCGACAAACTGCAGGGCAGTCTGCGCTCGATCGCCGTCTGCGCGCAGTCGGTCGCCGAAGCGTCGACCCAGATGAGCGCGACCTCGTCGCAGGTTGCCAGTTCGGCGCAGGAGCAGAGCGATGCGGCCGCCGGCATGGCCGCCACGGTCGAGGAACTGGCGGTCAGCATCAATCACATTACCGACCGCGCCCAGGAGGCGAACCGCATCTCCTGTGATTCGGGCAATCTGGCGACGACCGGCGAGGAGATTATCGGCAACACGGTCGGCGACATCAACGAGATCGCCCAGTCGGTCAATGGCGCCGCCGGCAGCATCGAGGTGCTGGAGCAGCAAAGCAATCAGATTTCACGGGTGGTTGCCGTCATCAAGGAAGTTGCCGACCAGACCAACCTGCTGGCGCTCAACGCGGCGATCGAAGCGGCCCGTGCCGGCGAACAGGGTCGCGGATTCGCCGTGGTCGCCGACGAAGTGCGCAAGCTGGCTGAGCGTACCGCCTCGTCGACGCAGGAGATTTCGACGACGATCGATACCATGCGGACGAGCGCCGGTGAATCGGTCGTCGGCATGCAGGCAGCGGTGGCACGGGTCGGCAAGGGGGTTGAGCGAGCCGAGGCCGCCAGCGAGTCGATCCGCAAGATCGGCGATAGCAGTCGCAGCGCGGTGTCGGTCGTCGACGAGATCAGTTCGGCGATGCGAGAACAGGGAACGGCGACGAACACGATCGCCGTGCAGGTCGAGCGCATCGCCCAGATGTCCGAGGAGAGCAGCGCCGCCGCCGAGGAAAGCGCGCAGGCGGCCAGGAATCTCGATGGGTTGGCCAAGGAAATGCGCGACATCGTCGCGCGTTATCGGCTCTGAGCGCGCCGCTCAGGTGTGGCTGCAGGTTTTCAGCGCCATTTTCAGGAGCGCGTTGAGGTCGGGGCTGGCAATCGCATAGTAGGTCCTGCGTCCCGACCGTCGCGCCGAGACGAGCTTCCCGTCTCGCAGCAGGCCGAGCTGTTGCGAGACGAGCGATTGCGACAAGCCCAGCGCATCGACGAGTTCGCCGACGCAGCGCTCCTTGTCTTCGAGCGCATAGAGCAGGCGCAGGCGGTTGAGACTCGATAGCCCGACGAGCAGGGCGCGGCCGCGCGCGCTGAGTGCGCAGCCGCAGGCGCCGCGGTCGCTTTGTCCGGTGTCTGTCATCTGACGCGCCGACGCCGGCGCCTCAGTCGCCTGTCCGGTCGCGTTGTTCCTGCGACTCAAGCCAGAGCGCGTTGACGATGGCGAAGAGGACGGCGAAGCCGAGGCCGAGCATCCAGGTGAAATACCACATCGCTGTTCTCCCGATCAGTAGGTTGAATGGTCGTTGGCCTTGATGTAATCGACGGTGACCTTGCCACGCATGACGCGGTAGGCCCAGCCGGTGTAGGCGACGATGATCGGCGTCATGATCAGCGCCACCCAGAACATCACGCCGAGGGTCCGCTGGCTCGAGACGCAGTCCCAGAGGGTCAGGCTGCTGCGCGGATCGGTGCTCGACGGCAGCACGAAGGGGAAGATCGCGATGCCGGCGGTGGCGATGATGCCGAGTTCGGCCAGCGCGCTGCTGACGAAGGCGAAGACGCCGCGCGCCGCACGGGCGAAGACGATGCCGAGCAATCCACCGACGAAACCGAGCGCCGGGAAGGCGAACAGCGCCGGATGCGCGTGGAAGTTCGCCATCCAAGCGCCGGCCTGGCGGACGACTTCCTTGTCGAGCGGGTTGAGCCCGGCGCCGGTGTCGATCGGCGAAGTGACGACATAGCCAGACATCGTGTTGGCCATGACGCCGCCCAGCGCGAATCCCAATAACATGAGGACGCCGGCGAGCGTCGAGGCGCGCTGCGCGCGGCGCTGGATATCGCCCTCGGTGCGGACGATCAGGTAGTTGGCGCCGTGAAAGACGAGCATCGACAGGCTGACGACGCCGGCGACCAGCGCGAAGGGGCTGAAGAGCTGCCAGAAGCTGCCGGAATAGACCGGCAGCATGGTGTCCTCGAAGTGGAAGGGAATGCCGAGGATGACATTGCCGAAAGCGACGCCGAAGACGAGCGCCGGCACGGCACTGCCGGTGAAAATGCCCCAATCCCAGGCCTGGCGCCAGCGCGTGTCGGCGAGCTTGCTGCGATAGTCGAAGCCGACCGGGCGGAAGAACAGCGCCCACAATACCGCCAGCATGGCGATGTAGAAGCCGGAAAAGACAGCGGCATAGACCAGCGGCCAGGCGGCGAAGAGGGCGCCGCCGGCGGTGATGAACCAGACCTGGTTGCCTTCCCAGTGCGGGCCGACCGAATTGAGCACGGCGCGGCGCTCGTCGTCGTTGCGGCCGACGAAGGGCAGCAGCGTGCCGACGCCCATGTCATGACCGTCCATGACGGCGAAGCCGAAGAGCAGGACGCCGACGAGCGCCCACCAGACGATTTTCAGGGTCGTGTAATCAAGCATGGCGGGCCTCCGCTTCGTGGCCGGCGGTTTCGAAATGGTAGCGTCCGGTGCCGAGGCTCGACGGGCCGAGGCGGGCGTACTTGAACATCAGGTAAAGCTCGGCGACGAGCAGCAGCGAGTAGAAGATCAGGAAGCCCGAGAGCGAGAAGATCAGGTTGCCGGGACTGAGCGCCGAGGTCGACAGGTGCGTCGGCAGCACGCCGTGGATTGTCCAGGGCTGGCGTCCGTATTCGGCGACGAACCAGCCGAGTTCGCAGGCGATCCAGGGCAGCGGGATCGACCACAGCGCCCACTTCAACAGCCAGGGCGTCGAGAGCTGGTTGCGTGCGGCGTAGTAGAAGGCGGTGGCGAAGAGCGCGAGGAAGCCGATCGACAGGCCGACCATCAGCCGGAACGACCAGAACAGTGAGGGTACGTGCGGGATTGCGTCGTCGATGGCGCGCGCCTTCATCTCAGGCGTCGCCTGGCTGACGTCGGCGACGTATTTCTTGAGCAGCAGGCCGTAGCCGAGGTCGGCCTTGACGGCGTTGAAGTCGGCCAGTCGTTGCGCGTTCTTCGGGTCCTTGCGCAGCCGTTCGAGCGCCTTGACGGCGAGGATGCCGGTGTCGATGCGGCGGGCGATGCGCGCTTCCAGTTCGTCGATGCCGGGGATGACCTTGTCGGTCGTGCGCGTGCCGATCAGTCCCATGACATATGGGACATGGATGGCCATTTTGGTCGTGCGCGTCTTCTCGTCGGGGAATCCGAACAGCGTCAGGCCGGCCGGCGCCGGTTCGGTCGTCCACATCGCTTCCATCGCGGCCAGCTTGGTTTCCTGCGTTTCGGCGGCGGTGTAGCCCGATTCGTCGCCGAGCACAATCACCGATAGCGCCGAGGCGAGGCCGAAGGAGGCGGCGATGCGGAAGGAGCGGCGGGCGAATTCGTTGTCGCGGTTCTTGAGCAGGTACCAGGCGCTGATGCCGAGCACGAAGATAGACGCGGTGACGTAGCCGGCGCTCAGCGTATGCACGAACTTCGATTGCGCGACCGGGTTGAAGACGATGTCGGCGAAGTTGGTCATTTCCATGCGCATCGTCACCGGATTGAAGTCGGCGCCGACCGGGTTCTGCATCCAGGCGTTGGCGATCAGAATCAGGAGCGCCGAGAGGTTCGAGCCGATCGCGACGAGGTAGGTGACGCACAGGTGGCCGAGACGCGACAGCCGGTCCCAGCCGAAGAAGAACAGGCCGACCATCGTCGATTCGAGGAAGAAGGCGAGCAGCCCCTCGATCGCCAGCGGTGCGCCGAAGATGTCGCCGACATAATGCGAGTAGAAGGCCCAGTTGGTGCCGAACTGGAACTCCATGGTCAGTCCGGTGGTGACGCCAAGCGCAAAGTTGATGCCGAACAGCTTGCCCCAGAACTTCGTCATGTCGCGGTAGATCGTCTTGCCGGTCAGCACATAGACCGATTCCATGATCGCCAGCAGGAACGAGAGGCCGAGCGTCAGCGGAACGAAGAGGAAGTGATAGAACGCTGTCGCCGCGAACTGCAGGCGCGACAGGTCGACCAGAGATTCGCTAATCATGATCTGTCCTTGGGGAGTCGGAAATCGGTTTGCTGGCGTCCGTCGCCTGGAAGACGCCGTCGAGCCGGTCGGCCAGTTCGCGCTGGCTGACCGGCGTGCTGAAGAAAATGAGCTTGATGGCGACGATCAGCACCAGCTTGACGAGCAGGACCAGCGCGATTTCGCGCGCATAGGTCCGGCGCGGCGCCGCCGCGTCCGGCGGACGGGCGTCGCGGGCGGGGCTGTCGCAGCCGGGGCGCATGATCTACCGGGTCAGGCGGTCGGCAGCTTGGCCGGCGTTCTCGGATCGACGTTCGCCTTGAGCCCGCCGCTGTAGCTGCTGACCTCGAAGCCGTTCTGGGCAAGCACGCGGGCGGCGAAATAGCTCATCTTGCCGAAGGCGCAGAGCGTCACCACCGGCCGGTTTTTGTCGAGCTTGCCGAGGTTGGCGCGCAGTGTCGCGAACGGGATGTTGAGTGCGGTACCGGGCGCCGGGTAGGCCTCTGCCAGCGGCTTGCCGCGCACGTCGACGACCTGGACCGCCGGGTCGGTCGGTAGCGTTTCGGTATGCTGGACGAGTCCATCGCGGCGGTTGCAGGCGGCGAAGCCGGCCAGGTTGATGATGTCCTTGGCCGAGCCGAACGGCGGCGCGTAGGCGAGTTCGAGGTGGCAAAGATCCTCGACCGTCATCTGGGCGGCGATCGCCGTCGACAGCACGTCGAGGCGCTTGTCGATGCCTTCGAAGCCGGTTGCCTGAGCGCCGAGGAGGCGCCCGGTGCGGGCGTCCCAGACGATCTTGAGCGTCATTGGCTTGGCGCCCGGATAGTAGGAAGCGTGGTGGCTGTCGTTGACGGTGACCGAGGCGAACGGGTACTGGAGGGCGCGCAGCCGCTTTTCGCTCCAGCCGGTGATGCCGGCGACGACGTCGAAGGCGCGGACGATGCCGGTGCCGATCGAGCCGGGATAGGGCCGGGCCTTGTCGCCGAGGATGATGTGGTCGGCGGCGACGCGGCCCTGGCGGTTTGCCGGGCCGCCCATCGGTACAGCGGTGCGGCCGGGGACAACGCGGTCCTGCGTCTCGACGACGTCACCCGCGGCGTAGATGTTGGGGTCGGAGGTCCGCTGGAAGGCGTCGACGACGATGTGGCCGCGCGCGCCGAGTTCGAGCCCGGCGCGCTTGGCGAGGTCCGAATCCGGCTTGACGCCGATCGAGAGGATGACGAGGTCGGCATCGAGCACGGCGCCGGAGTTGAGTTCGCAGCCGACGTGGCTTTCGCCCGGCCGGAAGGCGCGGATGCCGTCGCCGAGGAAGACCTCGACGCCGTTGCGGCGCAGTTCGCTGTCGAGCAGCGCGGCCATCGGCGCGTCGAGCGGCGGGATGACCTGCGGCATCAGTTCGACGAGTTGCACCTTCATGCCGCGCCGCTGCAGCTGTTCGGCCATTTCAAGGCCGATGAAGCCGGCGCCGATAATGACGGCGCGCATGCCGGCGTCGGCCGCGGCGATGATGCGGTCCATGTCCTGCAGGTTGCGCAGGGTGAAGATGCGCGGATCGTCGATGCCGGGCAGCGGCGGACGTACCGGCGAGGCGCCGGGCGAGAGCATGAGTTTGTCATAGGGCAGCCATTCGCATTCGCCGGTGGCGGTGTGGCGCACCTGCAGGCGCATGCCGCGCAGGTCGATGTCGATGGCTTCGCAGTGCGTGCGCACGTCGAGCTTGAGCAGGTCGTTCAGCGAGGCCGGCGTCTGCACCGCCAGCACGTCACGCGTCGCGATCTCGCCGCCGATGTGGTAGGGCAGGCCGCAGTTGGCGAAGGAAACGTCGGGGCCGCGCTCGATCAGCGTGATTTCGGCGCTTTCGTCGAGACGGCGGGCGCGGGCGGCAAAGGAGGCTCCGCCGGCGACGGCGCCGACGACGAGAAGTTTCAGAGGTTTCATGCTCAGTCCTTGAAGTAGGTGGCCTGCGCCGGAAGTTGGCGGCGCAGTGGTACGGAACGGTTCATTCGGGGACGCAGATGGCCCGACGCAGGGCGGCGCGGGCGGTCAAGACAAGCAGGGTGGTGATGACGACGGTGACGATGGCGAGCAGGCCGAAGGCCAGCCCGATGAAAAATGCATGGCCGCTGCGCTGCGCCATGACGAAGCTGGCGATGGTGATGGCGGCGAGCGGGAAGGAGTAGGCCCAGGACGACAGGAAGAAGCCGAGCAGCAGGAAGCGCCGGGCATTGACGGCGAGCAGCAGGGTGACGAAGAGGGCGATGCCGTAGAGCACGCGGGCGAAGGCGTCGAGGCTGCCGCCGAGCGCCAGGTAGGCGAGGAAAGCGACGGCCGGTGGTGCGATCAGGATGAACAGCGTCGGCAGGAGGCGCGGCGGGATCGGGTCGTGGAAGAAGACGCGGTAGAGCACGATCGTCATCATCACCAGCCAGAAGACGAAGCCGATGCTGAAGTAGAACCAGCCGACGTCGGCGAGTCCGAAGGCGGCGGCGTTGATCGGAACGAACAGGTTGCCGACGACGGGGATGAACCAGGCCGGGTTGGCGTGGTGGATGTCGTAGTGCGTGTGGAAGATCCAGCTGCTCAGGATGGCGAGCGTGAAGCCGAGGTGTACGACGGCGCCCGTTACCCAGAGGAAAAAGGCGAGCGACGGGAAGGTGTCGCGCCAGGCGACCGAGAGCAGCAATATGCTGATCGAGATGGCCGGGAAGAAATTGACGCGGACCGGGTGCCGCCATTCGGCAACAACCTGTCGGCGGTGGCCGACAAGCTTGAGCGCATAGAGCAACAGCAAGGTGACGAAGAGGCCGGTCGCCAGCGCGGCGATGCCGGGCCAGACGACGCCGAGCGCGGGGATGGCTTCGCCGGCGCGCTGCCAGGCGAGTGCGAGGCCGCAGGTGCCCATGACGCTGGAAAAAATCGGCACGGGGAAATGGGCCAGGGGTGGCAGGGCTTCGGGCGAAGCGCTCGTTTGCATCGAAATCTCCGTTTTGGCAGCGTGCGCTGCCGGGGGGCGCGGGCCGCGCTCAGGCGGTCTGCGCGTTGAACCAGTCGAGCAGGTGCTTCAGGTCGACGGCGCCGGATTGCCGGGCAATCAGCTTTCCCTTGCGGAAAATGGCCAGCGTCGGGATGCTGCGAATGGCGAAATGTGCTGCCAGCGCCTGCTCGCTTTCGGTATCGATTTTGGCGACGCGTGCCGAGGTCGCCAGCGCTTCCGCAGCGCGGTCGATCACCGGCGCCATCATCTTGCAGGGACCGCACCACGGCGCCCAGAAATCGACGAGAACCGGCAGGTCGGACTGACCGACGTGGCGGTCGAAGTTGGCTGCGGTCAGGGTCAGCGGCGTGCCCGGCAACAAGGGCTGCTTGCAGACGCCGCAGATCGGTCCGTCGCCGAGCCGCGCGGCGGCCACGCGGTTGATTGCGTCACAGTCGGGGCAGACAACGTTGAGGGTGTCGGACACGATGGACTCCTTTTGCTCAATATTAACTATCGCTAATATACGAAATGGTGTGGCCGATTGCAAGTGTTTTTTGGCATATGCCCGAATTGCGTGCGGAGTGCAGTTGTACCGGGCTGGAGGGGTCTCCCGATCAAGCGCGATCGCGCGCTTGATCGAGATCGCCGGCTAGAGCGCGGCGAGCAGCTTGCCGACGACGGCGTCGGGGTCGGTCTCGGTGGTGACGATGGTGTCGACGCCGCGTTCGGCGAGGCGCTGACGCAGGCCGTCGCCGATGCTGCCGGTGATCAGCAGGTCGATCGGGTCGAGCGGATGCTTGTCGTCGCCGGCCGACGCGTGCAGCGATTGTTCGAGCGGCAGTTCGAGCAGGGTCTTGCTGACGATGGCCTTGGCGCGCGTCTCGTAGATCCAGAATTTGCGGCACTTGCCGGCATGCTCGGTGATCTGCTTGCGGTTCTGGCTGGTGACCGCAATACGCAGGCTGTCGCCGAGCGGTCGGCTGGCAGCGGCATGGGCGGGCGCGTGATCGTGTCCGCCGCAGCCGCAACCGCCGCCGTGCGCGTGACCGTGTCCGCCGCAGCCGCCGCCGTGTTCGTGTTCCTCGCCGTGCGCGTGTCCGCCACAGCCGCAACCGCCGCCATGGGCGTGATCGCCTTCCTGTTCGTCGTGGTCATGACCGCCACAACCGCCACCGCAGCCGCCGCCATGCGCGTGGCCGTGGCCTTCGCCGTGACCCTCATGGCCGCCGCAACCGCCGCCACCACAGCCGCCGCCTCCGCAGCCACCGCCGGCCAACTGGTCAGGGATGCGGAACATCTCGCCCGTGGCAAATTCCGCCAGCGCCTCGGCGACGCTTGCCGCCTCGGTCAGGAAGACCTGCTTGCCCTGCTGGCGCAGGGCGCCGAAAACCGGTTTGGTGATGGCGCTGCAGATCACCGCGTCGAAGAGGATCGCGTCATCCTTTTCGTCCGGCTGGTTCAGGTCGATGAGTTCGAAACTGTCGGTCTCGAGGTCATGCAGGTGCAGGAAGCGGGTGTCAGGCTGGGCTGGGTCGACGCTGGCGGCGAGACCGTCCGACGAGGCGACGGGAATGCAGATTTTCATGGCGGTGTGTCGTTTGGAAGAAAAGAAAGGATCAATCAGTCAGGCTTTTTGTTTATAGCATATGCCAGTTATTTGAGCAAGGCGCGATGGCGGCGTGCGCTTACGAGGCCGCAGGGTTGTCCTCGGTTTCGTCGCTGGCGCTGCTCTCGTGCTCGGCGTCGATGCGGAGAGCCTTGCCGTTCAACAGCGCGTCGGCGATCTTGGTGTGGGCGCGGTTGAGGATGTTGCCGATGGTCTGGCGCGAGACGCCCATGCGTTCGGCCGCGTCTGCCTGATACAGGCCTTCGAGATCAGTCAGCCGCATGGCTTCGAGTTCGTCCATGCCGAGTACGACTTCGTCGAGGTCGCGCAAGGGAATGCCGGCCGGCTTGTAATAGCTCGATGCCGGCATGCAGTCGATGCGTCGGCATTTAAGGGGGCGCGCCATGGTCGCTTCTTTCAGATCATTGGAAAAACGCGGAGATTATACGGCAGCAGGCGGGCGTTCCCGGTGCATCGCGGGGCTTGACATTATTAGCAGTTTATAATGTACTAACAAAATATATTAGGTTGCACGCATATACCGAGAAAATAAACCGGGTCAGGTGGATCAAGGGGAAGGGAATGAGAAGAATATGGCAGCGGGCGCTGTTTTTCATAGCGTCCGGTATCGTCGGGATCACCCTGGCGGTGGCAGGCGAGTCGTCGGGCGCGGTCAGCGTGCCCAAATCGACCGCCGATCACAGCAAGTTCAAGGAACTGCAACGCGAGTTCGCTTCCGGGCAGGAGGTTACCAAGGCCTGTCTCAGCTGTCATACGGAGGCGGCCAAGCAGATCCATCAGACGCAGCACTGGAAGTGGGAATACATCAACCCGCAGACGAAGCAGAAGCTGGGCAAGCGTCACGTCATCAACAATTACTGCACGTCGGCGACCTCGAACTTCAAGGCTTGTGCCAGCTGCCACATCGGCTATGGTATGAGCGAGAACTTCGACTTCGCCTCGCAGGAGAATGTTGACTGCCTCGCCTGTCACGATACGACGGGCAAATACACGAAACCGAGCGGCTTCGCCGGCGCACCGGTGACCAAGGACACCGAGTTTCCGCCGGGTTCGGGCAAGATCATCAAGGGCACCAACCTGACGCCGATCGCGCAGGCGGTCGGCAAGACGCGCCGGCAGAATTGCGGCAATTGCCACTTCACCGGCGGCGGCGGCGACGGCGTCAAGCACGGCGACCTCGACACATCTCTCGAGAAGCCCGATCGCGAGCTCGACGTGCATATGGCCAAGGATGGGCTCAATTTCAGCTGCGCCACCTGTCACAAGACCGACGCGCACCAGGTGCCGGGCAGCCGTTACGCGCCGACCGGCAAGGACGGTCATGCGGCGCTGATGACCGGCAATCCGGACGACAAGGGCCGCAACGTCGCGACCTGCCAGTCCTGTCATGGTCAGGCGCCGCACAAGCAGGCCAAGCTCAACGACCATACCGATAAGGTCGCCTGCCAGACCTGCCACATCCCGGAGTTCGCGCGCGGCGACGTGCCGACCAAGATGCGCTGGGACTGGTCGACGGCCGGCAAGCGTGACAAGAACGGCAAGCCGCTGGTGGTCAAGGATGACGACGGCTATGACACCTACCTCGGCATCAAGGGCGATTTCGTCTGGGGGACGAACGTCAAGCCCGATTACATCTGGATGAATGGCGTCAACAAATACACGCTCGCCGAGGACAAGATCGAGAAGTCGGCCGAGCCGATCTATATCAACAAGTTCGAGGGCAGCGCCGGCGACGGCAAGTCGCTGATCTGGCCGATCAAGACCTTCACCGGCAAGCAACCGTTCGATCCGGTGAACAAGACGCTGGTGGTGACGCATCTGGCCGGCGCCGACGATACCGCCTTCTGGGCCAATCTCGACTGGGAAAAGGCAGTGGCCTCGGGCATGAAGACCGCCGGGCGGCCTTTCTCGGGCAAGGTCGATTTCATCGAGACCGTCTCGCAGTGGCCGATCACGCACATGGTCGCGCCCAAGGAGAAAGCGCTCGCCTGTGTCGAATGTCATAGCCGCAACGGCCGCCTGGCCGGCATCGACGGCGTCTATATCCCTGGCCGCGATGCCAAGGGCATGCTCGACATGCTCGGTTGGGGCGTTGTGCTGCTGGCCTTCGTCGGTTCGCTCGGCCATGGTCTGATGCGCATCGTTTCGCGCCGCAAGAATTAGGAGATAGGCATGTCCGAACGTATTTATCTGTTCAAGGGATTCGAGCGCTTCTGGCACTGGTCGCAGGCGGCGCTCATCATGTTCATGCTGCTGACCGGCTTCGAGATCCACGGCGCCTATGCGCTGTTCGGCTTCGCCCATGCCGTCAGCTATCACAGCTTCGCCGCCTGGGCGCTGGTTGGCCTGTGGGTGTTCGCCATCTTCTGGCATTTCACCACCGGCGAATGGCGTCATTACATCCCGACCACCGACAAGATCATCGCGGTCGCCCGGTTCTATTCGTCCGGCATCTTCCGCAACGAGCCGCACCCGTTCAAGCCGAGCGCGTCGAACAAGCACAACCCGCTGCAGCGGCTGACCTATCTCGGCATCCTGGTCTTCGTCAGTCCGCTGATCTGGATCACCGGCTGGCTCTATGTTTTCTACAACGACTGGGCTGCCTGGGGACTGACAAATCTGTCGCTCGACTGGGTCGCCACCGGGCACACGGTCGGCGCGTTCCTGATGCTCGCCTTCCTCGTCTCGCACCTCTATCTCGCCACCACCGGCCACACGCCGATGGCGCACATCAAGGCGATGATCACCGGCTGGGAAGACGTCGATCACGGTCAGGCGTCGCGCGAGGGGTAGCGCGTCTCATCGCGGCTGCCGCCAGAACTTCAAATCACTTATCGTCAACTTCAGGAAAGGAATTCATCATGCGTTCAACATTGCTCAATGCCCTCTGCGCGACGGTGCTTGCGTTGTCGGCGACGACCGCGCTGGCGGCCGACGTCAAGATGGTCGGCGTCGTCGAGAAGATCCAGCTCGCGTCCGACGGCAAGTCGGCGAAAGCGACGCTCAAGGACAACAAGAGCGGCAACTCGGTCGTGCTTTCGATCAGCGACGATGAGACGCTCGAGAAATTCAAGGACAAGCGCATTCAGGTCGGCGACGAGATCCGCGCCCGCTTCGATGATGCCGGCGGCAACAACCAGAGCAAGTCCTTCCGCAAGACCGCCGGCTGCTAGGCGCTTGCCCGGGCCGGGGGCAGGGTGCCGGGTGACGGAACCGGTGCTGCCCGGCCAAGTCTTACTGGCACGAATCCTTTTGAGGAGATGGTCATGAAAAGCAATGTCGGTGGCATCGATAAGGTGGCCCGGATCGTTGTTGGCGTCGTCCTGCTCGGCTGCGCACTGGCCGGCATCGGTGCGCCCTGGACCTATGTCGGGGTGGTACCGCTCGCCACCGGCCTGCTCGGCTGGTGTCCGCTCTATCCCTTGCTCGGTTGCTCGACCTGCAAGAAGAACGACTAGGCCTCGCCGCGCCGGCGTGTCCGCGACGCTGGCGCTAATTCCTGTTTGTCCTATGCTGATGGTGTAGCCCGGAGGGCGCGCCAGGCGCGGGTGCATTCGTGGTGGCGGGGTGATGCCGCCCGACGTGCGCAGTTCTTTACGACGAACAATATATTGACAGATATAATATAAATATGTATAGTGATGGTGTCAATCACAGGATGCGGGGTTGTATGGCCAGCCAGAAAATGAGTATCGAACGGATGAACACCGCGGCCGGCGAGGCGACGGCGGTTCTGCGCGCGCTGGCCAACGAGTCCAGACTGTTGCTGCTCTGCCAGCTGTCGAACGGCGAGCTGTGCGTCAGCGATCTCGAGGAGCGGCTCGACATCCATCAGCCGACGCTGTCGCAACAGCTCGGTGTGCTGCGCAACGAGGGCCTCGTCGCGACGCGGCGCGAAGGCAAGAATATTTTTTATTCGATCAGCGACGAGCGGGTGTTGAAGGTGCTTAGGACGATGTACGAGGTGTTCTGTCCCACCGGGGAGCGCGGCTGACCATGACGATCGGAATAGGCATGAACAAGAGAATGAACATTCAAACGGTGATGCCGGGACGCGTCAGGCGCGGCCTGTTGGCGCTGCTGGCTGCGGCGGCGACATCGATCGCCGTCGGCGCCGAGCCGCCGGCCAGCGTACCGGTGCGGCAGGATGGCGGTGGCGCGACCTATGTTGCCGAGGGTGTTGTCGAGGCAGTGCGCCAGACCGTCGTTTCGGCACAGGTGCCGGGCGTCATCAGTCAGCTCGGCGTTAAGGCCGGCGACGTCGTCCGCAGCGGCCAGATGTTGCTGCAGATCGATGCGCGTGCGGCCAACCAGGCCAGCGTCGCCAGCGGCGCGCAGGCCGAGGCGGCGCGGACCGCATTCGAGGTCGCCAGCAAGGACTACGCGCGGCAGAAGCAGCTTTTCGAGAAGGAGTACATCAGCGCGGCGGCGATGGAGCGCGCCGAGGCGCAGTACCGCGCCGCGCGGGCACAGGCCGACGCCGCCGGTGCGCAGGCGCAGGCCTCGCGCGTGCAGACCGGATTCTTCACGCTGTCGGCGCCTTATGCCGGCGTCGTTACCGACGTGTCGGTCACGCTGGGCGACATGGCGATGCCGGGGCGGGCGTTGATGACCCTCCATGACCCGGCCGTCCTGCGCGTCACCGCGGTCGTGCCGCAGAGCCAGGCCGAGCGCGCCGTGCCCGGCGGCAAGCTGCGTATCGAGTTTCCCGGTGCGCCCGAGGCGCAGCGCTGGGATCGATCCGGCGAAACAGGTGTGGCTGCCGGCGGCCGATCCGGCGACGCACACGCAGCAACTGCGGCTGGAACTGCCGGTCGGGATGCGCGGCGTCCTGCCGGGCACTTTCGCACGCGTGCATTTGCCGGTCGCGGCCGGCGCCACGCAGCGGCTTTTTGTGCCGGCCAAAGCCTTTCGTTCCGACGCGCCGAGTTGAATGCCGTGTACGTCATCGACGGCAACGGCCGCGCGCATCTGCGCCAGGTGCGGCCCGGGCCGGTGGCCGGTGACGAGGTCGAGATCCTGTCCGGCCTGTCGGCCGGCGAACGCGTCGCCGTCGATCCGCTTGCCGCGGCGCGCAGCCGCTGAGCGATGGGACGGATCATGCACAGCGAACTGAATATTTCCGGACGCATCGCCGCCTTCTTCCAGCGTGCGCAGATCACGCCGCTGCTGGCGCTGGTCGCCTTCCTGCTCGGCGTCTTTGCCGTCGTCATCACGCCGCGCGAGGAAGAGCCGCAGATCAATGTGACGATGGCCAATGTGCTGATTCCGTTTCCCGGCGCCTCGGCCAAGGATGTCGAACAGATGGTCGGCATGCCGGCCGAGCAGGTGCTGAGCCAGATCGCCAACGTCGAGCACGTGATGCTGGTGGCGCGGCCGGGGCTGGCGATCGTCACCGTGCAGTTCGAGGTCGGCGTGCCGCGCACCGAGGCGCTTGTGCGCCTGCACGACACGCTGCAGAGCAACCGCGACTGGCTGCCGCCGGGGCTCGGCGTGCTCGAACCGATCGTCAAGCCGAAGGGCATCGACGACGTGCCGATCGTCTCGCTGACGCTCTGGTCCAAGGACGATGGCATCGGCGCTTACGATCTCGAACGGCTGGCCCACAGTATCGAGAGCGACGTCAAACGCGTTGCCGGCACGCGTGAGGTGACGACGCTCGGCGGACCGGGCCGTGCCATCAATGTCGAGGTCGATGCACAGCGCCTCGCCGCGCATGGCGTCACCGTCGCCGAACTCGGCGCGACGCTGCGCTCGGCCAATGTCGGCATGCCGATCGGCGAACTCACCGCCGCCAATCGTGCCGTCGCCATCGAGGCCGGACCTTTCCTCGACAACGCGCAGGCGGTCGCCGACCTCGTCGTCGGCGTCAATGCCGGCAAGCCGGTCTTCCTGCGCGAAGTGGCGACCGTCTCCGATGGCGCGCCGCCGCCGACGCGCACCGTCTGGCACGGCACTGCCGGCAAGGATGCCGCCGAATATCCGGCGGTGACGATCGCCGTGACCAAAAAGCCGGGTCAGAATGCCGTCGAGGTCGCCGATCGCGTCATCCGCCGCGTCGATGAACTGCGCAACACGCTGATTCCCGAAGCGGTCGAAGTCAGCGTCACGCGCAACTACGGCGAGACCGCCAACGACAAGGCGCAGAAGCTGATTCAGAAGCTTCTCTTTGCGACCGCCTCGGTCGTCATCCTCGTCTTCTTCGCGCTCGGCCGGCGCGAGGCGGCGATCGTCGGCACGGCGGTGATCCTGACGCTGGCGGCGACGCTGTTCGCCTCCTGGGCCTGGGGCTTCACCATCAACCGCGTCTCGCTGTTCGCGCTGATCTTCTCGATCGGCATTCTCGTCGATGATGCCATTGTCGTTGTCGAGAACATCCACCGCCACCAGGCGCTCGATCCCGACAAGCCGCTTGAGGAGATCATCCCGCCAGCGGTCGACGAGGTCGGCGGACCGACGATCCTGGCGACGCTGACGGTGATTGCCGCGCTGCTGCCGATGGCCTTCGTCGGCGGCCTGATGGGGCCGTACATGAGCCCGATCCCGATCAACGCGAGCATGGGCATGCTGCTGTCCCTGACCGTCGCCTTCGTCGTCACGCCCTGGCTGGCGCGGCTCTGGCTCAAGCACGGGCATCACGGCGGCGCCGGGCTGGCGGCCCGGATCACGCCCTTCTTCCTGCGCGTCTTCTCGCCCTTCCTCGACGAGGCGCGCGGCAAGACGCAGCGCGCCAGGCTCGGACTGGCGGTACTCGGCCTCATCGCCTTTGCCGTGCTGCTGCCGGCGATCGGCTGGGTGCAGCTGAAGATGCTGCCCTTCGACAACAAGTCGGAATTCCAGGTCGTCGTCGATATGCCGGCCGATGCGCCGGTCGAGCGCACTGCCGCCGTCCTGCGCGAACTCGGCGCGCATCTCGCGACCGTGCCTGAGGTCATGCACTATCAGGCGTACGCCGGCACGGCGGCGCCGATCAACTTCAACGGGCTGGTGCGCCAGTACTACCTGCGCAGCGGCGGCGCCGTCGGCGATATCCAGGTCAATCTCGTCGACAAGCATCACCGCGACGCCCAGAGTCATGCCATTGCCATGCGAGTTCGGCCGGCGCTGCAGGAGATCGGCAAGCGCCTCGGTGCCAACGTCAAGGTCGTCGAGGTGCCGCCGGGGCCGCCGGTGCTGGCGCCGATCGTCGCCGAGGTGTATGGGCCGAGCGACGCCGGTCGCCGTCAGGTGGCCAAGGCGATCCGCGCCGTCTTCGAGAAGACGCCGGGCGTCGTCGATGTCGATGACAGCAGTATCGTCGAGGCGCCGCGCAAGCTGCTCGTCATTGACCGGCGCAAGGCGTCGGCGCTCGGCGTGCCGCAGGCCGCCATCGTCGCGACCTTGCGCGCCGGACTGGCCGGCGAAGCGGCGGCCTATCTGCACGACCAGAGCAAGTATCCGGCGCCGGTGTCGCTGCATCTGCCGGTGGCGGCGCAGGGCAATCTCGACGCGCTCCTGCAGCTCGGCGTCAAGAGTGCCGCCGGCCGCAGCGTGCCGCTCGCGGAGCTGGTGACCGTCAGCGATTCCTTGCGCGAACAACCGATCTATCACAAGGACGGCCTGCCGGTGAATTTCGTCGTCGCCGACATGGCCGGCCGCGTCGATAGCCCGCTCTACGGCATGTTCGAGACGCGTTCGGGCATCGCCGCCACCGTCGCCCCCGACGGCGGACAGATCGGCGAGTACTTCGTCGCCGCACCAAGCGATCCGTATCGCGGCTTCAGCCTCAAGTGGGACGGCGAATGGCAGATCACCTACGAGACCTTCCGCGACATGGGCATCGCCTATGCCGTCGGCCTGGTGCTGATCTACCTGCTTGTCGTCGCGCAGTTCGGTTCCTACCTGACACCGCTCGTCATCATGGCGCCGATCCCGCTGACGATCATCGGCGTCATGCCGGGTCACGCATTGCTCGGCGCGCAATTCACGGCGACCAGCATGATCGGCATGATCGCGCTGGCCGGCATCATCGTGCGCAATTCGATCCTGCTCGTCGATTTCATCAACCTGCAGGTCCGCCAGGGCGTCGCCTTCAAGGAGGCCGTCGTCAATTCGGCGATCACCCGCGCCCAGCCGATCGCGCTGACCGGCATCGCCGCCATGCTCGGCGCATTTTTCATTCTCGATGACCCGATTTTCAACGGCCTGGCGATCTCGCTGATCTTCGGCATCTTCGTGTCGACGGTGCTGACGCTGATCGTCATTCCCCTGTTGTATTTCATGGCCTATCACGGCCGCCTGCACCTGATCGAAAGGAGCCCATCATGACTTCGTGGCGTCTCGTCCGGATCATTGCCGGAGCCTTCATTCTCCTGTCATTGGCCTTCGGCATTGAGGGCAGTCCGCTCTTCCTCAGCGCCTGGTGGCTGGCGTTCACCGCCTTCGTCGGGGCGAATCTGCTGCAGAGCGGGCTGACCGGCTGGTGCCTGATGGAATGGCTGTTGCGCAAGCTCGGCATTGCGCCGGGATGCTGAAAGGATATTCATGAAACGATTCCTGGGACAGGGCGCCTGGCTGCTGGCCGGCGCCTTGCTGATGCCGTCGGCCGGAGCGATCAGCCTGCAGGAGGCATGGGAGGCGGCGCGCGACGCCGATCCCGAGTTCGCCGCGGCGCATGCCGATGCCGAGGCCGGCGCCAAACGGCGCGACCAGGCGCGGGCACTGTGGTTGCCGTCGGTCAGCGCGAGTGCTGTCTCTGGTCGGGCGAACAATCAGTCGACGACACGCGACGCCGGTTTTTCGGCGCCAGGTTTCGGCACTTCGCGCAACGTCGATTTCCAGACCTCAGTCAATAACGGCACCCTGAATCGCTGGACCGTCAACGCGGTGCAGCCGCTCTACAGCCGTGACCGGCTGGCGCAGAGCCGTCAACTCGACGCCGCCGCCGATGCGTCGGACGCCGGCTGGCAGGTGGCGCGGCAGGCGGCGCTGCTGCGCACGGCCGAGCGCTATTTCGCCGTCGTCCAGTCGGAAACGGCGCTCGATCTCGCGCGTCGCCAGCAGGTGGCGGTCGAGCGCGCGCTCGTCGAGGCCAGGGATCGCTACCGTCTCGGCGACAAGCCGATCGTCGACAGCCACGAGGCGACGGCGCGGGCCGAAGCGGTGCGCGCGCAGGTGCTGCTGGCCGAGAGCGATCTGACGCTGCAGCAGCAGGCTTTTGTCGATCTGGTCGGTCGCCGTCCGACCGATCTGTGGCGGCCGCGCGCGCAGGTCGACGCGGCGCCCGGCACGCTGGAGGACTGGCTGCAGAAGGCTGTCGACGGCAGTCCGACCTTGCGCATGCTGTCGGCCCGACTGGCGGCGGCGCAGGAGGAAGCGAGCCGGCACGGCGTCGCTGGCGCGCCGAGCGTCGATCTCGTCGCCCAGTCGGGGCGCGAGCGCCTGGCCGGCAGCGGCGATTACGGGGCCAATGCCCTCAACGATCTGCGCACGAGCATGATCGGCGTGCAGGTGACGATTCCGATCTTCACCGGCGGCATGCGCAGCGCGCGTCAGGAAGAGGCGCTCAAGCTCGCCGACAAGACGCGCTTCGAGAACGATCGGGCGCGGCAGCAGGTCGAGCAGGCGACGCGCGCGGCCTGGCTTGGCGTCACCGTCGGCGCGACGCGGGTCAAGGCGCTGGAGGCTAACGTCAAGGCCAGTCTGGCGCGGCTCGACGCTACCCGGCTCGGCCACCAGGTCGGCGACCGGACGATGCTCGATCTCCTCAATGCCGAGAACGACGCGTCCAACGCCCAGCTCGAACTGCTCAAGGCCCGCCTCGGCGTCATTCTCGATCGCCTGCGTCTGGCGGCGTCTGCCGGGATGCTCGACGAGACGCTGCTCGAGACGGTCAGCCGCAGCGCGCTGGCGCGGGAGTAAGCGCGGGCCTCCATGCGGCGGTTCCGCCGATGTCGATCGGCCGGTCCCTTGCGCGGCGAACGCTTGATTGTGAACGCCCTTTGGACTTGCTCGACGTTTTCGACGAGGTAGGGGGTGTCGAAGGTGTTGGCCCGGCTGTCGCGTGCGGCGAAGTAAGCCGCTCCGCCGAAGAAGATGTCGAGTTCGCCCTTCCGGACCATTTCGATCATCCTGGGGCCGCTGCCGAGCTTGCTGTCCGGATAGAGCTGGAAGTCGATCTGCCCCTTCGACAGTTGTTCGGTATACCGCGCCATTTCCCCGGCGCCGACGCCTTGCGAGCTCCCCATCGGACTTTCGAAGCCCATGCTCGGGACGAAGTTCTCACCCGCCATCGTGCCGGCCGTTGCCATGCCGATTGCGATCGCTGCCAGGGTCTTGCCGATCAGCTTGTTCATTCTTCCGTCCTTGTCGGCTAACCGCCGTGTTATCGATATGCGTCGATATTCACCGGTTGCGGTATCGCGCAACCTATCGGGGCCTTGCTCTTTATGCAATGAAAATGAAGGTGTACGGGGACTTCTTATTGACACGGGCATGTGCTGTGAATTAGCTTTGCATAACTTGACCATGTCATTCATATGGTTATGTTTCAGGACGTTCGTTTACCGGCGATTGTCATTTTTTTTTGACGAATCAGGATGCGGATATGGGCGTGGCGGCGGTCCGGCGTGCAGGCATGACATGCGGCTTTATTCTCGTTGCCGCCTTGCCGGTGCCTGCGCAGGAAACGGCGAAGTTTTCGATCGACCGGTTCGAAATCGTCGGGAACAGCCTGCTGTCTGCGGACGACATTGCCCGGCGGATCGCGCCTTATACCGGGTCTGGCAAGGTCTACGGCGACATCCAGAAGGCGCTGGAAGCGGTCGAGGCCGCCTATCGCGAGCGCGGTTTTGGTGCGGTTCAGGTGACCGTTCCCGAGCAGGAAATCACGCAGGGCGTCATCCGTCTCGACGTGATCGAGGCGAAGATCCGGCGCATCGCGGTGAATGGCAACACGCATTTCGACGAACGCAACATCCTGGCCAGTCTGCCGAGCCTCGTGCTCGATACCACGCCGAACGCCCGCATTCTTTCCGAGCAGGTCCAGCTGGCCAACGAGAACCCGGCCAAGAAGGTCGATGTGGTGCTGGCGCAGGGCGAAGAGGACGACGAACTCGATCTGCGTATTGACGTCAAGGACCAGTCGCCGTGGTCCGGTTTCCTGACGAGCGACAACACCGGCAACCTGTCGACCGGCCGCGACCGTAGCGGTTTCGTCCTCCAGCACGCGAATCTTTTCGATCGCGACCAGGTCGGGACGCTGTCCTATACGACCTCGCTCGAACATCCCGACCGTACCAAGGTCTTCGGCGCCAGTTACCGGCTGCCGATCTATGCGCTCGGCGACAGCATGGACGTGATCGTCGGCAAGTCCGACGTCGCCGCGGCGACGGCGACGACGGTGGCCGGACCGCTACAGTTTTCCGGCAAGGGGATGGTCTATGGCCTGCGCTACAACCACATCCTGCCGCGGCGCGGCGAGTATTCGCATCGCTTCATCTTCGGCATCGACCAGCGCGAATTCGATAACGCCTGTCTGTTGAACGGGCAGGCGGTGTGCGGTGCCGGCGGTGCTGACATCACGCTGCGGCCGGTCAGCGTCACCTATTCCGGACAGTTCGACCATCCCGGGCGGATCAGCCAGTTCAGCCTTTCGGCGGCGACCAACCTGCCCGGTGGGAAAAATGCCCGGCAGGCGGATTTCACGCTCAACCGGACCGATGCCAAGGCCGGCTACACCGTTGTCCGCGGCAATCTGTCGCACACGCAGAACATCGTCCGCGACTGGCAGTTCCGCGTCTCGGCCGCCGGCCAGTACACGCAGGACGCGCTGGTCGCCGGCGAGCAGTTCGGCATGGCCGGATCGACTGCGGTACGCGGTTTCAACGAGCGGGCGGTGACCGCCGATCGCGGCTACTACGGGTCGGCCGAACTCTACAGTCCCGATCTGGCGGCATGGGCCGGCACCGGCGGCAATCTGCGCCTGCTCGGTTTCTACGATCACGCCGCGGGCAGCTTCAACCAGACGGCGCCGGGGACCTATTCGGCTTCACATATCGCCAGCGCCGGCGTGGGTTTTCGCTATTCAATGGGGCAAAAACTGGCGTTGCGCGGGGATCTGGCCCGCGTCATCGACAGCGGACCGAAAGATACTGCGCTCGCCGGGTCGTGGCGAGGGCATGTCGGCGTGGTCATCGCGTTTTAGAGCTCAGTTCGGCCGGGCCGCGGCCCGGGGATCGGAGGGGCAGACGTCATGCAACAGGGGCACTGCAAATCGGTTTTCGCGCCAAGGGCGATCGTGCTGGCCGTGGCCGGCTGTTTCAGCGCCGGCCTGTCGCTGGCCAATCCGGTCGGGCCGTCGGTGGTGTCCGGCAGCGCCACCTTCGCGACGCAAGGCAATGTGCTGACGGTGACGAACAGCGCCGGTGCCGTCATCAACTGGCAGGGATTCTCGATCGGCGCCAGCGAGGTGACGCGCTTCATCCAGCCGTCGGCGGCGAGTTCGGTATTGAACCGCGTTGTCACCGCCGATCCGTCGATCCTGCTGGGGACCTTGCAGTCAAACGGCCGCGTCTTCCTGATCAATCCCGCCGGCATTCTCGTCGGCGCGGGGGCGGTCGTCGACACGGCCGGTTTCGTCGCCTCGACGCTTAATCTGTCGAACAGCGATTTTGCCGCCGGAAAACTCAATTTCACGGCGACGCCGGGTGCCGGCATCGTCCGCAATGACGGCACGATCACGACGCCGTCGGGCGGGTCGGTTTATCTTGTCGGTGCCCAGGTCGAGAACCACGGCATCATCAACACGCCGAACGGAGAAACCCTGCTGGCAGCCGGTCAGACCGTGCAACTCGTCGATACCGCGACGCCCGGTGTGCGCGTCGAGATCACTGCCGACAAGGAACAGGCGCTCAATCTCGGCCAGTTGCTGGCGGAATCGGGGCGTATCGGCGTCGTCGGCGCTGTCGTCAGGAACAACGGCCGGATTTCGGCAAGCAGCGTGACGCAGGCGGGCGGGCGCATCTTCCTCAAGGCGACGCAGGACGTTACCGTCGCCGGCAGCGGCAGCGTCGAGGCGACCGGCGTCACCGGCGGACAGGCGGACATCCTTGGCAATGCCATCGTCCTTACCGACTCAGCACGCGTCGACGTCAGCGGCACACAGGGGGGCGGCACGATCCGCGTCGGCGGCGACACCCAGGGCAAGGGGGCCGATGTCCAGAACGCCTTGACGACGACGGTCGGCGGCGATGTCGTGCTCAAGGCTGATGCGCTGACGCAGGGCAAGGGCGGCAAGGTCGTCGTCTGGTCGGACGAGACGACGCACATGAACGGCAGCATCTCGGCGCGCGGCGGCAGCGAATCCGGCGACGGCGGCTTCGTCGAAACCTCGGGCGGGACGATCGACTTTTACGGCGCCAGAGTGGATGCCTCGGCCACCCGAGGGCAGGCCGGGTCGTGGTTGATCGACCCCGACAGCCTGTCGATCAATACGGCCGGTGCCAGCGCTCTCGTCACGGCGCTCGATAACGGGACCTCCGGGACGAATGTGCATCTGTACAACAATACGTCGGCGTACGGATCGGTGACCGGCGACGGGCTGGGCGGCATCAGCGTCTGCAGTCCGGTGACCTGGACCAAGGCGAGCGAACTCTGGCTCGACGCGACGACGTCGATCAGCATCAATGCGTCGATCTCGAACAGCAATACGGCCAGCCGTCTCCGGCTCGATGCCGGTGCCGGCGGCATCAGCCAGTCGTCGAGCACGATCAGTGTCGCGAATCTGCTGGTCAAATCGGGCGGCCTGGTCAACCTGTCCTCCTTGTCGGTCGATACGCTGGCGGGCAACGTGAACGGCAGCCTGGGCTCGTTTGTGAATACCAAAGCCTTGCGGATCGGCAGCTACATGCCGACGGACAGCGCGACGGAAATCTCCGGTATGACGACCGTCGGGGCGCTTTCGATCGATACCGGCATGAATGGCCTGACACTTGATCGTCCGCTCGTCTCGGGGACCGCGGTGTCGCTCAAGGCCGGGCAGTTGACCAACAATTCGACCGTGCGCTCGCTCAGCGGTTTTGTCAGTATCGCTGCCGACAAGCTCGATCTCAATGCGCCTGCCGATGGCTCGTCCAGCGTTGACGCCGGCAGCGGTGGCGTCGTCACCATCATTCCACGTACGACCTCGCAGACCGTCGAACTGGGCGGTGCAAGCAAGAATACCGGCGACGCCAACGTACTGAGCCTGACCGAAGCCGAGATGCGCAGAATCCGTGCCGATTACCTCATGATCGGCAACTATTGCGACACCTGCTCTGTCCCTGCCTTGAACAGCTGGAATATCAGCGTCATCGGCGACCTCGACTTGACCCGGAGCAGCGACAGTTCGCTGGTGGGCAGCGGGCTGAGTCGTCGCCTGGGGCTGTATGCGGGGCCCCTCGGGGCGATCAGCATCGGGTCGGGGGTTGCCAAGCTGGCGGCACTGGACGAAGTACGTTTCCTGGGCGCTTCGGTCAGCAACACGGCGGCTGACATCGAAGCGCCCGGCTACGGCAGCGAGTCGCCGTCAATTTCGGTGATTGCCGATACGATCAACTTTGGCAGCGGCCGGATCAAGACCGGCAACGACGGTTCCTTCGACCTCTCGCCGATCACCAACTCGCGGAACATTCAGGTCGGCGGGAGCAAGGTCTCGACGGCGCTGAGCGTGACTGAAGCCGAACTGCAGCAGCTGGCCAGCGACAATACCTATCTTTCGATCGGCCGCGCCGATTGGAGCGGGCAACTGGTTCAGGGCGGCGCGCTCGACCTGACGGGCACGCTGGCGAGCATGGCACTCATTTCCGGCGGCAGTCTCAATGTCGCGTATCCGATCACGACGCCGCATGCGATCCTGCTCGGCGCGCGTGGCGGCAATGTCAGCCAGACGTCGACGGCGAAAATTACCGCGTCACATCTGATGGCGCTGGCCTCGACCGGCATTGCGCTCGATAACACGGTCAATCAGGTCAGGAACGTGACGCTGCAGACGACGACGGGATCGGTTGCCTTCCGCAACCAGTCCTATGACGCGACGAACACGCTCAGCGTCATGCCCGTGTCGACGCTGTGTTCGAACTACGATGTCGACTGTTACACCAGCACCGATTCGATCTCCGGCGTGGTCACCAAGTACCTGTCGATCGGCAAGTCGGGCTATCCGGTGGCGTCGTTCACAGATGGCATCAGGACCGGTTCGGGCGTTATCAGCCTGTCGAACGTCGGCAGCATCGTGCTGGCTGCGCCGGTGGCGACCGACGCGAGTTCGACCGACAGCGTCGTCAGCATCGAAGCGATCGGGAGTGGCGCGGCGATCACCCGCACCGGCAGCTCGGCCTCTGTCGTCGGCTATGCGCTCCAGGCCTCCGCCGTTGGCGGGATCGGCAGCGCGGCGACGCCGCTATGGACGCAGGTCTCGACGTTGAGGGCCAACGGCGGCGCCGGCAATCTGTACGTCGCCAACACCGGGGCACTGACGACCTACGGTGTCAGTGCCAGCGGCGAGATATTTGTCGCGGCGAAAAGTCCGCTGACGATTGCCTCGGGCGATGGCGTGACCAGCACCGGGAACAATGCGATCACCCTGGTCGCCGGCGCCAGTGGCAGCACGGCGACGACCGACGTGCTGACGATTGACGGACCGGTGACGACCTCGGGGGCGATCAAGCTGCGGGCCGGTAACGGTATTACCGGCCTCCAGGTGCCGGGCGGATCGAACGTCGTGGCGACGGCCAATATCAATTCGATGACGACGGCGACGCTGAGCCAGTGCCAGGCGGATGGCGGCCTGCCGGGGTGCTCGGCGGTGCTGGCCGCAGCGACGCCGAGCGTCGCCGATCCGTCGGTGACGACCACCGTGCAGACAACGCAGACGCAGACGGTGACGACGCTGACAACGACCGAAAGCAAGACCGGTTCATCGTCGACCTCATCGGTCATCGCTGCGGCGTCGTATACGGCGCCGGTGCAGACCACGACGACAACGACAGCGACGACCGCCCAACCGACCCAGACGCTGGCAGGGGGCGTTGTCGGCGGCGAGACGGCGAACAGCTTCGGGTCGTCCTCCTCCGACAGCGGCAGCGGCGGTTCGGGGACGACGACCGTCGCCAGTTCGGGATCGTCGTCGGGCAGTTCCGGTGGTGACGGCAGTGGATCGGGCCCGGGCGCGTCGTCCGGGTCGGGGCAGTCGTCGAGTGGTGGCGCCAGCAGCGGAGATCGGAAAAATGACAAAGGAAAGACCGGCTATGGCCAGTGCGTCCTTCGCTAGCATCAGGCGATTCGTTCTTCTCGCCGCCTTCTGCCTGGCGCCGGTTGCCGGTGCGCAGGAGGCCGTGATCGGCACGGTGACGCACCTGTCGGGCGTGTTCTCGGTGCAGCGCGCCGACGGCGCCGCCAAGATGCTGTCGGTCAAGTCGGAAATCCGCGAGGGCGACCTGCTCAAGACCGAGGACGACACCTATGCCCGTATCAAATTCGTCGATGGCGGCGAGGTCGTGTTGCGCCCGAACACGCAGTTCAAGGTCGAGAAATACGGTTTTGTCCCTGATGACGCCGGCAAGGACAATGTCGCCGTCAGTCTGCTCAAGGGCGGGATGCGTGCCGTGACCGGCCTCGTTGGCAAGCGTTCGCAGGAAAAGGTGAATTATTCCACCGCCGTGGCGACGATCGGCATACGCGGAACGAATATTGGCGCCTTGTTCTGCCAGAACGATTGCGGCGGGATTCCAACCGTCAGCGGTACGCCGCCGCCCAATGGGCTGCACGTCGATGTCGCGCAAGGCGTCATCGTCGTCACCAACGGCGCCGGCTCGCAGCAGTTCAACGCCGGTCAGTTCGGTTTCGTCGGCGGCCCGGCGCAGCCGCCGGTGATCGTGCCGTCGACCCAGGGGATCCAGGTGACGATACCGCCGGCGATCGCCATCAACGCTGGCCGCGGGATCAGTCCCGCAGCGGCGGCCGGCGGCTCGGCGGGCTGCGCGCAGTAAGGCCCTTTCGCAGCGTTTCCACCTCGCCGCTTCCGGACATTCCTGGCGCCAGTGCCTGTGTCGCCCTGGCGTGTGACGTATCGCATACGTGCGAGCGCGTATGGATTCGCACGGATATGTTGTGGATACTGGCTCGCACGTATAGCGGAAATGAATCCGTGCAGTGAATCCGCCCCGGCGGGCAGCAGGTATTGAAATGCCATATCAGAGCGAGTTCGAAACAAGCGGCGTTTATACGAGGTATTACGGTCGTGTTCATGCCAACGAGATTGAGGAATCCGGTGGGCGCTTGAGAAATCATCCGCTCACCGTCGCCCGCATTGGCTATTGCGTGTGCGACTTTCTTGATGTCGAGGAACTCGTCATCACGGACTTCGAGGTGCTCATGCTCGCGGCGCGCGACCATCAGATTGTCGACGCTAATCCGGAATTGAGAATCGCCATTGTCGCCACCGATGCGCGCGTGAAGGCAATCGCGCGGATCTATGCCGGTTCGCCGTTGATGCGCCTGAACGCCAGGGTGTACGACGCGCTCGATGCGGCGTACGAATGGGTCGGCCCGACGGCCGGCCGGTTGCTGCAGAAGACCGGCGCCCAGGGTGCCCGTGTCGCTTAGCTCTTCCTGACGTCTCCTTGTTGCAGCCTCGTCACGTGGCGGGAGCGTTCGCCGCTTTCATCCGGGTTTTGCCTGTTTGAGCATTGACGAAGTACATGCAAGCGGACTATCTTCGGCGGGGTCATGTATCTTGGTTGCATGTCAATGAAACGTACAATGCCTGCCGAGCCGTCCCCTCAACACGGGCAGTCTCCCATCCCCCGGGCGTCGACGCCGGAAGGTGAGGCTGCCGCAACGATAGTCGCCGGCCGGCATGGCGATGCGCCGGAAGCATGGGTCGTTGACGATGACAGGATAATTCGGCGGCAACTGGAAGGAATGCTTGTCCGGGAAGGGTTTTCGGTCAGGACGTTTGCGTCTGCCGCGACTTTCCTGGCCGAGGTCGATGATCGCCGGCCGGGCTGTATCCTGCTCGACGTCGAATTGCCGGACCGTTCAGGCATCGAGCTGCAGGCGGAGTTGAATGCTAAAGGCATCAGCCTGCCGGTGATTTTTCTCACTGGTCACGGCACGATCCCCATGGCGGTCGATGCGCTTCGTTCGGGGGCCGTCACTTTCCTCGAAAAGCCGGTGGCGGCTACGTCGCTGCTCGCTGCGGTGAAGCAGGCGCTGGCGGTCGATGCCGAGGGCAGGCGATCGCGGGCGCAGGAGCAGGGGCGATTGCAGAAGCTGCAGAAGCTGACCGGGCGCGAGCGCGAGGTGCTTGATCTGGTGGTGCAGGGCTTGTCCAACAAGGAAATTGGGCGTGTACTGGGGATCAGCTTCCGCACGGTCGAGATCCATCGTTCGCGTCTCATGGCAAAGCTGGAAACCGAGTCGGTGATCGATCTCGTCGAACTGGCGCGACCCTTGACGACGGAGGGGACCGGCGGTCGATCGCCATAGTGCTTCGGCGCGCGGCAAAAAAATAGAACATTCCGGAGGTGGTATGGGACGAAGACTGTTTATTTCGATCGCGCTGGCGCTGGCATGCAGCCTGAGCCTTGCCGCGCCGAACGCGGCAACGCCCCAGGGGGCGACTTCCTTCAGGATCGGCGTGGCGCCGCATACCAGTGCCCGCGTCATCCTGCAGATGTACCAGCCCCTTCGCGCCTATCTTGAGCGTGCGCTTGGGCGGCCGGTGTCGGTCGTCACGGCCGCCGATTTCACCGAGTTTGCCCGGCGCGGGCTCCAGAACGAGTTCGATCTTGCCATCACCACCGGGCATCAGGCGCGCCTGTTCGAAACCGATGCCGGCTATCTGCCGCTGCTGACCTACAAGGCCGATTTCAAGGCGGTCGTGCTGGTCGAGCAGAAGAGCCGCCTGCAGAAACCCGCCGATCTCGCCAACACCACCGTCATCGGCTTGTCGCCGTCGTCGCTGGTGACGATCTGGGGTCAGCACTGGCTGTTTCGCAACGCCATTCCGAATGTGCAGATGCGCTATGTCAGCGCCTCCGACAGCGCCGTCCAGCTGGTGCTCAACGGCGAGGGCAGCGCCGGCATGACCTCGCTCGCCAACTACCAGAACCTCAAGCCCGAGGTCCGCGATCGCCTGCGTATCCTCGCCGAGAGCCTGCCGCTGGCCGGTCGGGTCTATATGCTCAACAAGCGCCATGCCGAACTCAAGGACAGGATCGTTGCGGCGCTGTGGAGTTTCGCGGCGACGCCGGAAGCCGCCGAGTACTTCGACAAGTACAGCCTCGAGGGGTATCGCAAGCTCGAGCCGCGCGAACTCGTGGCCATGGAGCCGTATGCCAACGAAGTGCGCAAGACCTTGCGGCAGGATAAGTGAGCGGATGACCCGGGCATGGCCATGATGCACGGACCGTTGCGGACGCTGCGCGGCAAGCTTCTGTTGCTGGCGCTGCTCGTCGAGGCCGTGATGCTGTTCCTGCTGGTCAGCAACAGCCTGAGGTTGCTGCGCGACAACATGGGCGTGCAGGCGCAGCGCAACGCCGAACTGATCGTGCCGGTCCTGCAGGCGGCATTGGTTGCGCCGCTGGCGCAGTCCGACTACGCCACGATCCAGGCCATTCTCGACGAAAGCCTGGCGACCGGGAGCATCAACTATCTCGCCGTCATCGATGCCGAGGGCAACCGGGTGGCGAGTGTCGGTTTGCCGAAAACCGGCCCGTTGCCGCGCCCCGATGCGCAATTCGTCCTCGATGAAAACGAGAATCCGCCGCAGTTCGACGTCGTGCGGCCGATCGTTCTGGCCGGGCAGACGCTGGGGGCGCTGCATTTCGGTCTCGATCTCCGCCAGATCATGGCGGCGCGCAACAGCCTGCTGTCGCAAGGCATGCTGATCGCCCTCGGCGAACTTCTGCTGTCTGCCGGCCTGCTGGCGCTGATCGGCCGCCTGATCACGCGCCAGCTGTCCTTGCTGACCGCAGCCAGTATCGAAGTCGCCGCCGGCAATCTGACTCCGCCGGCGATGCCCGAGGGCGACGACGACGTCGGCCGTCTGGGCGCGGCCTTCAACGCGATGTCGCGCGCCGTCGCCGAGCGGGTCACCCAACTGACCGTGGCGCGCGAGACGGCGGAAAACGCCAACCTCGTCAAGAACCAGTTTCTCGCGACCATGTCGCACGAGATCAGGACACCGATGAACGGCGTCATCGGCACGGTCAGCCTGATGCTCGACGGCGACCTCTCGCCGCGGCAACGGCACTATGCCGAAGTCATCGCCAGCAGCGCCCAGTCGCTGTTATCGATCATCAACGACATTCTCGATTTTTCCAAGATCGAGGCCGGCAAGCTCGAACTCGAATCGATCGATTTCAACCTCCATCACCTGATTCGCGACCTGGAGCAGTTGTATGCCATCCGGGCTGCCGAGAAGAGCCTCGCTTTTCGCCGGACGATCGCGCCGGAGGTTCCGCTCTGGGTCAACGCCGACCCGACCCGCCTGCGCCAGATCCTCAACAATTTTCTCAGCAATGCGCTCAAGTTCACCGTTGAAGGCGAGGTCTCGCTCGACGTCTCGGTCGACGCCGGCGATCCGTCGCAGTTCCGCTTGCGCTTTGCCGTGAGCGACACCGGCATCGGTATCAGCGACGAGGTCCAGGAGAAGCTCTTCGTCGCCTTCTCGCAGGCGGATTCGTCAATGGCCCGGCAGTTCGGCGGCACAGGCCTCGGGCTTGCCATCAGCCGGCAGCTTGCCGACCTGATGGGCGGGCAGGTCGGCGTTCAGTCGGGGGAACGGGCCGGAGCGACCTTCTGGCTCGTCGTGCCGGTGCGACCGGCGGCGGCGCCGGTCCTGGCCGTCGCGCCGGTGCCGCGCGACGCGGTGCCCGAGGGCCGGTTGTCCTGCCCGATCCTGCTGGTCGAGGACAATGCGGTCAATCAGCTGGTCGCGCGGGGACTGTTGCGCAAGCTCGGCTATTCCGACATCAGCGTTGCCAACAACGGGCAGGAGGCGCTCGATAAAATCGCCGCTGGCAATTACGCCGTCATTCTCATGGATTGCCAGATGCCGGTCATGGACGGTTATGCGGCGACCGAAAGGCTGCGGGCCATGGGGTGCCGCGTGCCGATCGTCGCGATGACGGCCAACGTCGTCAAGGGCGAGCGCGAGAAGTGTCTGGCGATTGGCATGAACGATTACATCGCCAAGCCGATTTCGCAGGCGGCGCTTTCTGCCGTGCTGGAGCGCTGGCGCTGTGCCGGACGGAATGGTCCGGACGATCCGGTCTGAAGCCGATTCCGCCGGTCAGCTGCGGTTGCGGCCCTGCGGGCTGGCGTCCACCGGCAGCGTCATCGTGAAGGTCGCGCCCTTGCCGGGCGCACTGGCGACGGTGAGGGTGCCGTGATGCCGTTCGACGATTCCCTTCGATAGCGACAGTCCGAGGCCGGTGCCCTTGCCAACCGGTTTGGTCGTGAAGAACGGCTCGAAGATCTTGTCGATCGCCTCCGGTGCGATCCCCTTGCCGGTATCCTCGATCATGACGCGAACCTGATCGGGGCCGAATGCTTCTGTCGTGATGGTGATCGTGCCCGAGCCTTCGATTGCCTGCGAGGCATTGACCAGCAGGTTGATGAACACCTGGTTGATCTGCGACGACAGGCAGCGGACCAGCGGCAGTTCGCCGTAGTGCTTGACGACCGTACAGTGGTATTTGAGTTCGTTCCGGACGATGTTCAGCGTCGATTCGAGCCCCCGGTGCAGATCGCTCCATTCCCAGTCTGTGTCGCTGATGCGTGAGAAGTCGCGGAGGTCGGAAACAATCTTGCGCACGCGTTCGACGCCGGCTTTCGATTCGAACAACAGCGTCATCGTATCTTGCTGCACGAAGCTGTAATCGATCGCTTCCCGTTGCGCCCTGGCCGTCGAGAAATCGGACGTTTCGACGCCATTTTCATATGCGTCGACCAGCGAGAAAATGTCTTTCAGATATGTTTCGAGGGTGTTGAGATTCGAGCCGATGTAGCCGACCGGGTTGTTGATTTCATGGGCAATGCCGGCAGCGAGTTGGCCCATCGCCGACATCTTCTCGGCCTGGAGCAGTTGCCGCTGAACCTGTTCGATGGCCTGAGCGTCCTGGCTGACCTGGTTCTTGAGCATCAGGTTGTTCTTGCGCAGCATCTCCCGCGCCGCCCGCGCTTCGAGCTGGGCGCGGATCCGCGACAGGACGATCAGGCCTTTGAGCGGCTTGTGGATGTAGTCCGCGGCGCCCATTTCGAGGCCGCGCTGTTCGGTGTCCTCGTCGTGCAGCGCGGTGATGAAGAGCACCGGGATGTCGGCGGTCGCATCGTTTTCCTTGAGCTGCCTGAGGACGTCGAAGCCATCGATGTCGGGCATGAGCACATCGAGCAGCACGAGGTCGGGGGTCGGTTCGGTGGCCAGCGCCTGCAGGGCCTTCTGGCCGGAGTTGGCAGCGCGCACGTGGTAATGCGGATTCAGGAGCTCGCCCAGCGCTTCGAGAAAAATCGGCTCGTCGTCGATGATCAGGATGGTGTGCGCCTTCTTGCCGTTGGCGCGATCGATGTCATTTTCATTCATTTGAAATGCCCGGTGATAGATCCGATCATGCAATCGTCTGGCAAAAGCATAGTGTCTATCATATTATCTTAATTAAATAAGGCAACAGCCTTGCATACGGTCAAACCCCTATTCTCGGCATTTTCGAATTGATTGCCGTATCATGACGGATTCATCGTGAATTCGTCATTATGACGGCGGATTTGGCTGGCCGATGGCGGTTTGCGGAGAGGGAGATGCTGCAGCAGCAGACCATCCTGATTGTCGACGACACGCCCCAGAACCTGACGGTTCTCGGCGAGCTGCTGCGCGAGCAGTACCAGGTGCGTGTCGCCAATTCCGGCGAGCGCGCGCTGCGGGCGGCGCACAGCGAACCGCGTCCCGATCTCATCCTGCTCGACGTGATGATGCCGGAGATGGACGGCCACGAAGTCTGCCGCCGCCTGCGTGCCGATGTCGATACCTGTGATATTCCGGTCATCTTCATCACCGCGATGTCATCCACCGAGGATGAACGGCATGGTCTCGATCTCGGCGCCGTCGATTACATCACCAAGCCTTTCAGTCCGCCGATCGTCCTTGCCCGCGTGCGTACCCAGCTCGAACTCAAGGCGGCCCGCGACCGCCTGTCGCAGCAGAACGACTGGCTCGAGCACGAGATTGCGCGGCGCATGGGCGAGAACCTGTTGATCCAGGAGCTGAACATTCATGCGCTGGCCTGCCTGGCCGAGGCACGCGACAACGAAACCGGCCTGCATATCGTCCGTACCCAGGGGTATGTCGATCTGCTGGCGCGCCATCTCGTCAATCATCGGCGTTTCCGTGCCGCGCTCGAAGGCGATCGTCTGGCGATGATCGTCAAGGCCGCTCCGCTCCATGACATCGGCAAGGTCGGGGTTCCCGATTCGATCCTGCTCAAGCCGGGTCGGCTGACGCCGGAGGAATTCAAGGTCATGCAGACGCATCCGGTGATCGGTGCGGCGGCCATCGACAAGGCGATCGAACAGTCGCGTGCAGCCGTCGGCGTGTCGGTGGCGCGGCAACATGTCGGCGCCTTCGATTTTCTTTACGTCGCCAGCGAGATTTCGCTGAGCCATCACGAGAAATGGGATGGCAGCGGCTATCCGGCCGGAAAGCGTGGCGACGATATCCCCGTGTCCGGCCGGCTGATGGCGCTCGCCGACGTTTTCGACGCGTTGATGAGTCATCGCGTCTACAAGGCGGCGTTCTCGCTCGAGGAAACGACGCGCATCATCGTCGAGGGCCGCTCGCATCATTTCGACCCGGATGTCGTCGATGCCTTCCTCGCGTGCCGGGACGCGTTTGCCGCGATCGCCGAGCGCTTTGCCGATGCGGCGCCGGGGCCGGCGGCTTAGCGCCGGGGGGGAGTGCCGGGTGATTCCATGAAGACGGAGATGCGCAAACTTCTTCCCTACCTCAACGTCTTCTTTCTGCCGGCGCTACTCATCGCGCTGCTGACCGGCGGATTCAACCTGCTGTCGTTCGACCGCCTGCATGAAGATCATCTCGCCGCCAGTGCGCAGAGTGTGCAGGATCTCGAACGGATCAACACGGTGACCGCGTTCAACCAGAGCGTCGCGGCGATCCAGCACCAGGTCGCGGAAATGCTCGGGGAGGTTTCCGCCGGCCGCCTGGATGCCGCCGGTGCCCGCCGGCAACGCCAGGACTTGCTCGGCCGTCTGCCTGAACTCGAGAAGGCATTCGAGAGCCTCGGGTATTTCGACGACGAAGAAAACTTCGCGAAGGCGAAGGAAGACTTCTCGGCCTACAAGCGCTTCATCCTCGAAGCGACCGATCTCGCCGTCGTCGAGCCGAAATCGGCCATGCAGTCGGCCTATCTCGCGGCCAACCGCTATCTCTACCTGTCGGAGCACACGCGCGACATCGTCCGCAGCGTCACCGACCGCTCGCTGGCGCGCAGCGCGGCGCGCGAGCAGGCGTTCCACGCACACGCCATCGAGAACATGCTCATCAGCGGAGCGCTGGTCATTGCGCTGATGGGGGTCTGGTTCCTGCTGATCCGGCGATTGTCGGCGCGGCTGATCACGGTCGGTACCGCGCTTGACGGACTCAGCCGCGGCGAGGTCGATCCGCAGACGCTGCCCGAGGTCGAGCGCATGGCCGTGCAGAAGCGCGGCATGTTGCAGGGGCTCGCGGCCGCGGTACTTGTGTTCCGCGAGACGATGCTGGTGCGTCGTCAAGCTGAATACGATCTTGGCGAGCGCATCAAGGAAATCACTTGTCTCTACGATGTGACGCGCCTGACCGAGGAGACGCAGTGCCCGCTCGACGAAGTGCTCGACGCGGTGGCCAGGCGTCTGCCGGCGGCGATGCGCTATCCGGAGTTGGCGGTCGGTTGCGTCGATTTTCACGGCGTGCGCCATGGCGCGCTGCCAGATGGTCTGCAGTTGGCGGTGCCGATCGGCGCGGCGCAACCCGGCGGCGATCAGATCGCCATCACGTATGTCGGCGCGCTGCCGGCCAACGCCGGCGAGCCTTTCCTCGCCGAGGAGCGGGCGCTCTTCGAGACCTTGGCCAATCGACTGGCCAGCGTGCTTGATCGCCGCGAGACGCAGCAGGCGCTGACCAAGGCCCACCGGGCCCTGAGTACGGCAAACCGCTGCAGCCAGATGCTGATCCATGCGCAGTCGGAGCCGCAGTTGATCGACGATTTCTGCCGCCTCGCGGTCGATGCCGGTGGCTACGCGATGGCCTGGTTCGGACTGGTGCCGGAAGCGGGGGCGGCGACGCTGCGTCCGGTCGCGACGTACGGTGCCGGAGACGATCAGCTCGGGACGACGGCGCTGTTCGGGGACGACGGGAACTTCGGTCCTGAGCCGGCCCTGGTCGCACTGCGCGAATGGCGTACTGTCGTTATCCAGGACATCGACATCGATCCGCTGTGCGCCACATGGCGCGACGCGGCGCGGCAGCGGGGCTGTCGGGCGCTTATCGCGTTGCCGCTGCTCGACGAGGCCGGCACCTGTTTCGGCGTCTTCAACCTGTATGCCGGCAGATCCGGGGTTTTCGATCGCGAAGAGGTCGCGCTGCTCGAATCGCTGGTCGGCGATATTGCGTATGGCATTCGCAACATGCGCATGCAGCAGGTGATGCGCGACAATCACGCCCTGACGCAGGCAGTGCTCGATCAGGCCCCCGACGCGATCGAGCTGACCGATCCGAAGACGATGCGTTTCCTCGAGGCCAACGCGGCCAGTTGCCGGATGCTCGGCTATACGCGCGAGGAGCATCTGGCCCAGACGGTCGGAGATGTTCAGGTGGTCTTCTCGCCGGACGAGATGATCGCCGCCCAGCAACAGATCATCACCAAGGGCATGGCGAGCTTCGAGACGCGTCATCGGCGCAAGGACGGCAGCCTGTTCGATGTGCGGGTGACGGTCCGGTCGCTGAAGCTGCACGATCGCGACTATTTTCTTGCCATCTGGCGTGACATTTCCGAGGAAAGGCGCGCGCAGGCGGAACTGCGCAAGCTCTCGCTCGTCGTCGAGCAGAGTCCCAACCCGGTCGTCATTGCCGATCTCGACAGCCGGATCGAATATGTCAATCCGGCCTTCACGCGCATCACCGGTTATACGCGCGAGGAAGTGATCGGCCAGACGCCGCGCATCCTGAAGTCCGGCAAGACGCCCGACAGCGTCTACCGTGAGATGTGGGCGACATTGCTGCGTGGCGAGCCATGGAAGGGCGAGTTCATCAACCGTAATCGCGACGGCGAGGAATTCGTCGAGTCGGCGCACCTGATTCCGCTGCGCCAGGCCGACGGCACGATCACCAGCTATGTTGCGGTGAAGGAAGATATTACCGCCGCCAAACGCCAGGAGGATCAGCTGCGCAAGCTCTTCCTCGCCGTCGAGCAAAGCCCCGAGAGCATCGTCATCACCGACCTCGACGCGCGCATCGAATACGTCAACGAGACCTTTGTCCGCAACACGGGCTACAGCCGCGAGGAAGCCTGCGGCCTGAATCCGCGGGTGCTGAAATCGGGGCACACGCCGCCGGCCACCTACGACGCGATGTGGCAAGCCCTCTCGAACGGCCAGCCCTGGTGCGGCGAACTCATCAACCTGCGCAAGGACGGCAGCGAGTATGTCGAGTTCGCCAATATCGCCCCGGTCCGTCAGGAAGACGGACGGATCACCCACTATCTTGCAATCAAGGAAGACATCACCGAGAAGAAGCGCATGAGCGATGAACTCGAACGTCATCGCGAACACCTGGAGGCGCTGGTCGAGACCCGCACCGTCGAGTTGCATGCGGCATTGCGCGAGCAGAACGCCCTGTTCGAGGCGGCAAGTTCCGGCATCGTGCTGCTGATCAACCGGGTCATCGTCCGCTGCAATCGCCGCATGGACGAGATCTTCGGCTATGACGACGGCGAGCAGATCGGCCGCTCGACGCGGATCTGGTATCCCGACAACGCATCCTACGAACGCATCGCCGAAGACATCTATTCGCTGCTCGCGCACGGAAGCATCGATATCCGCGAGATGCCGCTGATCCGCAAGGACGGCACGCCGATCTGGTGCCGGGTGTCGAGCCGGGCGATCGATGCCGGCGATCTTGGCAAGGGGCTTGTCGTCATTTTCGAAGACATCACGGCCGAGCGCGAAGCGGCGGAGGCCTTGCAGATGGCGCACGAAGAATTACGCGCGATTTTCGATTCGGCCACGGTCGGTATCGTGCTGACCACGCGCGAGCGCATCATCCTGCGCTGCAACCGGCGGCAAGAGGAAATCTTCGGCTATGGTCCGGGCGAGTTCGACGGCCAGCCCACGCGCCTCTGGTTTCCGGACGAGGCGTCCTATGCGGTCGGCGGCGGCAGTGTGTACGATCAGATGGCGCACGGCGAGACCCATATCCGCGAACAACAGATGGTGCGCAAGGACGGTTCGCCGGTCTGGGTGCGAATTACCAGCCGGCTGCTCGATCCGGACGATCCGGAGAGTTGTGCGCTCGGCATCTTCGAGGACATCAGCGTCGAGCGCGCCGCCATGGAGGAAATGAAGAATGCGCGCGCGCTGGCGGAGGCGGCGGCGCAGATGCGCTCGGATTTCCTCGCCAACATGAGCCACGAGATCCGCACGCCGATGAATGCCATCATCGGCATGGCCTACCTGGCGATGAAGACCGAACTCACCCCGCCGCAGCGCGAGTATCTGCGGAAAATCCAGGTCTCCAGCCAGCACCTGCTTGGCATCATCAACGACATCCTCGACCTGTCGAAGATCGAGGCGGGCAAGATGGTCGTCGAGACGATCGAATTCGATCTCGACCGCGTCTTCGAGAATGTCGCCAGCCTGCTCTCGGAAAAGGCAGCGATACAGGGGCTCGAATTCATCATCGACGTCGACGATGACATCCCGCGCAATCTGGTCGGCGATCCGCTGCGCATCGGCCAGATCCTGATCAATTATGCCAACAACGCGCTCAAATTCACCGAGCATGGGGAGATCACCGTTCGCGCCTCGATGCTCGAACGCGCGTCCGACGCCGTGCTGCTGAACTTTTCGGTAACCGACACCGGCATCGGCCTGAGCGATGAACAGCGCAGCCGCCTGTTCAGAAGCTTCGAGCAGGGCGATACCTCGACGACGCGCAAGTACGGCGGGACCGGCCTGGGCCTTGCAATCTGCCGGCAACTGGCGGAACTGATGGGCGGTCGCGTCGGTGTCGACAGCGAACTCGGGCGCGGCTCGTCGTTCTGGTTCGAGATCCGCGTGACGGTCGGCACGGGAAGGGCGCGGACACTGTTGCCCGATCCCGACTTGCGCAACCGGCGTGTCCTCGTCGTCGACGACAATGCCCATGCCCGTAACGTCGCCGTCGACATGCTGCAAAGCATGACCTTCGTGACCTCAGCCGTCGCGACCGGACGCGATGCGGCGACCGAGGTATTGCGCGCCTCGGCCGAAGGACATCCCTACGAGATCGTCTTCCTCGACTGGCAGATGCCGGAGATGGACGGTGTCGCGACAGCCCGGAAGATCCGTGAGCTGAATTCGGTCACGCAACCGCATCTGGTGATGGTGACCGCGTACGGGCGTGACGAGGTGATGAAGCTCTCCGCCGAAGTCGGGATCGAGGATGTGCTGATCAAGCCGGTGACGCCATCGCTGATTTTTGACACCGTCATGCGTGTCCTGGGCGCCGCGCGGGACGAGGAACGTATCGTCGCGCCGCTTGACGACGATCCGGGGGCGACCGAATTCGCGGGGATTCGCGCATTGGTCGTCGAGGATAACGATCTTAATCAGGAAGTCGCTTACGAACTGCTCGCGAGCATCGGCTTCGTCGTCGATATCGCCGAGAACGGCGCAGTCGCCTGTGCCCAGATCGAAGCCGCGCTGGGCGGTCCCGAGCCATACGACATTGTCTTCATGGATGTGCAGATGCCGGTGATGGACGGCTACGAGGCGACCCGGCGCATCCGCCAACTGCCGCAGTGCGCCGATCTGCCGATCGTGGCGATGACCGCGAATGCGATGTCCGGTGATCGCGAACGCTGCATTGAGTCCGGTATGAACGACCACATCGCCAAGCCGATCGATCCGGACGACCTGCTTGACAAGGTCCGGCGCTGGACGCGCCGTGACGGTCAGGTGGCATCGGCACACACGGTGGAATCGCCGGTGGCGGCTGCCGTGCCGGACGCGAGCGCGACGCCGATCAGCGGCATCGACTTCGCGGCGGGCCTGCGCCATGCCATGGGCCGGCGCGATCTCTACGAATCGCTGCTGGCGCGCTTCGTCGCCGGGCAGACGCGCTTCGCCGCGCAGACAAAAATCGCGCTGGAACAGGCGGACTGGGGGCAGGCGGAGCGTCTGGCGCATACGTTGAAGGGCGTGTCGGCGCAGATCGGTGCGCCGGAGATCCGTGCCGATGCCGAAAGCCTGGAATCCGCGATCCGGCAGCGGTGCACGGTCGAGGCGCTGCAGGACTCGGTGGCGGCCATCGGCGCCAAGCTCGACGTCTTATTCACCGCCATACGGGCGGTATTGCCCGAGCGTGCGGCGCCAGCGGTCGGTGCCGCGGTCGATGATGCGCAACTGCGGGATGTCTGCCGGCAACTCGTGCGGCGGCTGGAACGTGACGACTTCACCAGCGGCAGCCTGGTCGAAGCGAACGAGAGCCTGTTGCATACGGCCATGGGCGCGGCGTACGCGTCTTTTGCCGAGGCCGTGTCGAGCTACGACTTCAGCGCGGCCTTGTCGCTGTTGCTCGACTTCGTGTCGCGCACCGGCGTGGATCTCGACTGAGCGGGCTCATTCGGCGAAGCGGAAATCGCCGGTCAGTGACGAGGCTTCCCAGGGCACCTGCGTTTTCTGGGTGTCGGCGACGACGCCGAGGCGCACGCGTTTGAACATTTCCTCGACCGAGAGTCCACGCGTGCCCAGATGCTGGAGCAGGTTGCGGGTGTAGACGCCGTTGCGGCCCTCGCCGTCGGCGGCGACCGAGCCGGGCGCCGTGGCGTAGGCGATCAGCGAGCCGGTCGGCGCATCCATCTTGGCGAGGCCCTGGGCGGCCGAGCGGAAGCTGCGCGCGAAGGGATTGTTGCGGCAGGCGTCGAGGATGACGATGTTGAGTCCGTTGGCGGCATCTTCCATCTTGCCGAGCACGCGGCCCGCGTCGACGGTCTGGTAGCGCGCGTCCGACTCGCTCTGCAGGCGGGCGCCGACCGGCACGAGGTAATTGACGCCGCCGACCTGCAGGCCGTGGCCGGCGAAGTAGAACAGCCCGGTACCGCCTTTCCTGAGACGATCGTAGAAGGCGTCGATCGCCTGCTCCATCTGCGGCAGCGTCGCGTCGGTGCGCAGGATGACCTCGAAGCCCAGGCGAGTGAGCGCCGCGGCGATGTCGCGGGCATCGTTGGCGGGATTTTTCAGCGGTGCCTCGCGGTAGGCGGCGTTGCCGATGACCAGCGCGACGCGCCGGGCCGATGCGGTCGGGAGGGCGGCCTTGTCAGCTGTTGCTGGACGTGGCGCCGATGCCTCGGCGACGGGTGGGGCTGCCGTTGATGCGAGTGGCATATCTGCGGCGTCGATGCGGCGCGGGACTGCGTTGAATTCCTCGAACTTCTGGTAGCCGACGCCTTTGACGTCGTTCCAGATGCCGTGCACGACTTCGCCATTGGTGCGCGTCAGCGTACCCGGGCCGACGCGGCGGCCGCCCTCGAAATGGCCTTCGAAGCGGGTGCCGTCCATCCAGGTGAAGGCCCCTTGGCCCTGCGCCTCGCCGTTGCGGAATTCGCCGGCATAGCTCCAGCCGCCGAAACCGAGAACCGAGCCCTTGCCGTTGACGCAGTCGCCGGCAACGCATTTTGCGGTGACGATGTCGTCGACGAGTTTTGCGACGCAGCCCTGGAGGCCGGCGAGCAGGCCGGCGGCGAGCAGCGCGCGCGCGACGGCGGTCGCCGATGCGGCGATCTTCGATGACCTTTCGTTGCCTGTTGCAGGCGAAATGGGCTTCATGTCATTCCCTCCGATGACTTTCGCATCGCTACCTCCCGATACGCTGATTCAAGTCCATCGGTATGCCGGCAGCTCCTCGCCTGGGTCAGCAGGTGAATCCGAACAGGCGGCGCGGCGTCTCCAGGAGCACCTTGCGCCGGTCGGCGGCATCCGGCAGCAGGCGTTCGGCGAGCGTGAGCAAGGTGCCGTAATCGACCCGTTCCGGCGCGCGCAGGAAAGGCCAGTCGGATCCCCAGAGACAGGCATCCGGCGTGAAGGCGTCGAGAAGCGCCTCGACATACGGCAGGGTGTCGGGGTAGGGAAACGGCGTCCGGGCGAATTTCACGTAGCCCGAGAGCTTGACCCAGGCGCGGCCGCGCCGGCCGAGATCGAGCAGCGCCCGGAAGGCCGGCTGGTCGGCGCCGGTGGCGATGTCGGGGCGGCCGCAGTGGTCGAAGAGCAGTCGAGTGTCGCAGGCGTCGAGCATCGGCAGCAGTGCCGGCAGCTGATCGTCGCGAACCTGGATCTGGGCGATCATGTCCAGTTTCCCAAGGTGCCGCAACAGGCCGGCGGCATCGGCATATTTGTCGACGCCGAACAGCGCCGGATTGAGTGCGGCGCCGACGATGCCCCGGGCCTTGAGCGCGGCGAGTTCATCGTGCGAGGCGTCGTTGCGCACGACGGCGATACCCTTGAGCCGGCCGTCGCCGCGGGCGATCGCGTCGAGCAGGCAGCGGTTGTCGAGGTCGTAGCCCGAGTTCGGTCCGACGAGCAGCGCGGCGTTGATGCCGTAGGCCTCGCGCAGCGCCGCGAATTGCGCCGGCGTGCCGCGCTCCTGTCCGGCCGGGTGGTAGAAATTGCCTTCGGCGTAGGGAAAGCGGTCAGGGTCGAAGACGTGGCAGTGGCAGTCGATTTTGGCTTCGTCGAAGATCGTCATGGCCGATGCTGGATGCGAGGACTGATGCCGTCAGTCTACTCCGGATTTGCCTTCGTCATGGCTGGTGTTCGCTGTGTTTGCGTTCAGGCGCCAAGACGGAGTACATTCGACCGGGAAAATCATTCATTGAACATAAATCAGGGAGGCAAGGTGAGGCTGAGGTCCGTCTGGATGCTCTCCGGAACCTGGGTGTTGCTCGTCTGCGGTTCGCTGTGGGCCAATCTTGTCCAGCTCGATGCGTCGGAAATCGAGATCGGCAACGCGGCCGCGCGTTCGCATTTCGAGAAGGACATACTGGTCCGTCGCTGGGCGACCGGGCATGGCGGCGTCTATGTGCCGCCGACGACTGAGACGCCGCCGAACCCGTATCTTGCCGACGTGCCCGAACGCGACGTCGTGACCCAGGGCGACAAAGCGCTGACGCTCCTCAATCCGGCCTACATGACCCGCCAGATCTACGAACTGGCCGGCCGGCAGATTGGCGTGCGCGGCCACATCACCAGCCTGAAACCGCTGCGGCCGGAGAACGCGCCGGATGAATGGGAGCGCCAGGCCTTGCTTGCGTTCGAGCGCGGCGCCACCGAAGCGAGCGAACGCGTCGAGGTCGATCGCCAGAAATACGTGCGTCTCATGCGGCCGCTGGTGACCGAGGAAGGCTGTCTGAAATGCCATCGTGCGCAGGGCTACGAACTCGGCCAGATTCGCGGCGGTATCAGCGTGACGGTACCGCTCGCCCCGTATGTCGGCGTCTTCGAGCGGCAGCGGACGAAGCTGCTCCTTGGACATTGCCTTGTCGGCCTGCTCGGGCTGGCGGGCCTGTGGGCGGGTCTGCGCCGTCTGCAGCGCGCCGAGGCCGGGTTGCGCGACAGTGAATCGCTTTTCCATACGATGTCCGACTGGACCAGCGATTGGGAATACTGGGTCGGCCCCAATGGCCGCTTCCGTTATGTTTCGCCCTCGGTGTTCGACCTGACCGGCTACCGTGCCGACGAAGTGATGCAGTCGCCGGAGATCGTCGCTGCTCTCGTGCATGAAGACGACCGGGCGCTGTGGCAGGCGCAGTTCGACGATGCCGGCGAAGCAGGGGCGGCGCCACCGCTGCGCTCCCATGATTTTCGCATAGTCCGGCGCGACGGCAGCGTCCGTTGGGTGACGCAGCGTTCGCGTCCGGTCATCGGCATCGACGGCACCGCGCTCGGGCGGCGCGTGTCGGTGCAGGACATCACCGAACGCCGACAGGCCGAAGCCGCGCTGCGCGAGCGCGAGACCCACTACCGCGTCATTTACGAGGCGAGCCAGGATTTCATCACGATCAACCGGCTGTCGGACGGCATCTTTCTCGATATCAACCAGCCTTATCTCGACGCCCTCGGCTACGTGCGCGAGGAACTCATCGGGCATACGCCGACCGAATTGTCGATCTGGGCGAATCCGAACGACCGTGTCCGCTTCATCGACATGCTCAAGCGCGAAGGGCGCTGCCGCAACCTCGAAGCCTGCTTCCGTGCCAGGGACGGCCATTTCGTCTGGGCGCTGGCGTCGTCATCGATTGTCGAACTCGACGGGGTTCAGTGCATCTACTCAGTGACGCGCGACATCAGCGAACGCAAGGAAACCGAAGTCGCGCTCGCCGAGAGCGAAAAGCACTTCCGCGCGCTGTACCAGGCCAGCCAGGATTTCATTTTCATCAACCGCCTGTCCGACGGCGTCTTTCTCGAGGTCAACCCGCTCTTCATCGAGGCGTCCGGCTATCGTGCCGACGAAATCATCGGCCGCGCGGCGATCGAACTCGATGTCTGGGCCGATCTTCTCGACCGCCAGCGCTTTTACGACGCCCTGCGCCATGAGGGGAAATGCCACGGGCTTGAGACACGCCTGCGCAGAAAGAACGGCGAACTCGTCTGGTGGTACTTGTCGGCTTCGATCGTCGAGCTGAACGGGGAAGCCTGCATCTATAGCGTCGCGCGCGACATCACCGAGCGCAAGCTGGCCGAGGCGCGGATCAACGAACTCGCTTTCTACGATCCGCTGACGCGCCTGCCCAATCGCACGCTCCTGCTCGACCGGCTCAGGCAGGCGCTGATCGGCAGCAGCCGCTCCGGTCAGTACGGGGCGCTGCTGCTCATCGATCTCGATAATTTCAAGACGCTTAACGACACGCTCGGGCACGACACGGGCGACCGCCTGTTGCAGCAGGTCGCGCAGCGTCTGCTGCGCAGCGTGCGTGCCGAGGACACGGTGGCGCGCTTCGGCGGCGATGAGTTTGTCATCATCCTCTCCGGGTTGAGTTCGATCGAGTCCGATGCGGCGACGCAGGTCGAGCGCATCGGCGAGAAGATCGTCGCCGCCTTCGCGCAGACCTTCTACCTCCAGGATACCGCCTGCCAGAGTGCGCCGAGCATCGGTGCCAACCTCTTCCTCGGCCAGCAGGTCGATATCGATACCGTGCTCAAGCAGGCCGACATCGCCATGTACCGGGCCAAGGACGAAGGCGGTAACGGCCTGTGCTTTTTCGATCCGGCCATGGAGTCGCTGGTGCTCAAGCATGCGGCGCTTGCCGAAGATTTGCGGGAAGCCTTGCGCCAGCAGCAGTTCCTCCTGCATTTCCAGGCGCAAGTCTCGGGTGGCCGGCTGAGCGGCGCCGAAGTGCTGGTGCGCTGGCAGCATCCGGATAAAGGGCTGGTCTCGCCGGGTGAGTTCATCCCGCTGGCCGAGGAAACCGGGCTCATCATTCCGCTCGGCAACTGGGTCCTTGAAACCGCCTGTGCGCAGCTGGCGGCCTGGGAGGACGACCCGTTGCTTTCCTCGCTGACCATCTCGGTCAACGTCAGCTTCCAGCAGTTCCGCCAGGACGATTTCGTCGATCAGGTGCTGACGACCCTGAAACGGACGCGCGCCAATCCGGAGCGGCTCAAGCTCGAACTGACGGAGAGCATGCTGGCGTCCAATGTCGATGCGCTGATCGAACGGATGTATGCGCTGAAGGCGAAGGGCGTCGGCTTCGCGCTCGACGATTTCGGCACCGGCTATTCCTCGCTCGCGTACCTGAAGCGACTGCCGCTCGATCACCTGAAAATCGATCAGTCCTTCGTGCGTGACGTCTTCATCGACTCGAACGATTCAGCCATCGTCAAGACGATCGTCGCGCTCGCCCAGAGCCTCGGTCTCAACGTCATCGCCGAGGGGGTCGAAACCGAGGAGCAGCGCGACTATCTCGCCAGCGTCGGCTGTCACGCCTGCCAGGGCTACTTCTTCAGCCGGCCTTTGCCGATCGACGATTTCGAGCGCTTCGTCCGCAAGTTCCAGAAGGCCTAGAGTCGCAGCGCCAGCGCGAGCGGGATGAAAAAAATGGCAGAAGCATTGCCGATGAGTACGATCGAGGCGACCTTGTCGGGTTCCTGCCGGTAGCGTTCGGCGAGGATGAAGCAGGAGACGGCTGGCGGCAGCGCGCCGGCGACGAAGAGGATGTCGCGGTCGAGCTGGCTGAGGCCGCCGAATTCGCCGACCAGCCAGGCGACGGTCATGCCGGCGAGCGGCGTGATGACGGCACCGGCGATGCCGATGCCCCAGGCATTGAGTCGCGCCGTCGACAGGCGGATGCCGAGCGAGAAGATCATGAGTCCGATCGAGATGTCGCCGAGCAGTTTGACGGCGACCATCAGCGGCGGCCAGATCGTGATGCCGGAGAGGCTGACGCCGACGCCGAGCAGGGCGGCGGCCAGCAGTGGCTCACGCCAGAGCATGGCGATGCTGAAGCGACCGCTGAGTATCCAGATACCGAGCGAAAACTGGATGAAATTGACGACGAGCAGGATGACGACGGCGGGGCCGAGCGCCTGGTCGCCGAAGGTCAGCAGGAGCAGCGGCAGTCCCATGTTGCCGACGTTATGCACCATTGACGGGAAAACGAGCGTACGCGGATTGAAACCGAACAGCCGTGCCAGCGGCCAGGCCAGCAGTCCCGAGCCGATGACGACGATGGCGCTGCCGATCGCGCAGGCCAGGTTGTCGACGAGGTTGAAGGATTTTGATGCCAGCGCCATGAAAATCAGCGCCGGCAGGAAGAACTCCATGTTCAGCCGGTTGGCGACGCCCATGTCGACGGGATTGCGGCGCCCATAGCAATAGGCGACGAGCACGATCGCGAGGATCGGAAAGACGATACTGACGATCCGCATCAGCATGGGCGCGTCTCCGGCGAGGCATGCAGGCGATGCGGCATCAGTCGACCCGTGAAATGAGCGTGCCGTCGGCGAAGAAGCGGTCGAGGTTGTCGATGACGCGCTGTGCCATGGCGCGCCGCGTCTCCTCGGTGGCGCTGGCGATGTGCGGCAGCAGCACGACGTTGTCGAGGGCGAGCAGTTCGGCCGGGGCGAAGGGTTCGTTGGCGAAGACGTCGAGGCCGGCCCCGGCGATGCGCCGTTCGACCAGCGCGCGCACGAGTGCCGGCTCATCGACGACCGTGCCGCGCGAAACGTTGATCAGGAAGCTGCGCGGGCCGAGCGCGTCGAGCACCTCGGCGTTAATCAGGTGGCGGGTGCCGGGGCCGCCGGCAGTGATGACGACGAGGAAATCGGCCCAGCGCGCCAGTTCGACGAGCGAGGATTCATGCCGCCAGGGCGCGTCGGCGACCGGGTGGCGGCTGTGGTAGCGGATGTCCATGTCGAAACCGAGCGCCCGGTGCGCGATCGTCTTGCCGATGCGGCCGAGGCCGACGATGCCGAGCTTTCCGCCGCTGACCCGGCGGCCGAGGTGGAAGCTGTTCTGTCCGCGTTCAGCCCAGAGACCGGAGCGGACGTAGCGGTCGGCTTCGGGCGTCGCCCGGGCGATGTCGAGCAGCAGCGCGAAGGCGGTATCGGCGACGCAGTCGTTGAGAATGTCGGGCGTGTTGCCGACGGCGATGCCGCGGGCGCGCGCGGCCGGCAGATCGATCTTGTCGACACCGACGCCGAAGCAGGAAATGACCTTGAGGGCGGGCATTGCGGCGATCTGCTCGGCCGAGATGCCGTAGAGCGCCGATGTGGCGACGCCGACGAAGCGGCTGCCCTGTTCGGCGAGGAACGCCGCAGCGTCGGGGGCGTCGTCGAGGCGGCTGACGTTGTAGCGTTCGTCGAGCCAGTTTTCGAGGACTGGCAGCAGGCTGCCGATTTGGAGGACGGCGGGTTTTTCGGTGGTGGTGGCAGTCATGATCGGTCTCGCGGAAGGATGGGGAGGACGGGCGTTGACACGGTTTATCACTGGGTATTCGTTTTGGCCGCTGCGCGGCGCCGGGCGCCGGTCGTGCCTGCGGCAGGGTCGGTGGCAAGTGTCGGTGCGACGATCCGGCGCGACACCTGCCAGCCGTTGTAGTGGTGGGCACGCAGCAGTTCCCGCAGCAGTGTGCCGTTGCGTTCCTTGAGCACGGCGAGGATCTGGTCGTGTTCGGCAATGGCGCGATCCCAGCGCTCGTGGCGGTGGTTGCCGGCATAGCGGTAGCGCCGGATGCGGGCGCATTCGGCGGCGTAGATACGCGACAGCACGCGGTTTCCGGCAGCGTCGACGATATGCTGGTGGATTGCCTGGTTGATTTCGAAGTAGTCCATCAGCCGCTCGGCGCGATAGGCCGCGTGCATGGCTGCGTGCAGCGCCTCGATCGCCGTGATGCCGTCGTCGCCGATGCGCGCGCAGGCGGCCTCCGCAGCCAGGCCTTCAAGACCGACCAGGAGGTCGATGGACTCTTCGACTTCCTCGATCGACAGCGCCGTCACCGTCGCGCCGCGGTTCGGCGCGATCGTCACCAGGCCTTCGGCGGCGAGGATCTTGAGCGCCTCGCGCAGCGGTGTGCGCGACAGGCCGTCGAGATGCTCGCCGAGCTGCGTGCCGATCTCGCGTTCGGAAATACGCTGGCCCGGCGCCAGTTCGCCGGCGATGATCATCTGGCGCAGGCGTTGGGCGGCGATCTGGCTGCGATTACCGTGTTCCGTGGGGGGCATGGCGTGTCCGGGCGGTGATGAGGTGCTATGGATCAGAATCCAATTATTGCATGGAATGTGTTGACACTGCTTTGTGCAAGCGTGTAAAAAGGCAAAAAAACACACAGATTGCATGCAATCTGTAACTCCAAGTGAAGCAAGCAACAATGCGCCGACGGTGCGGGGAAGGGCAGACAGCATGAATCATCTCGAATATTTTGCCGCGGCGACGCGCCCGGTCGATACCTGCGTCGTCGGCAGCGGCGGCTTCGGTCGCAGTTTTCTCGCGCAGGGACGGCGCGTACCGCTGATGCGTGCCCGTATCGCCGTCGATGTCGACGCAATGGTGGCCGCCGCCGGCTTTGCCGCGCTCGGCCTGCCCGCCGACGCGATCGCCGTATGTACGAATGCCGCTGCCGCCCGCGAGGCCTGGGATCGCGGCCAGTGCATCGCCGCCGCCGATCTTGCCACCGTCATCGACCTGCCATTCGACGTCCTCGTCGAAGCCACCGGCAGTCCGGAGGCCGGTGCCCGTCATGCCCGTCTGGCGATCGAGGCCGATCGTCATGTGGTGCTGGTGTCGAAGGAAGTCGATAGCGTCGTCGGGCCAATCCTCGCAAAACGGGCGGCCGAGCGCGGCAAGGTGGTGACGCCGGTCGATGGCGATCAGCCGAGTCTCCTGATCGGGCTGATCACCTGGGCGCAGACATTGGGCTTCGATATCCTTGCCGCCGGGAAGTCGAGCGAATACGATTTTATTTACGACGCGGCGGCCGGGACCGTTGTCAGCGACGGCAAGACCTTCGCGGTGCCGGGGCTGGCAGGACATTGGCATGCCGACGGGCGTGCCTTCGGCGATCTGGCGCATGGCCGTGCCCAGGCTTGTGCGGCCTTGCCGCAGCGGGCTGTGCCCGATCTTTGCGAGTTGCTCGTCGTCGCCAATGCCACGGGCTTTGTGCCCGATCGGCCCGACCTGCATGCGCCGATCGCCCGCATTCCGGAAGTCCCCGATTTCTTCGGGCCGGCCGAAGCGGGCGGGCTGCTCACGCGCAACGGCATCCTCGACGTCTTTCATTGCCTGCGCCGGCCCGACGAAGCGAGTTTTGCCGGTGGCGTCTTCGTCATCGTCGCCTGCGAAGATGCGGCGAGCTGGGAATTGCTGCTCGCCAAGGGCCACATCGTCTCGCGCGACGGACGCCGGGCGCTGATCTGTCTGCCGCGCCACCTGCTCGGTCTCGAAGCGGCGACCAGCGTGCTCGATGTCGCCATTCACGGTCGTTCGACCGGAGCGCGGGCGCCGCGCCCCTGTCTCGACCTCGTCGCTCGTGCCACCCGGCCGCTCGCCGCCGGCAGCGTGCTGGCGATGGGGGGGCATCATCACACGATTGAAGGAACGATGGCCGAACTGCTGCCGGCCGGTCCGCTCGGCGCTGCCAATCCCGTTCCCTTCTATCTCGCCGCCAACCGTCGCCTCGTGCGCGAAGTCGCCGCCGGGGCGTTGCTGACGCTGGCCGACGTCGACATCGATCCGGCTTCCGAGCTGCTCGCCCTGCGCCGGCAGCAGGACGCGGCGTTTTTCGGCAGCGACGCGCAGGGGTGACGGGCCGGGGGTCGGTGCTGCCCTCAGTCCTTGCAATACGCTGGAAGCGATTCAATAACGATGAAGCGGCGGTGTTGCTAGCAACACCGCCGGGGTGTCATTTGCGCGGGGTGCGTCGCTGCAAGTGGCTGGGGATAGTCGACTGAGTTTGTCGATACCGCCGCGTTGATTGCGGAGTCTCCGAGGAGGCGAACAAAATATACGAAATAATTAACCGTTATGTCTTGATCTGCGGACGATCCTGTCGGGCTTTCCGAATGACGATGTTTCCTGTTCCGGTCATGTCGATGAAAGTCGATTTGCCGAATCGTGTGACGGCTTGCCAATCTGCAGACAAAAAAAGACGACGCACGGCTATGAAGGGGAGGGGGGGGCCGGGGGACGCGTCGTCAATGGGGGGTATTCTGGATGAAATATTTAATTGGTAGTGCCAACTAAGTCACAGAATACCCGGGGTTTTAAAATTCAATTATAAAAATTCATTTATATACCGTTAGTTAATGTGTTAATTCGGTCTTGTTTTTGTGAGTGCAAGTCCTTGTAAAAATTATACGTACTGTCAGATTTAACAGTTCGCCGGGCGCTGCCGGACGCAGGATGGCTCGGTTCGGCGTCGCGATAGTCGTGCATCTGGCGATCAAATCTGCTCCTGCTTCAGACCTTGAAGCGTCCGACCAATGTCTTGAGGTCGGCGGCGGCGTTGGCGAGGCCGGCAGCGCGGTCCTGCGTTTGCCGGGCGACCTGGGCCGAACCGACGATGACGTCGGCGATGTGGTGCATATTGGCGGTGATCTCGGCGGCGGCGGCCGATTGCTCGTCCGAGGCGGTCGCGACCTGGGCGACGCGCCCGATCAAGGGGCTGATCTGCGTCTTGATCGTTTCCATCGCCTGGCTCGACTGGCGCACGTCGGACGTGCCGCTCTGCACACTGGCGCCGCTCTTTTCCATGGCGCCGGCAACGTTTTTCACGTCGTTCTGCAACGAGGCGATGATGCCCTGAATCTCCCGTGTTGCCGTCGAGGTCCGTTCGGCAAGCTTGCGCACTTCGTCGGCGACGACGGCGAAGCCGCGTCCCTGCTCGCCGGCGCGGGCCGCTTCGATGGCGGCGTTGAGCGCCAGCAGGTTGGTCTGGTCGGCGATTTCGCCGATGGCGACGACGATCGTGCCGATCTTGTCGGAGTTGGTGCCGAGATCGCCGACCGCCTGCGTGGCGCTCGCGACCATCGTTTCGATTTGCTGCATGACGCCATTCATGCGCCGCACCACGGCTTCACCGCTTTCGGTCGCCTTTTCGGTTTCGGAGGCCTTTTGCTTCATGTCCTCGCAGCTTTCGGAGATTGCCGCGATGATCGACGAGAGCTGATCGACCGCTGCCGTGACCGAGCGCGACTTGTCCGAGGCTTCGTCGGTGCCGGCCGCCATTTGGGCCGACGAGGCGTTGAGCACGTCGGAAGTGTCGGCGAGCCGGTCGGCGGCGCCCTGGATCTCGGCGATGACGGTCTTCAGGAATTGCTGCATGTCGTGCATGGTGTTCAGCACTTCGCTGAATTCGGTCTTGCGCTTGGCCTTGACCGTATTGGTCAGGTCGCCCTTGGCCATGTCGTGCAGATAGCCGGTGATACGGCGCAGCGGTTCGAGGATCGAGGCGATGCACATGCCGGTGGTGATGCCGCCGATGACGACCGAGATGGCCAGCACCGCGTAGAAAGTTTCCGCGTCGGTATGGCGGCCGGCCAACCCGGTGGCGATGATCGCCAGGCTGTAAAGGCCGCCGAGGACGATGATTCGGCCCTTGATGGTCAGGCTGCGGTAGAACTCGTATATGAACATGGAGAGGCCTCGTGGGATCAGTGGGCGCCGGGACATAATGCCGACGGGTTCAGGCGGCGATGATAGAAGCACCGCGGACGAATGGCAATATGCAAGTAGCCTAGAGGCGCTTCTTCCGGGCGACCGACCCGGAATGGCGCGGCGGCCGGGCACCGGTTTGATGGGACAGGATCGGCGCGGTGTCGGGTGGATTGACAGCCGGGTGGGTTGGCGATTCGCGCTTGCCGGTGCGAAGTCATTCAATGTGAGGGGCGCAAACATCGAGGAATTACCGCAATAAAATTCAGACGGGTTGCCCGGAACAATTTACATGTCATGCGGTCAATGCAGGACTACAATGGTGTGCAATCGTTCGAAGACGGAGATCTCACGCGTTATGTCGCCACTCAATTCAGAAGCTGCCACGTCAGACGTCGCCTTGAGCGCGCCGGCGTCCGATCCCGGGATTGAAGCGCCGCCAGACGTCGCTTCTCTCGACGTTGCGGGCGGCAGCGGTTATGCCGAGGATGTATTCAGTTTCGAGGCGATGCGCCTCAAGGTCGGCGATCGATTCCAGTTGCAGTTGCCGCCGCGTTTCGCGGGCGAACGGGTCATCGTCAAGCTGATCGGTTATCTCGCCCCGCACAGTCTCATGATTACGCCGCCGCGCGACGTTGACGGTTTCCGGTTGCCGATCGAAGAGGGCGAGGGCGTTTTTGTCCGGGTGTTTGCCAACGAGAATGCCTTTGCTTTCGAGTCGCTGGTGAGCAAGGTCGTGCGCTTGCCGTTCGATTATCTGCATCTGTCCTTTCCCTCGCAGGTGCGCGGGCGGAATGTGCGCAAGGCCCCGCGGGTCAAGACGCGGATCATCTGTTCGCTTTCCGCCTCGGATCAGGGTGCCGACAGCGCGCCGGGCGTGCTGGTGAATCTGAGCGCAAACGGCGCCTTGCTGGTTACCCGCGGTGATTCGCTGTCGCGCGGTGACGTGGTGCGACTGAGCTTCAGGCTCATGATCCACGGCATCGAAGTGCTGATGAATCTGCAGGCCGTGGTGCGCTCGCTGATCGCCGGCGAAAGCGCGACACGCCAGGAGACTTCCTACTTCGGTGTCGAATTCGTCGACCTGACGCCGACCGACCGGATGACGCTGCAGAGCATGGTCTACCAGCAGCTCATCGAGCAGCCGCAGGCCGTGGCCTGAACGTCACCGCGCCTCAACGGCGGTTCATGCCGCCATTTTCCTGAGCCGGAGGGTGAACCAGAACAGGCTGCCGACGCCTTCGCGGCTGCTGCAGTCGGCAGTTCCCCCCATCGCCCGGGCGATCTTCCGGGTCAGCGCGAGGCCAAGCCCCAGGCCGCCATGCTCGCGGGTCGATGAGTTGTCGACCTGTTCGAACAGGGAAAACAGGCGCGGGATGTCGGTTTCGGCAATGCCCGTGCCGCTGTCCTCGACCTCGATGCGGATCAGCACGCTGTTGTCATCTTCGGCCTGCGTCAGGGCGCGTACCGTGATGTTCCCGTCATGGGTGAAGCGGATGGCATTGGTGAGGTAGTTGGCGAGGGCGCGCTGGATGCGGGCGCTATCGCCGACGAGGTCCGGCAGGGGTGATATTTCGCCGACGTCGAGTGTCAGGTGTTTGGCGGCGGCGGCATCGCGTTCGCCGTCGATGACGGCACCGATCAGTTCGCGCAGACGCACCTTGTCTTCGGCGAGCACGACCGTGTCGGCGTCGAGTTGGGTGACTTCGAGCACCGTATCGATCATGCCGTTCAGGTTACGGCCGGCATGCATCAGTTTGTCGAGGCGGTCGGTCTGGCCCGCGGACAGCGGCTCGCGCCGGATCAGCGCACCCATGCCGAGGACGTGGTTGAGCGGTGTGCGCATTTCGTGGCTCATGTTGGCGAGGAACGCGCTTTTCGCCCGGTTGGCGGCTTCCGCTTCATGGGCGCGCACGGCGAGCTGTTCGTTGAGGGCGTGGCGTTCTTCGAGCGACTGGCGCAATTCCTTTTCCAGCCGGGACAGTTCGGCAAGATTGGCTGCGAGCGTCGCCTGTGCGCGGTAGTTGCGATAGGCCGCGAGGGCGGTCACGGCGATGGCGAGGGCGGCCAGGCCGACAATGATCAGGGTGTTCTGCTGCCAGCTGCCGAGGTAATCACGGGTGGCCAGCCCGACGATGACGTAGAGCGGATAGCCGGCGATGCGGCGGAAAGCGTTGCTACGCTCGACGCCGTCGATGGGCGTCGTCGCGATATAGCCGCCGCCGAGCGGATGCGCTTCGACGATCTGGCGCAGTTCGGATGAGACTTCGGTGCTGCCGATCGCATTGCGTGTGTCGGGATAACGATGGATGAGGGCGAGGTCAAGGGTACGCAGTGTCGCCGCTCCCCGCGCGCCGAGCGATGCCGGCGACAGGATGGCTTCGAATTGCCGTGTCGGCACCGAGGCGTAGATGGTGCCGGCGAACGCGCCGTCCGGATCGCTCAGGCGCCGCGCAAAAATCATCACCCATTCTTGACTGACCGGCGAGATGACCGGTCCGCTGACGACGAGCGCGTTTTCGCCGCCTTGCCGACTGCGCACGAAGAAATCGAAATCGCCGACCAGCACCGGTTCGGCGCTGTTGATGCCGTCGCCATAGCGGATGCGACCGGCGCGATCGGCGATACGGACCGTGCCGAGTGTCGCCGAGGCATTCCCGAGACTGCCGAGATAGGCGTTGAGTTGCGCGGCGATACGGCTTTCGGCGACTGCCCGCGATTCGTAGAAGAGGCGTCCGGCCTGCAGCGCCACGTCGATCTTCTGGATGGCGTTACCGGTACTTTCCTCGAGCAACTCGGCCATGTTGGCGGTGGCGATCGAGGCGCGTTCGAGGTGCCGCTGCTTTTCGAACCAGAAGGCCGCCACGGCCAGGCTCAGGATGATGGCGATGATCGTCAGCGCACCCAGCAGATAGGACAGGCGCAGCGTTTGGGTGTCGGGGTCGGCGGGGAGCCGGTCGTTGGGGATCGGGTTTGGCATGCCTGGCTCCGTTCGAAACGTGCGCGGACAACTCCTTTCGCACCATTGTAGCTGCTGATGGCATATTTTTTCCATGACTTTCGGGTATTGGCCGGCAAGGAATTCGGCGTGCCGGCGGGTGGGGGCAGTGAAATGGAATTGCCGATGACGATTGCGGCTGCCGAAGCCGGGCGCGATCCGAGTCGCTGATTCCGTGCTTGATTTGAGTTGGTGCTGCAATGGTATTAACTCTGTAAAAACGAACAAAAATAGTGGAATAGTCTTTATATTAGCGCTATATTCTTTTTATTGTCCTGGATATTACGTGTTTTATGGTTTTTGGTTTTTATCCGGCCTGATCCGTCGGCCGACACCGTGAAGGGAGTCTTTGCATGCGCAAGCTCGACCGCACCGATATCGAAATCCTCTCGATCCTCCAGGAAGACGGCAAGACCACCAATGTCGCCCTGGCCAAGCGGATCAACCTGAGTGCGACGCCCTGTCTCGAACGCGTCAAGGCGCTTGAGAACGACGGTCTCATCACCGGCTATGCGGCGCAACTCTCGCCGGCGCAACTCGGGCTTGGTCTGACCGTGTTCATCGAGATCCTGCTCGACCGGACCTCCGAGGAGGCATTCCAGAAATTCCGCACGGCCGTTCTGGGCATCCCGCAGATCCAGGAATGCCACATGCTGACCGGCGGCTTCGACTATCTGCTCAAGGTGCGCGTGCCGGATATGGCGGCCTACCGCAATTTCCTCGGCGAGGTGCTGGCGAAAGTGCCCGGCATCCGCGAGACGCACAGTTATCCGGTGATGGAGGAGGTCAAGGATTCCGCCGCGATCAGCCTCGATCACCTGCGTTCCTAGTTTCCGGTTTTCAGGAGTCCGCTCATGCATCAGGCATTGGAACGCTTGCGCGCCCGGATCCACGATTCGGTGCGACGCGACGAGTCGCTCTGTGTCGCCGAACTGATTGCCGCGTATCAGCGGCGTCCGCCCGACCGGTCTCGCGTCGGCGCACATGCACGACAACTGGTCGAGGCCGTTCGCGCCCAGCGACGGCATGCCAGCGGCGTCGACCACCTGATGCACGAGTTCTCGTTGTCGAGCGAAGAAGGCGTTGCGCTGATGTGCGTCGCCGAGGCGTTGCTGCGCATTCCCGATGCCGATACCGCCGACCGCCTGATCCGCGACAAGCTCGCCCGGGGCGCCTGGGGCAATCACCTCGGTGGCCAGCCATCGATGTTCGTCAGCGCCGCGACCTGGGGCCTGCTGATTACCGGCAAGCTCGTCGCGACGCGCAGCGACGAGGCGCTCGGCAACGCGCTGACGCGGTTGATCGCACGCTGCGGCGAGCCGGTTATCCGCAAGGGTACCGAGCTGGCCATGCAGCTGCTCGGCCGCCAGTTCGTCATGGGCGAGACGATCGCCGCCGCCCTTGAACGCAGCCGGCAGAATGTCGCACGCGCTTACACCCACAGCTTCGACATGCTCGGCGAGGCCGCGCTGACGAGCGCCGATGCGGAGCGTTATTTCCAGTCCTATCTCAGCGCCATCGAGGCGATCGGTCGTGCCAGTCGCGGCGAGGGCGTTGTCGCCGGTCCCGGTATCTCGGTCAAGCTCTCTGCCTTGCATCCCCGCTACACCCGCCTGCAACGTGAGCGCGTGATGCGCGAACTCCATCCGAAGCTGCTGACCCTGGCCGAACGCGCCTGCGATCATGACATTTCACTGACGATCGACGCCGAGGAGGCGGATCGGCTCGAACTGTCGCTCGATCTCTTTGAACAACTGGTTGAGGCGCCGCAGCTGGCCGGCTGGCAGGGGCTGGGTTTTGTCGTCCAGGCGTATCAGAAACGGGCGCCGGCGGTGGTCGATTATCTCGTCGCGCTGGCCCGTGCGCATCGGCGCCGGCTGATGGTGCGGCTCGTCAAGGGCGCCTACTGGGACAGCGAGATCAAGCGCGCGCAGGTCGATGGTCTTGTCGATTACCCGGTGTTTACGCGCAAGTTTCACTCCGATCTCTGCTACCTCGTCTGTGCCGGCAAGATGCTCGATGCCGCCGAGGCGATCTATCCGCAGTTCGCCACGCATAACGCGCAGACGCTGGCGGCGGTCAGCCGGATGGCGGTCGAGCGCAAGGTCGAAGCCTTTGAATTCCAGTGCCTGCACGGCATGGGCGAATCGCTCTATGACAACATCGTCGGACCGGCGGCGCCAGGACGGCGCTGCCGCATCTATGCACCGGTCGGCAGCTACGAAACGCTGCTGCCGTATCTGGTTCGCCGGCTCCTGGAGAACGGGTCCAACAGTTCCTTCGTGAACCAGATCGTCGATGAGGCGGTTTCGGTCGATTCGCTCGTCGCCGATCCGGTGGCGCATGCGATCGCGGTCTGTGGCGAGCGTCATCCGCGCATTCCCGTGCCACCAGCGCTTTTCGGTGCGGAGCGGCAGAATTCGCGCGGATTCGACTTTGCCGACGAGCGCGCGCTGGCGGGGCTGGCGCGCGGGCTTGCCGAAGTGCGCGGCACTGTCTGGACGGCGGCGCCGGTCGTTGCCGGGGCACATCCGGCGGATACGCCGGCGCGTCCGGTGCTGAATCCGGCCAACCGGGACGATGTCGTCGGCAGTGTCGTCGAAGCCACGGCCGGCGAGGTCGGGCAGGCGCTGTCGGCCGCATCGGCGTTCGCCGCCGAGCGGGCCGGGCAGCAAGCCGCAGTGCGTGCCGCGTGCTTGCGTCGCTGCGCCGATCTGCTTGAAAAAAATGCCGTTGTGTTGATCAGCCTGGCGATTCGCGAGGCGGGAAAAACCCGCGTCAACGCGGTCGCCGAGGTGCGCGAGGCGGTCGATTTCTGTCGCTACTACGCGCAACAGGCGCAAACGGCCAGTCCCAGGCCCGAACGGGCCGGACCGGTGATCTGCATCAGTCCGTGGAATTTCCCGCTGGCGATCTTCGTCGGCCAGGTCGCCGCCGCGCTTGTCGCCGGGCACGCGGTGATCGCCAAGCCGGCCGGGCAGACGCCGCTGATCGCCGCGCTGGCCGTCCGTCTCTTCCATGAGGCCGGCGTGCCGGCGGCCGCCTTGCAGTTCCTGCCCGGGCGCGGCGAGGTTGTCGGCAATGCGCTGGTCGCCGATGCGCGCATCGCCGGCGTCGTGTTTACCGGCTCGCTCGACGTGGCGTGCCGGATCAACCGGGTACTCGCCGATCATCCGCGCGAAACCTTCCTGGTCGCCGAGACCGGTGGACTCAATGCGATGGTCGTCGATTCGTCGGCGCATCTCGAACAGGTGGTGCAGGACGTCATCGCCTCGGCCTTCGATAGCGCCGGGCAGCGCTGTTCGGCACTGCGCCTGCTGTGCGTCCAGGACGACATTGCCGGGCGCTTGCTGACGATGCTGAAGGCGGCCATGCAGGAGCTGTGTCTCGGCGATCCGGACCGGCTCGAGGTCGATGTCGGTCCGGTCATCGATGCGGCGGCGCAGGCGCGCCTGCTGGCGCATGTCGAGCGGCTTGCCGCGCGTGGCGGTGTCCGCTTTTCGCTGCCCTTGCCAGCGGCGGCAGCGCCGGGGAGCTTCGTCGCACCAACCCTGCTCGGCATCGATGCCCCCGAGGATGTGCGTGAGGAAGTTTTTGGCCCGGTGCTGCATGTGCTGCGCTTCCGCCGGGCACAGCTCGGCGACCTGGTCGAGGCGATCAACGCGAACGGATACGGCCTCACTTTCGGTATCCAGAGTCGCATCGAGGAAACCATCGATTTCGTCGTGAAGCGCATCCGCGCCGGCAATGTTTATGTCAATCGCAACATGATCGGCGCCGTTGTCGGCGTGCAACCGTTCGGCGGGGAAGGCTTGTCGGGGACCGGGCCCAAGGCGGGCGGTCCGCTCTATCTGGCGCGTCTTTCGGGAACGGCGGTGCGACCGGTGGCGCTTGGCGTGCCGGCCGAGGCCGTGGTGCCGGTCGCCGGCTTGCTGGCGCAACTGAACGAGTGGGCCCTGAACACCGGTCGCGCGCGGCTTGCCCAGGCCTGTTGCGATTATCGTGCGGCCAATCTGGCCGGGCACGCCTTGCGTCTGCCGGGACCGGCCGGCGAAGCCAACCGGCTGAGCTTCGTGCCGCGCGGCCAGGTCGCCTGCCGGGCCGGCGACGAGGCGGCGCTGCTCGAACAGATTGCGGCCGTGCTGGCGACGGGCAATGTACCGCTACTTGCGGACGATGCGACGAGCCAAACCCTGCTGACGCAGCTGCCCGGGCCGCTCGCGGCCGCCATCGTCGTGCGTCCTGAACCGCTCGACGAGGCGGCGCTGGCCGGGGTGCTGTTCGCAGGCAGCGGGGACGATCGCCGTGCGCTGGCGCAGGCATTGGCCGCACGTGCCGGCGAGATCGTGCCGCTGTTGGTCGTCGGGTCGACGGGCTATCCGGTGGCGCGCCTTGTCAAGGAGCGCGTCGTCTCGGTCAATACCGCCGCCGCTGGCGGCGATACCGGACTGATGATGCTGGGTGACTAAGCGCCAATTTCGGTAGGGATCGTGGGCCGCTCAGCCTTCGAGAAGCTCGGTATCGGCGCCGCTGCAGCCGACGCACCAGTCACCGCCACGCGGTCGGACGTTTTCCGTGCGCGTCGGCGCGCTGCTTGGGGTCGGCGCTACGGTCGGCGCGACGGTGGGTGTGAAGCGGCGGGTGGGCAGCGGCCGCGGCGTTTGACTCGATGCGGGCGGCGCGCCGAACATGATCCAGTCATTGGACCAGGCGGCGCTCACAGCTGCATTCGCGGCGCTTTTGCGCGGTGTCTTGCGCACCGGCGTGGCTTCCGCGACGAAGCGGCGCACGGCGGTGACGATGGCGGCGTTGGGGTCTGGATGCGCCTGACTTTCCTTGAGGACTTCGATCAGGCGGTAGTAGAGGCTGCCGGACAGCGATACCGGCAGGCAGATGTCGGGCGATTCGTATTTCATGGCGTTTCCTTGCGATCGATCAAATCCGGGTGTTGCGGCATTCGTCCCGGCCCAGCTGCGGCCGGCATGTGCCGTGCTTTTCCGTTGCCCCCAATCTAGGCGTCTTGCGGCAGGTCGACAAACGATGGTTTATAATCATTCGGGTTAGAAAAACTTAATCCGGTTATTCCGTCGGTATTGCGTCCAGCTTCTTCTTCCTGATCTTTCTTCGGGAGTTCTCCGTGGCTTATCGATTGCCGCCTTTGTCGACGCTTCGCACTTTCGAGGCGGCGGCGCGGCACCTGAGTTTCAAGAAGGCGGCCGATGAGCTGGCGGTGACGCCGTCGGCGGTCAGTCAGCAGATCAAGAAGCTCGAAGCCTGGCTGGGCGCCGATCTCTTCCTGCGTCTGCCGGAGGGCATGCAGTTGAGCGAGCAGGGCGTCGCGATGCTGCCCGGCATCCGTGCCGGGCTCGACAGTTTCGTCGCCGGCGTAGAGCAGGCGCGTCGTCCGCGCGCCTTCGATCTCACCCTCAGCGCGCCGCCTTCGTTCGCCACGCGTTGGCTCGTGCATCATGTCGCCGCTTTTGCCGCGCGCAGTCCCGATGTCGCCATCCGCATCGCCAGCAATCCAGACAATATCGACGGTCCGCGCACACTGGCCGAGCTTGCCAAGCGGCAGGCGACGCCCGGTGCCACGTCCGGCGAGGTGGCGATCCGTTTCGGCGAGGGGCATTATCCCGGCTATGCCGTCGAACGCCTGCTGCAGCCCGAGTACGTGCCGGTTTGCAGCCCGGCCCTGTTGCGATCGGGTCCGCCCTTGCGCACGCCGGCGGACATCGCGCAGCAGGTGCTGATCCATGACGAAATGATTCCGGCGATCGACAAGCGGCCGAGCTGGCGCGCGTGGTTAAAGCGTGCCGGTGTCGTCGGTGTCGATGCCGAACGCGGGCCGCGCTTTTCCAATTCCGTGCTGGTGCACGAGGCGGTGCTCGAAGGCCAGGGTATTGCTCTCGTCATCCGCCAGCATGTCGAAAGCGATGTGGCCGCCGGCCGGCTCGTCATCCCGTTTCAGATCACGCTGCCGTCGCTCTATTCTTACTTCATCGTCATTGCGCGCGGCGACGTCGACAAGCCGGTCGTCGCCCGTTTCCGCGACTGGCTGCGCGCCGAACTGGCGCACGCGCCGGACTGATCCCGGCGGCCACCATCCGGCCGCCGCGGGCGGCGTTCCGGGTCATGCCGATGTCTTTAAGAGTCTATTTCGGCAGGGAGCGTGGGCCGCGCCGGCGGCCCTTCAGGTTGCCGATAGGGGCGGTGTCTGCGGCGTTGCTCCGCTTGCGCATGGAACAACCATGCGCTGCGCCTCGCGCCTTGCATCCATCCGCCCTTATCGACAACGCGGTCCGCGAGCCCCGCCGAAACAGGCGCTAAACCGGCGGGGCTTGAAATCGTTTCCGCAAGACCTATATAGGGCATCAGGGATGCCGGTGGTCGGCGTCCGTTTCTTCGACGAGGAGACATTCCATGCTTTATCGAACCCTGTTCCCGCGCGACCTGTTCGCGGAACTCGACCGCATGCAGCGGGTGCTCCAGCAATCCTACGATCCGTCGCCGAGCATTCGTGGTTTCGAGCGCGGCGGCTATCCGGCGCTGAATGTTGGCAGTACCCCGCAGTCGGTTGAAATCTATGCGTTTGCGCCCGGTCTCGACCCGGCCCGGATCGACGTGCAGATCGAAAAGGGCGTCCTGACCATCGCCGGCGAGCGCAAGATCGAACGCCCGTCGCCCGACGACAAGACGACGCTGCATCTCGACGAACGTTTCGCCGGGCGTTTCCGCCGCGTCCTGACGCTGCCCGACGACGTCGATCCCAATGCCGTGTCAGCGCGCTATCGCGATGGCGTCCTGCATATCAGCATCCAGCGCCGCGCCACCGCGCAACCGCGTCGCATCGCCATTCAGTGAAAGGAGGGATTTGCCATGACCGACAAGACTGTTGCCAGCAATAACGCCCCGGCCCAGGGCGAAGTGACGCTGCTGCCGCCGGTGAATGTCATCGAGGATGCTGCAGGCATTACGCTCTACGCCGATCTGCCTGGCGTTTCCAAAGACCGGCTGCACCTGCAGGTGGAAGCAGACACGCTGGAGATTTCGGGCGAGATGAGCCTTGAGATACGTGAAGGCATGGAGTCGACGCATGCCGAGGTCGGCTCGCCGCGCTACAAGCGGGTGTTTTCGCTGTCGAAGGAACTCGATTCCGAAAAGGTGACGGCGGAATTCGACCAGGGCGTACTGAAACTGCGTATTCCGAAAGCGATCCACGCGCAGCCGCGCAAGGTCGAGATCCGCGTCGATTAGGCGTTGTCGTCGCGCCGTCCGCGTCGGCGGGCGGCGTTGCTGCAAGCCAGTGTTGCATGGAGAGTTGTAGGGAGTGCGTCCATGAAACTCGAAGCGATCAAACAAGGGATCGGCGCCTTCCTGGATTCAGTGACAGAGGGCTGGCGCCATCTCAGCGAGTCGGCGACCAATGCGCTGACCCGCTTCAGTCCCGGCGCCGGTTCGAGCCTGCCGCCGACGGATCGTGTCGATGACCCGTTCTACCGGCCGTCGCGCAGTTGGTCCCTGCTCGGTGGTGAAGTGTTCGAGGATGCGAACCGGATCGTCGTACGGCTCGAGGTGCCGGGCATGGATCGTCAGGATATGACGGTCGAGGTCGACGATGCGTCGCTGATCATCCGTGGCGAATAGCGTTTTGCCGCGGAGAGCGCCGAGGGGCGCTGGCGGATCATGCAATGCGCGTATGGCAGCTTCCGCCGCGTCGTGCCGCTGTCGGCGCCGGTACGGGCCGACGAAGCCAAAGCGAGCTATGCGAAAGGCGTTTTGCGCGTCGAGCTGCCGAAGTCCGGTTCGGATGCCTCGCGGGCAAGGACGATCCGCGTCGATTAGGCGGCGTTCGACAGGCTGCTGACCCGGGTGCGCCGGGTCAGCAGCATTCTTCCTCGATGCGTTCGAGCAGCGCCAGTGCGTCCGCGTCCGTATGCGTCTCGAACAGTTCGCGGATCTGGTTGAGGTTGCTGTGGATGAGGAACAGCGCGTCCGGGCGCGGGCCGCTGCCGCCGGCAGCCTTTTTCTTGAAGTATTCCCAGAAAGCATTGCTGCGCTCTGGGTCGTCGATGTGGCGACGGATGTGCGCCATCAGCCGCGCGGCTTTGGCATCGCAATCGAGTCCGATGAAACTGACATAGCGGTCGGGCGGCGTGGCCGGGTTGGCTTCGGTGCCGGGGGGCGGCGTCTTGCAGCGACAAGTCATGTGGATTGGCTCTGGAGTGATGGTGGAGGCTGGCCGCGCCGGGGCGGCGATATGACGAGTGCTAGCAAGGAGCGTTCCGGCTCGGGCCGGAAATCTTGATCCGCATGCGTTTCCCTTTGCGAGGGGCGGGACGGCGAATCCGGTCGCCGGCGCCGGTGTCGTCCGCTGTCGCATTTGTCGGGTTTGCGCCAATTGTTGCTGCAATCGGCCTGGCGATGTCGCCTTGCGGTCGGTGCAACCGATCTCTCTTTAGTGGTTTTGACTTCGGCGCCGGGCGGGGTCCACGTTACAATAGCGGTATTTCACCTAGTGCGAGAAACCTCCGTGGCTGCAACGATTCTACAAAAGATCCCCGCCGGCGAGCGCGTCGGCATCGCCTTTTCCGGCGGTCTGGACACGTCCGCCGCTGTTCACTGGATGCGCGGCAAGGGTGCCATTCCCTGTTGCTACACTGCTCACCTCGGCCAGCCGGATGAGAGCGACTATGACGACATCCCGCGCAAGGCCAAGCTCTACGGCGCCGAAATCGCCCGCCTGATCGACTGCCGTCCGCAGCTGGTCGCCGAAGGCATCGCCGCGATCCAGTGCGGCGCCTTCCACATCAAGACCGGCGGCACCACCTACTACAACACGACGCCGCTCGGCCGCGCCGTGACCGGTACCGCGCTCGTCGTCGCGATGAAGGAAGACAACGTCAATATCTGGGGCGACGGTTCGACCTACAAGGGCAACGACATCGAGCGCTTCTACCGCTACGGCCTGCTCGCCAATCCCGCGCTGCGCATCTACAAGCCCTGGCTCGACCAGGACTTCATCGATGAGCTGGGCGGCCGCAAGGAGATGAGCGAATACCTCGTCAAGCACGGCTTCGACTACAAGATGAGCGTCGAGAAGGCCTATTCGACCGACTCCAACATCCTCGGCGCGACGCACGAAGCCAAGGACCTCGAGTTCCTCAACAACGGCATCAACATCGTCAAGCCGATCATGGGCGTCGCCTTCTGGCGTGATGACGTCGTCGTCAAGCCGGAAACCGTCACGGTGCGCTTCGAGGAAGGCCAGCCGGTGGCGATCAACGGCCAGACCTTCGCCAACGCCGTCGAACTGTTCTACGAAGCCAACGCCATCGGCGGCCGTCATGGCCTCGGCATGTGCGACCAGATCGAGAACCGCATCATCGAAGCCAAGAGCCGCGGCCTCTACGAAGCCCCGGGCATGGCCCTGCTGCACATCGTCTATGAGCGTCTCCTCACCGGCATCCACAACGAGGACACGATCGAGCAGTACCGCATCAACGGCCTGCGCCTCGGCCGCCTGCTTTATCAGGGCCGCTGGTTCGACCCGCAGACGCTGATGCTGCGCGAAACCGCCCAGCGTTGGGTGGCGCGCGCGATCACCGGCGAAGTGACACTGGAACTGCGTCGCGGCAACGACTTCTCGATCCTCGACACGGTCAGCCCGAACCTGACCTACGCGCCCGAGCGTCTGTCGATGGAAAAGGTCGAGGACGCCGCGTTCACGCAGACCGACCGTATCGGCCAGTTGACGATGCGCAACCTCGACATCTCCGACACGCGTCACAAGCTGGGCATCTATACCGCCAGCGGCCTGCTCGGCGGCAGCAAGGACGGCAGCATTCCGCTGCTGACCGGCGGCGTCGAGAAGAAGTAGGAAGCAGCGCGGGGCCTGGCTCCGCTGGTATTTCAGCCTTAAAAAATCCCCCGTGGTCCTGCGACCCCGGGGGATTTTCTTTTGGTGCCGGCGTATCGTCAGTCGGCCGTCGCGGCGATGCCGTATTCCTGCGGGAAAGTGTGCAGCGAGCTTTGCACGACGGTGACCGCGCCGTCAATCAGGCCGCAACGGCCGCTGCCCGGCAGGATCTGGCAGAGGTGGCGCAGTGCCGCGAGGTCGGCCGGCGAGTGGCGGCCGCTGTCGACGCGTTCGAGCAGGCGGGCGAGCTGGAAGGTGCCGCATTTGCACGAGGGACACTGGCCGCAGGAGCCCTTGGCGAAGAAGCCGATGTATTCGGCGACCTTGCGGATGATGCTGCTGCCTTCCGAGATGACGATCATCGCGCCGGTGCCGAGGCGCGACTGGCGTTCGCGTACCGAGTCGAAGTCCAGGGCGACGTCGAGGTCCTTGCGCGTCAGCAGCGTGTTCGACGGGCCACCGGTGAACACCGCCTTGAAGGCCTTGCCCTCGAGCATGCCACCGCCATAACGGTAGATGAGGTCGTGCAACGAGGTGCCCATCGGCAGTTCGTACAGGCCCGGCGCCATGACGTCGCCTGAGAGCGAGTAGAGCTTGGTGCCGCTGGCGGCGCCGACGCCGAGCGCACGGTACCAGTCGGCGCCGTGGCGGATGATGTGGCTGACCTTGGCCAGCGTCTCGGTGTTGTTGATCAGCGTCGGGCAGCCGCGGACGCCGGATTCGGCCGGGAAGGGCGGCTTCTTGCGCGGGAAGGGGAAGCCGCCTTCGAGCGAGGCGACGACGGCGGTTTCCTCGCCGCCGATGTAGCGCCCCGAACTGGGCACGACCTGAAGATCGACCGGCTGTCCGACCGCCTTGGCGACCTTTTCGAGCCAGGGGCTGTCCTGCCATTGCGCCACCGCGCGGCGCATTTCGCGCAGGCTGCCTTGTTGGTGCGGGTTGAGATAGAAGATGATGTGGCAGGCCCGGATCGCCAGTGCGGCGATCAGCGCGCCTTCAATGACCTGATGCGGCGTGCGGCTGAGCAGCGTGCGGTCCTTGAAGGTGCCGGGTTCGTCTTCGTTGCCGTTGCAGACGACATATTTCTCGCTGCCGGCGGCCTGTGCCGCGGCCTCCCATTTGCGCGCGGTCGGGAAACCGGCGCCGCCCATGCCGCGCAGGTCGGCGTCGGCGATGCGCTGGATCAGCGTCTGCGGCGCTTCGAGCGCGACGGCAAGGCCCTGCGTGCCGCCCTGTTGCATCCAGGCGAAGAGATCAGCGCCGACCTGGATGGCCGGCTTGAGCAGTACTTGATTGAGTTTGTCCATGCGATGTCTCCTAGGCCAGCGACCGCTCGTTGCGGTGCAGCGGATAGTGGCTGGTGCCGGGGTACAGGCGCGGCGCGCGCGCCTGGCGCGGCAGGCCGGACTGGACCAGCGTGCGCTGCCAGCTGTAGACGTGTTCGATGTCGCCGCGGCGCAGCGGACGCTTGCCGATGTCTTCGGCAGCGCGTTGTCCGGCACGGCGGCCGAAGGCGATGATGTCGAGCAGCGCGTTGCCCATCAGCCGGTTGCGGCCGTGAATGCCGCCGCTGACTTCGCCGGCGCAGAGCAGGCCGGGAACGGTGCTGCGGCCTTCGCCGTCGATGACGACGCCGCCGTTCTGGTAGTGCAGCGTCGGGTAGACGAGCATCGGTTCCGTCGCCGGGTCGATGCCGCATTTGGCGGCCAGGTGCGCGAGCGCCGGCAGATGGTGTTCGATGCCTTCCGGCCATTGCCGCGCGAGCTGCGGCGTGTCGAGGAAAACGCCGATGCGGCCATCGCGTTCGATGCCGCGTCCGTCGGCGCATTCGCGCAGGATGGCGGCGGTGACGACATCGCGCGGCGCCAGTTCGTCGATGAAGCGTTCGCCGAGACCGTTGATCAGCCAGGCGCCGCCGGAGCGTGCCGCTTCCGAGATCAGGCCGCCGGCGAGGCGCGACGGGAAGGCGATGCCGGTCGGGTGGTACTGGAAGGAGTCGAGATCGCGCAGCTTGGCGCCGAGGCGGTAGGCGAGCACCAGGCCGTCGGCCGTGGCGCCGTAGTGGTTGGACGTCGGAAAGCCTTGCAGGTGCAGGCGTCCGCAGCCGCCGGTGGCGAGGATGACCGAGCGCGCCGAGACGACGACGAAGCGCTGGTATTCGAGGTCGTAGAGCACCGCGCCGGCGCAGCTGCCGTCGTCATGCGAGAGCAGTTCGACGGCCGGGCAGCGGTTGAGCAGGCGGATCGCCGGGTCGAGTTCGACCGTCTCGCGCAGGACGCGCATCATTTCGAGGCCGGTGTAGTCGCGATACGAGAGGATGCGCGGCTGCGTGCAGCCGCCGGCCTGCTTGTAGCGCAGCGTGCCGCCGTCGGTGGCGGCGTCGGTGACGTCGAAGTGCATGCCGAGTTCGATCAGCCAGCGGATCGCGTCGGGCGCGTCGCTGGCGAGCTGGGCGACGAGCAGCGGATCAGCGCGATAGTGACCGCCGCGCAGGGTGTCCTCGAAGTGGCGCTGCGGGCCGTCGTCGCGGCCGAGCGCGGCCTGGATGCCGCCTTCGGCCATCACCGTGTTGCTGTCGCCGAGACGCAGCTTGCAGGCGATGATGACGTCGGCGCCGTTGCTGGCGGCGGTGAGTGCCGCCGCGGCGCCGGCACCGCCGCCGCCGATGACGAGCACATCGGTCGAAAGCTGTTCGGCGCCGGCGAGGTCGAAACCGTCGATCAGCGCGTTGGACTGCAACAATTCGGCCAGCGTCGGGTGGCAGCGCTCGCCGGCATTGGCGCCGATCTGCAGCGTCGCGGCGGCGGCCGGCGCATGGTCCGGGTGGTAGCGTTCAAGCAGAAGCTCCCGCGACAGGCCCGATTCGCGCAGCGTCGGCGTGGCGCCCGATGCCAGGCGGGCGAGCGCCTCGGCGTGCGGGATGGCGGTGGTGGTTTGCGTCATGCACGTTCTCCTTGTGCGGTCGGGACGGCAGTCAGGTCGATGGCCAGTTCGCCGCGGCGTTGCTGGTCGAGGCGGCGCAACAGGTCGCCGGGGCGCAGCGTCTGCGCGGCGTGGGCGCGACGCAGGAAGAGGCCGACGTGGTTCGGGCGGATGTTCTCCGGACAGGCGAGCGTACACAGGTTGCACATGATGCAGGCATCGAAGACCTCGGCCGCGGCCTGCAGTTCGCCGCGCGAGGCGAGGGCGATGCCTTCCTGGACGGTGATGCCCTTGGGGCAGGCGCGGTCGCAGCCGCTGCAGTGGCGGCAGCTGCTCGCTTCCGGGAAGACGTCGCGCAGGTGCGTCATCCATTCCCAGCCGTCGCGGATGGCGTCGAGGCCATAGCGGCTGACGCGGGCCGGCTGGTAATAGTCCATGAAGCTGACCTGCATGCCGTCCTCGGCCAGCGTTTCGCAAGCCAGGCGCGTCGCGGTTTCGCGTTCGCCTTCCTTGCGCACCAGGCAGCGGCAGGCGCCGCAGACGCCCTGGCCCATGCAGCCGATGTTGGCGGTGACGGTTTCGTCGCCCTTGAGATGGGCCTGAAGGATGGAGTCGCCGGCCTGCGCCTCCTTCTCCTTGCCGTCGATACTGATTCTGAGGGTGTCGCTCATGGGGATGGTTTTCTCCTGCGAATGGCGCTGTGATCGGTCGAGTGGCGCCGGGATGATGGTTGGATTTAAAGCCTGTTTCGGCAGGGCTCGCGGCCCAAGATCCCTGTCGAAATAGTCCTTCAGTTGAATTCGCGCGCCAGTTTACCGATTGAATCAATAGTTGGAAAATACATATTTTGTATCCAACGATCGTTTTTATTTATCCAATAAATCGCCATGGAATTGAAACAGCTGAGATATTTCGCCGCGGTATGCCGACTCGGCAGTGTTACCCGTGCCGCTGAAACCTGCCATATCGCCCAGCCGGCGATCTCGGTCGCGATCCAGAATCTGGAGAGCGAACTCGGCGTCCAGCTGTTCGAGCGCAGTCACAAGAAAGTCAGCGTGACCTCGTCGGGTCGCGTCTTCCTGCGCCGTGTCGAGGACATCCTGGCGCGCACCGACGATGCGATCCGCGAAATGGCCGATCACCGGGAATCGCAGCGCGGCGTCATCCGCGTCGGCATCACGCCGATGATCGGCGCGGTGTTCTTTCCCGAGATCGTCAGCCGTTTTCGCGAAGAGCACCCGCTGCTTGAGCTGAACGTCATCGAGGAAGGCGCGCTCTCGATCGGTGCGCTGCTCGACAAGGGGGAACTCGATGTCGGCGTCGTCGTGGTCGCCGAGAAACAGCCGCAACTCGAAATGTCGCCGATCACGCGCAGCGAAATCTATGTCTGCCTGTCGGCCGAGCATCCGCTCGCGGCGCAACGGCGAATCGCCTTTCCGCGCCTCGCCGACGAGCCCTTCATCCTGTTTTCCGAGGATACGCTGTCGCGTCGCATCATCCTCGAGGAATGCGCGCGGCATGGCATCTCGCCGCATATCGTGTTCTCGTCGAACCAGATCACGACGATCATCAGCCTGGTCGAGCGCGGTGTTGGCATCAGTTTCCTGTTGGAGCCGCTGGTCCGTGATCATCCGAAGATCGTCAGCCGTCGCCTGGCGAAGCCGCTGTACCTTGAGGCCGGCATGGTCTGGAACCCGCGCCGCTATCTGTCCAACGCGACACGGATGTTCATTGAGGCAATCCGGCGCTATACGCTCGATGCGACCGGCGCCGACTGATCGCCGCGATCTAGCGTAGCGAGGGCAGAAACTCGGGGTCCTCGATCGCGCCGAACAGGAAGCCTTCTTCCTTGAGGCGCACGATGATCTCTTCGAGTCTGGCGAGCGTGTTGGGATGGATTTCGTGCATCAGGACGATGCCACCGCGGTGAGCGCGGACCGTCGAGACGACGTGCTCGACGTAATTGTGGCGGTTCTGCGCGAGCACGCCGCAGGAGATGGCTTCCTTGGGATCGATGCTGCCGTTGCGGTCGAATGCCCAGTCGCAGGAATCGATGTGCCAGCCGACGATGCGGTAGCCCCGGGCGTGCAGTAACTCGTTCGCTTCGCAACTGGAATTGCCATACGGATAGCGGAACAGGCGCTTGACCGGGCCGGGCGAGGCCGGTTCCTCGTAGCGCAGGATTTCTTCCCGTTGCTGCTCGGGCGGGATGGCATGGAAGTTCGGATGGCTCCACGAGTGATTGCCGACCGTGTGCTTGCCGCTCGCCAGGATCCGGGCCGTGAGCTCGGGGTGCGCACTGGATTTTTCGCCGATTAGGAAGAAGGTGCCGCTGATTCCCTGCCTGGCGAGAATGTCGAGGATGTAGTCGGTCTGGCCGGGTTCGGGGCCGTCATCGAACGACAAGGCAACGCGTCCGGGCGGTGGCGGTGTCGAGATTTCCGATTCGTAGCGGCAGGTCTGGCGGAGGATCGCCGGTTCGGTTGCCAGGCGCGTATCGAGCCGCCTGAAATGATGTTCGCGAATGACGGCGGTTTCCTCTTCGCGCGTGTGGCGCGGCGCCGCAGTTGTCGATGCGTCCGGCGGCGCAGCCAGGGAAGGAAGCGCGGCACAGGCGAGCAGCGCCCAGAACGCCAGGGCCGCCACGTGGGTTGTGATCGGGGCGGTGCGGTGGGTGGTGTCAGTCGTCATGTTCAAAGCGGATCGACTCGTCGAGCGCGCTGTCGTTGCCGTCGTCCCAGTCCTGTTCGGCGTCGCTATTCCCGCCCATGACGGTGCGGCGATCACGGTAGGTTCTCCTGTCGATCTTGAGGAATACGGGGGGGATACGGCAGATGCGGCGGTCAAGGCCGCTTCGCCGGTCGGTCGGCACAAACATGATCGATCTCCTCACGCAGGGAAGTCAGGAGGGGAATGCTAAAGATAGCACATCGTTATTTTTCTGCCGTTTTTCGGTGATCGATGTCGTTTCAGGAGATCTTGGCAACGCCGCCGATTTTCCCTGCGATGCCTATGTTGCTATCATAGCGGGCTGGCCGGCCCCGGCATTTCGCCTATTCAGGAGCACTGCATCATGAAAACAGAACTCGTTTCCCGCACCCTATTCATGGCCTCGGCATCGAGCGATTTCAGCGCCACCACCGGCGCGCTCGGTCTGCTGCGCGCCCTCCAGCGCGAGGGTTTCAAGGTCGGTTTCGTCAAGCCGGTCGCCGATCTCAAGGCCGGCGACGGCCAGCCCGACCGCTCGGTGCATTTCGCCCGAACGATCGCCGGGGTGACGGTGCCGGAGCCGATTCCCGCCAAGCGTGCGGAGGCGATGGTCCGCGCCAGCGACGCGGCAAGCCTGCTCGAGGAAATCGTGACGCTGGTCGAGGGTGCGCGCGGCGATTGCGACCTGATGATTGTCGAGGGCATTACCTGCGGACCGGATCATCCCTTGCTGCTCGATCTTGACCCGGCCATCGCGCGCAATCTTGGCGCCGCGGTGCTTGTGACCGCCAACGGCCGCCGCGCCGAGGTCGCCGACATGGTGTCGATGCTTGTCGATGCCGCGCATCGCTACGGCAGCGAAGGCGGACACGCCCTGGCCGGTGCCGTCATCACCCGCGTGCCCGATGACGCGTATGCCGCTGCCCTGGCCAGCGGCATCGCCGCGTCGGGTCTCCGTGTGCCGCTCGTCTGCGTGTCGCCGGACAATTCCGAGCTGGCGGCGCCGCTGCTCTCGGATGTGGCCGCCAATCTCGGCTTCTCGATCTACCGCACCGGCGATCTCGAGCATTCGCGCATCGCCCAGATCATCGTCGCATCGCGTGGTGTCGATAAACTGGTCGAGCGCCTCAAACCGGGAACGCTGATCGTTGCGCCCTGCGACCGTTCCGACCTCGTCGTCACGGCCACGCTCGCCCGTTTGAGCGGCATGCCCATCGCCGGCCTGCTGCTCACCTGCGGCGAATCGATCGCGCCGTCGATCGAGCAGTTCCTGAATCCGCGTTTCGGCGACCTGCCGATCGTCACGACGCCGCTCGAAACCTATGACGTCGTCGTCAAGCTGGCGGCGACCGACCGGCGCATCAGCCTCAAGGATCGCGTCCGTATGGAACGCGTCATGGATCACATCGCCGACCACGTCGAACTGGCGCCGCTGACCGGTTCGGCCGGGCAGTCGGCCTTCACCCACCTGACGCCGCCGATGTTCCGCCACCGCCTGATCCAGCAGGCCCGCGTCGCCAGCAAGCGCATCGTGCTGCCCGAGGGCGACGAACCGCGTACGATTCGCGCGGCGGCGATCTGTGCCGCCAAGAACATCGCTCATTGCGTTCTGCTCGGCGATCCGGATCAGATCCGCAGCATCGCGCTGACGCATGGCATCGACCTGCCGACGGCGCATCCGCTGCTCGAAATCCTCGATCCGGCGACGATCCGCAAGGACTACATCGCACCGATGGTCGCCCTGCGCAAATCCAAGGGGCTGACGGCGCCGCAGGCCGAGGCCATGCTTGAGGACAATGTCGTACTCGGCACGATGATGCTGGCCGAGCAGCACGTGGATGGCCTCGTCTCCGGCGCGGTCCATACGACCGCGTCGACGGTGCGTCCGGCGCTGCAACTGATCAAGACGACGCCGGGATCGAGCATCGTTTCGAGCGTGTTCTTCATGCTGATGCCCGACCAGGTGCTGGTCTATGGCGACTGCGCCATCAATCCCAACCCGAGCGCCGAGGAACTGGCCGAGATCGCGCTGCAGTCGGCAGGATCGGCGGCGGCGTTCGGCATCGAACCGCGCGTCGCGATGATCTCGTATTCGACCGGCGTGTCGGGGACCGGCGACGACGTCGACAAGGTACGGGCGGCGACCGAGATCGTCCGCGCACGCCGGCCGGAGCTGATTGTCGACGGGCCGATCCAGTACGACGCCGCCAGCGTCGTCGACGTCGCCCGCCAGAAGGCGCCGAACAGCCCGCTCAAGGGCCGTGCGACGGTTTTCGTCTTCCCCGATCTCAATACCGGCAATACCACCTACAAGGCGGTGCAGCGCTCGGCCAACGTCGTGTCGGTCGGCCCGATGCTGCAGGGCCTGCGCAAGCCGGTGAACGATCTCTCGCGCGGCGCGCTCGTCGATGACATCGTCTATACGATCGCGCTGACCGCGATCCAGGCCCTCGCCGAGGCCTGAGCGCGGCACGGCCGCCGCGCCGATGGCGTGGCCGGTCCGGTGCTCCCGTGTTGCAGTCGATGTTGAGGACAAATGGCCGGTGCTGAATCCAGACCGGCCATTTTCATTTTGCGCCTGCGCTCTGTGTCGAAACGCGTCCCGTGCCCCGTGGCGGAATCAACGGGAGAAACGGGCGGTCAATCAATCAGCGCAGGCTTTGCAGTACCCGCTCGGCATTGATCAGCTGGTTCTGGTTCCATTGCAGGTTGGCCGCAAGCACGCCTTGCTCATCGCGAATCCGGTCTTGCTCACGCTGGAAATCCCGGTACAGGCGCTGGTGATCTTCATTCTTTCCGCGAGACCCCAGACGCTGCTCGAATTCGTATTGATTTCTCCGGAAACGCTCTTCCAGTGAAGCGAGGCGATGCTGAAGTCTGGCGATCTCATCCTGAAAACGATGGATGTCCAAGCCAATGCCGTATCTGCGGCGGAATTCGGGATCAATCGCCGGAGGACATACCCCTTCGTAAACTTCGCCGCGCAAGCCGATCAATGCGGCATTGCCCAACTGGCAATAGTTCTTCAGGCCTTGTTCGCGTCCCTTCAGATAGGCGGCCTGGTCGATCTGGACGTTCGCTTCGGCACAGTCGCTTCGGCGCTGGTTCAGGTATCCCAGGTTTTTTCCGAGCAATCCGTCGGCCTGCCCGACATCGTGCCAGTTGGCCGTCTGGCATTCTTTCGGGCTCATGGTTGAGCATGATGCGAGTCCCAGGCAAAGCAGGCTGACGTTCATCCAAGCACAACAGGAGGCCATGAGTTATCCGTAATTCAGTCAAGGAATGGGTCGGGTGCCGTATCGGGGCCTGATGCTCAGGCCGGCACCGTCACACGGGGAAAAGATCTGGCATTGATCCGAGGCTGCGGCCTTGGGCTCATTTCGGCGTCGGCGGGGAGATGATAACACCGGATTGCCGATTTGATGCTTATGTCCTACAACATGGCGACTTCCATCGCGCGCGCATCGATGTGATGGCCTGCTGAACTTTCTTGGTGGCGGGCGATCAGCAGTCCCTGCTATCGGGAGGTGCAATCAAGCGTTGCTTGCGTGCTCAAGCGTGTGAGTATCACCCCGGCGGAAACCCCTGCCTGATGGTTTGTGACCGGCTTTGCTTTTTTGGGCCTCCGGGATTCCACGCCTGCGCTCCAGGATATAAACTGACTTCTTTACTCCGCCGGTGCCACTGATGTCTCCAGTCCTCGATATCCGCACGATGGTATTGATCTATGTCGGGATCAATATCGGGCAGACGATCGTCCTCTTCTATCTGTGGAGTGTGCAGCGCAATTATCCGCCGGCCAAGGACTGGGCGATCGGTTCCCTGCTGTTCGCCATCGGCCTGTTCCTCTTCTCCCTGCGCAACCAGGTGCCGCTGGCCCTGAGCGAGATCGCATCGAATCTATTCCTGCTGCCGGGGATGATGCTGTTCAACATCGGTATCGTCAAAGCGGCCGGACGGGTGCCACCGGTGCGGGCTGGCGCGACCATCTGCATTCTTGCCAACGCAGCCCTGGCCTGGTTCGTCCTCGGGGATCCGAATTATCCGGTCAGCGTCATCATCCACAATGCGGCGATTCTGACGTTCTACCTGTACACCGCCTACGTCTGCCTGATGGCGAAAACCGCCAGCGGCAACCACACGTTCCGCCTGATCGGCGGCATCTTCATCCTGCTCTCGCTCGTCTGCGCCTGGCGCGTGGCGGGCGGCGTCTTCGGCCTGACCTTTTCCTTTTCGTCGACCCTGCCGCGCCTGTTCTGGATCCTGACCTCGCTCATCTGCATCCCGATGGTGACGGTGTTATTGACTTTGCATACGTCGCAGCGGCTTCAGGAGGAAATCGAGGCGCAGGCCCGCCGCGATGCATTGACGGGCGCTTACAACCGCCGCGCCTTTGCCGAGTTCGCCGACAAGGAGTGGTCGCGTAGCCAGCGCCATGGTTCAGCCTTGTCGATTCTGTCGGTCGATATCGATCACTTCAAGTCGTTCAACGACCTGCACGGTCATCCGACGGGCGACGCCGCGCTGATGCAGGTCTCGAAATCCGCCCAGGCCGCCTTGCGGACGACCGACATCTGGTGCCGTCATGGCGGCGAGGAATTCGTCGCCTTGTTGCCGGAGACCGGGATGGAGCAGGCGCTGGCGGTTGCCGAGCGTCTGCGCGTGGCGGTGGAGCGCACCACGATTCCGTCGCCGAGCGGGCCCTTGAGCGTTTCGGTCAGCATCGGTGTGGCGGAACGTACCGTCCGTCATGAGCGCATGTCCGAACTTCTCGCCGTTTCGGATGCCGCGCTGTATCAGGCCAAGGCGACCGGGCGCAACCGGGTGGTCGCGGCCGCGCAGCGGGCGCCGGGGCCGGTCCGTATCGTTTCCGTGGCCTGAGGGAACACAGGCTGTTCAGGCCATTCGCGACGTTGTATTGGCAGTCGCCGCGTCAATCCGTCTTGTGCAGCGCCCGAACACTTACCATCCGTAGAAGCGCGACCAGGAAGTGATGCCACCGGCATCGATGGCCTGGTATTCCGGGAATTGCGCCCCGGTGGCACAGGCATGGTTGGGCAGGATGCGCAGGCGGGTGCCGACCGGGAAGCGTGTGGCGATGTCGGCGTCGAGACCCCGTTCGAGCGCGACGATGCCGTGTTCCTGGTTGGCGCCGGTCATGACGTAGCCCTCCAGTTCGGTGCCGTCGGTGTCGCAGACGAGACCGAAACCGTAGTCGTGTTTCTGCTTTGCCGTGCCGCGGTCACGGCTCATTGCCATCCAGCCGGCATCGACGATGGCCCAGCCTTTTTCGCGCTGGTGACCGATGACCGTGGTGAGGACGCTGAGCGCGATCTCGTCGCGGCGGCAGACACCGACGTTGTGCATGACGAGGTCAAAGAAAACATAGACGCCGGCGCGGACTTCGGTGACGCCGTCGAGATGCCGGGCATGCAGGGCGGTCGGCGTCGAACCGACACTGACGCCGGGGCAGGCGAAGCCGGCCCGGCGCAGGCAGTCGGCGGCGGCGACGCAACCGGCGCGTTCCTGCTCGGCCATCGCTTCGAGCGCCGCCGGCGTGTCGAGCTCGTAGCTGGATCCGGCGTGGGTGATGACACCGCCGATCGTCATGCCGCCGTCCTTGAGTGCGCTGGCCACGCCGAGCAGCAGCGCGTCGTCGTCGGGCTTGATGCCCGAGCGGTGGCCGTCGCAGTCGATTTCGATCCAGACTTCGAAGACCTCGTCTTGCGCCTTGCCAAAAGCGGCGATCGCTTCGGCCGATTCAACGTTGTCGGTGATGATCTTCAGCCGGCAGCCGCGCCGGCGCAGCGTCATGACCTTGCCGAGCTTGTCCGGCGTAATGCCGACGGCGTAGAGGATGTCGTCGATGCCGGCCGCGAAAAACTGCTCCGCCTCCTTCAGCGTCGACACGGTGATGCCCTGCGCGCCGGCAGCAATCTGGGTCTGCACGACCGGCAGGCACTTGCTGGTCTTGACGTGCGGGCGGAAGCGCACGCCGAGCGCGTTCATGCGCTGCTGCATGCGCGCGATGTTGGCCTGCATGCGGCGGCGATCGATGATGGCGGCGGGAGTGTCAAGCGAGGCGAGTGACGTCATGACGTTGTCTTTGCTGGCAAAAGGTTGCGGATCAGGCGCCGAACAGCGCGCACAGGCGGTCGATATCGACGTTGCCGCCGCTGAGGATGACGCCGATGCGCTTGCCGCGGAGTTCTCCGGCCAGTGCCCGCGCCGCGGCAGCGCCCAGGCAGCCGGTCGGTTCGACGATCAGCTTCATGCGTTCGGCGAAGAAGCGCATGGTGTCGACGAGTTGCGCGTCCGAGGCGGTGACGATGTCATCGACCTCGCGCCGGATGATCTCGAAGGTGTGGGCGCCGAGATGCTGCGTCTGCGCGCCGTCGGCGATCGTCTTCGGCGTCTCGATGTGCACGATCGCGCCGCTGCGGAGCGATTGCTGGCCGTCGTTGCCGGCCTCGGGTTCGACACCGTAGATCTTGCAGGTCGGCGAGAGCGCACGGGCTGAAAGAATCGAACCCGAGAGCAGGCCGCCGCCGCCGAGCGGGACGAAGAGCGCGTCGAGTTCACCGACTTCCTCGATCAGCTCCTTCGCCGCAGTTCCCTGGCCGCTGATGACATCGGGATGGTCGTAGGGCGGGATCAGCGTCAGGCCGTATTGTTGTGCGAGATCGTTGCCGATCTTCTCGCGGTCCTCGGTGTAGCGGTCATAGGTGATGACCTTGCCGCCGTAGCCGCGTGTCGCCGCCATCTTCGCCGCCGGAGCGTCGTTCGGCATGATGATCGTCGCCGGAATGTTGAGCAGGGCGCCCGAGAGCGCGATCGCCTGGGCGTGGTTGCCCGACGAGTAAGTGACGACCCCGGCCTGGCGCTGGCGCACGTCGAACTTCGACAACGCGTTGAAGGCGCCGCGGAACTTGAAGGCGCCCATGCGCTGCAGGTTCTCGCACTTGAAGAAGATCTGCGCGCCGGTTTCGCTGTTCATCGTGCGCGAAGTCATCACCGGCGTGCGGTGGGCGTGGCCGTCGAGGCGGCGTGCTGCGGCAAGTACGTCTTCATAGGTCGGCGGGGTCGGCATGGTCGTCTTCCTTTCGCGAAATGGTGTTTGAGTGTGTCTGATGGTCTTTACCAGGGCCAGTCGATGCGCGTGCCGGCGCCCGTCGCTTCCGCTTCCTGCAGCAGCAGATGGGCGACCGTCAGGTCTTGCAGCGCGATGCCGGTCATGTCGAAGACAGTGATGTCGTCAGCATGGCGGGTGAAGGTCGTCGTGCCGGTGAGCAGGTCGCCGATCGCTGTGACGGCGAGGTCGGGCGCCCACTGGCATTCGCCGATCTGGCGGGCCTGGGTCACGTCGTCAACGAAGATCCGGGTGCGGGCGAGCAGGCCGTCGGGCAGTTCGCGCTTGCCCTGCGTATCGGCGCCGACGGCGTTGATGTGCGTACCGGGACGGACCGCTTCGGCATTGAACAGCGCCTTGCGGCCGGGCGTGGCGGTAATGACGATGTCACTGCCAGTGACGGCGGCGTCGGCATCGGCGCTGTGGGCCAGCGTCGCGTTGGCGGTTTTCAGGTCGGCGGCCAGCGCCGCCTCGAAATCGGCGGACGGGCGGCCGTCGCGGCTGACATGAATGACATGGCGCAGCGTCGGCAGTACACGCAGCGCGAAACGCGTCTGGATCTGGGCCTGCACGCCGCTGCCGAAGATGCAGAGCGTGCGGCTGTCGGGTCGCGCGAACAGGCGTAGTCCGAGCGCGCCGGCGGCGCCGGTGCGCAACGTGGTGACGATATTGCCGTCGATGACGCAATGCGGCCGGCCGCTTTCGGGGTCGATGAGCAGGATCGTCGCCTGGTGCGGTTCGGCGCCGAGGGCGCGGTTCTTCGGCCAGAACCCGGCCGCCTTGAAACCGAGGACGCCGCGACTGCCGATGTCGCCGGATTTGATGCCGAAGACGGCGCCGGTGTCGAGTCCTTCGCGCACGACCGGGAAAATGCGCCCGGCGCTCGCGCTGTGCAGCTTGAAGGCGTCGGCAACGGCGTCAATGACCCTGTCGTGATTGAGCAGGGCGGCGACCTGACGCGTGTCGAGCAGCAGCAGTTGGGCGTTTTTGGGCATGTGTTGTCCTGTTCGGCCGGCGGTTCAGGGGGCAAGCTTGCGGGTGTCGAGGTAGAGCGTCGTTCGGGAGATGCCAAGGTGCTGGGCGACGGTATCGATGGCACGGCGCATGTCGAGCAGGCCGTTGTCCTTGAGTTCGCGCAGGAGCGCGCGGCGTTCGTCGGCCTTGAGCGCGCGCGGCGTCGTCGAACGGCGGGCGGCGAAGGCATCGATGTGCTCGAGCAGTGCCTGCGTGCCGACCGGCGCCAGCGACTCGCTGATGTCGGCAGTTGCCGCTGTCATGCCGAAGCGGTTGAGGACGTTCTGCAGGTTCTGGAAGACGGTGAGGTCGACGTTGAGACACAGCGCCGCGATGTAACGGCCCTCGCGGTCGCGGATGCCGATCGAGGTGCTCTTGGCCTGGCGTCCGTCGGGGAAGCGGTTCGGGTAATTGGCGATGACCTCGGGCGTTTCCGGATGTGAGACGCGCTGGCCACCGAGTTCGGTCATCGGGTCGCCGATGTCGCGGCCCGAGAGATTATTGTGGATGGCGACGATGGCGTGGTCCTGCTCGGTGAGGTCATGCACGACGACTTCGCAGAAAGGCGCCAGCGTTTCGCCGAGTCCGTGCGCGATGTGACGGAGTTGGGCGAGGACGTAATCGTGGTCGGAGGTTTGCGATGTCATGTTTTCATTTTGTTAAATATTTAACGTAATGTCAACTTGTCGGTCGCGTCGGGCTGAGAGGGATGTTACCGATGCTGTCGCCTGCGATCCGGTCGGTACGGGCCGACCCGGAACGTTTTACACGCGCTGCGGCAAGGTCTTGCGCAACACGCGCATCGCCGAGTATTCGAAGCCCAGGTGTTCGTAGAAGGAGAGCGCCTTGCGGTTATCCTTGTCGGCGAGCAGCGTGATGCGCGGCAGGCCGGCCGCCGCTGCCCAGTCCAGTACATGCTCTACGATGCGGCGGCCGAAACCGCGTCCGCGCCAGGCGGCATGGATGACAACGTCTTCGAGCAGGACGACCCGGCAGCCCTCGGCGGTGCTGACGGTGAATAGTGCATTGGCCATGCCCGCAACCTGTCCGTTGATACGCAGCACGAAGAGCTGGCCGACGGCCGGGTTGTCGAGGATCGTGTACAGCCCGGCGAGCTGCTTGTCGCGGTCGGGCTGGAAATCGCTTTCGAGCGTGAAAAGTTCGGCGAGCAGGTCGGCCATCGGTTCGAGGTCTTCGTCCGTTGCCGTGTCGATGGTGGCATTCATCGGTGTCTATCCGATCAGGGCGACGGCCTTGACCAGCGCCCAGACAGTCATGCCCGGGCAGAGCCCGAGCTGGTGGGCCGAGCGGCGCGTCAGACGTGCGATCAGCGGTGTTTGGCCGACGTCGAGGCGCACCAGCGTCAGCGCCGGATGCGTGTCGTCGCCGAGGGCGACGACGGTCGCCGGCAATGCGTTCTGGATGCTGGTATGGGTCGGGGCGTCGTGGGCGATGCTGACGTCGCGGGCGAGCACGCGCACCCGCACCCGCTGGCCGCGCGCGTGGCCGCCGTCGCGCGCCCAGAGATGGCCGCCGGGGAACGCGGCACGGGCGAGTTGCCAGGGGTCGTCGCGCGCGTCGATGACAGCGTCAATGACGACGCCGGTATCCTCGCCGAGGCGGATCGGCAGGTCGATCCGCGCCAGCGTCTCGCCGAGCGGACCGGCGGCCAGTGCTTTTCCGGCGTCCATGACGACCAGATGGTCGGCGAGACGGGCGACCTCGTCGGGGGCGTGGCTGACGTACAGGATCGGAATCTCGAGTTCATCGTGCAGGCGTTCGAGGTAAGGCAGGATCTCCTGCTTGCGATCGTGGTCGAGCGCTGCCAGCGGCTCATCCATGAGCAGCAGGCGCGGGCGTGTGAGCAGCGCGCGCGCCATTGCGACGCGGCTCTTTTCGCCGCCCGAGAGCCGGGCCGGGCGGCGGTCGAGCAGGCCGCCGATGCCGAGCAGTTCGATGATGGTCTCGGCGGAGATCTGCCGTTCGCTGGCGGCGATGCGACGCCGGCCGTAGTCGAGATTGTCGCGCACCGAGAGGTGCGGAAAAAGCGCGGCGTCCTGGAAGACGTAGCCGAGCGGACGCCTGTGCGTCGGGGTGAAAATGTTCTGGGCATCATCCTGCCAGCAGTCGTCGTTGATGACGACGCGGCCGCGGACGGCGGGTTCGAGGCCGGCGATGGCGCGCAGGCAAGTGGTCTTGCCCGAGCCGGAATGGCCGAACAGTGCGGTTACGCCGCGCCCGGGCAGCGCCAGATCGAGGTCGAGCGCGAAACCGGCATAGTCGAGCTGCAGACGGACGTCGAGGCTCATGCGTCATGCCTCCGCTGCATGCGGTTGAGGAGCAGCAGGATGACGAACGAGAAGACGAGCATGCCGCCGGCCAGGGTATGTGCATCGGCATATTCCATGGCCTCGACGTGGTTGTAGATGGCCATTGACAGCACCTGCGTCTTGCCCGGGATATTGCCGCCGATCATCAGCACGACGCCGAATTCGCCGATCGTATGGGCGAAGCCGAGGATGGCGGCGGTGACGAAACCCGGCCGGGCCAGCGGCACGACGACGCTGAAGAAGGCGTCGAGCGGTGTCGCGCGCAATGTTGCGGCTGCTTCGAGCGGGCGCGGGCCGATCGCCGCGAATGCCTGTTGCAGCGGTTGCACGACGAAGGGAAGCGAATAGATCATCGAGGCGACGACCAGGCCGGGAAAAGTGAAGGGCAGCAGGCCCAGTCCGAGCGATTCGGTAAGCCAGCCGCCGGGGCCGTTCGGTCCGAGCAGGACAAGCAGGTAGAAGCCGAGCACCGTCGGCGGCAGGATCAGCGGCAGCGTCACGGTGGCGCCGATGACGCCCTTGAGCGGGCTGTGCGTGCGCGCCAGCCACCAGGCGAGCGGCGTCGCCAACAGCAGGAGGAGCAGCGTACTCAGCCCGGCGAGCTGCAGGGTCAGGACAATGGCGTTGAGATCGGCGCTTGGCATGGGGCGAATCTTACCGCGACATTGCGTGGTAAGGCGGAAAACGGAGACGCGGCGTTGCTGCCGCTCCGGGAGATTGGCATTGCCGTGTCGGCGCGGCAGCCAGTCCCCGGCCGGCAATGGCGCGCGGCGGTCGTCAGGACAGGGGCATCCAGCGCCCGTAACCTGGCGCGGCCGGTTTCAGTCGCGGAGAGCTTCAGCCACCGCCGTTTCGGCGAGGTAGCGGCCAAGCAGGTAATACGCGCGGATCAATGCCGACGGATAGCGCATGCGGAAGGTCGGCGTTTCCGGGAAACGATCGTCGTCGTCATCATCGGCATCGATTTCGATGACTTCGCGGTGGAGTGCGGGATGGTGGTGTCGAAGTTGCGCCATGAAGTCCGCGACATTTTCGAGCGTCGGGCGAATGAGGACGAGCCGGCCCCGTGCGTGCGGGCGGTCATATCCCGTCGTCGTTACCGGCGCCAGGCCGGCGCGGGGCCAATCCGACCGGAATCTGCATCCCAGCAGCTTGTCCGCCTGGCGCGCGGCGAGGATCAGGTCGCCGAAGTCGCCCTGCGCCCGGGGGGCGTCGTTGCGCTGTTCCTTGCCGATCTGCGAAACGACGATGGTATCGACGCCGCGTTCAAGCAGAGGCAGCAAGCCGAGATTGTCCGATTTGCCGCCGTCGGTCAGGTGGTAGACGGGGCGCGTTCCCACTATTGCCGCCTTGCTGCCGTCGTCTTCGCGAAAGCGCAGGCGAAAGTCATATTGCAGAAGGAAGGGCGCACCGGCCCCGACGACGCCCGAAGAATGCGCCAGCATCAGGGAAAGGGTCGATCCCGGAATGTCCCTCTCGCCGCCGAAAATGGAGCGTTGCCAGTTGATGTGTTGCCACAGGAAGCGAGTGTCGCCGGAACGCAGGAAAAAGCCGGTGGACTCGTCGTCGATCAGGCTGCCCTGGTAATCCGGCGTGCTCTCGAAAGGAAACTGTTCATGGCTCGACGCTTCCTTCGTGGCTGAATGGGTCGAATTGAAGATCGGGTAAGGGCGTTGATGACTTTTTTCGGCGCATTTCCTTTTGATGTCGTTTGGATTGCGTTCGCCGAAGGTGAAATTGCAGTCGCCGAGATACGACTCGACGATGTCCTCTTCCCACATCAGTTTGCGTTCTTCGATCCTGCCGTCCTCGTTGATGGGCGCCCAGCGAAGCACCTGCCGGTCGCGCAAGCCGGCGAGCGGGCCGCTGCATCCGGGAGCGGCGGCCCCCGTGGCGGCCAAGTCGTCAAGACAACGAAATACCTGATCGTCATCGGCGCCGTTGCTCCAGTAAAAACCATTGGCCCAGCTGCCGCCGCTGACGGACGAGATGTAGTCGATGTGCTCCAGCAAGGTGTGCTCCTTCATCCGGACGGAATGCAGTCCGGCAAGCAGCCCCTGATGAAAAGCGGCCGAACGGATGCCGCCGCCGGACATCGTCAGACCGAGCAGCTGTTGCGGGCGCGTGTTGTTGGCTCGGTCTCCGCGTCGTCTGTTCAGGTAGGCGTATTCATGGGAGAAGTAGCGGTCCGGGTGCCGGGCGCGGTCGTTCGGTCGTTGGACGAAATAGAACGATGTCGTGTCGTATGAGCGTTCGGCAAGGTCGACGGAAGCGCATCCGTTCGAGAGCAATGTGGCCGCGACAATTGTCATTGTTCGAACGGCGAATTTGCGGTGAAGGGTGTTCGGTGGCGTCGGCTGTCGCATTTTTCCTCCGTACGGACGAAAAAAAGGCGACGCACCGCTGAGTGATCAGCAAAAGGGGTGTGGAGAGTGCGTCGCCAACAACGGCAGTCTGGACCAAGTGTCGATTTTTGATTGCCAACTAATTCACATAATCCCGCGCAGCGTTGTGACGAATGACTGCATATCCTGTTGTTATAAATGCCAATTTGCTTGCGATGGGCGTGCGTGGAGAGGAATATCCCGTTTGTACGAATGTGAAATATGACAATGAGTGGTCGGTGCCGGTCGGCGTTTCGGCAGTTTCGGCAGCCGGAATCCGGCGCCGTATCCCTTGCCGGGATTTCCGGTTGGTACGTCCGCCAGGTGCGGGCGGACGCGGGCGGCCCTCGCCCCTTTGGTGCGCCCCGGTGAAGCGCCCGCACGCTCCTGGTGCGGGCGTCTTCGGTTTATCGCGGGCGACCCGCGCCGGTGGGCCGTCGGAGGCCGGCAGCCGGTCCTTGGCCCGGCTCTTGCTCATATGCATTCGTTCTCACCGCGCGGAGCCTCATCGTGTCGATTCACGTCGCCCTCAACCACGTCACGCACTATCGTTACGACCGTCCGGTCAGCCTGTCGCCCCAGGTAGTGCGCCTGCGTCCGGCGCCGCATGCGCGCACGCCGATCATCAGTTATGCACTGAAGGTGACACCTGAACAGCATTTCATCAACTGGCAGCAGGACCCGCAGTCGAACTATCTCGCCCGCCTCGTGTTCCCCGAAAAAACGCGCGAGTTCAAGGTCGAGGTTGATCTTGTTGCCGAGTTGTCGGTGATCAATCCCTTCGATTTCTTTCTCGAACCGGGGGCCGAGCAATTCCCGTTTTCCTACGCGCCGGCGCTGCGTCACGAGCTGCTGCCTTTTCTCGAAAAGCTGCCGGCGACACCGCTCTTCCAGGCCTTTGTCGATGGCATCCCGCGCACGCCGCAGGCGAGCGTCGATTTTCTCGTCGCGCTCAACCAGCGTGTGCAACACGCCATCGGCTACGTGATCCGCATGGAGCCGGGTGTGCAGACGCCGGGCGAGACGCTGGTCAAGGCGTCGGGCTCCTGCCGCGACTCGGCCTGGCTGCTGGTGCAGGTGTTGCGGCATCTGGGCCTCGCCGCGCGTTTCGTCTCGGGCTACCTGATCCAGCTCGTTCCCGACGTCAAGTCGCTCGACGGACCGTCGGGGGCAGAGCGCGACTTTACCGACCTGCATGCCTGGTGCGAGGTCTATCTTCCCGGCGCCGGCTGGATCGGCCTCGACCCGACGTCGGGGCTCCTCGCCGGCGAAGGGCATATTCCGATCGCGTGTTCGCCGGAGCCGTCGTCGGCGGCGCCGATCACCGGGTTTTCCGATGAATGCGAATGCGAGTTCTCGCATACCATGTCGGTCGAGCGGGTTGCCGAGACGCCGCGCGTGACCAAGCCCTATACCGATGCGCAGTGGGCCGCCATCGATGGGCTCGGGCAGCGCATCGATGCCGAACTCGCTGCCGGCGATGTGCGCCTGACGATGGGCGGCGAGCCGACCTTCATTTCGATCGACGATCCCGACGGCGCCGAGTGGAATACCGAGGCGCTCGGTCCGACCAAACGCACGCGCGCCGCCGATCTCTTCCACCGCCTGCGCGAAAAATATGCGCCGCAGGGGCTCGCGCATTTCGGCCAGGGCAAGTGGTATCCGGGTGAGCAGTTGCCGCGCTGGGCGCTCAATTGCTTCTGGCGCAAGGACGGCGAACCGGTCTGGAAGAATCCTGCGCTGATCGCCGACGAGACGCAGGATTACGGCGCCGACGCCGATCTCGCCGGGCGCTTCCTGCGCGGTGTTGCCGAGCGGCTCGATCTCGATGCTCAGTACGTGTTTCCGGCCTACGAGGACGCGTTCTACTTTCTGTGGCGCGAGCGTCGCCTGCCGGTCAATGTCGATCCTTTCGATGCGCGCCTGGACGATCCGCTCGAACGCGAGCGTCTGGCCCGGGTGTTCACGCAGGGACTCGACGCCGTCGTCGGGCATGTGCTGCCGATCGCGCGCAGTTTCGTGCGCGGTCGCTGGCAGACCGGGCCGTGGTTCCTGCGCACCGAGCGCTGTTACCTGATTCCCGGCGATTCGCCGGTCGGCTACCGCCTGCCGCTCGATTCGCAGCCGTGGGTCGCCCGTGCCGAATACCCGTATGTCAATACGCCCGATCCGACGCAGGCAGTGCCGCCGCTGCGCGCCTATCATGAGATACGCACGACACTCGACGAGCGCGCGCTGGCCGAAGGTGCGCTGCCCCTCGATGCGGATGGCAAGAGCGCCAGCGGCAGCTTTGCGACGGCCGGCGCGGCGGCGTTCGAGCGCTGGCCGCAGCAGCACGAGTCGGCCGGCTGGATCACGCGCACGGCCATGTCGGCGCAGGCGCGCGACGGCGTGCTCTACATCTTCATGCCGCCGACGTCCTGTCTCGAGGACTATCTCGAACTTGTCGCCGCCGTCGAAGCGACGGCGCAGGCGCTGTGCGCGCCGGTGATCCTCGAAGGCTACGAACCGCCGCGCGATGCCCGGCTGGAAAAATTCAGCGTCACGCCCGATCCCGGCGTCATCGAGGTCAATATCCAGCCGTGCGCCGACTGGGCCGAACTCGTCGAGCGCAGCACGCATCTGTACGAATCGGCGCGCCTGTCCCGGCTGTCGACCGAGAAGTTCATGCTCGACGGGCGCCATACCGGCACCGGCGGCGGCAATCATTTCGTGCTCGGCGCGGCGACGCCGCTCGATTCACCCTTCCTGCGCCGGCCCGATCTGTTGCGCAGCCTGATTTCCTACTGGCATAACCATCCATCCTTGTCGTATCTTTTCTCGGGCCTGTTCATCGGCCCGACCAGCCAGGCGCCGCGCATCGACGAGGCGCGCAATGATGCGGTCTATGAACTGGAGATCGCCTTCCGGCAGTTGCCGCCGGTCGGGACCGAGGTGCCGCCGTGGCTGATCGACCGGCTGCTGCGTCATCTGCTCGTCGATGCCACCGGCAACACGCACCGAGCCGAATTCTGCATCGACAAGCTCTATTCGCCCGACAGCGCCAGCGGCCGGCTCGGCCTCCTGGAGATGCGCGCCTTCGAGATGCCGCCGCACGCGCGCATGTCGCTGGCGCAGCAGTTGCTGTTGCGGGCGCTGATCGCGCGGTTCTGGAAGACGCCGTATGCGCCGCCGCGGCTGGTGCGCTGGGGTACCGAACTGCATGACCGCTTCATGCTGCCGCATTTCGTGCAACAGGACTTCAATGACGTCATCTTCGAGCTCAACGATGCCGGCTACGCTTTCCATCCCGACTGGTTCGCGCCGCATTTCGAGTTCCGTTTCCCGCGTCATGGCGGTTTTGCCGTCCAGGGCATCGAAATCGAAGTGCGCCACGCACTCGAACCCTGGCATGTGATGGGCGAGGAGGGCGCTATCGGCGGCACCGTGCGTTACGTCGATTCCTCGGTAGAGCGCGTGCAGGTCAAAGCCGTTGGCATGGCAGGCGATCGCTATGTGCTGACCTGCAACGGTGTGCCCGTGCCCTTGCAGGCGACCGGCAGCGTCGCCGAGTTTGTCGCCGGCGTGCGCTACCGCGCCTGGCAGCCGGCGTCCTGCCTGCATCCGACAATCGGCGTGCAGGCGCCGCTGAGCTTCGATCTCGTCGATACCTGGACGCGGCGCTCGCTCGGCGGATGCCTTTACCATGTCGCGCATCCGGGCGGCCGCAATTTCGAGCGTTATCCGGTCAATGCCTATGAGGCCGAAGGACGCCGTCTGGCGCGCTTCACGGTGCTCGGCCATACGCCGGGACGCATCGAGGCGGCAGAACCGGTGCATAACGCCAGCTTCCCGTTTACGCTAGACTTGCGCCGCCCATAAGCTTCCCCGACGCTCTTCCATGCCGCGCTCCCTGCTCGCGAATTATCCGCGCCAGACCGACCGTTTCGACGAGATGCTCGCCGAGAACGGTCAGTTGCGTCCGTCATGGAAGGCCTTTTTCGACCATCTCGACAGCGCGACGCCGGCACAGATGCGCCATCAGCGCGATTTCGTCCGTCGCCGCATTCTTGAGAACGGTGTCACGTACAACGTCTATGCCGATCCCAAGGGCGCCGACCGGCCGTGGGAGCTCGATCCGCTGCCCCTGATCCTGTCGCAGAAGGAGTGGAGCGGCATCGCGTCGGCGGTGACGCAGCGTGCGCGGCTCTTCAACGCGCTGCTCGGCGATCTCTACGGCGAGCAGCGCCTGCTCCGCGACGGCAACCTGCCGGCGGCGCTCGTCTATGGTCACAACGGTTTCCTCTGGCCGTGCCAGGGGATGCGTCCGCCCGATGACATCTGGCTGCACCTGTATGCCGCCGATCTGGCGCGTTCGCCCGACGGTCAGTGGTGGGTGATCGCCGACCGCACGCAGGCGCCTTCGGGCGCCGGTTATGCGCTGGAAAACCGTCTGATCGTCTCGCGCCTCTTTCCGGAAAAATTCCGCGAACTCGGCGTCCGTCATCTCGCCGGCTTCTTCGCCGCCCTGCAGGAAGGGCTGGCCCACTGGGCGAGCAAGGACGAGGCAGGCGGCGCGCCATTGGTCGTGCTGCTGACGCCCGGTCCTTACAACGAGACCTACTTCGAGCACGCTTATCTGGCGCGCTATCTCGGTTATCCGCTCGTCGAAGGCCAGGATCTGACGGTGCGCGACGACCGCGTCTATCTGAAGACGCTGACCGGCTTGCGGCGCGTGCATGCGATCCTGCGCCGGCTCGACGACGATTTCTGCGATCCGCTCGAATTGCGCGGCGATTCGGCGCTTGGCGTGCCGGGGCTGTTGCAGGCGGTGCGCGCCGGTACCGTGCTGGTCGCCAACGCACTCGGCAGTGGCGTGCTCGAATCGGCGGCCTTGCCGGGTTTCCTGCCCGGCATCTGCGAGAAGCTGCTCGGCGAGTCGCTGGCGATGCCCTCGGTCGGTACCTGGTGGTGCGGCGAGCCGACGGCGCTGGAGTTCGTCATCGAACACCTCGACCGGCTCGTCATCAAGGGCGCCTATCCTTCGCAGCGGCTGGAGCCGGTGTTCGGCAGCGAATTGCGCGGCGCTGCCCGCGCCGAGATGATCGAACGCCTGCAGGCGCGGCCGACGGCCTATGTCGCGCAGGAACTGGTGCGCTTTTCTCAGGCGCCGTCGTGGAGCGCACCGCACGAGCGCCGGCTGATTCCGCGCGGCATCGCGCTGCGTGTCTATGTGGCGGCGACGCCGCAGGGCTACCGGGTAATGCCGGGCGGACTGACACGTGTCACTTCGGCGACGCAGACGCGTTTCATCTCGATGCAGCGCGGCGGGTCGAGCAAGGACGCCTGGGTGCTCAGCGACGCGCCGCCCGATTCGCTGAGCCTGATCAAGCCGCCGATCGGGCGCGCCGATCTCGTGCGCAGCGGCAGCAACCTGTCGTCGCGCGTCGTCGAGAACCTGTTCTGGTTCGGCCGCTATGCCGAGCGCTGCGAGGACATGGCGCGTCTCCTGCGTGTCGGCCTGTCGCGGCTCGTCGATGCCAGTGTCGACGAGGATCTCGCCGCTTTGCGCTCGGCCTACGAGACCGGGCGGGTGCTGCAGTTGCTGCCGGCCGTGGCGGGCAAGACGCCGGGCCGGCGCGAGATCGAGGCGCAGTTGCTGACGGCGCTGTGCGCGCCCGAGTGGGGCGACGGCCTGGCCGGCGACATCCGCCGCCTGCTCTGGGTCGGCGCCCAGGTGCGCGAACGTTTCTCGCTCGACAACTGGCATGCCCTGAATCGCCTGCAGCACCAGCTGCAGGCTTATGCCAAAGCCAAACCCTCGCTTGGCGAGGCGATGTCCTTCATCGACCAGATGCTGCTTGCATCGTCCGCACTGGCCGGTTTCGCCATGGACGACATGACGCGCGACGACGGCTGGCGCTTTCTGATCATCGGTCGCCGGCTCGAGCGGCTGGTCTTCCTGGCCAATGCGATCTCCGCTTTCCTGCGCCTCGAGTCGGCGCGGCAGCCAGGCTGTCTCGAATGGCTGCTCGAACTCGCCGACAGCATCATCACCTACCGCTCGCGCTACATGGCGCAACCGGAACTCCTGCCGGCGATCGACCTGATCGTCTTCGACGATGCCAACCCGCATGCGGTGATTTTCCAGGTGGCGAACCTCGTCCGCTATGTCGAGCGCCTGCAGCGCGAGTTGCCGCATCCCGGTGGCGAATCCGAGTGTGAGACCCTGCGGGTCGGGCTCGAAAGACTGCGGCAATTCGATCTGCATTGTTCGGCGCTGCGCGATCCGGGCGCCTGCGCCGCCTGCGGCAATTGTCCCGACCTGGCCGAACTGCTCGATGCCATCGCACAGGATGCCGCCCGCTTGTCCGACCGGCTGGCGATGCGCTATTTCACCCACGTCGGCGATGTCGGTCGGCCGACCCTGGCAGCGTGAAGCTCATGGACAGCACGCGTTACCACGTCATTCACGAGACCCGCTACGACTACGAGAGTCCGGTCTCGCTGTCGCGCCAGTTGCTGCACCTGACGCCGCGCGCCTGTCCGTGGCAGCGCTGTCTCGCCCATGAGATCGTCATCTTGCCGACGCCGGGCGTCGATCGCGAGCGCGTCGACAGCTTCGGTAATCCGGTACGTCAGTTCGCGATCGAGGCGCCGCACGGCAGCCTCGTGGTGCGGGCCGAAAGTCGCGTCGAAGTGCTGTCGCGGCAGCTCGACGCGCTGGCCTTCGCGGCACCGGCATGGGAATCCGTGCGCGACCGCCTGACCTACGGGGTGCTGCCGGTCGCGCTCGAGGCCAGCGTCTATTTGTTCGAGTCGCCCTATACGCGGGTCAAGCGCGAGTTTGCCGCCTATGCCGCGCCAAGCTTCACGCCCGGGCGGCCGCTGCTCGACGCGGTGCGCGACCTGATGCGGCGGGTCTTCCGGGAGTTCCGCTACGATGCCAAGGCGACGACGGTAGCCACGCCAGTGCTGACGGTGCTCGAGCAGCGGCGCGGCGTCTGCCAGGATTTCGCCCATCTGATGATTTCCTGCCTGCGCTCGCTCGGCCTGTCGGCACGCTATGTCAGCGGCTATCTCCTGACCCGGCCGCCGCCCGGCAAGCCGCGCCTGATTGGCGCCGATGCCTCGCATGCCTGGGTATCGGTGTTCTGTCCCGATGTTTCCGGCGGTATCTGGGTGGATTTCGATCCGACCAATAATGTGCTGCCCGACCGCGAGCACATCACCGTTGCCTGGGGGCGCGATTTCGGCGATGTGTCGCCGTTGCGCGGCGTCATTCTCGGCGGCGACGCGCATCAGCCGGAAGTGGCGGTGACCGTGACGCCCTGCGAAGAAGCCTAACGGATCAACCCGTCCCGTTTCCGGCTGCTTGTGCGTATTTCTCCCGGTTGATCCCCGCCTCGGCGCCAGCATGACGTTTGCGTCCTGATTCGTTTGCCAGACACCGATGCGCATGCTAGCGTTAGTGAGATGACGCACCATCGATACGATTGTCTTTATTCATGAGTGCGGGATCGGCCTCGACGCAGCGTTGAAGGCCGGCACACAGGGAGAAGGTGCATGATTTCCGGTCAGTCGGAACAAAAGCTCTTGGCATGGCGCCGCGGCAGCGCCCCGCGTGCCCGTTGGGCGGTATCGATGCTGTTGGCATTGGCGCTGGTTGCGCCGGCGTCGCCGACGTTTGCCCAGTCGCCGCCGCCGGGCGAGGCGACCGGGGCAGCGGCGGCGCCGCAGCCGAAATTCGCGCCCTTGCTCGGCTTCGTCGTCCAGCAGATCGGCAGCATGATGTTCCAGAAGGTGTTCAAGAACGAGATCGACGGCATCTTCAAGCCGCTCGTCGATATGTCACAGAATCTCCTCGCCGGCGGAGCGGAAGGCGGTCCCGCCAACGAACGGCTGGTGCCGACGGTCGGCCATGCCATCGACCAGCTCGACCCGAATTCTTTCGATGTGTTGCGCAGCCTGCCGATCGAGGAGGCGACGGCGTCGCTGAAAACCGGCGATGTGTTCGCCATTCGCTATGCCACCAACCTGCCCGGGCAAGTGCGTCTCGAAAACATCGATCCGGGCGGGCAGATCAACGATCTTGGCGTCTACACGGTTTTCCCCGGCGCGACCAACCGGATTCCCTCGGATCACGGCATCAAGCTTGTCGGCCGGCCCGGGGTCGAGGTGATCCGGCTCTATTTCTTCCCCTGTTTGCCCGGCGGTCCGGACATGGAGGCGCTGAAGGCCGAATTCGGCAATCGCCTGCCGGCGTGTGGCGAGGGCCAGAATCCGCGTGTCGCGGCGGCGGCCAAGGGCGTGATCAAGACACGCTCGCTGCAGAACCTGAGCCAGCCCGACAACAAGCTGAGTTTTTCCGGTACTTCCGACTACGAGCGTAACGATGTCACCTCGACGGCGCTCATGATCCAGCATGTCAAATCCGAATGAGGCTTGAATGAAATCCATCGTCACCGTCCTACTCTTGTGCCTGGCGACATCGTCCTGGGCGCAGCCGGCCGCCGCGCCGGGAACCGACGAGATCATCAACGCGTTGGTGCCGAAGCAACGGATCCAGTTCAGAAATCTCAACGTCATCAAGACCGAGAGTGCCGCAGAAGCGCCGGCGGCAGGGCAGGCGACGCCGGAAGTCCCCGTCGCGCCTGCCGGCGGCAATGCGGCGCTACCTTCGCCTGCGCCGGTGGCCGCGCCGGCTGCGCGGCCCAGCATCTCGCTCTCGATCCTGTTCGAGTTCAACTCGGCGAAGATCACACAGGAAAGCCAGTTCGTGCTGCGCAATCTCGCCAATGCGCTGGCCTCGCAGGAACTGCGCGGCAACTCGTTTCTGATCGAAGGGCATACCGATGCCAAGGGCGGCGATGCCTACAACATGCGGCTGTCGCAGCAGCGCGCCGACGCCGTGCGCCAGTGGCTGGTCGAGCGCGGGATCGCCGAACAGCAGTTGTTCGCGCTCGGGCGCGGATCGCGCGACCTCGCGCTCCCACAGGACCCGTACGCTGGCGAGAACCGTCGCGTCAGAATCGTCACCGTGCGTTAGAAGATCATGCAGATTACATTGCACCGCCTGATTGTTGTCCTCGCCGCCATCGCGCTGCTCTGCCCCGTCTTCGCGCTGGCGCAGGGAAATCCGCCGCCGCGTGTCGGCCGCCATGCCCTGATCATCGCCATCGGTCAGTACGGACCGAAGGAAATCCCGATGCTCGAAGGCGTTCGTTTCGACGTCGCCAATGCGCGCAAGATGGCGCGTGCGATGGCCGTTCCCGATGAAAACATCGTCTATCTCCGGGACGGACAGGCGACTGCGGACGCGATCCGTGCCGCCATCGCCGGACTCGAACGTCGTATCGCCGCCGGCGACCGCGTCTTCATCTATTACTCGGGACACGGCACCCGCTGGCTCGACGCGAGCAGTCCGCAGAATTATTGCGTCGAGGGCTTGCTGGCCAGTGACGGGCGTCCGCTCAGCAACCAGGAACTCGGCGGCATGCTCAAGCGCCTCGCGCAGAAGACCGACAAGCTGTTCGTCTTCTATGACGCCTGCTTCTCCGGCGGGGTCGCCACGGCGCCGTTCTCGACCCGCTCGCTGCAGTACAACGGCCGTCGCCTGACGCCGAAGTTCACGCCGGTCGGCGCGCCCGAGAGCTGTTCGAAGCCGTCAAACTTCTCGACGCGCTCGTTGGCGCTGGTCATGCGCGAGCAGGGCAACACGCCGGAAAACGTCGTGCATATCGCGGCGGCACGTCCCGACGAGGTCTCCTTCGACAATCCCGAACAGGGCGGTTTCGCCACGGTGGCCTGGAGCGACTGCCTGTTCGGCGAGGCGCGTGACATCGACGGCAGCGGCGCGGTGACGGTCAGCGAGGTGACGCAATGTGCACAGAACCGGCTGAACAAGGATCTCGTCAGCTGGCCGGGCATCACCGGGCAGAACATGGTGATCGGCGGCAATGCCGATTTCGTGCCGGGCTGGATCGCCGCCGAGGCCAAGCCGGCGCCGGTTGCGCCTGCCGTCGCGGTCGCTTCCGCCGTGTCAGCGGTCCCGGTTGTCCCCGCAGTTCAGGCACCGCCCGTGGTCAGCGCCACGCCGGCCCGCGTGCTTGAGGAAATCTACATGCAGCGCGACGCGGCGCGCGCCTTGCGCGTCGATGTGCCGAAGTCCACGTTAAAGATCGGCGCCGATGCCTTCGAACTGTCGATCACGGCCAATCGCGACGGCTATCTCTATCTCGTCATGGCCGGGTCCGATAACGAGAGCCTGTACCTGCTCTATCCGAATGCGCTCGACGGGCAGAACGCCATCAAGGCGGGCGAGACGCGCCGCCTGCCGCGCCCGGGCTGGGCCTTCACCGCCGGCGGCCCGGTCGGCGAGGACACGATCCTGGTGATGCTGACCGACACGCCGCGCGATCTCTCGCGCCTGCGGGCGGTCAAGGAAGGACCGTTCCTGAAGAGTCTGCGCGATGCGCAGGGCAACTCCTTGCTGCAGCAGACGATCGTGCTTTCGGGACAGGTTGGCTCGGATGCCTTTGGCGCGGCGCTGATCCGCATCGGCGAGAGTCCGTAGGGCGACGCCAGACCGACACGCTTGCTGCCATGATGCGGGCATGACGCGCCCCGCCGGGGTGCGGGGCGGCCGCTTTTGGTGCATCGATCTTGCGTTGTCGCCGTAAAAGCCGGTCAATACTGGCAGTCCGCCTTTGGTACGCTTTCTGCTAGAAGTGTCATGGACATCTTCGCAGCGGTGAGGGCCATGACGAAAAAATTTTTCGATGAAATGCACGCGGCGGACGGCAGCGTCCGTCCGCATTACCGGGGCTATGAAGAATGGCTGGCGCGGACCCCGGCCGAGCGGATCGAGCGCAAGCGCGCCGAAGCCGACATCGCCTTTCGGCGCGTCGGCATCACCTTCGCGGTCTATGGCGAGGAAGCCGGCAAGGAGCGCCTGATTCCCTTCGACATCATTCCGCGCGTCATTCCCGCCGACGAGTGGAAGGCCCTGCAGGGCGGCCTGCGCCAGCGCGTCAAGGCGCTCAACGCCTTTCTCGGCGACATCTACCACGACCAGGAAATCCTGCGCGCCGGGCTGATTCCCGAAGAGCAGATCCTGAATAACGCGCAATTTCGTCGCGAGATGATCGGTGTGGACGTGCCGGCCGGGATCTATTCGCACATCACCGGCGTCGATCTCGTGCGCGCCGGCGAGGGCGAGTTTTACGTCCTGGAGGACAACCTGCGCGTCCCGTCGGGCGTGTCCTACATGATCGAAGACCGCAAGATGATGATGCGGCTCTTTCCCGAACTGTTCGCGCGCCATCAGATCGCACCCGTCCAGCATTATCCCGACATGTTGCTCGAGAACCTGCGCACGGTGGCGCCGGCCGGCGTCGAGGACCCGACCGTCGTGCTGCTGACGCCCGGCGTCTATAACAGCGCCTACTTTGAACACACTTTCCTGGCACAGCAGATGGGCGTCGAACTCGTCGAGGGGCGCGACCTGTTCGTCGATCGCGACACCGTCTTCATGCGCACGACGCGCGGCCCGCAGCGTGTCGATGTCATCTACCGTCGCCTCGACGACGATTTCCTCGATCCGCTCGCCTTCCGCAAGGATTCGATGCTTGGCGTGCCGGGGCTGCTCTCGGCCTACCGCGCCGGCCGCGTGACGCTCGCCAACGCGATCGGCACGGGCGTTGCTGATGACAAGTCGATCTATCCCTATGTGCCGGACATGATCCGCTTCTATCTCGGCGAGGAACCGCTGCTCAACAACGTGCCGACCTACATGCTGCGCAAGCCCGACGATCTCCGCTACGTGCTCGACCACCTGCCCGAGTTGGTCGTCAAGGAAGTGCATGGCGCTGGCGGCTACGGCATGCTCGTCGGGCCCGCCTCGACGCGTCAGCAGATCGAGGACTTCCGCGCGCGCATCGTCGCTGCGCCGGAAAAATACATCGCCCAGCCGACGCTGGCGCTGTCGACCTGCCCGACCTTCGTCGAGTCAGGGGTGGCGCCACGTCACCTCGACCTGCGGCCTTTCGTCCTCTCGGGCAAGGACATTGACATGGTGCCCGGCGGCCTGACGCGGGTCGCGCTGCGCGAAGGCTCGCTGGTCGTCAATTCGTCGCAGGGCGGGGGCACCAAGGATACCTGGGTGCTTGAAAACAACGGACGGGAGAACGCATCATGCTGAGCCGCACCGCCGACCACCTCTACTGGATGTCGCGCTATACCGAGCGCGCCGAGAACCTCGCCCGCCTGCTTGACGTGACCTACCAGATGTCGCTGGTGCCGAAGCCGCTGGCCGCCGAAAATCAGAACTGGGGCGCGATCCTGGCGCTGAACAGCCTCGACGAGGCCTTCTTCGCGCGTTATGACGAAGCCAATGCCGAGAACGTGCTGCGCTTCATGGTGCTCGATCCGGACAACCTGTCGTCGATCTTCAGCTGCCTGCGCGCAGCGCGCGAGAACGCCCACGCGGTGCGCGGCACGCTGACCTCGGAGACCTGGGAAAGCTGCAACATGACCTGGCTCGAGGTGCGCGACCAGAAGATCGAGCCGATCCTGGCCGGCGGCATCGGCGCTTTCTTCGAGTGGGTCAAGCTGCGCGCGGCGGTGATCCGCGGCGTCACCTTCGGCACCATGCTGCAGGATGAGGCCTTGAGCTTTATCCGGCTCGGCGGTTACCTCGAGCGCGCCGACAACACCGCCCGCATTCTCGACGTCAAATACCATGTGCTCGGCAGCGGACATGGCGAGGAAGGTGCCAGCGATTTCTACCAGTGGGGCGCGCTGCTGCGCTCGGTGTCAGCCTTCGAGGTCTATCGCAAGGTCTATCGCGACGTCATCACCCCGGCGCGCGTCGCCGAATTGCTGATCCTGCGCCCGGACATGCCGCGCTCATTGCATGCCTGTCTGCACGGCGTCGTCAAGACGCTCGACGGTATCCGCAATCCGCAATCGGCCGAGACCGAACGCCTTGCCGGCCGGCTCTACTCACAGATCCACTACGGCCGCATCGACGACGTGCTGGCCGGCGGTCTGCACGAATTCCTCACCGATTTCATGGACCGCATCTATGAACTCGGCGAAGGCATTCGTCATGACTTCCTGATGCCGGAGTGCTGAGGCGGCGGGCGCTTTCAACTGCGGCGGCGCGATCCCGGCGTGCGTGGCGTCGGGCCGAGTGCCGATGCCGACGCCAGCGTTCGTGCCGTCTTCATGAAAGCGAGGACCGCCGGGCTGGCCTGGGCAAGGTTGTTGATGGCGAGGCCGACCGAGCGGCGCGCCACCGGCGTCAGCGGAATCTTGACGACGCCGGGACAGAGGTCCATAACCTGGTCGGAGAGGGCGAGGCTCGAAATGATCGAGACGCCGGCGCCATGTTCGACCATCTTGATGATCGTCAGGATCTGCGAATAGCGGTGCTTGATCTTCGGGCGCACGCCGGCGCGCTCGAACAAGGGTTCGATCTGTGCCGCGGCGCCGGCAGCCGTCATGATGAACGGCTCGTCGCAGAGGTCGGCAATACGTAGTTGGGTTTGTCGCGCGAGCCGATGGCCGACCGGCAGTACAGCGACGAAGTAGTCCTCGATCAGCGGTTGCGTGTCGAAACGCTCGTCCGGCAGCACGACAAAGCCGACATCGACGCGCCGTTCGGCGATCCATTGGGCGACGGCGTCGTCGGGGCCCTCGTCGACGAAGATCTCGATGTCGGGATACTGCTGGCGATAGCGTTCGAGGATCTGCGGCAGCAGCAAGAGCGAGGACGAGGGGCCGAAGGAACCGATGCGCAGCACGCCGCGCTGCAGGCCGCGCACGGCCGAGATCTCCTGCCGCATCGCCTCGGCGATACCGAGCAACTCGCGGGCGCGTACGAGCAGCGGCTTGCCGATCTCGGTCAGGTCGATGCCGGCCTTGTTGCGTGACAGCAGGGTCACGCCCCATTCGCGCTCGAGCTGTTTCAGGGCGTGGGAGACGGCCGACTGGCTGATGCCGAGCTTGTCGGCGGCGGCGGTGAAGCCGCCGAGTTCGGCGACCATGACGAAAATTTCAAGTTGGGTGAACGTCATATTGCTTAACCTTGTCGCATGAGCGATCGCTTGTTTTTCCATGATTTGAAACAAGCAATAGTATATACACGTACCCCGGCCGACGGTGCATCCCGATCATGTTATTTCAGGAGAATCGATCATGGCACGCACACTTTCTTCCTCCCGGCACGAAGCGTTCTGGACGCTGGCGGCGATCGCCGTCACGACGGCGTTGTCGCTGTCGCTCTGTTTCGTTCACGGCGATCTCGGCGCTTGTCTGGCGCTGGTCGCGGTAGCGGCACTCGACGTCGTCGCGGTGATCGCCGGGTCGCGCTAGGCCGGTCGAGCCGCTGCCAGGCGCTCGACCACCGTCTCGATCTCGTCGTCGGCGAGCTTGGCAAACCCGATGCGAAAAGCATTGGGGGCGCGGCTTGCCTCGAGCGCATAGTCGGTGCCGCCGGCGATGTGGATGCCGACGTCGGCGGCAGCGCTGCGCCAGGTGTCGCCCGAAACATCGCCGCGCAACCGGGTCCAGACCGCGAGGCCGCCGGATGGTGCGTCGACGACCAGCGAATCGCCGAGCCGTCTGCGCAGCGCATCAACGAGGCGGTCGCGCCGCGCTGCGTAGATGCGCCGGGCCTTGCGCGCATGACGCGCGAGCGTGCCGTCGGCGATCAGTTCGGCCATGGCCGTCTCGAGCGGCACGTCGCCCTGGCGGTCAATGACGTTACGGTATTCGGCCATGCGCGCGACGATCTCCGGGCGGGCCACGGCGTAGCCGAGCCGGATCGTCGGCGAGAGCAGCTTGGACAAGGACCCGATGTAAATGACCGGCGCGTCAGCTTCGGTGCGCGCTGCCAGCGGCAACACCGGCCGGCCGGCGAAGCGGTATTCGTGGTCGTAGTCGTCCTCGATGACGGTCAGGCGGTGCCGCCGGGCGAGTTCGAGCAGGTGCAACCGTCGGCCGGCGCCGAGTGTTGCCGTCGTCGGATATTGATGGTGCGGGGTGACATAGACGGCGCCGATATCGTTACGCTTTGCCAGCAGCGCTTCCAGCGCCGCGACGTCGATGCCGTTAGCATCGACTGGAACACCGACGATCTGCGCGCCGGTCGCGCGGAACGCCGCCCAGGCGAGCGGATAGCCGGGGTCTTCGACGGCGATCGCCTGTCCCGGTGCGACGCTCGCTCGTGCCGCCAGGTAGATCGCCATCTGGCTGCCGCGTGTGACGATCAGGTCGTCCGGACCCGCCGCGATGCCGCGTTCCTGGCCAAGATAGCCGGCGAGTGCGTGGCGCAGCGCCGGCGTTCCGCGTGGGTCGCCGTAGCCTTCGGCGATGCCATGCATGGGGGCCGAGATCGCGCGGCGGAAGGCACGGGCCAGATCGGCGGCGGGTAGCAGGCGTGAATCGGGGATGCCGTCCGAGACGCGCAGGGGCGTCGCCGTATCGTGCTCGCCCGGGGCGGGCGCTGTCGTCCGGCGTGGCGCTCCCGGCATCTTGCCGAGGGCGGGCAGGTCGGGCGCGACACGGGTGCCGCGCGAGGCTTCGGCGACCAGCCAGCCTTGCAAAATGAGTTCGTGAAACGCCGCATTGACGGTGTTACGGTGCATCCCAAGCTGGGTAGAGAGGGCACGGGTGCCTGGCAGCAGGTCGCCCGGACGCAGGCGGCCGCGCTCGATGGCGGCCAGCAAGGCTGTCGCCAGACGAAGATAGCGCGGCTGCGTATCGTCGTCGCCGAGTTCGAGGATAAGTTCAGCGCGTTTCATGACCGGCCTATTCAAAATTCAAAAACCGGACCTTACGACGGGTCCGGTGCCATGCTATTTTAGCCGCCGTTCGATCCCTTTGTCGGGACGTTTCTGGAGCGTGTGTCGTGCTGGTACATTTTGTCGTTCATGAGGCTTTCGAGGCGCCGGGGGCGTTTGTGGATTGGGTCGCGTCGCGCGGTTTTGCCAGCGCCTGGTCGCGCGTATATCTGGGCGAACCGCTCCCGGTTTCGCCGGCGGGAATCGATCTTCTTGTCGTGCTTGGCGGGCCGCAATCGCCGACGACGACGCTGGCCGAATGTCCACATTTCAATGCGCCGGCCGAGCTACGCCTGATCGCCGACTGCATCGGCGCTGGCAAGGCGGTCGTCGGCGTTTGCCTCGGCGCGCAGTTGATCGGCGAGGCGCTCGGCGCGCCGGTCGGTCGGAGCCCGGAAAAGGAAATCGGCAAATTTCTGATCTCGCTGACGGCCGATGGTTTGCGTAACGAGAAATTCCGCCACTTCGGCGCGACGCTCGCGGTCGGACACTGGCATAACGACATGCCGGGCCTGACGCTGGCGGCGACGATCATCGCCGCCAGCGAAGGCTGTCCGCGCCAGATCGTCGAGTACACACCGCTCGTCGTCGGCCTGCAATGCCATCTCGAATTCACGCCAGAGGCGGTCGAGGCCCTGATCGCCGCCGAGACCGCGCTTCCCTCCTGGCAGCATCACCGCTTCGTCGAGTCGGCGGAGGCCCTGCGTCGCCATGATTTCAGCGAAGCGAACGCGGCGCTGTGCGGTTTCCTCGATCGCCTCGTCCTTGCCTATCAGGAAAGCAGGCGGACGTCATGAACGGTGAAGCAAATGTCATGGCGCGGGCGCCGCGCCGGGCCGACCGGACGGTCGGCACCGGAGAGGCCGCCGCCGTGCTGGCCGAAGGGCTTTATGGCGTGCTGTCCACCGTCGGCCCGGACGGGCTGCCGTACGGCGTGCCGCTCAGCTACATCGTCCGCGACGATGCCGTCTATTTTCATTGCGCCACCGTCGGGCGCAAGCTGGAGCATCTCGATGCCCGGCCCGAGGTGTCGTTCTGCGTCGTCGGCAAGGTCAGGACGCTGCCGCGCCAGTTCGCCACCGAATATGAGAGCGTGATCGTTGCCGGTCGTGCGAGCCGCGTTGACGGCGAGGAAAAGCGCCAGGCGCTCGTCGGCATCCTGGAGAAGTATTCGCCCGAGTTCATGTCCGAGGGAGAGAAGTACCTCGCCGCCAAGTTTGACGTGGTGACGGTTGTCCGCATCGACATCGAGGCGATCAGCGGCAAGGCGCGGCGCTGAGTCCACGCGGTCCGCCACGGAGCGGATCGCGTTTTTGCATGGGCGCGCTGCCTCCAGCGTTGGGCAGGACGCCGGGCGGTCTCTTTCGGGTATCCGCCAGCGGCGGCGGCAGTCTATGCCGGCGTCGACGCCGGCGAAGACATCCTGAGATTGATCGGAAATACATCCAATATCCGATAACGTACGTCGGATATTGGCTGGCATTATTTCACAGATTTTTTCGAGAGATGTCGCTTAATATCTGCCTGTCTAATGCTGTATAGATATTCACGGAGTATTCAATCCAGTCCTGAATTCTTACCTGTACGGACTTATTAGCGAGGCCCAGAATGAACACTATAAAGGCCAGACTGACATTCGCGATTGTTGCCCTGGTGTTGCTATCGACCGCCGTTATCGGCACGGTCGGGTACTGGTATGCGCGGGGGGTTATCGTTCGCGAGATGGAAGGCAATCTTGGGGTGCTTGCCAACGCCAATGCCGAAAAGATCGGCATGTGGGTGGCGGAACGCAAGGGGGAGGTGTCCTTGCTGGCGAACTCGCCCCTCGTCAGCGACGTCAGCAGCGAATCGGCTTTGGCGTATCTCCGGACGGAGGCCGCGCGGATGACCGTGTTCCAGTCGTTCATGATGGCCTTGGCGAATGGTGACGCGAGCTTCACCACCGGGCAGAGGGCAAACCTGATCGAGCGTCCCTATTTCAAGCAGGCGATGGGGGGCAAGGCAGTGCTTAGCAATCCGGTCGTTGCCAAGGACAACGGCAAGTCCGTCGTCGTTGCCGTCGCTCCCGTCGTTCGTGCAGGAAAGGCGATTGGCATTCTTGGCGGCGCGGTTACGCTCGACGATGTCATCAGGTTTGTCGGGCAAATCAGGGCCGGTGAGACCGGCTATGCCTATGTCGTTCAGAGCGACGGACTCATCATTTTTCATCCAAGCAACGATTTCGCCATGAAGGTCAATGCAATGACGGATCAGTCGATGCCGCCGTCGTTGCGCGAGATCTCGGCCAAGATGGTTGCTGGCGAGCGCGGACTCGGCGCGTTTTCGTTTGATGGCGAGTCCAGGTATGTTGCCTATGCGCCGATTCCTGGCACGACGTGGAGCCTGGCGGTCAATGTGCCGGCGCGGGAAGTCCTTTCCAGGCTGGAAGCCCTGATGTGGATGACGGTGCTGGTCGCCTTCGCCGTCATCGCGCTCTCCGTGGCAGTGTCGTTCTATATCGCCGCCAGCTTCACACGTCCGTTGAATGTCATGAAGACCATGCTGCAGGAGATTGCCAAGGGCGGCGGCGACCTGACGCGTCGCATCGACATCCAGGGCAAGGACGAAATCGCCGAAACGGCGCAGTACTTCAATTCCTTCATCGACAGCCTGCGCGGCATGTTTGCCGGGATTAGCCAGGAAGCCGCGGCGCTGACGCAGGGCGTGCATGACATCAATCATGTTTTGACCCGTCTGGCCGACGAGTTTCGCGAACTGGCCGATCAGAGTTCGAGCAATACGACGACGGTCGAGGAAATCAATGTCAGCGTCGCGCACGTGGCGGAAAACGCCGGTGAGGCCGATGCCCTGGTCGGCAACACGAATCAGTTGTCGCGCGAGTCGGCCGATGCCGTCGGGAACGTCGCGACGCAGGTCGGCCAGTCGGCCCGGGAAATCGACAGCCTCGCGACCTTGCTCGAGCAACTCAGCCAGCGTGCGCAGGAAATCAGCGGCATCACGAAAGTGATCAAGGAAATTGCCGACCAGACCAATCTGCTTGCCCTGAATGCGGCGATCGAGGCGGCGCGGGCCGGCGAGCAGGGGCGCGGATTTGCCGTGGTGGCCGACGAGGTTCGCAAGCTGGCCGAACGTACCGGCACGGCGACGGTTCAGATCACCACGATGACCGAGAGCATGCGCAAGGAGACGGGTCACGCGGTCGAGACGATGCAGCAGACCATGCGTTCGGCGCGGGACAGCGTTTCGGGCGCCCAGCTGGCCGCCACCCGGATCAATGACATTCGCAGCAACATGGACGATGTGCGCGGCCGGATGAACGAGATCGCAATGTCGACGCGCGAAGAGCAGTCCGCGACGACGGCGATGGCGCGGAGCGCCGAAAATGTGACCCGCCGCATGCAGGAATCGCAGGTGGGCTTGCAGGAAGTCACTGCGAGCTTGCGTGCCCTGGATGAGGTGGCGCAGGGTCTTCAGACCAAGTTCGGTTCGTTCCGGACCTGAGCCGCTGGCGCGCTGCCCGTTTTTCAGGGCGGCGCCCGATGCCGCTTCCCGTGCCTCAACTCAGGTGAGACTGCCGCGACCGGCCGCGTGGAGGGCGCGCAGCGTTTCGGCGTAGTCTTCCCAGGCAATGCCGTCGACCGACAGGTCAGCTTTGCCGGTGCAGCCGTCGACGGCGCCGGCCGCCTGCAGCGCTTCGAGGACGCGGCGCTCGTGCTCCGGTGTGCGCATCAGCCGCCGTCCGGCGAGAATGCCGAGGGCCGCGGCCAGGGCATGGCCGCCCCAGTTCGAGATGCCGGCCGGGATGACGAAATCGGCCCGTGTCGCGCAAAAGATCTTCTCGCCGTACATGACGCGGTGGTGATGGTCCGCGCGCAGGCCGCCCATGCCGAGTTCGTTGCCGCCGTCGCCGATGGCAATGGTGACGGTGGCCTCGCCGGGTGCGAGCAGCGCATCGGCCGCCGGCACGAGGTCGTCGAGCACGGCGCCGCGCATACTGTAGCGATGGCCGTCGATGGCGCTGCCGGGGCGCTCGATGGCGACGACATGGGTCGGGCGGAAGTCGGCGAGCAGGGCGGAGATCTCCCGGTCGGCCGTCGCCTGGTCGCGCTCCAGCAGGGTTACCGGCAGGCGCATGTCATAGGCGCGCATGCCGGCCTCAAGCAGTCCGCTGCTGAAATGGTCACTGACGAAGACGACTTCCTGGCCGAGTTGGCACAGCGCGTCGGCGATCGCCAGCGCACCGGGCGGGCCGTCGTTCTCGCCGATCATGGCGGCGCGGATGCAGAAGCCGGTGGCAATGATCGTGCGCTCACCGCTGAGCAGGCTCTCTGCCGCCGGGAATAATCCCGACTGGGCCAGTGCTGAATTAGAGAAGCCGCGCCGGCCGGCGTCATGCGCTGCCAGCGCGGCGATGCGGTTGATGATGTTGGCGGAAGAAGACATCAGTTATCCGAAGCGGTTGATTTCGGCTCAGGGGCGCGGGTGGCGCGGCCTTGCGTCCGGCAGGAACGGCTTCGTTGTCATTGTCCGGTCGGGCGCGTTGCCATGTGAGCACGATACTAGCAATCTTCGCACCCGACCCATAGCTGTGTAACGTCAGCCCACCGGATCCAGTTGGCGGCGGTGATGCCGGGAGTACGCCTTGCGTGATATGCCGAATGAATGATTCGCCCAGGTGCATGCCAATGGGCCTCCGCACTGTCATGGTGCTGAGGAAGCGGGTCGTCATTGTCGAGCGCGCGCCGCCTCCGCCGGGTTCTGACGAAAAAAAACGCCACCCGAAGGCGGCGTTTGAAGGAGAGTGCCCTGTCTGATGGGATCAGGACATCCACTTGAGGGGAACCAGAACGAGTTCCGGAAAGAGGATCAGCAGCAGGAGCAGGCCGCTCTCGATGATGAGATACGGCACGACCTGGACCATGAGATCGTCCATCTTCACCTTGCCGGCGCCGCAGGCGGCGTTCAGCACGGTACCGACCGGTGGCGTCAGCAGACCGATGGCATTATTGAGGATGAAGATGACGCCGAAATAGACCGGATCGATGCCCGCCTTGAGCACGATCGGCATCAGCACCGGCGTCAGGATCAGCACGGTCGGCGTCAGGTCCATCGCGGTGCCGACGACGAAGACCAGCACGTTGATGGCGATCAGCAGCAGCAGGCGGTTGCCCATCAGCGGCTCGAGCCATTCGGTGACTTCGCCCGGGATGTTGGCGATGGCGATCAGCCAGGCCGAAACCATGGCGGCAGCGATCAGGAACATGATGACGCTGGTCGTCTTGGCAGCCGCCATCAGGATGTGCGGGATCTGGCTGATCCTGACGGTGCGATAGACGACGAGGCAGAGGAAGAGCGTGTAGAACACCGCGCCGACCGCCGCTTCGGTTGGCGTCACGACGCCGCCCTTGATGCCGACCATGATCAGGATCGGCAGGAACAGCGCCCAGCTCGCCTCACGCGTCGCCTGCCAGACTTCGGCCTTGGTCTTCTTCGGGAAAACGACGACCTGCTGTTTGCGCGAGATGTACCACCAGGCACCGGCCAGCGAAGAGCAGAGCAGGATGCCCGGGAAGATCCCGGCGATGAACAGCTTGACGACCGAGACGTTGCCGATGGCGCCGAAGACGATGAAGGCGATGCTCGGCGGCAGGATCATGGCGACGATGCCACCTGAACCGATCAGCGCCGCGCAACCGGCCTTGTTGTAGCCGGCTTCGCCCATCATCGGGATCATGATCGCGCACAGCGCCGCGGTGTCGGCGACCGCCGAACCCGAGAGACCGGCGAAGATGAACGCGGCGATGATCGCGACATAGCCGAGGCCGCCGCGGATGTGGCCGACCAGCGCCATGCCGAAGTTGATGATCCGCTTCGATATGCCGCCGGCATTCATCAGCTCGCCGACGAGCAGGAAGAAAGGCACGGCCATTAGCGCGAAGCTGTCGGCGCCGATGATGAGGTTTTGCGCCAGGATGCGGACATCGTACATGTCCAGATGGAACATGAGCGCGATGCCGCAGGCGATCAGCGCGAAGGCGATGGGCATGCCCAGCATCATCGCGCCGCAGAGTGAAAACATGAATACGGCAACGGTCATTTCTTGTCTCCCTGCGGGGCGTGGTGATCGGCATCCGCCGAGAAGTCGCGGTCGTCCTCGGATTCACGCAGGACGACGAGTTCGTCGATGGCGCCCTTGACGAACAGTGCCCGGTAGAGCTTGAAGAAGACGATGCCGAACATGCCGATGCCCATGATGACGCCGATGCCGTACATGTAGGAGAGCGGCAGGCCGGTCGCCGGCGACAGCGTGTGCGCCGACATGATCGTCATTTCCCAGCTACCCTCGAACAGCGCGGCTAGACAGTACAGGACGATGGCATTGCTCAGGATGTAGGCGACCTTCTTGCCCGCCGGAGGCAGTTTCTGCACGAGCGAGGTGAAGCCGAGGTGGGCATTGTCCTTCAACGCGCCGATGGCGCCGAGGAAGGTCAGCCAGACGAAAAGGAAGCGGGAGAACTCCTCGGCCCAGGGCAGGCCCGAGTTGAAGCAGTAGCGCAGCAATACGTTGAGGAAGATCAGTATGCCCATCAGACCGAGGCAGAACGCGAGAATCGCGTTGAAGCCCTTGTCGAGTTTTGCAGTGATAGGTGATGTCATGAAGTGAGTCCGGTTGGAGATGACTACACCGGAATAACGCCGGAAGGAATCCCCCCTTCCGGCGCTGTTCCGTCTTGCCGTTTCTTACTTGACGGCAGCCAGCATGCGGGCGACCAAGTCCTTGCCGAGCGTCTCGGAGTACTTGTCATAGACCGGCTTGAGCGCGGCAACGACGCGCTGTTGCTCGCCCGGGTTCAGTGCCGTGATCTTCATGCCACGCGCTTGCAGTGTGCCTGCGCTGACCGTGTCTTCCTTGTCGTTCTCAAGACGCTGGAATGCTTGCGCTTCCTTGGCGGCCTTCTTGACGGCTTCCTTCTCCTTGTCGGTGAGACCGTCATAGAACTTCTTGCTGACCAGGAACGGGCTGGCGTTATAGACGTGACCCGTCGTCGTCAGGTACTTCTGGACTTCGTTGAACTTGTTCGACACGACGTTACCGAACGGGTTTTCCTGACCGTCGACGACGCCCTGCTCAAGCGCGGTATAGAGCTGCGAGAATGACATCGGCGTCGGGTTGGCACCGAGTTGCTTCCAGGTGTCGACGTGGATCTTGCTCTCCAGCGTGCGGATTTTCAGGCCCTTGATGTCTTCAAGCGTTTTGACTTCGCGCTTGTTGTTGGTCAGGTGACGGAAGCCGTTTTCCCAGTAGTTGAAGCCGATCATGCCAACCGCCGGCAGCTTGTCGAGCAGTTCCTTGCCGATCGGGCCGTCGGCGACCTTGAACGCGGTCGCCTTGTCCTTGAACAGGAAGGGCAGGTCGAAGACGTCGAATTGCGGCACGAAAGCCGCGATCGGGCCGGTCGACACCGACGTGCAGTGGATCGTGCCCATCTGCAAGCCTTCGAGCGTCTGACGGTCGCCGCCGAGCACGCCGTCGGTGAACACCTGCACCTTGATCGTGCCGCCGGTTTCCTTTTCGAGGATCTTGCCGAATTCGACCAGACCCTTGCTCAGCGAGCGGTCCTTGTTGGTCACGATACCGCACTTCATGACTTTGTCGGCCGCCATGGCGGCCGGTGCTGCGAGTCCCACCGAAAACGTTGCTGCGATGACCATGCTTAACACTTTTTTCATTTCTGCTTACCTCCGTGGTAAAGATGACGGGGATTACGCCCCGGTTTGTGCTACGGAAACTAAGTTCTTTTTTTTGCCCTGACTGCAATAATTCTTATAGTGCTTCTAGACCAACACGCTAAACCATCGGCGTATCGATATCAATATTGGATCTTCTGTACGGCGCGCAATTCGTCCGGCGTGGCGGTACCAAAGCCGAAGAATTCGAGATACGCCGGGATCATTTCAAAGAGCATCGCCGTGCCGATGACGAACGGGCAGCCGCGGGCCTTGGCGATCTCCAGCAGCGGCGTCATTTCCTGCTTCATCACGACTTCGCCGACGAAGGTCGAGGGCGAGAGATTGGTGAGGTCGAAGGGCAGCGGATCGTCGTCCTTCATGCCGAGCGGCGAGCCGTTGACGATCAGGTCGAAGCCGGCAACGTCCGTGCTGTGGACGAGCTGCGTGTCGATCTGTGGATAGTATTGCTGCAGGCGCGCCACCAGATTGACAGCGGCATCGCTGCGCGTTTTGTAGACCGAGATCGCGCCGATACCGGCGGCGGCGAGCGAGGCGGCGATGGCCGAACCGACGCCGCCGGCGCCGACGAGTAGCACCTTGGCGCCCTGGCACTTGAAGCCGGCGCGCTGGATGCCGCGCACGAAGCCCGAACCGTCGAACATGTCGCCGAGCAGCGAGCCGTCGGGACGCTTGAGGATGGCGTTGCAGGCACCGGCGATCTTGGCGGTGGTGGACACTTCATCGACGAGGCTGACGGTCGTCACCTTGTGCGGCATGGTGACGAGGGCGCCGTGCACATTGCTCATGCGGAAGATCGCCTTGAGCGATTCCGCATAATCCTCGGGCTTGACGCCCATCGGTACGACACGGGCATCGATGCCCTTGCTGTCGAACCAGGGGTTGTAGATCATCGGCGCCTTGAAGGCGGTGGTCGGGTAGCCGATATGGGCGATCAGGGTGGTTTTTCCGCTCAACATGGTGTTCTCTTTCTCAGGCAATGGCGACACATTTCTTGGGTTGTTCGAGCGTCTCGCTCACGTACTTCTTCGCTGCCTCGATGCATCTGAATGCATGTTCGGCGGTGCCGAATTCCTTGACGCGTGCGAGGTGGGGGAGTTCGATGGAGAGGACGGGGGCGGGGACGTGCCTGAGGATGGCGGCGATATCGATGCCGCCCTCACCGGCGTAGAGGCGTTCTTCGCGGAGGATGCGGATCATTTCGGCGCGGTCGGTGGGGATCTGACCCTGGGCGTCGCAGAGATGGGCGAAGTGGAACCACTCGCGGGGCAGGGCGTCGAGATCCTCGGGCTTGTCGAGGGCGCGATGGAAGTGATGCATGTCGATCATGAGACCGGCATTGGGGCGATTGACCTCGCGCAGGACCTTGACGGCGCCGGCGAGATTATTGACGGCGGCGATGGGGACGTACTCGAGATCGACGGTAAGGCCGAACTGTGCGGCGAGATCGCAGACCTTGGCGAACTTCTCGGTGGCGTACTCGAGATTGGGCGTCCAGATCGAGGAAAGGACGGACTTGGCGCCGAGTTCGGCGGCGACCTCCATGGCGGGGAGATACTTGGACGGATAGAGGTCGTCGGTGATGCGGGCGAGCTCGATGTCATGGACCTTGATACCGGTCGAAGCGAGGGCGCGCTTGGTGGCGCGGAGCATGTCGCCGTTCTCGGCGAGGGCGTAATTGGGTTCGCCGGGCAGGCCCATGTAGATGAGGCGCGGGCTGATGTAATCGTAACCGGCGCGAGCGGCGACGTAAGCGAGTTCGGGCGGCGGGCAGCTGAGCACGGTCAGATGGGCCAGCGAATACTGATACGGCATAAGACCTCCGGGGTCGGTGTGAGCGGGCACCCGCCGGCGAACCGGCGGTAGTCCTCAAGGTGAAAGAAAAGACGACGAATCCGAAATGAGAGAAGAACGTCAGTTGCCGGTGGCGACGTGATGGACCTTCTTGCCAGGCGAATAGATGTCCATGATGTTCCAGTGACCGGCGGTCGGCGTCGGGATGTTCTTCATATAGACATCGATGACGACGGGCTTGTTGAGGGCGACGGCCTTCTGCATGGCCGGGAGGAACTCCTCGGCGGCATTGACGGTAATGCCCTCGATGCCATAAGCGCGGGCGATGGCGGCATAATCGGGCGACCAGCTCTCGCCATCGACCTCGAAGACGGTGGCGAAAGTCGTGTCGTAATGGGCCTTCTCGAGCCCGGCGATGGTGCCGAAGGCGCGGTTGTTCATGATCACCCAGATGACGGGGATGGCGTTCTCGCGGGCAGTGGCAAGGACAGCGGGATTCTGTCCCCAGCCGCCGTCACCGGTGAGGGCGACGACGACCTTGTCCTTGAGGGCGATCTTGGCGCCGAGGGCGGCGGGCGAACCGAAGCCCATGGTGGCGAAGCCGCCCGGAGTGAAGATGGTGCCGGGCTCATAGACCGGATACTGCTGGGCGAGACCGTTCTTGTTCCAGCCGACGTCGGTGCAGATATAGGAATCGCGGGGCAGGGCGCTACGCAGATCGGCGAGGATGCGCTGCGGCGTCATCGGGAAATCGTTGCTCTGGACCCATTCCTGGTTGCTGGCGACGAAAGCCTTGCGGTTGGCGGCCATCTCGGCGATCAGCTCGGGGCGCTGGATACCCTGCGGGCAGAGGCGCTTGGCGACGCGGAGCAGCGCGGTGAGGGCCTGCTTGAGATCGGCGACGGCGCCGATGGCGACGGGATAATTGCGGCCGATCTCGTTCGGATCGATATCGATATGGATGAGCTTGGTACCGTTCGGGCCGAAATCGAAAGTGTATTGCTCCTCCCAGGACGAGCAATCGGCCTCGGAGAACCGGGTGCCGAGACCGAGAATCCAGTCGGCGCCCTTGCACTTGTCATTGATGAAAGTGGTCCCCCAGAAGCCGGTCATGCCGAGGATCAGGGGATGGTCGTCGGCGAGCGCGCCCTTGCCCATGAGCGTGTGGGCGACGGGCAGGGAAAGATGCTCGGCGAGTTGGCGGAGCTCGGTCATGCACTTGGCGAGCATGATGCCGCCGCCGACATAAAGGAGCGGGGTCTTGGCGGCGAGGAGCTGGCTGATGATCTTCTCGGCGGTGACTTCGTCGAGCGAAGGCTTGGCCAGGTCGCGATTATTGAGCAGGACGCGGTCGAAGAGCGCGGTATCGATCTCCTTGGAGAAGATATCCATGGGCACATCGATGAGGACGGGGCCGGGGCGTCCGCTCTCGGCGAGGACGAAAGCCTTCTCGAGGATCTCGGGGAAGAGATGGGGCGAATCGACGCGCCAGACGCGCTTGCAGAAGGGGCGATAGATCTCGCACTGGGACGCGTCGGCATGCAGATTGACTTCCTGGTGGGGATGCTTGCCGTAGTAATGGGTGGGGACATCGCCGGCGATGACGACCATCGGGATCGAATCGAGCGAAGCGTTGGCGACGCCGGTGGCGGCGTTGGTCAGACCGGGCGAGAGGTGCGAGAGGAGCACCGCGGCCTTGCCGGTGGCGCGGGCATAACCGTCGGCGGCGTGCGCGGCGATCTGCTCATGCCGGGTATTGACGAACTTGATCTTGTCGCTCTTCGACAGGGCGGCCAGCACGGCAATATTGGTGTGCCCGCACAAACCGAAAATGTGCTCCACCCCACGCGCTTCCAGATACTTCACCAGCTGGTTCGAAATCAGATCCTTCATGTCCAACACTCCTTGTTGAGTTTTTATCTACAGGGCATCGGCCGCACGGCGCGCCGCCCGGTTTTCGGGAACCGGCCGGTAACGCGGGCCGGTGTAGGTATAAGGAACATCCTTGGGCATCGGTCCCTTGCCGCGTTCGCCCTGTTGTTTCTGTTCCCAGGCATGCGCCAGGATGCCGACCGAGCGCGAGAGCACGTACAGACCGCGCCCCAGTTCGGGCGCGAAGCCGAGTTCGCAGTAGATCGCCGAGGTCATGCCTTCGACATTGATGGCGATGTAGCGCTGCTTGATGACGCCGAGCGCCGTCTCGGTGGCGCGGGCGATGGCCGCGTAGCGCCCGGAGATGGTTCCCGCCGCCACGGCATTGCCGACGAGATCGAGCAGCGGCGCGACGCGCGGATCGACCGGGTGAAACCGGTGGCCGAATCCCGGAATGGCCTGGTTGCCTGCCGTCAGGCGATCCTGGATGACGGTGATGGCGGCATCGACGAGGTCGCCGTGCAGGCCGGCTTCGGCGTTGATCTGCGCATAAAGCTCCATGCACAACTGTCCGGAACCGCCGTGGTAATCGCCGAGCGCATTGATCGCCGATGCCATCGCGCCATTGACCGGCAGACCGCAGGTCGAGGCCATGCGGGCGATCGAGATGGCCGGCGCCTGCGGGCCGTGATCGACGCTGGCCACCAGCGCGGCTTCGAGCAGCGCCGCTTCGGCCGGACGCGGCAGGTTGCCGCGCAGCATCAGCCAGATCATGTCGATGAAATTGACCTGGCCGATGAGGTCGCCGATACGATAACCGCGTACCGCAATCTCGCCCGGGTGAACATCGATGATCTCGGTGTTCCACCACTGGGACACCGAGTCGAGTTTCTCGCGCGCGAGTTGTTCGGACATTGCCATGATCAGGCGTTGTTCTGCGCTTGCGGCTTTTCTTTGACGATATCGACGCAGCGGCCGGCCTTGAGGACGGCGCTGGACGGGGCATGGCCGACGAAGCTCGCCGCCAGACGGGCGGTCTCCATCGCCTTGAGCAGATCGACACCGGTGTCGATGCCCATTTCATGCAGCATGTGGATGACATCCTCGCTGGCGACGTTACCCGAGGCGCCCGGCGCGAAGGGGCAGCCGCCGAGGCCGGCGAAGGCGCCGTCGAACATGCGCACGCCGGCCTGGATGCCGGCGACGATGTTGGCCAGCGCCATGTCGCGCGTGTTGTGGAAGTGCATCACCCACTGCACCTGCGGGAAGATCTGGCGCATCGCCGTGCCGAGTTCATAAACCTGACGCGGGTTGGCCATGCCGGTGGTATCGGAAAGCGAGAGTTCGGTGATGCCGAGCTTGACGAAGCCGCGCACGGCGTTTTCGACCTGCTCGACCGGCACCCTGCCCTGGAAGGGGCAACCGAAGGACGTCGAGATCGCGCCGGACAGCGTCATATTGTTCTTGGCGGCGAATTCGGCACAGTCGGCGAAACCCTCGATCATCTTGACCGGGCTGCTGTTGAAGTTGGCGAGGCAATGCGCTTCGCTCGCCGAAACCGTCAGCTTGGCCTTGGTCAGGCCCGCATCGAAGGCGCGCTGAACGCCCTTGATGTTGGGCACGAGCGCCCGGTATTCGACGCCGTCGACTTTCTTCATCGTGCGGCACAGCGCGTCGGTGTCGGCCATCTGCGGCACCGCTTTCGGATGCACGAAGGCGCCGATTTCGATGATCCTGACGCCCGAGGCGACGACGGTGTCGAGCAGTTGCAGCTTCTGCTCGATGCTCGGAATGACCTTCTCGTTCTGCAGGCCATCGCGCAGGCCGACCTCGCAGAGCGAGACTTTTTCCGGCCAGGTAATGCTGGGAGTGCTCATGCCAACCTCATCAGTGAATCGTTATGTCTGTCTTCTTTTATCCCGGGGCCGCACGCCGATAGCGTGCGGCGGCCTGGGTGTTGCGTGTGTTTGCTTAGCGTGTTGATCAATAAGGCGAGTACTGGATTTTTTCGAGTTCGGGGTCGTAGAACTCGCCGAAGAGTTCGGCATCGACCATGGGATCGGGCTTGTCGAACTCCCAGGAGACCCAGGTGACGTTCATGTAGTGATGGAGGTGGATGTTCTCGCTGGTGGCGTTGCCGGCCCAGGTGCCGCAGCCGATCGAGGAGGTCATCGGCATGCCGTTGTTCATGCTGCCGGAGTTGGCCTTGGACTGGGGCTGGCGGACCATGATGCGGCCGACGCGGGCGACGGAAGCGAGACGGTGGATGTGATCGTCATCGAAGGAGAAGATGCCGACCGAGTGACCGATGCCGCCGACCTCATGGATCGCCATGATGGTGTCGATGGCGTTCTGGAATTCGCCGCGGTACTGATGGACGGCGAGGACGGTGGAGAGCTTCTCGCGGCACCAGACGCCTTCGAGCGACTCGTTGAAGATGCCGGTGCCGTGTGAGGCGATGAGGAACTTGCGGTCGTCGGGGATGGCGAAACCGGCGTGCTTGGCCATATCGACGGCAGAGAGGGCGACGGTGTCGGAGTGACGATGGCATTCGTCGTCCCACATGACCTTGCGCATGGCCTCCTGCTCGGACGGGCTCATCATGTAACCGCCGACGGCAACGAGTTCCTTGAGCGCGTCGGCCCAGATGCTCTCGTGAATGACGATGTTGCCGTCAGCGGAGCAGCCGGAGCCGAAATCGGAGGTCTTCGAGCGCATGGTGTTGAAAGCGGCCTTGTTGAGCTCCTTCCTGGCCGTCTCGTCCCAGATCATCGTGGCATTGCCGGCGCCGACGGCATAGGCCGGGGTGCCGGACATGTAGGCGCGCCGGACGACGCCCTGGCCACCGGTGGCGATGATCAGATCGACCTTGGTCATCATCGCTTCGGAGAAGCCCTTGTTGATCTTGCCCTTGTAGCCGAGGATCTGGACGAGATCCTCCGGGGCACCGACGCGACGCAGGCCTTCGCGCATCAGTTCGATCGTCTTGCGGCTGGTCTTGAGCGTGCGCGGATGCGGACAGAAGATGATGGCATTACGCGCCTTGATGGCGTAAATGGCATTGCCGGCCGGGGTGAGGTCGGGATTGGTGGCGGGAATGACGCAGCCGATGACGCCGACCGGCTTGGCATACTTGACGATGCGCTTCTCGGGAATCTCCTCGATGATGCCGACGGACTTCTCGCGCAGACAATCGCGCAGGATGCCGCGAATCTTGAAACGCTTGGCCTCGCGGCTGACCGGATCACCAAAATCGCTCTCGGAAATGCCGAGCATCACCAGTTCATGGAAGGTCTTGGAGTTGGCGACGATCTGCGCAATCGACTGGATCGTCCGGTCAATCGACGCCTGGTCCCACTTCTCGAACTCGCGCTGCGCCTTGTCCGCCCGCGCAAACGCCTCGTCCAGCTCCTGAATCTGCTCCGGCGAGCACTTCAACTCCGCGTAGCGCTCCGCCATGTCATTCTGTCTGCTCATGTTCCTGTCCTTGTCCTGTGAAATGCAGATGTATTTTTCTTGCTCGGTGACCGGTGTCGGTTTGTGCGATAATCGCGCAGACAACGGCATACGATCAGCAAACACACTTTAGACAGCGCTTATCCTGGAGTCCATGCAATAAACTTAATATGCGTTATTGCAAAAGAAAATAATGCCGGTGTTTTTCAGTGTGAATATCCCGATGTGACCGAAAGGCCGGACCCGCGAGCGGTTCGGACGGGACTGGACGCCAAGGCCGTGGGTGCGCCCCGTGCTGCGAGTTATGAAATAATCACGGGGTCTGATCCCCATAGAAAGCCATGATGAGTCGAGTTTCTGACGCCTTGCCGCAGCTTCTGGATGCCAATCTGCTGCAGCTCTTTGTTGTCCTCTATGACACCCGGCGGGTGACGCGGGCGGCAGAGCAACTCAATATGGCGCAACCGACGGTCAGTATCTGGCTGGGCCGTCTGCGTCAGCAGCTCAACGATCCGCTCTTCGTCCGTACCCCCTCGGGCATGCAGCCGACGCCGGTGGCCGAAGCCTTGATTCCGACGGCGCGCGAGGCGCTGAATTCGTTGCGCCGCCTGTCGCATTGGGATGCCCAGTTCGAGCCGGCGACGGCCGAGCGCCGTTTCTGCATCGCCATGTCCGATGTCGCCAACATCACCCTGCTGCCTAAGATCCTTGAGCATGTGCGTACCGTCGCACCACATATCACCCTCAAGGCCGTGCGGATCGACAAGCAGACGGCGCAGGCGATGGAGTCGGGCGAGGTCGATCTGGCGATCGGCCTGTTGCCCGAACTCGGCAAGGGGTTCTATCAGCAGAGCCTGTTTTCGCAGGACTGGATTTGCCTGGTGGCGCCACAGCATCCGCGTATCCGCGATTCGCTGACGCTGGCAGCCTACGAACGCGAAGCGCATATCGACGTGATTCCGGGGACCGGCCACCGGCTGCTCAGCACGGCGGTCGAAAGCAAGGGCATCAACCGTCGCGTCGTGCTGCAGTTGCCCGGCTATCTTGGCCTCAGCGTGATCACCCGCACGACCGACCTGATCGCCACCTTGCCGCGGCAGATGGGGGAAACGCTGGCCGGGATCGGCGAGCTCAGCGTCTTTGCCTGTCCCTTCTTCATCCCTTCGTTTGTCGCCAAACAGCACTGGCATGCACGCGTCCATCACGATGCCGCCAACCGCTGGCTGCGCGGCATCTGCGCCGATCTGCTGCAGAAAAAATAAAACCCGGCGGTAAAGGCCGTTCCGACCTTCTTCCGCCGGGCGCGGTCGCGATGCGCGAGGCATCGCGACGGCCGCAACCGCCTTACTTCTTCGCCTTCGCCTTGGCGATTTCGGCGAACATTTCGGTGGCGAGCGCCTCGTTGTACTGCTTCGAGTACTTCTCGATCACCGGCTTGACCGCGTCGCGGAAGCGGGCGATTTCCGATTCCGGCAACTCGGTCACTTCGGTCTTGCTCTTCTTCAGTTGTTCGAGCGTCTCGTTCGACTTCTTCAACGAGCTCTGACGCTGGAATTCGAGCGAGTCACGCGCGGCGTCGCGGATGACCTTCTGCTCGTCCGCCGACAGGCCGTCCATGACCTTCTTGCTCATCAGCAGCGAGACCGGCGTGAACGAGTAGCGGTTGACCGTGTAGTACTTCGAGACTTCACCGATCTTGCCGTAGATCATGTTCAGCGGCGGCTGGCCGCCGCCGTCGACGACGCCCTGCTCGAGCGCGGTGTAGAGCTCGGCGTAAGGCAGCGGCACGGTGGCTGCGCCCCAGGCCTTGTAGGTGTCGATCGTGATCGGCGTCTCGGTGACGCGCATCTTCAGGCCCTTGAGGTCCTCGACCTTGGTGATCTTGTGCTTGCTGTTATGCAGGCTGTAGTAGCCCATGTCGAAGAAGGCCAGACCGATCAGGCCCTTGGGTTCGAGCGAACCGTGGATCTTCTTGCCGACCGGGCCGTCGAGCACCGTGTAAGCGATCTTTTCGTTGTCGAAGAGGTAGGGCAGGTCGACGAGGCCGGCTTCCTTGGCGATGCCGACGAGCAGGTTGGTGTTCATCGTCGCGAAGTCGATGGTGCCGCCCTGCATCGACGAAACGACCTGGATGTCCTTGCCGAGCACGGCGCCGGTGAAGACCTTGACCTGCATCTTGCCGCCGCTCTTCTGGCCGACGAGTTCAGCAAACTTTTCGAGGCCATCGACCTGCGGGTTGCCCGAGACGTTGCTGGTCGCCGCCCGGAACGTACGCTCCTTGATTTGCGCGCTGGCGGTCGTCGCCGTGAATACGAGGCCGCAGGCCATCATTGCTGCCAACACCGTCTTGTATGTCTTGATCATGAAACTCCTCCGTTATGGAAAATGGGCCAGGCCCGATACGCTTCTGATGCAACCACACTTGCGGCGGGGAAGACCGCCGGCCCTGCCGGCCGGCGGAGAACCTCGCCAATCACAACGCCATTAATGCCAATTACTTACCACTGCCCTTGCAGGACCTTGAGCGGTACCAGCACGATGCTCGGGAACATGACGAGCAGGGCGAGCACCACCAGCTGGGCGATCATGAACGGCCAGACGCCGACGATGATGTCATCCATCTTGGTCTTGGTGACGCCGCAGACGACGTTGAGCGTCGTGCCGACCGGTGGTGTCACGAGTCCGATCGCGTTATTGATGATGAACAGCACGCCGAAGTAGATCGGGTCGATGCCGGCAGCCTTGACGACGGGGATCAGCACCGGCGTCAGGATCAGGATGGTCGGCGTCATGTCCATGGCGGTGCCGACGACGACGACGAGGATCATGATCACGATCATCATCAGCATCTGGCTGCCCATGAAGGGCTTGAGCAGCTTGATGACTTCGCCGGGGATGTCGGCGATGGCGATCAGCCAGGCCGAGACCAGCGCCGCGGCGACGAGGAACATGACGACGGCCGTCGTCTGGCCGGCGTTATAGACGACCTGATAGACCTGCGCCCACTTCAGCTCCTTGTAGACATAGATCGAGACGAAGAGCGCATAGACCGAGCAGACGACGCCGGCTTCGGTCGGCGTGAACACGCCGAACTTGAGGCCGAAGATGATGATGCACGGCATCATCAGCGCCCAGATGCCGTCGCGGAAGGTGCCCAGCACTTCCTTGAACGGACGGCGCGGCGGCGGCGTGACGTTGTCGTTGCGCGCGACCCACCACCAGGCGACCCAGAGGCCGGCGGCGATCATCAGGCCGGGAACGATGGCGGCGAGGAAGAGCTTGGTGATCGACAGGCCGGCGGTGACGCCGAACAGGATCAGGCCGCTTGACGGCGGCACCATCGGGCCGATGACGCTGCCGGCGGCGATGAGGCCCGCGCTTTTCTTCGGGTCATGGCCGGCGCTGATCATCATCGGGAAGAGCAGCGCCGACATCGCCGCCGCGTCGGCCGCAGCCGAGCCGGACAGCGAGGCGAGGATGCAGGAAGCGACAATGCAGACGTAGCCGAGGCCGCCGCGGATGTGGCCGACGAGCGCGAAGGCGAAGTTGATGATGCGCTTGGAGAGGCCGCCGGCGTTCATCGTCTGTCCGGCGAGCATGAAGAAGGGGATCGCCATCAGCGGGAAGCTGTCGGCGCCGTTGACGACGTTCTGGGCGATGATCTGCGCGTCGGTCATGTCGAGTTGCCACATCAGTGCCAGTCCGCAGACCAGCAGCGCGAACGCGATCGGCATGCCGAGCGCCATGGCGCCGAGCAGGGAGAAGGTAAAGACGAGAATGGTCATGGTCTGGCCTCAATCCTTTTTCGGGGCGCCGGCGGCGTGCGCGTCGCCGGTCGTGGTCTCGTAATCGTCGAGTTCGAGCTCTTCCTCGGATTCCTTGATCTGGATGAGTTCGTCATCACGCGTCTGGCCGCTCAGCATCATGTAGAGGTCATAGAGCAGGATGGCCATGGCCGAGACGCCGAAGATCAGGATGATGCCGTAGAACAGACTGACCGGCAGGCCGGTGGCGGCCGCTTCGGTCTCCATGTTGATGACCGTCTGCGCCCAGCCGCCCTTGAGCAGCATGACGCAGCACAGGAGCATCAGCAGGTGGCTGACGACGTAGCAGAGCTTCTTGCCCCAGACCGGCAGCCGCGAGACGACCGAGTCCATGCCGAGGTGCGCGTGGTCGCGCATGGCGATGATGGCGCCGAAGAAGGTGAGCCAGACGAAGAGCCAGCGCGAGAACTCTTCCGAGAAGGTGATGCCCGAGCTGAAGACGTAGCGCAGGACGACGTTTCCGAAGACCAGGACCACCATCGAGGCCAGGCAAACGAATACCAGGAATTTGAGCAGCCGGAAATAGCCGTCGACGATCTGTTTCATGAAGCCTTCCTTCTCGCAAAGTCACGCTGATTCATGTTTCCCCTTTTCTTGCTCTCTGTTTTTGTCATGAACGCGCCGCGGCGCTCTGGCCCCCGATTGGTGACCAATCGCGACCGATCGCGACCGCGGCAGTTTCCGGTGCGGATGGCTGCGGTACGCAAATCAGGCCGGGATGGCCGAAACGGCAGCCCGCAGACCGAGCAGATAACTCTCTGCTCCGAATCCGCAGATCTGCCCCTTGGCGATATCCACGAAAACAGAATGGTGGCGGAACGTCTCGCGCGCATGGACGTTCGACATGTGCACTTCGATAATCGGCACAGTCAGGATGGCGAGCGCATCGCGCAGGCCAATACTGTAATGCGTCCAGGCGCCAGCGTTGATGACCACCGCGTCAACCTTATCATGGAATGCTTTGTGAATGCGCTCGACCATCGTCCCTTCGCAGTTCGTCTGGAAGCTCTCGACTGCGACGCCGAGCTCCTTCCCGAGCTTCTGCAGCATCGTGTCGATCTCATCCAGCGTCGTCGTCCCGTATTGCTTGGGATCGCGTTTTCCAAACATATTCAGGTTGATACCGTTCAACACCAATACCTTTTTCATTTGCTGACTCTCCAATGTCATGGGATGTGCTTATGCTTCAGTAAGTGATTTTCGCGAGTGCGCGCAATTCGTCCGGGGTTGTGCTGCCGAAGCCGAAAAATTCGAGGTAGGCCGGAATCATCTCGAACAGCATTTCCGTGCCGAGCACGAAGCCGCAGCCGCGGGCCTTGGCGATCTCCAACAACGGCGTCATTTCCTGTTTCATGACGACTTCGCCGACGAAGGTCGCGGGCGAGAGATTGCTGAGGTCGAAGGGCAGCGGATCGCCGGGCAGGCCGAGCGGCGTGCCGTTGACGATCAGGTCGAAGCCGGCGACGTCGTTGCTGTGCACGACGCGGGCGGCGACCTGCGGGAAGAAGGTCTGCAGGCGTTCGACGAGGACGTTGGCCGATTCGCTGCGCGTCTTGATTACGTCGATGGCGGCGATGCCGGCCGCGGCGAGCGAGGCGGCGATGGCCGAGCCGACGCCGCCGGCGCCGATCAGCAGGCAGCGGGCGCCGTCACAGATGAAGCCGTTGCGCTTGAGGCCGCGGACGAAGCCTTCGCCGTCGAACATGTCGCCGACGAGTGAGCCGTCGGGACGTTTGAGGATGGCGTTGCACGATCCTGCGACCTGGGCCGTCTTCGAGAGTTCGTCCATCAGGCCTACGGTGGCGACTTTGTGCGGCATGGTGACGAGGGCGCCATGCACATTGCTCATGCGGAAGACTGCCTTCAGCGAATCGGCATAATCCTCGGGCTTGATGCCCATCGGCACGACGACGGCATCAATGCCGCGAGCATCGAACCAGGGGTTGTAGATGTAGGGCGCCTTGAACGGTTCGGTCGGGTAACCGAACATCGGCAGCAGGATCGACTTGCCGCTGATCATGCGACCTTCTCCAGTTTGTTGAACGGCGCGCTCAGCCCGTGCGCGGCGGTATAGCGCTTCGCTGCCTCGATGCATCTGAATGCATGTTCGGCGGTGCCGAATTCCTTGACGCGTGCGAGGTGGGGGAGTTCGATGGAGAGGACGGGGGCGGGGACGTGCCTGAGGATGGCGGCGATATCGATGCCGCCCTCACCGGCGTAGAGGCGTTCTTCGCGGAGGATGCGGATCATTTCGGCGCGGTCGGTGGGGATCTGACCCTGGGCGTCGCAGAGATGGGCGAAGTGGAACCACTCGCGGGGCAGGGCGTCGAGATCCTCGGGCTTGTCGAGGGCGCGATGGAAGTGATGCATGTCGATCATGAGACCGGCATTGGGGCGATTGACCTCGCGCAGGACCTTGACGGCGCCGGCGAGATTATTGACGGCGGCGATGGGGACGTACTCGAGATCGACGGTAAGGCCGAACTGTGCGGCGAGATCGCAGACCTTGGCGAACTTCTCGGTGGCGTACTCGAGATTGGGCGTCCAGATCGAGGAAAGGACGGACTTGGCGCCGAGTTCGGCGGCGACCTCCATGGCGGGGAGATACTTGGACGGATAGAGGTCGTCGGTGATGCGGGCGAGCTCGATGTCATGGACCTTGATACCGGTCGAAGCGAGGGCGCGCTTGGTGGCGCGGAGCATGTCGCCGTTCTCGGCGAGGGCGTAATTGGGTTCGCCGGGCAGGCCCATGTAGATGAGGCGCGGGCTGATGTAATCGTAACCGGCGCGAGCGGCGACGTAAGCGAGTTCGGGCGGCGGGCAGCTGAGCACGGTCAGATGGGCCAGCGAATACTGATACGGCATAAGACCTCCGGGGTCGGTGTGAGCGGGCACCCGCCGGCGAACCGGCGGTAGTCCTCAAGGTGAAAGAAAAGACGACGAATCCGAAATGAGAGAAGAACGTCAGTTGCCGGTGGCGACGTGATGGACCTTCTTGCCAGGCGAATAGATGTCCATGATGTTCCAGTGACCGGCGGTCGGCGTCGGGATGTTCTTCATATAGACATCGATGACGACGGGCTTGTTGAGGGCGACGGCCTTCTGCATGGCCGGGAGGAACTCCTCGGCGGCATTGACGGTAATGCCCTCGATGCCATAAGCGCGGGCGATGGCGGCATAATCGGGCGACCAGCTCTCGCCATCGACCTCGAAGACGGTGGCGAAAGTCGTGTCGTAATGGGCCTTCTCGAGCCCGGCGATGGTGCCGAAGGCGCGGTTGTTCATGATCACCCAGATGACGGGGATGGCGTTCTCGCGGGCAGTGGCAAGGACAGCGGGATTCTGTCCCCAGCCGCCGTCACCGGTGAGGGCGACGACGACCTTGTCCTTGAGGGCGATCTTGGCGCCGAGGGCGGCGGGCGAACCGAAGCCCATGGTGGCGAAGCCGCCCGGAGTGAAGATGGTGCCGGGCTCATAGACCGGATACTGCTGGGCGAGACCGTTCTTGTTCCAGCCGACGTCGGTGCAGATATAGGAATCGCGGGGCAGGGCGCTACGCAGATCGGCGAGGATGCGCTGCGGCGTCATCGGGAAATCGTTGCTCTGGACCCATTCCTGGTTGCTGGCGACGAAAGCCTTGCGGTTGGCGGCCATCTCGGCGATCAGCTCGGGGCGCTGGATACCCTGCGGGCAGAGGCGCTTGGCGACGCGGAGCAGCGCGGTGAGGGCCTGCTTGAGATCGGCGACGGCGCCGATGGCGACGGGATAATTGCGGCCGATCTCGTTCGGATCGATATCGATATGGATGAGCTTGGTACCGTTCGGGCCGAAATCGAAAGTGTATTGCTCCTCCCAGGACGAGCAATCGGCCTCGGAGAACCGGGTGCCGAGACCGAGAATCCAGTCGGCGCCCTTGCACTTGTCATTGATGAAAGTGGTCCCCCAGAAGCCGGTCATGCCGAGGATCAGGGGATGGTCGTCGGCGAGCGCGCCCTTGCCCATGAGCGTGTGGGCGACGGGCAGGGAAAGATGCTCGGCGAGTTGGCGGAGCTCGGTCATGCACTTGGCGAGCATGATGCCGCCGCCGACATAAAGGAGCGGGGTCTTGGCGGCGAGGAGCTGGCTGATGATCTTCTCGGCGGTGACTTCGTCGAGCGAAGGCTTGGCCAGGTCGCGATTATTGAGCAGGACGCGGTCGAAGAGCGCGGTATCGATCTCCTTGGAGAAGATATCCATGGGCACATCGATGAGGACGGGGCCGGGGCGTCCGCTCTCGGCGAGGACGAAAGCCTTCTCGAGGATCTCGGGGAAGAGATGGGGCGAATCGACGCGCCAGACGCGCTTGCAGAAGGGGCGATAGATCTCGCACTGGGACGCGTCGGCATGCAGATTGACTTCCTGGTGGGGATGCTTGCCGTAGTAATGGGTGGGGACATCGCCGGCGATGACGACCATCGGGATCGAATCGAGCGAAGCGTTGGCGACGCCGGTGGCGGCGTTGGTCAGACCGGGCGAGAGGTGCGAGAGGAGCACCGCGGCCTTGCCGGTGGCGCGGGCATAACCGTCGGCGGCGTGCGCGGCGATCTGCTCATGCCGGGTATTGACGAACTTGATCTTGTCGCTCTTCGACAGGGCGGCCAGCACGGCAATATTGGTGTGCCCGCACAAACCGAAAATGTGCTCCACCCCACGCGCTTCCAGATACTTCACCAGCTGGTTCGAAATCAGATCCTTCATGTCTGACGCTCCTTGTTTGCTTGTTTTTTTATGATTATGGTTTTGGCTTCGCCGCACCTCGCGGTGCGGCGGCCTGGGTGTTGCGTGTGTTTGCTTAGCGTGTTGATCAATAAGGCGAGTACTGGATTTTTTCGAGTTCGGGGTCGTAGAACTCGCCGAAGAGTTCGGCATCGACCATGGGATCGGGCTTGTCGAACTCCCAGGAGACCCAGGTGACGTTCATGTAGTGATGGAGGTGGATGTTCTCGCTGGTGGCGTTGCCGGCCCAGGTGCCGCAGCCGATCGAGGAGGTCATCGGCATGCCGTTGTTCATGCTGCCGGAGTTGGCCTTGGACTGGGGCTGGCGGACCATGATGCGGCCGACGCGGGCGACGGAAGCGAGACGGTGGATGTGATCGTCATCGAAGGAGAAGATGCCGACCGAGTGACCGATGCCGCCGACCTCATGGATCGCCATGATGGTGTCGATGGCGTTCTGGAATTCGCCGCGGTACTGATGGACGGCGAGGACGGTGGAGAGCTTCTCGCGGCACCAGACGCCTTCGAGCGACTCGTTGAAGATGCCGGTGCCGTGTGAGGCGATGAGGAACTTGCGGTCGTCGGGGATGGCGAAACCGGCGTGCTTGGCCATATCGACGGCAGAGAGGGCGACGGTGTCGGAGTGACGATGGCATTCGTCGTCCCACATGACCTTGCGCATGGCCTCCTGCTCGGACGGGCTCATCATGTAACCGCCGACGGCAACGAGTTCCTTGAGCGCGTCGGCCCAGATGCTCTCGTGAATGACGATGTTGCCGTCAGCGGAGCAGCCGGAGCCGAAATCGGAGGTCTTCGAGCGCATGGTGTTGAAAGCGGCCTTGTTGAGCTCCTTCCTGGCCGTCTCGTCCCAGATCATCGTGGCATTGCCGGCGCCGACGGCATAGGCCGGGGTGCCGGACATGTAGGCGCGCCGGACGACGCCCTGGCCACCGGTGGCGATGATCAGATCGACCTTGGTCATCATCGCTTCGGAGAAGCCCTTGTTGATCTTGCCCTTGTAGCCGAGGATCTGGACGAGATCCTCCGGGGCACCGACGCGACGCAGGCCTTCGCGCATCAGTTCGATCGTCTTGCGGCTGGTCTTGAGCGTGCGCGGATGCGGACAGAAGATGATGGCATTACGCGCCTTGATGGCGTAAATGGCATTGCCGGCCGGGGTGAGGTCGGGATTGGTGGCGGGAATGACGCAGCCGATGACGCCGACCGGCTTGGCATACTTGACGATGCGCTTCTCGGGAATCTCCTCGATGATGCCGACGGACTTCTCGCGCAGACAATCGCGCAGGATGCCGCGAATCTTGAAACGCTTGGCCTCGCGGCTGACCGGATCACCAAAATCGCTCTCGGAAATGCCGAGCATCACCAGTTCATGGAAGGTCTTGGAGTTGGCGACGATCTGCGCAATCGACTGGATCGTCCGGTCAATCGACGCCTGGTCCCACTTCTCGAACTCGCGCTGCGCCTTGTCCGCCCGCGCAAACGCCTCGTCCAGCTCCTGAATCTGCTCCGGCGAGCACTTCAACTCCGCGTAGCGCTCCGCCATGTCATTCTGTCTGCTCATGTCCGCTCCTGTGTTTTGATGATTGCGTTCGTTCGTTCGTTCCGGTTCCGGATCGCCGCGCTTTTTTGCCCATGGTAGGAGCAAGCTGCGCGCGGCGCATTGCCGAAAGTTGACTATTGCGCGACAATCGCGCAAATGAGTTCGTTAATCGCGCAAATTACGTTAGGAAATAGCGATGATTGAGAAAATTGATCTCGACAAGCGTGACTGGATCGCCGGATTGGAGAAGGGCTTGCGGGTCATTGAAGCCTTCAACGACGCGCATCCGCGGCTGACGGCCTCGACCGCGGCACGGCGCACCGGCATCACGCGTTCGGCGGCGCGGCGATATCTCCTGACGCTGCAGCACCTCGGCTATGTCGACAGTGACGGTCAGCATTTCTGGCTGACGCCGAAAGTGCTGCGCCTCGGCTGGTCCTATTTCGATTCGGCCAAGGTGCCGCGCGCCGCCCAGCCGCACCTTCAGCGCATCAGCGTCGCGCTCGGCGGCGCGGCGTTTTTCGCCGTGCTCGACGAGGATGACGTCGTCTTTGTCGCGCGCGACGGCTTCAGCCAGATCCAGAACGTCGGCTTCGTGCTCGGTGCGCGGCTGTCGGCCAATCTCGTCGCCGCCGGTGTGGCGATGTTGTCCTGCCAGTCGCCGGCCGAGATCGACCATTGGCTGACGGGGCGCAAGTTCGTCGCCTACACGCCGCATACGGCGACGACCGAGGCGGCGGTGCGCGAGAACATCAACAATGCGCGCAATCGCGGTTATGCCTTGCTCGAACAGCAGCTGACGCTGGCGGTGCGCGGCATCGCCGTGCCGATCCGCAAGCGCAGTGGCGAGATCGTCGGTGCCGTCAGCGTCAGCCTGCCGATGGAGGGCGAAACCTCCGAGCGCGCCGTGGCGCGGGCCTTGCCCCTGCTGCGCGAAGCCGAATACGCGCTGATGTCGGCCTTTTGAGAAAGCGGCGATCAAGTCGCTGCGATCCGGGCGGCTGAGGATATACTGTCGCCAATAACGCAGGCGCCGGCCGGTCCGACGCGATAAATCGCAGCACGAGACACGCAGGAGGTGGAATGGAACATCACGCTGACCACGAGTCGATCCCAGAGCTGATCAATCCGATCGGCATGGACGGGATCGAATTCATCGAATACACGACATCGCGTCCGCAGGCCCTCGGCGACGTGCTCGAACGCATGGGCTTCCGTCCGGTGGCGCGGCACCGCTCGCGCGAGGTCGAACTGTACCGCCAGGGGTCGATGAACATCGTGATCAATTCGCAGCCGGCCGACCTGCCGCGCACGGTGTCGCCGGTCGAGCATCCGATCATCAGCGCCGTGGCCTTCCGCGTGCGCGACGCTGAGGCCGCGTTCCGCCGTGCGAAGGATCTCGGCTGCTGGGACGTGCCGCCGCGGGCGCAGGCGCTGGAACTCAATATTCCCGGCATTCACGGCGTCGGCGAAAGCCTGATCTATTTTGTCGACCGCTATGACGAATTCTCGATCTTCGACATCGATTTTCGCGCCATTCCGGGCGTCGAGCGCCATCCGCCGGCGATCAACAAGCTCGGTTTCTTCGGCCTCGTGCAATATGTCGGCGTCGAGCGGGCCGAGGACTGGGTCGAGTTCTATCGCCAGATCTTCGGCTTCACCCGCATTCCCGACAACGTGCGTTATGGCATCATGCCGCGCGGCGTGCTCTTGCAGAGTCCCTGCCGCAAGTTCTTCCTGCAGCTGATCGAGCCCGAGGGCGCGGCACAGTTCGCGGCAATGGAGGAGAATCTGCAGCGCATTGGCCTCGGTACGCCCGACGTGCTCGGCACCGCCGCAGAACTCGAAAAGCGCGGCATCGAATTCCTGTCGACCGAGCGCGTCCGCACCACCGAGCGCGGTGCGCTGACAACCTCAGCGCTTGGCGGCGTGATGTTCGAGCTGGTTCACACCACCCCCGATATGCAAGCCTGAACGTCATGAATTTCAACGATTTCGGCATCGATAGCGCCTCGCTCGCCGGCTCGCTCGAGACGCGTCTGGCAGCGGCCAAACAGGCGGGGTTCACGCAGATCATGATTTCGGCGGCCGATATCGTCGGCCACCCGCAGGACACCGAAACTGCGGTGCAGGCCATCCGGCGCAGCGGACTGCGCGTCACCGGCCTGGAAGCGCTGCGCGATTTCGAGGGCCTCGACGGTCGCATGCACGATTACAAGGTCGATGTCGCCAAGTCGATGCTGACCCTGGGCGACCGCATCCAGAGCCGCATGCTGGTGGCGGAGGCTTCGTCGTCGACGCATGCCGACACGGACCCCGAAAAGATCGCCAAGGATCTGCGCAAGCTCGCCTTCCTCGCCTTGCCGAAAGGCATCCGCATCGCCTACAAGGGGCTGTCGTGGAGCCGTACCGCCAAGGATTTCATCGCCGCCGCCGATATCGTCGGCCTGGCTGATTGTCCGAATCTCGGCCTCGCCATCGACGTTTTCGACATCATCGCCGCCGGCGTGCCGGTGGAGGATCTCGATGCGATCTTCACGCCGCGCGTTTTCCTCGTTCAGCTTTCCGACTTCATGCTCCAGGAAGTGCGTTCGTCGGAGGAGGAAATCATGACCGCGGCGCGCTTCCGGGTGTTTCCGGGCGAAGGTGCGCACAGCGACATCCTCTCGAAGTTCGTCGTCAAGCTCGAGGACAACGGCTATTTCGGTGATTACAGTTTCGACGTCTACAACAGCGATTACCTGCAGATGCCGCCCGAGGAAATCGCGCTGCGCGCGCGCCGCGCCGCCGACTGGCTCGGCGAGACCGTGTTGCGGCGGACGCTGCCGGTGCCCAACATGGAGCGCCTGCGGCAGGGCGGTCGGCCCTGAAGGATTCCGGGTTCCGCACTTCCTGGCGGCTGCGGGCCGAAATCCCGGGGATTCGATGCACCGGTACCTGACTTATGCGTCGGAGATGCCGGCCATCCTTAACTATCGGCGGCGTTTCTGGTATCCTTCCGACGCCGAAACGGCGCCCCCGGCGGGGCCGGACGCCGTTTTCAGCCGCCACTGCAGAAGGCGAACGCCAGTTCGCCTTTTTTATTACTGACCTCAGGCCATCATCATGTTTGACGCCGTACGCAACAATCAGAGAATCGTTCAGATATTCCTGGGACTGATCACCTTGCCGTTTGCCTTCTGGGGCGTCGACTCCTACGTCCGGAACTCCGGGGCCGGCAGCGACGTCGCCAGTGTCGGCGATACGAAGATCACCGTGCCGCAATTCGATGCCGCGCTGCGTGAGCGCCAGGATCAGATGCGCCAGGCGCTCGGCCAGAACTTCCGGCCGGAAATGCTGAATACGCCCGACGCCCGCCTGAGCGTGCTCAACGGCATGATCGACCAGCGCCTGCTGCTGATCGAATCGAGCAAGAACCGGCTCGTCACCACCGACGAGGCGCTGCGCGACGTCATCGCCAAGATTCCGGCCTTGCAGGAAAACGGCAAGTTCTCGATGGAGAAATACGAAAATGCCTTGCGTGCCCAGGGGATGTCGCAGCCGCAGTTTGAAGCCAAGCTGCGCCAGGACCTGACGATGCGGCAACTGATGGGCACGGTCGGCGATTCGGCCTTCGTCGCCCAGGCGCAGGCCGATACCGTCATGAATCTGCAGCTTGAGGAGCGGCAGTTCAACGAATTCCGCTTCCCGGCCGAGCAGTTCCTCGACAAGGTCAAGCTCGCGGCCGACGCGGCGCAGAAATATTACGACGAGAACAAGGCGCAGTTCGAGATCGCCGAGCAGATCAAGGCCGAGTTCCTGATCCTGTCACAGGACGCGATCCAGTCGCAGGCGACGGTCAGCGATGCAGAGGTGAAATCCTGGTACGAGAGCCATAAGGACAAATACCAGCAGCCCGAAGAACGTCGCGCCAGCCATATCCTGATCATGGCCAAGAATGACGGCGAGAAGGCCGCGGCCAAGGCGAAGGCCGAGGACGTGCTGAAGGAAGTGCGCAAGGCGCCGGCGAAGTTCGCCGAACTCGCCAAGCAGTATTCGCAGGATCCCGGTTCGGCCAAGGCCGGCGGCGATCTCGGCTATTTTGGTCGCGGGTCGATGGTCAAGGCTTTCGAGGATACCGTCTTCAAGCAGAAGGAAGGCGATATTTCGGAGGTGCTCGAATCGGAATTCGGTTATCACATCATCAAGCTCACCGGCATCAAGCCCGCCAAGGTGCGTTCGCTTGACGAAGTGCGCGCCGACATTGAGAGCGACCTCAAGCGGCAGACGGCGACGCGCAAGTTCGCCGAGGCGGCGGAGTCCTTCAACAACACGGTGTATGAGCAGTCGGACAGCCTCCAGCCGGCGGCGGACAAATTCAAGCTCAAGATCCAGCAGAGCGGCTGGCTGAAGAAGAATCCCGATCCGCGTGAAGCGGCGATGCTCGGGCCGTTCGCCAACGAGAAGATCCTTGGCGCGCTGTTTTCCGAGGATTCGATCAAGGGCAAGCGCAATACCGAAGCCTACGAAATCGCACCGAACACGCTCCTGTCGGCGCGGGTGCTCGAACATGTGCCGGCCTCGACGAAGCCTTTCGAGTCGGTTCGCGCCGATATCGAAAAACTGCTCAAGTTGCGCGAAGCGGCGAGCCTGGCGCAAGCCGCCGGTGAAGCGCGTCTCGAAGAACTGCGCAAGGGCGGCGACGACAAACTGGCCTGGTCGGCGAGCAAGCAGGCCTCGCGCATGGTGCCGCGCGATCTGCCGCCGGCTGCCATCCGGGCGCTGTTCAAGGCCGATGTCCAGAAGCTGCCGGCCTATGTCGGCGCCAGCACGGGCAATGCTTACGCAATCTACAAGGTTGTCAAGGTCGGCATGCCGGAGAAGCTCGACGAGGCGCGCCGTCAGGCGCTGCGTAACGAGTACACGCGGATTCTGGCGCAGGAGGAACTGTCTGCGTATGTGAATGCGCTGCGCGCTCGCACCAAGATCGACATCAATACGGCGGCGCTCGAAGCGCGCGAGTCGCGCTGATCCTGCCGGAACGCCCGGGGAGTGATTGCTTTCCCCGGCGCGGAGACAAAAAAACGCCGATGGCTTGCCATCGGCGTTTTTGCTTTGCGCGTCTGCGGCGCGGATCAGACCGGCAGCGGATCGGTGTTGCCGAGCGCGGTGGTGTTGAGACCGCCGTCAACGTAAGTGATTTCGCCGGTGATGGCGCTGGCGAGATCGGACAGCATGAAAGCGGCGACGTTGCCGACTTCCTCGATCGTCACGTTGCGGCGCAGCGGCGCGTGGTGCGCGTTGTAGGCCAGCAGTTTGCCGAAGTTGCCGATGCCGGAGGCCGCCAGCGTCTTGATCGGGCCGGCCGAAATGGCGTTGGCGCGGATGCCCTGCGGGCCGAGGCAGAAGGCGAGGTAACGGGTGGCGGCTTCGAGGCTGGCCTTGGCGAGGCCCATCGTGTTGTAGTTCGGCATCGTGCGCACGCCGCCGAGGTAGGTCAGCGCCAGCAGCGCCGGGTTGTTGCCCTTGAGCAGCAGCGGACGGGCGGCCTTGGCCAGTGCCGGGAAGCTGTACGACGAGACGTCGTGAGCGATGCGGAAGGCGTCGCGCGTGATGCCGTCGAGGAAATCCCCTTCGATGGCTTCGGTCGGCGCGTAGGCGATCGAGTGCACCATGCCGTCGAGGCCTTCCCAGTGCTTGCCGATTTCGACGAAGAGTTGGTCGATCTGTGCGTCGTCGGAGACGTCGCAGGGGAAAATCAGCGTGCTGTCGAATTCGGCCGCGAACTTGGCGAGACGCTCCTCGAAGCGCTCGTTCTGATAGGTGAAGGCGAGCTTTGCGCCCTCGCGGTGGCAGGCCTTGGCGATGCCGTAGGCAATCGAATGCTTGGACAGAAGGCCCGTGATCAGAATGCGCTTGTCTGCAAGAAATCCCATGTGTTCTCCAATGGCGAGTGCTAACGTTCTAACGGATGAATCCGTCCGGCCATATCCGGCCGGGATTCGTCAGGTGCGCATTATAGGGGATTTTGGCGGTAATGCCCGGATAGGCGTCAGGGGCTTGCCGCAGCGTCTTTTTATCGCCCGCCGGTTGGCCATGCGCCGGCGCCTCGGGTTAAACTCCGTCCATGTCCCTTTTGCGTCTGATTGTATTGCTGGCAGGCGCGGCCATGCTGGCCGCCTGCGACAGCGAGCAGAACGATCCGTATCCAGCCGCCGAGCGCGGGCAGGCGATCCTCTATTCGGCCTTCACCGAACGGCCCAAGCACCTCGATCCGGCGCAGTCCTACACCGAGGACGAAAACACCTTCATTGCCCAGATCTACGAACCGCCCCTGCAGTATCACTATCTCAAGCGCCCCTATTCGCTGATTCCCGGTGCCGCCGGGCAGGTGCCGGTTCCGGATTACTACGATGCCGCCGGCAAGCGCCTGCCGGCGGATGCGCCGGCCGCGTCGATCGCGCGCAGCGTCTACGAGATCCGGTTGCGTCCGGACATCCGCTACCAGCCGCATCCGGCCTTCGCAGTCGGCGACGACGGTCGTCCGGTCTATGAAACGATCGATGCGGCGACGCTGGCGAAGGTTGAGCGAATCGCCGATTTTCCCCGCACCGGCACGCGCGAACTGACCGCCGACGACTATATCTACCAGATCAAGCGCCTCGCGCATCCGCAACTGCATTCGCCGATCTTCGGCATGATGGCGGCGCACATCGTCGGCCTGCGCGAACTCGGCGACGCCTTGCAGCAGGCGGCCAAGGCGAATCCCGACACCTGGCTCGATCTCGATCGCTTCCCGCTCTCCGGCGTCGAGCGCGTCGACCGCACGACCTACCGCGTCACGCTCAGGGGCAAGTATCCGCAATTCCTTTACTGGCTGGCGATGCCGTTCTTCGCGCCGGTGCCGCGCGAGGTCGATCGCTTCTACAGCCAGCCGGGCATGGCGGCGAAGAACCTGTCGCTCGACTGGTATCCGGTCGGCACCGGACCGTTCATGCTGACCGAAAACAATCCGAACCGGCGCATGGTGCTCGAACGCAATCCGAATTTCCACGGCGAGACCTATCCCTGCGAGGGCGAAGCGGGCGACCGCGAGGCCGGCCTGCTCGCCGATTGCGGCAAACCGCTGCCCTTGATTGATCGTGCCGTGTTCTCGCGCGAGAAGGAAAGCATCCCTTATTGGAACAAGTTCCTGCAGGGCTACTACGATGCATCCGGCATCGCCTCCGACAGTTTCGACCAGGCCGTGCGCCTTGCCGTCGGCGGCGATGTGGCGCTGACCGACGAGATGCAGGCCAAGGGCATCCGGTTGCTGACGAGCGTACGCACCTCGACCTTCTACATGGGCTTCAACCTGCTCGACCCTGTCGTCGGCGGCAAGGACGGCGTCGGCGAGGCGCGGGCGCGCAAGCTGCGGCAGGCGGTGTCGATCGCCGTCGATCAGGAGGAGTTCATCTCGATCTTCATGAACGGGCGCGGGATTCCGGCGATGAGTCCGCTGCCGCCCGGCATCTTCGGCTTTGTCGAGGGCGAGGGCGGCATCAATCCGGTGGTCTACGACTGGATCGACGGTCGCGCCTGGCGCAAACCGGTCGAAGCGGCGCGCAAGCTGCTTGCCGAAGCCGGCTGGCCGAACGGGCGCGATGCGAAGACCGGCGAGCCGCTCGTGCTCTATCTCGATACCACCGGCGGCGGCATGGGCGACAAGTCGCGGCTCGACTGGCTGACGCGGCAGTTTGCCAAGATCGACATCCAGCTCGTCGTGCGCTCGACCGATTTCAACCGTTTCCAGGAAAAAGTACGCAAGGGCGCCGTGCAGCTCTATTACCTCGGCTGGAACGCCGACTATCCCGATCCGGAGAATTTTTTCTTCCTGCTCGTCGGGGCTGAGGGCAAGGTGGCGCAGGGCGGCGAGAACGCGTCGAATTACGTGAATCCGGCCTTCGACCGGCTGTTCGCCGAAATGAAGGATATGGACAACACGCCGCAGCGCCTCGACATCGTCCGGCGCATGAACCGCCTGCTGCAGGACGACGCGCCCTGGGTCTTCGGCTTCCATCCGAAGAACTACGCGCTCGGCCACGCCTGGCTGCTCAACCGCAAGCCGAACGATGTCGCCAACAATACCCTCAAGTACCAGCGCATCGACGTCGCCGCCCGTGCCGCCGCGCGTCACGCCTGGAATGCACCGGTGCTGTGGCCGCTGGCGGCGCTGTTGCTGATCGGTGTTGCCATCGTGGTGCCAGCAGTCGTTGCCTATCGCCGGCGTGAGCGGCGCAATGCGCGGGGGAACGATGGCCGCTAATCCCTGTTTCGCGCTCGATGACAATATTCGCCGCCGGATCCGCGCCCTGCGTTCTTCCGTTTGCGGGGAGCGTCCGGCTTTTCTCGATGATGCGTCGCTGAACCCCGAATGTGAGCGACTGCGTCAACGCCTCGGCATCGCCGAGTCGCTTGAGGCATAATCCGCCGTCATGTTCGCCTATCTCGTCCGCCGCCTGCTTTATGCGATTCCGATTTTGATCGGCGTGAATCTGATCACCTTCGCGCTGTTCTTCGTCGTCAATACGCCTGACGACATGGCGCGCATGCAACTCGGCGTCAAGCGCGTGACGGCCGAGGCGATCGAGAAGTGGAAGGCCGAGCGCGGCTACGACAAGCCGCTCTTCGTCAATGTGCAAGCTCCGGGTGTCGGCGTCGTCACCGAGACGATCTTCTTCACCAAGTCGGCGCGGCTTTTCGTCGGCGATTTCGGGCGCGCCGAGGATGGCCGCGACATCGCCCGCGAAATCAGGACACGCATGGGGCCGTCGCTGGCGATCGCGCTGCCGACCTTCGTGCTCGGCCTCTTCGTCACCGTCAGCCTGGCGCTGATGCTGGCGTTCTTCCGTGCGACCCCGCTCGATTTCTGGGGCGTCGTGCTGTGCGTGGCGATGATGTCGATTTCCGGCTTGTTCTACATCATCGGCGGGCAATACCTGATCAGCAAGCTCTGGCGGCTGGTGCCGATCTCGGGCTTCAGCGCCGGGCTCGACGCCTGGAAATTCCTGATTCTGCCTGTGTTGATCGGTGTCGTTTCGGGCATCGGGTCGTCGACGCGCTGGTATCGCACGATCTTCCTCGAGGAGATCGGCAAGGACTACGTGCGGACAGCACGCGCCAAGGGGCTGTCCGAACTCGCCGTGCTCTTCCGGCATGTGCTGCGCAACGCGCTGATCCCGATCCTGACCGGCGTCGTGGTGGTCATCCCGCTGTTGTTCATGGGCTCGCTGCTGACCGAATCCTTTTTCGGCATTCCCGGTCTCGGCAGCTACACCATCGACGCGATTCAGGCGCAGGATTTCGCTGTCGTCCGGGCGATGGTCTTCATCGGTTCGGTGCTCTACATCGTTGGCCTGATCCTGACCGACCTTTCCTACAGCTGGGTGGATCCGCGGATCCGCTTCGAGTCATGAGCGTCCAGCCCGTCCTGCTCTGGTCCGATGCGCTGATCTGGATGCTGGTGCTGGGCGTCGTCGCCTTCGGCTGGGCCTCGTCGCGTAATCCGCCGTTGCGCGCCGCCTGGCGCCGCGTCGGTCGTAGCCGGCCGGGGATGGCGGCGGCGACGGTGCTCGTTGCCTTCGTTCTTGTTGGCCTGCTTGATTCGCTGCATTTCCGACCGCCGCTCGCGACGGTGGCGCCGGGCCAGCCGACGGCGTATTCGATCGAGGTACTGTCGGCGCTCGACGCGCTGGCCGCGCCCTTGCGCACGCGCAGCGAGAAAACTTATTCGGCACCGCTGGCGACGCGTGCCTATGCCAAGGAATCGATCGAGGTGCGCGACGCCGGCGGCGCGGTGCACGCCGTCCGCGATTTCCCGCGGCTCGTCTTCGGCGGCGCGCATCTTGGCGACGACGAAGCCCGGCGCGATGACGATGTGCTCGGCCGTGCCTTCGCCGCCGAAGCGGTCGCGCTGGCGCTGATCCTGGCGGTTTCCGGTGTGGGTGCCGTGGTGCTGGCGCGCCGGCAGGCGCTGCCGTGTTTGCAGGCGGTGCGCCGACTCTGGCGCGGCGATACCGATATCGCCTGGAACGCGGTGCTGATGAGCCTTGGCGCGCTCGCGCTGACGGCGGCGCCGCTCCTGGCGCTGTGCGTCGATTACCATGTCTTCGGCACCGACAAGGTCGGGCAGGATGTCTTCTACCAGGTGCTGAAAAGCGTGCGCACGGCGCTCGTCATCGGTCTTGTGACGACGTTGGTGACGCTGCCGATCGCCGTCGCCCTCGGCATCCTCGCCGGCTACTGGCGCGGCTGGGTCGATGACCTGATCCAGTACCTCTACACGACGCTTTCCTCGATTCCCGGCGTGCTGCTGATCGCGGCAGCGGTGCTGATGATGCAGGTGGTGATCGATACGCATCCGCAGTGGTTCGCCACCGCCGCCGAACGTGCCGACCTGCGCCTGCTGGCGCTCTGCCTGATCCTCGGCATGACCAGCTGGACCGGGCTGTGCCGCCTGTTGCGCGGCGAGACGCTGAAGTTGCGCGAACTCGAGTACATCCAGGCGGCACAGGCTTTCGGCGTCGCTGACCTGCGCATATTGGCCCGTCATATTCTGCCCAACCTGATGCATCTCGTCATCATCGCGCTGGTCATGGATTTCTCCGGCCTGGTGCTGTCCGAAGCGGTGCTGTCCTACGTCGGCATCGGCGTCGATCCGACGACGATCAGCTTCGGCACGATGATCAACAATGCGCGCATGGAACTGGCGCGCGAGCCGATGGTGTGGTGGTCATTGGCGGCCGCCTTCGTCTTCATGTTCGCGCTGGTGCTTGCCGCCAACGTGCTGGCCGACGCCGTGCGCGACGCCTTCGACCCGAGGATGGCCGCCGCATGAACGCGCCGATGCCGAGCGACGACCTCCTGCTGCGCGTGCGCGACCTGCGCATGGGCTTTGCCGCCGGGCGCGGTGCCCAGGTGCTGACGGCGGTCGATGGCGTCAGCTTCGACCTGCGCGCCGGCGAGACGCTGGCGCTGCTCGGCGAATCGGGCTGCGGCAAGTCGGCGACGGCCTTGTCGCTTTTGCGCCTTTTGCCGCCCGCCGGCCGCGTGCTTGGCGGCGAAGTCGATTTCGCCGGCACCGATCTTCTGCATCTGTCGGAAGCCGAGATGCGCAGCGTGCGCGGCGGCGGCATGGCGATGATCTTCCAGGAGCCGGCGACGAGTCTCAACCCGGTGCTGACCGTCGGTCGCCAGATCGGCGAAGTACTCGAGCGGCATCGCGGGCTGTCCGGCGCGGCCGCAGCGGCGCGTGCGCTTGAGCTGCTCCAGGCGGTCGGCCTGTCCGACGCCGAACGCCGTCTCGGCGAATACCCGTTCCAGCTCTCCGGCGGCATGAAGCAGCGCGTGATGATTGCCATGGCGCTGGCCGGCGAGCCGCGGCTATTGATTGCCGACGAGCCGACCACCGCCCTCGACGTGACGATCCAGGCGCAGATCCTCGATCTGCTGCGAGGCCTGCAGGGCGAGCGTCGCATGGGCATGCTGCTGATCACGCACGATCTTGGCGTCGTCGCGCGCATGGCGCAGCGCGTCGGCGTCATGTATGCCGGCGAGATTGTCGAGGAGGCGCCGCGCGAGATTTTCTTTACGGCGCCGCGTCATCCCTACACGCACAAGCTGTTCGCCGCCTTGCCCGACGTCGCGGCGCGCGGCCGTGCGCTGGAGACGATTCCCGGCCAGGTGCCGCCGCTCTCCGCGATGCCGGCCGGTTGCCGCTTCGCTGACCGTTGTCCGCATGTCGAGGCGCGCTGCCGCGAACAGTCGCCTGGTTGGAGCGATCTTGGTGGCGGGCATCGCGTGCGTTGTCACCGGTTCGCGGAGATCGTGTCGGCCCACCGCGGCGAGCCGGGCGTTGCCGTGATGACGCCGGCGATGCCGGCGCTGTCGTTGCTTAAGGTTGACGCGCTCAAGGTACATTTTCCGATCCGGCGCGGGCTGTTGCGGCAGACCGTTGGTCACGTCAAGGCCGTCGACGGCGTTGCGCTCGAACTCGCGCGCGGCCGCACGCTGGCGCTGGTCGGCGAGTCGGGCTGCGGCAAGACGACAGCCGGCAAGGCAATCCTGCGCCTGATCGAGCCGACGGGCGGCAGCGTGCACCTCGACGGGCGCGAACTGACCGGCCTGCCGCGCGCGGCGCTGCGGCCATTGCGGCGGCAGATGCAGATGGTCTTTCAGGACCCGTTCGCCTCGCTCAATCCGCGCCTGACCGTTGGCGACATCCTGGCCGAAGGCATGCAGGCCTTGGCCATCGGGGATGCCGGGGCGGAGCGCGCCGCGGCGATCGCGCGCCTGCTCGGGCAGGTCGGCCTGCCGGCCGATGCTGCCGGGCGCTATCCGCACGAGTTTTCGGGCGGGCAGCGGCAGCGCATCGCCATCGCCCGCGTGCTGGCGGTGCAGCCCGATCTGATCGTCTGCGATGAGCCGACCTCGGCGCTCGATGTCTCGGTCCAGGCGCAGATCCTCAACCTGCTGAAGTCGCTGCAGGAATCGCTCGGTCTCGCTTTCCTTTTCATCACCCACAACTTCGCTGTCGTCGATTATCTCGCCCATGACGTCGCCGTCATGTATCTCGGACGGATCGTCGAACGCGGCAGCGTCGACGAGGTGCTGCGCACGCCGCGCCATCCCTATACGCAGGCGCTCCTGTCGGCGGTGCCGAGTCCAGGCCTCGATGATCGTCCTGTCATACGACTGGCGGGCGAGACGCCGTCGCCGGCGAAACCGCCGTCGGGATGCCATTTTCATCCACGCTGCCCGCGCGCAAACGACCTTTGTCGGGCTTCTTATCCGGATGAACGGTCGTTTTCCGCCTCGCATCGGGTAAACTGCCACCATGCTTGAGCCGATGCGCCTTGAGTATGACAATGGCGCAGTCCGGACGCACTTTTTTGACATGAGGATGCAATGAAAATATCGATTTTCGGCATGGGCCGCGTCGGTTCGTCGATCGCTGCCGCGCTGGTTTCCGAACAGTTATGCAAGACGCTGGTGCTCGTCGATCTCAATCGTGACCTGGCGCGCGCGGAGGCGATGGACCTGCATCATGCCGCCTGCGTTGGCGGTTCGCCGATGCGGATTCTCGGCGGCGACGTGACTGACAGTGCCGATTCCGACATCGTCATCGTGACGGCGTCGGTAAGCCTGCCGCCGGGCGTCACCGACCGCAACCACTATGCAACCGGCAACGGCGCGCTGATGCGCAAGTTGCTGCCCGAAATTGCCCGGCGCAGTCCGTCGTCGATCCTGCTGATGCTCTCGAATCCGATGGATGTGCTGACGAGCTATGCGCTCGAAGTCACCGGTTTCCCGTGGGAGCGCGTCATCGGCAGCGGCACGCTGCTCGACACGGCGCGCTGGCGTGCGGCGATCTCGGACTATACCGGCGTGCATAGCAACGACATCCGTGCGTACATCCTCGGCGAACACGGTCCGCATATGGTGCCGCTCGTCTCCTCGGTGAATCTCGCCGGCGAACTCGCCGACGACGTCGGTTACCAGCGCGAACTGGCGCGGCGCTCGATGGAGGAGGGCGTCGAGGTCTTCCGTATCCGTGGCTATACCAACCACGCCATCGCACGCGCGGCGGCGATGATCGTCGGCGCCATCGTCCATGACAGCCGCCAGACGATGCCGGTGTCAGTGTGGTCGGACGGCTACGCCGGCATCGACGGCGTCTGCCTGTCGCTGCCCTGCGTCATCGGTCGCAGCGGTGTCCAGCGGATCCTGCATCCGGCCCTCAGCGACGATGAACGCGAGCAACTCCGATCAAGCGCCGAGTCGATCCGGGCGACGCTGGCGTTGTGCCGGGGGGGCTGAGCAGGAGATGAGTGTGCGTGTTCCTCCCGGCATCGGGAGGTTTTCCGGTTTCCAAGATGAGGGAGTTGTTCAGTGTTCGCGAAAATGAAGCTGTCCGCCCGCATGTATCTGCCAGCGTTGCTGGGGGCTGCGGGTTTGATCCTGATTTACGTCTTTGCGCTGATGGCGCTCAGACATTGCATCGTCGAGGGGAAAAAAGACAAGATCAAGAACCTGGTCGAGTACGCGCATACTCAGTTTGAATACTACGACGGGCTGGCGAAATCCGGCGCGCTGACGCTCGAAGAAGCCCAGACGCAGGCGAAGGAAAGCCTGCGCAAGGCGCGTTTCGACAAGACCGAATATTTCTGGCTGAACGATCTGCAGCCGCGCAACATCATGCACCCGATCCGGCCGCAGCTCGAAGGCAAGGATCAGAGCGACAACAAGGATCCGTCGGGCAAGCCGATCTATCTCGAATTCGTCAAGGCGGCCAAGGCCGGCACCGGTTTCGTCGATTACGTCGGCATCAAGCCGGAAACCAAGGTGCCTGAAGCGAAGGTTTCCTACGTCAAGCTGTTCGAACCCTGGGGCTGGGTGATCGGCACCGGCGTCTATGTCGACGACATGAATGCCGACTTCAAGGGGGAGGCGATCCGGCTCGGCATCGTCGTGTTCGTCACGACCCTGATCCTGATCGTCGTCGGACGCCTCGTGCGCCGCAGCATCGTCGATGAGTTCGGCGGCGAGCCGCGCGATGCGATGCGTATCGCCCGGCAAATGGCGCAGGGCGACCTGACGGGCGAATTCATCCTGCAACCCGGTGACCGCTCGAGCCTGCTGTTCGTGCTGTCGCAGATGCAGGCGAATCTGCGCGAACTGCTGCAGGCGATCGAGAAGAATACGCTCGACGTGCGCGGCAGCCTGGAGACGCTGTCGTCCGAGGCCAATCAGATCAACATGGCGACGCAACTCCAGTCGTCGGTGGTCAAGGGTACGCGTGACGGTGTGCTCGAACTGTCGTCCAGCGTGACGACGGTCACCAGCCTCGCCAACGAAACCGAGGTCGGCTCGCAGGAAGTGGCTCGGCGCTCGAAGGAAGGCGCGGCGTTGGCCGGCAAGGTCTCGTCCGAGATGCAGAGTATCGCTGCGATGGTGCGCCAGTCATCGGAGCAGGTGCTACATCTGGTCGAGCGCATGCAGGAAATCAGCAAGATGTCGATTGTCATCAAGGAGATCGCCGACCAGACCAACCTGCTCGCGCTCAACGCCGCGATCGAGGCGGCGCGGGCCGGCGAACAGGGCCGCGGATTCGCGGTGGTGGCCGACGAAGTGCGCAAGCTGGCCGAGCGGACGACGGCCAGCACGGTCGAAATCAGCCAGGTGATGCAGACGATCGAGACCGAGACGGCGCTGGCCGTCAAGGGCATGAACGACGCAGCGCCGGTCATCGCCTCGGGCGTCGAGCAGTCGGATGTCGCCGCGCGTACCCTGCAGGATATCGAGGCCTACGCCATGGCCTCGCTCGACAAGATGCAGCAGTTGGTGGCGTCGACCGACACGCAGGCGCGCCGCATTTCCGAAATCGTCGAGCAGATGGACCATGTGTCGCAATCGACGAGTCAGGCGGATGAGGCGATCCGCCAGTCGCACGAAACCTCGCGCGTGCTCGAACGCGATGCCAACGAACTGTTCCAGATGACGCGGCGTTTCAAGCTCGGTGAGCATGCGGTCGGGGCGGCGCGGCGTCAGAACACTTCAGTGAAGCCGTTGATCGAGTGGTCGCCGGCGCTGGCGGTGGGTTATGCCGAAATTGATACGCAGCACCAGCGCCTGGTCGAGATCGCCAATGAGCTCAATTCGGCGATGCACAGCGGTGCCGGGGCGGAGGCGTCGGGACGCGTGCTCAACGAACTCGTCGACTATACCGTCCAGCACTTCGGCTACGAGGAAGGCGAAATGCGCAAGCACCGCTATCCGCAGAGCGATGCGCACAAGGAAGCACATCGCAAGCTGGTCGAGGAAGTCAGCGCCTTCAAGGAGAAGTTCGACAGCGGCAAAGCGGCGATCAGCATCGAACTGATGGCCTTCATCCGCGACTGGCTGCTCAACCACATCCTCAAGGTCGACAAGGAGCTTGCCGGCTACCTGTCGCGTCGGACCGGCGGCTGAGCGGCGGGCCGCGGTCGGCAGACGCGCCGGCCCTCAGGTGCCGGCCTGCAGCGCGAGGCGCAGTTCGATCGTCTTGCCGTTGCGCAGCACGCTGATTCTGACCGTGTCGCCGACGCGGAAATCGTCGAGGCGGGCGAGCAGCTTGCCGACGCTGTCGACCGGTTTCCCTTCGACCGCCGTGATGATGTCGCCGGCGGTGACGTCACCGTTGCGCAGGATCGTCAGTCCCTTCAGTCCGGCATTGGCAGCCGGTGTGCCAGTGCCGACGCGCAGGACAACGACGCCGGAGACTTCGAGCAGCCGTGACAGGCGACGGTTGAGGTCTTCGTCGAGTTCGACGCCGAGGCTGGGGCGCGTGTATTTTCCCGACCGGATGAGCTGCGGTACGACGCGATTGACGGTGTCGACCGGCACCGCGAAACCGATGCCGGCGCTGCTGCCGCTGGGGCTGTAGATGGCGGTATTGACGCCGATCAGGCGCCCGGCCGAGTCGAGCAGCGGGCCGCCCGAATTGCCGGGGTTGATCGCCGCGTCGGTCTGGATCAGATGATTGATGGTATAGCCGTCGTCGCCGCTCAGGGAGCGGTCGAGGGCGGAGACGATGCCGGTCGTCAGCGTCCAGTCAAGGCCGAAGGGGTTGCCGATCGCCAGCACCTTCTGGCCAACGCGCAGGTCGTGGCTGGTGCCGATCGGGACCGGTGCCGGCCGGCGCGCGGCGACGCCGATGCGCAGCACGGCGAGATCGTGCGCACGCGAGGCGCCGACGAGCGAAGCCTTGAATTCGCGGCCGTCGGCCAGCTTGACGATCGCTTCGCTGGCGTTTTCGATGACGTGGAAGTTGGTGATGACGTGGCCGGCTTCGTCCCAGATGAAGCCAGAGCCGGTGCCGCGCGGGACCGAGTAGACGTTGCGCGTCCAGAAGTCCCGGACCTGCGATCGCGTGGTGATGAACACGACCGACTCGCGCGAGCGCTCGAACAGGTCGATCGTCGATCGCTCGTCGCTGGTCAGTTCGCCGCGCGGGGTGACGGGCCGCGGCGCGGCGGCATTGCCTTGGGCGGCGGCGCCGGCAGCGATCAGGAACAGCGCGGCCGCCGCGAGCAGGGCACGCTGCCGGAACCTGTGAAGTGGCATCATGAAGCGCTCTCCATCGTCTGAAACTATCGCTTAGATGGGTGTGTGTCCGCGGGATTCAATCCGCGGTGACGGCGGCGCAGCCGGGAGACAGCCTATTTCTTGGCGGCGGGCTTTTTGGCCGGGGCAGGCGCCGGTTTCGGCGCAGCCTTGGCCGGTGTGGCGACGGGCTTTGCGGCGGCAGCGCGGGGCGCTGGTTTGGCCGGGGATTTGCTGACCGGCTTGTCGCTTCGCGTCGCCGGCTTTGCTGCCGAGGCCAGCAGCAGGCGGGTGCCGACACTGACCGTGTCGGTCTTGAGGTGGTTGAGACGACGCAGTTCGGCGAGCGAAACGTCGTAACGCCGGGCGATGCCGGGCAGCGTCTCGCCCTTGGCGACGGTGTGCCGGCGTACCGCCGGTCCGGGGTCGGCTTCGGGCAGGCGCGGCTGTCCCGGCAGCGGTGTCATGTCGGCGCCGCCGTGTCGGGCGACCAGCAGGGTGAGCCCCGGTGTCACCCGGATGCGTCCCTTGATGCCATTGGCCGCCTTGAGGTTGGCGACCGACATGCCGAAGCGCGGCGCCACCGATTCGAGCCGGTCGCCGGGTCGCAGCGTGTAGGACTGCCAGGCCGACAAGGGCTTGTTGTTTTCCTCGTGCGCTTCAAGATTGCTGACGAAATCGTCGACCTTCTCGGCCGGGATGACCATCGGGCTGTCGGAGACGATGACGGCGCGGTTGTGCGCCGGGTTCAGCGCGAGGAATTCTTGTACCGGCATGCCGGCCAGTTGGGCGGCGACCTTGACGTCGATATTGGCCGACTTGCTGATCGTTGCGAAATAGGGGCGGTTGGGAATCTGCGGGATGCCGAGTTCGCTGAGCAGCGTCGGGTTGCTGAAGATGTTCTTGAGCGCCTGCAGTTTGGGGACGTAGTTTTGCGTCTCGCGTGGCATCGTCAGGCTGAGGTAGTCGGTCGGCAGGTCGAGCGCGCGGTTCTTGTTGACGGCCTTGGCGACGGCGCCTTCGCCCCAGTTGTAGGAAGCCAGCGCCAGATGCCAGTCGCCGTGCATCTCGTAGATCGACTGCAGGTATTCGAGCGCTGCCGCTGTCGAGGCGACGATGTCGCGTCGCTCGTCTTTCCACCAGTTCTGGTCCAGCTTGTAGCGTTTGCCGGTGGCCGGAATGAACTGCCACAGGCCCGAAGCCTTGGCGCGCGAGTAAGCCGACGGGTTGTACGCGCTCTCCACCATCGGCAGCAGCGCCAGTTCCATCGGCATGCCGCGCTTCTCGATTTCCTCGACGATGTGATGCAGGAAGGGGCTGCTGCGCTCGACCATGCGACGCAGGTAGTCCGGGCGGTTCAGATACCACTGCTGATGCGACAGCACGAGGTCGTTGTTGATGTCCGGCATGGAGAATCCGTTGCGGATTCTCTGCAGGATGTCGTCCGGTTCGGCTGTCAGATCGACTGTCGGCATCGCGACCGGTTCGGTCGCGATCTCGTAGGTCTGGAGCGGCATCGCGGTGGCGGCGGCGGAAGACGGCCTGGTCCGGGGCTTCGCCTCGCTTCGTTTCGCCGCTTCACCTGGCGTCGGAGTAACGCCCGCGTCGGGCAGTGCGCCGGAAGGCGGTACGCTGGCGCACCCCGTGATCACACCTAGTGCGATGCACAGGATCAGGGTCGTCAGTGCCTTCAGGAAACGAGAGCGTGGCGTCATCCGGTTTTCGTCAAAGCGCGGTGAAGCTTGGCGCAGCGGTTGGGGTGAAAGGCAGGCGATCGCATGCGACACAGCCACTTGGGCAGAAGATGTCTGGCGCCTGTCGATAAAGCGGAACGGCGCATTATAGCGCAAGCTGCCCGGCTTCATTCACCTTCAGCGCCTGTGATTCGGGTGGTTCGGCCTCACCGGGGGCGGGTGTCGCTTTTGGCGTGGTCTTTGCGGTGGAAAATCATCGGCTTATCGGCTATCCTGTGACTGTATTCCGGTGACGTGTCGGGGCCTTCCGAATGATGATCGGCGGCGTTTCAACGAACTCTGCTTCGGCGAAGTTTCAGTACGGTGTGCTTGCGCGTACCGATGCGCAGACGTGGGCGCAGGAAGTCGCCGTCACCGTCGCGTCGAGTCGGGTAAAGGCGCAGCCGCAGGAAACGTTGACTGCGGAGCAGCAACGCGAAATCGAGGCGCTCAAGCAAACCGATGCGCGTGTACATCGCCACGAACAAGCCCATATTGCTGTCGGCGGCGAACTTATTCGCGGCGGCGCAAGTTATTCCTATACGATCGGGCCAGACCAGAAGCGCTATGCCGTTGCGGGGGAAGTGTCGATCGACACCACGCCGGCCAAGACGCCCGAGGAAACGATTCCAAAGGCGCAGCACATCCGGGCGACGGCGCTGGCCCCGGCCGATCCTTCGCCGCAGGATCGCGGCGTGGCCAGTATCGCCACCCAGATGGAGGCCAAGGCGCGCGGCGAAGTGCAGGCGCAGCAGTCCCAGGCGTCCTCGTCGTCCGGGTCGGCGCCGTCAGCTTCGTCCGGATCAGCCGCGAACTCTGTCGTGTTCTACCGTGCCGTGCAGCAGTCCGCGACGCAAACCAGTATCGGTTCGACGCTCGATCTCTTCGCCTGATGCCGACGGGTTTTCGGGTATGATACGGCCTCCGGCGCAGTGCCGCGGGTAATTGCCCGCGCCTGCATCTCCGAAACCAGCGAAGAACTCCCGCGCATGAATTTTCTCAGACTTGCCACGATGGCCCTGCTGTTCAGTGCGATCGCCGCCTGTACTTCGGTACCGCGTTTCGTCAACGAATACAAGATTGATATCCAGCAGGGCAACGTCCTGACGCAGGATATGGTGTCGCAGTTACGTCCCGGGCTGACCAAGGATCAGGTTCGCTTCATCCTCGGGACGCCGGTTCTGTCCGACATGTTCCACGCCAGTCGTTGGGAGTATTACTACAGCCTGAGGAAGGGCAATTCGGGCGATATCGAGAGACGCAAGTTCTCGGTCTTCTTCGACGCCGATGGCAAGTTGGTGCGGGTGGCCGGAGACGTTTCCGCGGCAACGGCGAGCGATGCGGTCCGGCCGGGTAACTCGATGCAGGAGCTCGATCTCGGTTCGGTCGGGGCGGATGTCAAGGCGCCGCCGCAACAGAAGGAGCGCGGCTTTTTTGGACGAATTCTGGAAAAAGTGGGGTTGTGATATGAGCGGAGTCAGGATTGCAGTGGTCGGAGCCGGTGGGCGCATGGGGCGCATGCTGATCGAGTCGACGCTCAAGGATGGGGAAGCGGTGCTTGTCGCCGCGGTCGATCAGGCGGGAACGCCGTCGATCGGCAAGAATGCCGGCGAACTCGTTGGCTTGTCGTGCGAGGTGGTCGTCACGGCGGATGTCGAGGCCGCGATCGCTGCCGCCGATTGCCTGATCGACTTCACGCGCCCGCAGGGAACGCTCGCGCACCTGGCGCTCTGCCGCAAGCACAAGACGGCGATGGTGATCGGCACGACCGGCATCGAGGACGAAGGCAAGCGCCAGATCGCCGAGGCGGCGAAGGATATCCCCGTGGTGTTCTCGTCGAACATGAGCGTCGGCGCGAATACGGTATTCAAGGTGCTCGACATCGCCTCGCGCATTCTTTCGCAGGGCTACGACATCGAGATTGTCGAGGCGCACCATCGACTCAAGGTCGATGCGCCGTCAGGGACCGCGTTGCGCATGGGCGAAGTCGTCGCCAATGCGCTCGGCCGCAATCTCAAGGAATGTGCGATCTACGGCCGCGAAGGCGTGACCGGCGAGCGCGACCCGTCGACGATCGGCTTCGCCACGGTGCGCGGCGGCGATATCGTCGGCGATCACACTGTCATGTACTGCGGTATCGGTGAACGCGTCGAGATCAGTCACAAGGCCGGCAGCCGTATGCCGTATGCGCTCGGCGCCTTGCGCGCGGCGCGTTTCCTGGCCGGCAAGGAGCGCGGGTTGTTCGACATGCAGGACGTGCTCGGCCTGCGCTAAACGCCCGAAAATCTGGAGTTCCCGGGCGTTTGCGGCGTCCTTGTCGCTGTCCGGCGATTGCCGGCGGCTGGCGCTTGAGCTATAATCTCAAGGTTTTCAGAAAGTTAGCGGGAGGGCTGAACGCCCTCCCGCTTTTGCATATCTAAGCCACGGAACAGGAGTCCTACGTGTCGTTGTTACCCTCTCTTCCGCCCGCGATTCTTGTGCTGGCCGACGGAACCATCTTCCGCGGCTACGCAATCGGTGCCGCCGGTTCGACCAGCGGCGAAGTCGTGTTCAATACGGCCATGACCGGTTATCAGGAAATCCTGACCGATCCGTCCTATTGCCGCCAGATCGTCACGCTGACCTATCCGCATATCGGTAATGTCGGCTGCAACGACGAGGATTTCGAGTCGCGCGCCAACTATGCCGCCGGTCTCGTTATCCGTGATCTGCCGCTGCGCGCCGAAAGCTGGCGTCTGCAGCAGACGCTGCCGGATTACCTGAAGAAACACGGCATCGTCGCCATCGCTGGCATCGACACGCGCAAGCTGACGCGGATCCTGCGTGAGAAAGGGGCGCAAGCCGGCTGCATCCTTGCCGGGGCGCCGTCGGAAACGCTCGACGAAGCGCGCGCGCTGGCGGAAGCCCGTGCCTTCCCGGGGCTGGCGGGCATGGACCTCGCGAAAGTGGTCTCGGTCGACACGCCCTACGAATGGAACGCGGGCACCTGGACGCTCAAGGGCTACGTCGATGGCGCGGCGCCGAACTACCATGTCGTCGCCTTCGACTACGGCGTCAAGCGTAACATCCTGCGCATGCTCGCCGAGCGCGGTTGCAAGGTGACCGTGGTGCCGGCGCAGACGCCGGCTACCGAGGTGCTCAAATATAATCCGGACGGGATTTTCCTGTCGAACGGCCCGGGCGATCCCGAGCCTTGCGATTACGCGATCGCGGCGATCCGCGAGTTGCTGGCCAAGGGCATTCCGACCTACGGCATCTGTCTCGGTCACCAGTTGCTGGCGCTGGCGTCCGGTGCCAAGACGGTGAAAATGAAGTTTGGTCACCATGGCGCCAACCATCCGGTCAAGGACCTCGATACGCAACAGGTGATGATCACCAGCCAGAACCACGGCTTCGCAGTCGATGCCGAGACGCTGCCGGCGAATGTCCGGCCGACGCATGTGTCGTTGTTCGACGGCTCGCTGCAGGGCCTCGCGCGCACGGACGTGCCGGCCTTCTCGTTCCAGGGACACCCGGAAGCGAGTCCGGGGCCGCACGACGTCGCCTATCTCTTTGACCGTTTCATTAAGCTCATGCAAGACAAGAAGGCCGAGGGAAAGTAACTCATGCCCAAGCGTACAGACATCCATAGCATTCTGATCATTGGTGCCGGCCCGATCATCATCGGCCAGGCCTGCGAATTCGACTACTCCGGCGCGCAAGCCTGCAAGGCGCTGCGCGAGGAAGGCTTCCGCGTCATCCTCGTCAACTCCAATCCGGCGACGATCATGACCGATCCGGAGATGGCCGACGTCACCTACATCGAGCCGATCAACTGGAAGGTCGTCGAGAAGATCATCGAGAAGGAGCGCCCCGACGCGCTGCTGCCGACAATGGGCGGCCAGACGGCGCTCAACTGCGCGCTCGATCTTGCCCATCACGGCGTGCTGGAAAAATACGGCGTCGAGATGATCGGCGCGAGCGAAGAAGCCATCGACAAGGCGGAAGACCGGCAGAAATTCAAGGAGGCGATGACCAAGATCGGTCTCGGCTCGGCCCGTTCGGCGATCGCCCATAGCATGGAAGAGGCGCAGCAGGTTCAGGCCGTGCTCGGCTTCCCGGCGATCATCCGGCCGTCGTTTACGATGGGCGGTTCGGGCGGCGGTATTGCCTACAACCAGGAAGAGTTTGTCGACATCTGCAAGCGCGGCCTCGAAGCCTCGCCGACGCATGAACTCCTGATCGAGGAATCGCTGATCGGCTGGAAAGAGTTCGAGATGGAGGTGGTCCGCGATCGCAAGGACAACTGCATCATCGTCTGCTCGATCGAAAACCTTGACCCGATGGGCGTCCACACGGGTGACTCAATCACCGTCGCGCCGGCGCAGACGCTGACCGACAAGGAATACCAGATCATGCGTAACGCATCGATCGCGGTGTTGCGCGAGATCGGTGTCGATACCGGCGGGTCGAACGTCCAGTTCGCCATCAACCCGAAGGACGGTCGCATGATCGTCATCGAGATGAACCCGCGCGTTTCGCGTTCGTCGGCACTGGCGTCGAAGGCGACCGGCTTCCCGATCGCCAAGGTCGCGGCCAAGCTGGCGGTCGGCTACACGCTCGACGAACTCGCCAACGAAATCACCGGCGGCAAGACGCCGGCCTCGTTCGAGCCGTCGATAGACTATGTCGTCACCAAGGTGCCGCGTTTCGCCTTCGAGAAATTCCCGACCGCCGATGCGCGCCTGACGACGCAGATGAAGTCGGTCGGCGAAGTCATGGCGATCGGCCGGACCTTCCAGGAATCGTTCCAGAAGGCCCTGCGCGGTCTGGAAGTCGGTGTCGATGGCATGAACCAGCGCACGACCGACCGTGAAGAGCTCGAGAAGGAACTCGGCGAACCGGGACCGGAACGCATCTGGTACGTCGGCGACGCTTTCGAGAACGGTTTCACGCTCGACGAAGTGCATGCGCTGACGCACATCGATCCGTGGTTCCTCGCGCAGATCGAGGACATCGTCAAGATCGAGATGCAGCTTGACGACATGAAGCTCAACGACGTCAACGCGCCGACGTTGCGCGTGCTCAAGCGCAAGGGTTTTTCCGATCGTCGTCTGGCCCGCCTGTTCCGTACCACGGAGGCGCAGGTGCGGGCGCGTCGTCATTTGCTCGGCATCCGGCCGGTGTACAAGCGCGTCGATACCTGTGCGGCCGAGTTCTCAACGAGCACGGCCTACATGTACTCGACCTATGAAGAGGAATGCGAGTCGCGGCCGAGCGACAAGAAGAAGATCATGGTGCTCGGCGGCGGTCCGAACCGCATCGGCCAGGGCATCGAGTTCGACTATTGTTGCGTGCATGCCGCGCTTGCGATGCGCGAGGATGGCTATGAAACGATCATGGTCAACTGTAACCCCGAGACCGTGTCGACCGACTATGACACTTCCGATCGTCTCTATTTCGAACCGCTGACGCTCGAGGATGTGCTCGAAATCGTCGCCATCGAAAATCCGGTCGGCGTCATCGTCCAGTTCGGCGGCCAGACGCCGCTGAAGCTGGCGCGCGACCTCGAAGCCAACGGCGTGCCGATCATCGGCACTTCGCCCGACATGATCGACGCGGCCGAGGACCGCGAGCGCTTCCAGCAACTGCTGAATGAGCTCGGCCTCAAGCAGCCGCCGAACCGCACTGCCCGGACTGAAGCCGATGCGCTGCGCCTGGCCGACGAAATCGGCTATCCGCTCGTCGTGCGTCCGTCCTATGTGCTCGGTGGCCGTGCCATGGAAATCGTGCATGAACCGCGCGACCTCGAACGCTACATGCGCGAGGCGGTCAAGGTCTCGAACGACTCGCCGGTGCTGCTCGACCGCTTCCTCAACGACGCCTGTGAAGTCGACGTCGACGCGCTGTCGGACGGCGATCAGGTGATCATCGGTGGCGTCATGGAGCACATCGAGCAGGCGGGCGTGCATTCAGGCGATTCGGCCTGTTCGTTGCCGCCGTACTCGCTGTCGAAGGAAATCCAGGACGAGCTGCGCCGCCAGACCAAGCTGATGGCCAAGGGACTCAATGTCTGCGGCCTGATGAACGTGCAGTTCGCCATCCAGAACGACGTCGTCTTCGTGCTCGAAGTCAATCCGCGCGCTTCGCGCACGGTGCCCTTTGTCTCCAAGGCGACGGGCCTGCCGCTGGCGAAAGTCGCGGCGCGTTGCATGGCCGGCCGTTCGCTGGCCAGCCAGGGCGTCACGCACGAAGTCATTCCGCCGTATTTCTCGGTCAAGGAAGCCGTCTTCCCGTTCAACAAGTTCCCCGGCGTCGATACCATCCTCGGCCCGGAAATGAAGTCGACCGGCGAAGTGATGGGGGTCGGCGTGAGCTTCGAGGAAGCCTTCGTCAAGAGCCAGATGGCGACCAACGTCAAACTGCCGACGTCGGGCAAGGTCTTCATCAGCGTCAAGGATTCGGACAAGGCGCAGGCCGTGGCGATTGCCCGCGATCTGCATGAGGTCGGTTTCCAGATCCTCGCGACGCGCGGGACAGCCGCGGCAATTTCGGCGGCGGGCGTCGCCGTGACACAGGTGAACAAGGTGACCGAGGGGCGGCCGCATATCGTTGACATGGTCAAGAACAACGAAGTGGTGCTGATCATCAACACGGTCGAGGAGAAACGCAAGGCCATCAACGATTCGCGGGCGATCCGGGTGACGGCGCAGGCGCAGCGTGTCACGCTCTACACCACGATCTGGGGTGGAGAAGCGGCTGCCGTCGGCATCAAGAATCGCAGCGAGTTGGTGGTATATCCGTTGCAGACGCTGCACGCACAACTCGTCTAATAACCCTTTAACCGCCGGAAACCCCGTTGCGTACGGGCCGGCGGTTTTGCTTTGGTGGTGAAAATATGAACAAGGTCCCATTGACCATCGCTGGTGCCGAAAAGCTGCGTGCCGAACTCCAGCATCTGAAAGCCGTGGATCGTCCCAATGTCATCGCGGCGATCGCCGAGGCGCGTTCCTACGGCGATCTGTCCGAAAACGCCGAATACGATGCCGCCAAGGAGCGCCAGGCCTTCATCGAAGGGCGGATCAAGGAAGTCGAGGGCAAACTGTCGAACGCCCAGGTCATCGATCCGGCGCTGCTCGATGCTGATGGTCGCTGCGTTTTCGGCTCGACCGTCGATATCGAGGATCAGGATTCCGGCGATCTGGTGACCTATCAGATCGTCGGCGAAGACGAGGCCGATATCAAGAAAGGCAAGATCTCGGTGAACTCGCCGATCGCCCGGGCGCTGATCGGCAAGTATGCCGGCGACATCGCCCAGGTACAGGCTCCGGGCGGTTTGCGCGAATATGAAGTGCTTGAGGTCCGCTACGAATAAGCGTTCAGTGCGGCGTCCGATGCGGCAACTGCAACAGTTGCCGCGGCCCGCTGCCGGCCCCTCAGTTCTGGAAGCTTCGCTTGCTGCGTCGCGGCTCGCTGCGGGCGCGGCGGACCGCCGGGCGTGCCTTGGCCGGTGCCGCTTCCTCGGGGGCCGGGCGCCAGACGACCAGCAGCTTGCCAATGTGCTGCACCGGCGCGGCGCCGAGTTCGTCGCAAATCGTCTTCAGGTAGGTCTCGCGCTCTTCGCGGACATCGTTGTAGACGCGGATCTTGATCAGTTCGTGACTGTCGAGGCTGTGCGCGATTTCGCGCATGACGGACTCGCTGAGACCGTTCTGGGCGATCGAAACGACCGGGTTGAGACCGTGGGCACGGGCGCGCAGGGCGCGGCGCTGTTCTGAAGTGATGTCGAGCATGCGTGAAGACCTTAGCAAAACACGTATTTTACAGGGTTTGAGGCAATGAAACGAACCAGAACCAGCAAAGCCTGGATGCACGAGCATGTCAGCGACCCTTTCGTCCAGCGCGCCAAGGCCGAAGGCTATCGCTCGCGGGCCTCGTACAAGCTCATGGAGATCGACGATCGCGATCGTCTGATCCGTCCCGGCGATGTCGTCGTCGATCTTGGCGCGGCGCCGGGGGGCTGGTCGCAGGTCGCGGCGCAACGGATGAAGGGCAGGGGGCGCGTCGTTGCGCTCGACCTGCTGGAAATGGCGGGCTTGCCGGGCGTGACCGTGATCCAGGGCGATTTTCGCGAGGAGAACGTACTGGCCGCGCTGGAAAATCTGCTGCAGGGCGAGCGGGTGGGGCTTGTGCTTTCGGATATGGCCCCCAATATCTCAGGGGTGCCGGTGTCGGATCAGGCCCGCGTCATGCACCTTGCCGAGCTTGGGCTCGAGTTTTCTCAGCGCTGGCTGAAACCTGACGGGGCGTTTCTGGTCAAAGTTTTTCAGGGCTATGGCTACGAGGAATTCGTCGGCGAGATGCGGCGGACGTTTGCCAGCGTGGCGACACGCAAGCCGGATGCGTCACGTGGCCGCAGCGCCGAGGTGTATTTGCTGGGAAAAGGGTTAAAAGCGGCTTGAAAGCGGCTTGAATCGGGTTTGACGGCAGCCTGATGGGGGTGCTGGGCGGTTGAAGTGGTTGGACAAGAGCAGTTTGAAGGCGTTGGCGTCGTCGGAAGCTTTGCTGAAGTGTGCGGGCTTCCTGCCGAAAACGGCGCGAACGATATACAATCAGGACTTTCGCATGATCGGGCTGCCGTCGATGACGACGGAAGCGGTACGCAGAAGGATGTGCTTTGAATAACATGTTCAAGAATATGGCGGTCTGGCTGGTGATCGGCCTGGTATTGATGACCGTCTTCAACCAGTTCAACACGCGCCAGGCGCCGCAGGCCTCCATGGAGTATTCGCAGTTCATGGAGGAAGTCACGCACGGCAATATCACCAAGGTCGTCATCGAAGGTCGCATGCTGAAGGCGACGACCAGCGACGGTCGCAAGATTACCTCCTACGCGCCGCCGGATCTCTGGATGGTCTCCGATCTGCTCAAGTACGGCGTCAAGGTCGAGGCCAAGCCCGAGGAAGAACAATCCTTCCTGATGAATCTCTTCGTCAGCTGGTTCCCGATGCTGCTGCTGATTGGTGTCTGGGTCTTTTTCATGCGCCAGATGCAGGGCGGCGGCAAGGGCGGGGCGTTCTCGTTCGGCAAGAGCAAGGCGCGGTTGCTCGATGAATCGACCAACAGCATCACTTTCGCCGACGTCGCCGGTTGCGACGAAGCGAAGGAAGAGGTCTCGGAACTCGTCGATTTCCTGCGCGATCCGACCAAATTCCAGAAGCTCGGCGGTCGCATCCCGAAGGGCGTGCTCCTCGTCGGCAATCCGGGGACCGGCAAGACCCTGCTGGCCAAGGCGATCGCCGGCGAAGCGAAGGTGCCGTTCTTCTCGATTTCCGGTTCCGACTTCGTCGAAATGTTCGTCGGCGTCGGCGCGGCGCGCGTCCGCGACATGTTCGAAAACGCCAAGAAGCATGCGCCCTGCATCATCTTCATCGACGAGCTTGACGCGGTCGGCCGCCAGCGCGGCGCCGGTCTCGGCGGCGGCAACGACGAGCGCGAGCAGACGCTCAACCAGATGCTCGTCGAGATGGACGGCTTCGAAGGCAATACCAGCATCATCGTCATTGCCGCGACCAACCGTCCCGATGTGCTCGATCCTGCGCTGATGCGGCCGGGCCGTTTCGACCGTCAGGTCGTGGTGCCGCTGCCCGACATCCGCGGTCGCGAGCAGGTGCTCATCGTGCATATGCGCAAGGTGCCGCTGTCGCCGGACGTCAAGGCCGACATCATCGCGCGCGGCACGCCGGGTTTCTCTGGGGCCGACCTTGCCAACCTCGTCAACGAAGCGGCCTTGTTCGCCGCGCGCTCGAACAAGCGCCTCGTTGACATGGAAGACTTCGAAAAGGCCAAGGACAAGATCATGATGGGCGCCGAGCGTCGCAGCATGGTCATGAACGAGGAAGAAAAGCGCAATACCGCCTACCACGAGTCGGGACACGCCGTCGTCGCCAAGCTGGTGCCGAAGTCCGATCCGGTGCACAAGGTGACGATCATTCCGCGCGGCCGCGCCCTTGGCCTGACCATGCAGCTGCCGGAAGAAGACCGCTACGCCTACGATCGCACCTATCTGATGTCGCGCATCGCGGTGCTGTTTGGCGGTCGTATCGCCGAAGAGCTGTTCATGAACCAGATGACGACCGGCGCCTCGAACGATTTCGAGCGGGCGACGCAGATGGCGCGCGACATGGTGACGCGCTATGGCATGTCGGATGCGCTCGGTCCCATGGTCTATGGCGAGAACGAGGGTGAAGTCTTCCTTGGCCGCTCGGTGACGACGCACAAGAACGTCTCCGAAGCGACGATGCAGAAGGTCGATGCCGAGATTCGCCGTATCATCGACGAACAGTACGGGCTGGCCCGACGCCTGCTCGACGAAAATCGCGACAAGGTTGAGGCGATGACGGCGGCCTTGCTCGAATGGGAGACGATCGACGCCGATCAGATCGACGACATCATGGCCGGCAAGCCGCCGCGTCCGCCGAAGCCGACGCAGGCCAAGGCGCCGGGCGCTTCCGATGTGCCGCCGCCGAATGCGGCACCGACGACCGAGGCGACTGTCTGATCGACGACATTCTGGTTGCGAACAACGGGGGAGGCAACTCCCCCGTTTTGCATTGTTGAGGAGTCAAACATGCGCCATTGCGCTTCATTTGCGTTGCCCCAGAGCCGCCCGCTGGTGATGGGCATCGTCAATCTGACGCCGGACTCGTTTTCGGGCGACGGTCTCACCCAGGACGTCGACCGTGCCGTCGCGCATGCCTGGCACCAGATCGAGGCCGGCGCCGATCTGCTCGACATCGGCGCGGAGTCCTCGCGTCCCGGCGCGCAACCGACGTCGCAGGCCGAGGAACTCGACCGCCTGTTGCCGGTGCTCGACCGCCTGGCCGGTTGCGGCGTACCCATTTCGATCGACACCTACAAGCCGGAAGTCATGCGAGCAGCCCTGGCGGCGGGCGCCGCGATGATCAACGACATCTATGCGTTGCGCATGCCCGGCGCGCTGGAAGCGGTCGCGGCCAGTGACTGCGCCATCTGCCTGATGCACATGCAGGGCGAGCCGCTGACCATGCAGGCGACGCCGGACTATGTCGATGTCGTCGCCGAGGTGGCGGCTTTTCTCGACGCGCGCGTCGCTGCCGCGGAGGCGGCCGGCATTGCGCGCGAACGCATCGTGCTCGATCCGGGCTTCGGCTTCGGCAAGTCGCTGGCGCATAATCTCGACCTGTTGCGCGCGCTCGAGCGCTTTTCGGCGACCGGCCTACCGGTGCTGGCCGGCATGTCGCGCAAGTCGATGCTCGGCGCAATCACCGGTCGCCCGGTTGGCGATCGTGTCGCAGCCAGCGTTGCCGCTGCCATGTTGGCGGCGGAGCGGGGCGCGCGCATCCTGCGCGTCCACGATGTTGCCGAGACGCGTGATGCGCTGGCTGTCTGGCTGGCGCTGACGGCCGGCTGAGCAGGAGCGATCCGTCGTTGCGGCTGACCGCAACAGACAGTGCTTTTTCTTTCTGCTAGGCTGAACGGGTTCCCACTGGAAATCCCGTCAGGGCCGCGCATGTCCCGTGAAATCGAGTTGAAGCTCCGCTTGTCACCGGCGCAGGGTAAGAGGCTGTCGCTCAGCCCGCGCCTGGCCGGCCTCGTGGCGGAAAAGAAACAGCTGTTCAACACCTATTACGATACGCCCGGCCTTGAATTGCGGGCCCGCGGTATTGCCTTGCGGCTGCGGCGGCAGGGGGCGAACGACTGGCGCATGACCGTCAAGGGCGGCGATGCGGGGGCGGGCGGTCTGGCGCAACGGCGCGAATGGGAGGCGCCGACTGCGCCCGGATGCTTCGATTTCGGCATCGTCGGCGATCCGGAGTTGCGCGCCTTTCTGGAAGTGCGTCGCGCCGATCTGCTGCCCGTCTTTACCACCGATTTTCTGCGGACAGCCTGGCGGCTGACCTCGCCCGAAGCGACCGTTGAACTGGCGCTCGATCGCGGCTGGGTCAAGGCAACCACGGTTTCCGGCGAGCATCGGGAAGTTCGCGAAACGATCTGTGAAGTCGAAATCGAATTGCTGCAAGGCCAATCGAGTGACGCGTTGTTTGATTTGGCCATCGATCTGGCGGCCGAATTTCATCTGCATCCCGAGATTGTCAGCAAGGCCGAGCGCGGTTATGCGCTTGCCGCCGGGACGGTGGCGCCGCCGCTGCGCGCCGCGACGGTGCGGATCGGGCGCGAGGCGACGCCGGTCGAGGCGTTTCGTGTTGCCGCAGCCGCCTGTCTCGTGCATTTGCAACGCAACGAAGCCGGCGCGATTGCCGGGCGAGACCCCGAGTACGTCCACCAGGCGCGGGTGGCGATCCGTCGTTTGCGTTCGGCATTTCGCATCTTCGAGCCGGTGCTCTCGCCGGATTTCGTCGCTACCTACCTGCCGCGCTGGAAGCGGCTCGGCGAACAACTCGGCCGGGCGCGCGACTGGGACGTGCTGCTGGCCGAAACCCTGGCCCCGCTTGAGGCCGCGTTCCCTGGCCATGCCGAGCTTTCTTTCCTGCGCGAGGCGGCGCAGGCGCGTCGCCTCACCGCCGACGCTGCCGCCGCCGGCACGCTGAAACGCAGCGAATACAGCCGCTTGCTGCTGGCATTCTCGGCGGCGCTGTTGCGCCAGTCGGAGCCGACCATCGCCGCCCTTGCAGCGCCGGAAGCCGTGACGAAACCACGGCGCTTCGCCGCCGATCGGCTGCAACGGCAGTGGAAGAAGGCAGTCGTCCTGGCACGTCAGTGCGCACCGGCGACGGCCGAGCACCGGCATTGCTTGCGGATCGAGCTGAAGAAGCTGCGCTATGCGCTCGATTTCTTTGCACCGCTGCTGCCGCGTGCCGAGCAGTCACGCTATCAGGCCTTGCTGGCGCGGTTGCAGGAAACCGCCGGCGCCTATCACGATCAGGTAACCGCAACGCGGCTAATCGCCGAACTGCGGACGGCTGGTACCACCGATTCGCTGGTATCGGGCTGGATTGCCGGGCGGATGCAACTGCTGTCCGGCCTGTTCGACGCCGAGATCAAACGCTTCCTCGACGCGACGCCGCCCTGGCGCTGATCCATCCCGACGGTTTATCCCAGCGTCTTTACTTCGCGTTCCTTGCGCCGGTCGTGCCTCGCCTGCATAATCGGCCCTCGTTCCTAAACCAAGGAGGGGCTGTGATGCGCAAATCTTTCGGGGCCGCCGTCGTGCTGGCCGGTTCGCTGCTGTGCGGTGCCGTCATGGCCCAGACCTATCGTGCCGAGTACCGGCTGTCGACGGTGCTGAATACCGCGTTTACCTGGGGACAGGCCGGTGAGCGCTGGGCTGAACTCGTCAAGGAAAAGACGCAAGGGCGCATCAACATCAAGCTCTATCCCGGCGCTTCGCTGGTCGGCGGCGACCAGACCCGCGAATTTACCGCGATCCGCCAGGGCGTGATCGATCTGGCGGTCGGGTCGACGATCAACTGGTCGCCGCAGATCAAGGAACTCAACCTCTTTTCGCTCCCCTTCCTGATGCCCGACTACAAGGCGATCGATGCCCTGACGCAGGGCGAGGTCGGCAAGGATCTGTTCGCCGTGCTCGAAAAGCGCGAAGTGGTGCCGCTCGCCTGGGGCGAGAACGGCTTCCGCGAGATGTCGAACTCGAAACGTCCGATCGTCTCGCCGGCCGATATGAAGGGCCTCAAATTCCGTGTCGTCGGGTCGCCGCTCTACAACGAAACGTTTTCCGCGCTGGGTGCCAATCCGACCCAGATGAGCTGGGCCGACGCGCAGCCGGCACTGGCGTCGGGGGCCGTCGATGGCCAGGAAAATCCCCTGTCGGTCTTCGTTGCCGCGAAACTGCCGACCGTCGGGCAGAAGCATCTGACGCTCTGGCATTACGTCGCCGACCCGCTGATTTTCGTCGTCAACAAGCAGGTCTGGGAAAGCTGGACGCCGGCCGATCGTGATGCGGTCCGCCAGGCTGCGCTGCAGGCCGGTCGCGAGAACGTCGAGAAGGCGCGCAAGGGCATCGCCGGCAAGGACAATGCCATCCTCAAGCAGATCGAGGCCTCCGGTGTGTCGGTGACCGAACCGACGGCGGCGCAGCGCGATGCCTTCGTCAAGGCGACGCGGCCGGTTTACGACAAGTGGGCAAAGACCATCGGCGCCGATCTGGTGAAAAAGGCCGAAGCGGCCATCGCCAAGCGCTGATATGAACGAGGCAAGCAAGGAAACGGCGGGCGCCTCGGGCGCCCGTTCGTCGCTCGGGCGTGTCGAGCGCCTGTTGATGGCAGGCTCGATGGGCCTGTTGTGCGTGCTGACGATGGCGAACGTGCTGGTCCGTTATTTCACGGACATATCGTTCGCCTTCACCGAGGAGATTTCGGTGGCGCTGCTGGTGGTGATGACGCTGGTTGGCGCCTCGCACGCCTTCGCCACGAATCATCATATCGCCATCACCTTCTTCGTCAGCGGCAGCACCCGCGCGCGAGTCTGGTCGCAGCGTTTCGCGACGCTCTGTTCGCTGGTGATGTTTACGGTGCTCTGTGCTTACGGCGTCCTGATGGCCTGGGATGACTATGACTTCGAGGTGACTTCGCCCTCGCTCGGCGTTCCGCAGTGGCTCTACACAATCTGGTTACCGCTGCTCTCGGCGCTGATTGTCGTCCGTCTGCTCGCTTCCCTGCGGAGGCGCTCGTCATGATGGATTGGTTGTTGTTCGGCCTGTTCGGCGTCCTGATGTTCGCCGGCGTGCCGCTGGCCGTCGCCATGGGGCTTGCAGGCACTGCTGTCGTTGCCCTGACTGGCCTCGGCATGATGTCCTTGCCGACCAATGTCTACACCGGCATCGCCAAGTATCCGCTGATGGCGATTCCGGTCTTCGTCATTGCAGGGCTGATCTTCGAGCGTGCCGGCGTCGCCGCCACCATCGTCCGTTTCGCTTCGGCGCTGGTCGGTCAGCGGCGCGGCAGCCTCGCCATCGTCGCGATCATGGTGGCAATGATTCTCGGCGGCATTTCCGGGTCGGGGCCGGCCGATTCGGCCGCCGTCGGCGCCGTCATGCTGCCCTCGATGCTCAAGGCCGGGTATCCGCGTTCCTTCACTGCCGGCGTCATCGCGGCAGCGGGGTCGACCGACATCCTGATTCCGCCGTCGATCGCATTTGTCATCTACAGCCTGCTGGTGCCGCAGGCATCGGTGCCGGCCTTGTTTGCCGCTGGCATGATTCCCGGCATCCTGTCCGGGCTGACGCTGATCCTGGTCGCCTGGTGGCTGTCGGTCAGGAACAATTTCGAGGCAACGCCGGGCGAAACCCGGCCGCCGTTCTGGCAGAGTCTCAAGGAAGCCGGCTGGGGGCTGCTGGCGCCGGTGATCATCCTCGGCGGCATGCGCAGCGGCCTGTTTACGCCGACCGAGGCGGCCGTCGTCGCCGTCTTTTACGGCGTGCTCGTCGGCATGGTGATCTATCGCAGCCTGAGCTGGAAGGATATCTATCAGGTGCTCGTCGAGTCGGCGGAAATTTCGTCGGTCATTCTCGCCGTCGTCGCGCTGGCCAGCGTTTTCGCGTGGGCGAGCAATACGCTCGGCACCTTTGACCATCTGGCGGCGGCGCTGCTCGGAACCGGACTCTCGGAAATTCCGATGCTGCTCAGCATCCAGTTGCTGTTGCTGATCGCCGGCATGTTCCTCGATGCGATTTCGATCTACTTCATCTTCCTGCCGCTGCTGGTGCCGATTGCGCTGCATTTCAACTGGGATCTGGTCTGGTTCGGCGTGATCATCACGATGAACATGGCGCTCGGACAGTTCCATCCGCCGCTCGGCGTCAATCTGATGGTCACCTGTCGCATGGCTGGCGTGTCGATGGAGTCGACCGTGCCCTGGGTGTTGTGGATGGTCGCGGCGATGGCCGGCATGATGTTGCTGGTGACCTTCGTGCCCGATCTTGCGCTCTGGTTGCCGCGGCACCTCGGCTATCTATGATTTGAGCACGTTCCCGGCGGGCTGTCGGCGTTCGACGAAGAGGCTGCTGCCCGCCGTTTTCTTGGCGTGTTTTTTCGCCTCAGAGGCGGCCGCGGAGAGTTCGCGGTGCGATTCGAAACGGTCGGCCAGCACAGGCACGGCGCCGATCGACACGCTCGGGAGCGGATAGAAGACGCGCTCGCCGCGCCGGTTCTCGGCGTAATAGCCGTGCCAGCCGTCGACAAGCGTCAGCGAATCGGCGTCCACCTGTGCCGCCAGGTGCTGGTCGAAGCGCGTCAGTGCCTGCAGGCAGCGTGCCTCCCAGTCCTCGCTCTGGAACAGGACCATGAAATCGTCGCCGCCGATGTGGCCGCAGAAGTCGGCGAGCGGGTGGGTGATGCCGGTCAGCGTCTGCGCGAGCAGCCCGATGACGTCGTCGCCGCGCCGATAGCCATAGACATCGTTGAATGGCTTGAAGTGGTCGATATCGACATAACAGGCGCAGAACGGAATCTTGCGTGCCAGCAGCCGGTCAATGTGCTCGTTGATCGGCACGTTACCGGGCAGTTGGGTCAGCGGATTGGCATAGCGCGCCGCCTGGATCTGCATTTGCGTGATCATTCCCATCAGGTCGTGCGCGCTGCCGATGCCGGCGTAGCGACCGTTGCGCGTAATGATGAAACCATCATAAATGTGGCGGCGTGCGGAGCGGCTGACGGTCATGGCGGCATCCTGGATCGGTGCGTCTTCGTCGATGCACAGTGGCATCGGATCCATGAACTGGGCGCAGGATTTGCGGCCGAACAGTTCGCGGCGGTAGGGGCGCGACAGGCGGTCGATCAGTTCGTGCCGGTTGATGAGGCCGAGCGGCGTGCCATCCGCCACCACTGGCATCGAAATCAATTCAGGGTCGGTGTCAAAGCGACGGAAGACGTCGTCATTGCCGGTGTCGGGTGTGATCGGCGTGACCGGACGGATCAGGCTGCGCACCGTGACGTTGCTGGTCGGTCCGAGCGCGGCGGGAAAGACGGCGATGCGTCGCTGCTTGACGATGCTGATGATCTTTTCGCTTGGCAGGGCGCGCGGCATGCTGGTCGGTACGGCGATCAGGTAGCCCTGGCCCAGCGAAATGCCGAGGTCGCGCACGGTCAGGCAATCCGCCTCCCGCTCGATGCCTTCGGCGATGATTTGCGCCGAGCAGCTTTCGGCCAGGTTCTGCATGGCTTGGACGAAGCGGTGCTTGAGCGTGTCTTCGGCGATGCCGTTGATGAAATGACGGTCGATCTTGACGAAATCCGGCCGTATTTCCGACCACATGCGCAGATTGGCGAAGCCTTCGCCGAGGTCGTCGATGGCGATGCGGTAGCCGAGACGGCGGTAGTGCGCCAGCGTCTGATGGATGTCGGGGTAGTCGGTGATGCGCTGGTTTTCGGTCAGTTCGATGACGACACGGTCGGGGCGGATGCCGATCTGGTGGAGCAAGTCGGTGCTGCTGCCGTCGAGCAGAAGATCGTCGTCGAGGCAGTCGGGGCTCGAATTGATGAAGAGCAGTCCCGGCAATTGCAATTGTGCGAAGGCGCGGAAAATCGTTTCGCGGCAGGCCTGTTCCAGCTGGCGTCGACGGCCAAGGCGCTCGGCCGTTTCGAATAATGCCTTTGGCGTATGCAGGGGCGTGTCGGACGGTCCGCGGATGAGGCCTTCGAAGGCGATATACGCGTGGTTGCCGAAATCAATGATCGGCTGGAATACGGCGGTCAGGCGGCGGCGTTCGAGAATGTCCTCAAGCAGTTCTTCGTTGCTGTCATAGTTGGCCGGGCGAATCGCGTCGACGAGAAATAACGGTGCGCGATCGCAACGGATCAGCGTGGCTGGCATGGCGGAATCTCCCCTGTTGTCCAGAGTGTTACTCTAGGGGGCGCAGGTTTCAGTACAATGACAGGCTTTTCGGAAAGCCGTTTCGGGTAGGAGAATCAACGATGGGCAGAAAATATTTCGGTACGGATGGCGTGCGCGGCCGGGTCGGTCAGACGCCGATCACCCCCGATTTCGTCATGCGTCTTGGTTATTCCGCTGGCAAGGTTCTGCTTGCCGAGGCCTCGTCGCGCGGCCATCTCAAGGCCGGAGAGCGGCCAGCGGTGCTGATCGGCAAAGACACGCGGATTTCGGGCTACATGCTGGAGGCGGCACTCGAGTCGGGTCTTTCGGCGGCCGGTGTCGATGTCTGCCTGGTCGGTCCGATGCCGACGCCGGCGGTCGCCTATCTCACCCGTGCACTGCGCCTGCAGGCCGGGATCGTGATTTCCGCCTCGCATAACCCGTATTACGACAACGGGATCAAATTCTTCTCGGCGCAGGGCACGAAACTCGATGATGCGCTGGAAGCGCAGATCGAGGCCGGGATCGACGCGCCGATGGGCTGCGTTCCGTCGAGCGAACTCGGGCGGGCGAGGCGGATCGCCGATGCGGCCGGGCGCTATATCGAATTCTGCAAGAGCACCTTCCCCAACGAATTCGATCTGCGCGGCCTCAAGATCGTCGTCGATTGCGCCCATGGCGCGGCCTATCATATCGCGCCGCACGTGTTCCACGAATTGGGCGCCGAGGTAAGTACCATCGGTGCCGATCCGAACGGTCTCAACATCAACCAGGATGTCGGTGCGACTTCGCTGCGCGCGCTGAGCGATGCAGTGCTGGCGCGCCAGGCGGATTTCGGCGTGGCGCTCGATGGCGATGCCGACCGATTGATGATGGTCGGTCCGGACGGTTCAGCCTACGATGGCGATCAACTCCTGCTCGCCATCGTGCGGGGCCGTGCGCGCAAGGGGCCGGTCGCCGGTGTGGTCGGCACGCTGATGACCAATCTGGCCTTCGAGCATGCCTTGGGTGAAATGAAAATCCCGTTCGTGCGCGCCAATGTCGGCGATCGCTATGTCATGGAAGTTCTCAAGGAAAAAGGCTGGCTGTTCGGCGGCGAGAATTCCGGTCACATCCTGTGTCTCGATCGGCATACGACCGGTGACGGCATCGTCTCGGCGCTGCAGGTGCTCGCGGCACTGCGCGAGGAGGGCGGCACGCTCGCGACACTGGTCGGCCGTCTGTGCTTGTATCCGCAGGTTCTGATCAACGTGCCGCTGGCCAAGGGCTTTGTCTGGAAGGACAATCCGACGATCGCGGCGGCGCGGGTGGCCGTCGAGGAAAGCCTTGCCGGTGAAGGCCGTGTGCTCCTGCGTGCGTCAGGCACCGAGCCCTTGCTGCGCGTCATGGTCGAAGGCCGTGATGCGGTGAGGGTTCGTGATGCCGCCGAAACGCTGGCTGGCGCGGTGCGCGACGCGGTCGGCGAGAGCTGATGGCGCCGATGTCCTGATCGTGGCGGCTGCGATTGACCGTATTTGCGGGGCATCGGTATAATGCGTTTTTTTTTCGGCAGGTGAACCATGCGTCAGAAGCTGGTTGCTGGTAACTGGAAGATGAACGGCGGGTTGAGCGTCAATTCGCAGCTTCTTCAAGAAGTGGTTTCCGGAGTTGCTGGGCTGCGTGATGTTGCCGTCGCTGTTTGCGTTCCGTTCCCGTATCTGGCGCAGGCGCAATCTGCCTTGGCTGGAGGTGCGGTGGCCTGGGGTGCGCAAAACCTCAGCGACAAAGCAAGCGGTGCCTACACCGGCGAAGTCAGCGCCTCGATGCTGAATGATTTTGCCTGCCGTTACGTGCTGGTCGGGCATTCCGAGCGTCGTGCGATTTACGGCGAGAGCGATGCGCTGGTGGCCGAGAAATTCGCGGTGGCACTGGCGGCGGGTCTGACGCCGGTGCTGTGCGTCGGCGAGACGCTGGCCGAGCGTGAGTCGGGCAAGACGGCCGAAGTGGTCGCGGCGCAGATGGCGGCAGTGATCGATCGTGCCGGCGTGGCGGCGTTTTCCAAGGCGGTCGTCGCCTACGAACCGGTCTGGGCGATCGGTACCGGTCGTACGGCAACGAGCGAGCAGGCGCAGGAAGTGCATGCCGCGATTCGGGCGCAGGTGGCGCGCGGCGATGCGGCCGTGGCGGTAAACCTGCAGATTTTGTATGGCGGCAGCGTCAAGCCGTCGAATGCGGCTGAGCTTTTCGGCATGCCGGATATCGATGGCGGCTTGATCGGCGGTGCCTCCTTGGTAGCGGCGGATTTTCTCGCCATTTGCCGCGCTGCGGCGAAGTAAAGAGTCGGGGTTTATGGAATACTTCTTTTCGTTGATTTTGGTCGTGCATGTCCTGGCGGCTGTCGGTATTGTCGGTTTGGTACTCGTTCAGCATGGCAAGGGTGCCGACATGGGTGCCGCTTTTGGTAGCGGCGCGTCGGGTAGCCTCTTTGGTTCAGCCGGTTCGGCGAACTTCCTGAGCCGTACGACGGCGGCATTGGCCGTGGTGTTTTTCATCACCAGCCTGTCCTTGGCATTTATTGCTTCGAATAAGCCAAAAAGTACTGGCAGTGTGATGCAGGATGCTGTACAATCGCGGCCTTCTTCGATGCCTGCAGGTGGCGCTGAGCAAAGCAATGCGCCCGCGGATGCCGGTTCGAAGACGAAGGAAATTCCCAAGTAGTTTGTTGTAAAGGTTGGGCGGTCCCCTCAGAGATCAGCCGTCCGACCGGGTTGTACGCAGTGCCGACGTGGTGAAATTGGTAGACACGCTATCTTGAGGGGGTAGTGACTTCGGTCGTATGAGTTCGAGTCTCATCGTCGGCACCAGAACATCTCGATTGCGCAAAAGAACAGACAATAGCGCGTAGTCCGAGTTTTAAAATCCAGCGTGAATCCAGTGTTTTCTGGCTCGTTTCCGGGCGTCGCGTTTCTTCGTCTCTGTGCCGTTGGAATATTTTGGCAACCCTTCGCGGAACGCGGGATTGCCTGGTTTTGGTGGCAATTTCCCCTTTAGAGTAGTTCCTGTTTCGGTAAACCACATGGTAGAATGCCGCACCTGATTTGGTGGTGCCGGCCAGTGTGCGTGTCGATTCCCGCAGCTTTCCGCGAATATGCGCGGGAATCCTGGATTCAAGCGGGAATCCCTTGTTCACCTTCGGCACCAAGTGGGAGCGGCGAGTCCTTGGTTTGGGCAAGCAGTTCCCTCCCTTGAACCATCAACTGCGCGGCGGATCATGCTGGAAAATTATTTCCCGGTACTCGTCTTTGTCCTGATTGGACTTGTTTTTGGTATAGCGCCGGTCATCACCGGGATGGTCGTGGCTCCACACCGGCCGGACGATGAAAAGCTGTCGCCCTACGAGTGCGGCTTCGAGGCGTTCGAGGACGCGCGCATGAAGTTCGATGTGCGCTATTACCTGATCGCGATCCTCTTCATCCTTTTCGATCTCGAAGTGGCGTTCCTGGTCCCGTGGGCGACGATTTTCAAGGAAATCGTCGGAACCGAATCGGTTCGTTGGTTCGGCTTCATCGAAATGCTGGTTTTCCTTGCCATCCTGGTTGTCGGTTACGCCTACGCCTGGATCAAGGGCGCGCTGGACTGGGAGTAAGCAATGGGTATTGAAGGGATTCTGCAGGAAGGCTTCGTCACCACGACGGCTGACAAGCTGATCAATTACATGCGCACCGGATCGATGTGGCCGATGACCTTCGGTCTCGCCTGTTGCGCCATCGAGATGATCCATACCGGCTGCTCGCGCTACGACCTTGACCGCTTCGGCATCGTTTTCCGGCCAAGCCCGCGTCAGTCGGATGTCATGATCGTGGCCGGCACGCTGACCAACAAGATGGCGCCGGCGTTGCGCAAGGTGTATGACCAGATGGCCGAGCCGCGCTGGGTGATCTCGATGGGGTCCTGCGCCAATGGCGGCGGTTATTACCACTATTCGTATTCGGTCGTGCGCGGCTGTGATCGCATCGTGCCCGTGGATATCTACGTGCCGGGCTGTCCGCCGACCTCGGAAGCGCTGATCTACGGCCTGCTCCAGTTGCAAGGCAAGATCAACCGCACCAGCACCATCGCCCGCAAACCCTGATAGTCCGGAGTTCTACCCATGTCCGCCAAGCTGGAAACGCTTCGCCAGAACCTGACGCAGCATCTCGGTCATCGGATCGCGGCAATGCAAATTGCATTGGACGAGATCACTGTCGATGTCGATGTGGTGAATTACCCGGAAGCCATGCAACTGCTGCGAGATATCCCCGAGTTGGGCTTCGCGCAGCTGATGGATCTGTGCGGTGTCGATTATTCGACCTACGGCGACACGCCTGAAGGCCCGGCCGTCGGCAAGCGCTTTGCCGCGGTCAGCCACCTGTTGTCGGTGATGCATAATTGGCGCGTTCGAGTGCGCTGTTTTGCCGTCGATGACGACTTCCCGTCGATCCCGTCGGTGGTGTCGATCTGGAATTCGGTGAACTGGTTCGAGCGCGAGGCTTTCGACCTGTATGGCATCGTCTTCCCCGGGCATCCGGACCTGCGCCGTATCCTGACCGACTACGGTTTTGTCGGTCATCCGTTCCGCAAGGATTTCCCGACGACGGGGTATGTCGAAATGCGTTACGACGACGCGCAGAAGCGCGTGATTTACGAGCCGGTGTCGATCGAGATGCGCGAAATCACGCCGCGCATCGTCCGCCCCGCGAATTACGGGAATGTCGAAAATGCCTGATATCCAGAATTACACGATCAACTTCGGACCGCAGCACCCGGCCGCGCACGGCGTATTGCGGATGGTGCTTGAGCTCGACGGCGAAGTCGTCCAGCGCGCCGATCCGCATATCGGTTTCCTGCATCGCGCGACCGAAAAACTCGCCGAGAACAAGACCTGGATCCAGAACCTGCCGTTCATGGACCGTCTCGACTACATGTCGATGATGTGCAGCGAGCACGCCTACTGCCTGGCAATCGAGAAGATGCTGGGTATCGAGGTGCCGGTTCGCGCCCAGTACATCCGCGTCATGTTCGACGAGATCACCCGCATCCTCAACCACCTGCTCTGGATCGGTTCGCACGGTCTCGACGTCGGCGCGATGACGATGATGCTTTATGCCATGCGCGAGCGCGAGGATCTGGTCGACTGCTACGAAGCGGTGTCCGGCACGCGTTGGCATGCGGCGTACTATCGGCCGGGTGGTGTCTATCGCGACCTGCCGGACACGATGCCGCAGTACAAGGAATCGAAGTGGAAGAGCGCGGCCAAGGTCAAGCAGCTCAACGAGGTTCGCAGCGGTTCGCTACTCGATTTTCTTGACGATTTCATCACGCGCTTCCCGAAGATCGTCGACGACTACGAGACGTTGCTGACCGACAACCGCATCTGGAAGCAGCGGCTTGTCAATGTCGGCGTCCTGTCGCCCGAGCGTGCGTTGCAACTCGGGTGTTCCGGCGCCATGCTGCGCGGTTCGGGTATCGCCTGGGACGTGCGCAAGAAGCAGCCCTACGCGGTCTATGACAAGCTCGATTTCGACATTCCGGTCGGCGTGACCGGCGATTGCTACGACCGCTATCTGGTGCGCGTCAATGAAATGCGGCAGTCGGCGCGGATCATCCGGCAGTGCATCGACTGGCTGCGTGTCAATCCGGGACCGGTGATCTGTGACAACCACAAGGTCGCGCCGCCGTCGCGGGCCTTGATGAAGAGCAGCATGGAAGAGCTGATCCATCACTTCAAGCTCTGTTCCGAAGGGATCCACGTGCCGGAAGGGCAGGTCTATTCGCCCATCGAGCACCCCAAGGGCGAGTTCGGCATCTATGTAATTTCGGACGGCGCCAACAAGCCGTATCGTTTGAAGATCCGTTCGCCGGGCTACGTGCACCTGTCGGCGATGGATGAACTGGTGCGTGGGCACATGATTGCCGACGTGGTCACCATGGTTGGTACGATTGACATCGTTTTTGGCGAGATTGACCGCTGATGCTGACTCAAGAATCCTTACAGAAAATCGATCGCGAGATCACCAAGTACCCGCCCGAGCGCAAGCAGTCGGCCGCCGTTGCTGCGCTGGCGATTGCCCAGGACGAAAAGGGCTGGTTGTCGAATGAAACGATCGAGTTCGTCGCCAATTATCTTGGCATGACGCCGATGGCGGCCTACGAGGTCGCCAGTTTCTACAACATGTACAACCTCAAGCCGGTCGGAAAGTACAAGCTGACGGTGTGTACGAACCTGCCGTGCATGCTCTCCGGCGGGGTCGATGCGGCCGAGTATCTCAAGCAGAAACTCGGCATCGGCTTCGACGAAACGACGCCGGACGGCAAGTTCACGCTCAAGCAGGGCGAGTGCATGGGTGCCTGCGGCGATGCGCCGGTGATGCTCGTGAACGCGCGGCGCATGTGCGGTTCGATGCTGCCGGAAGAAATCGACAAATTGCTGGCGGAGCTCGAATAATGGCAATCCTCGGCACCATCAATCCGATGCTGATGGCCGGCATCGATTTCGACAGCGATACCTCGTGGCGGCTCGAAGGTTACCTGGCACGCGGCGGTTACGCCGTGCTCAAGGAACTTCTCAAGAGCGATACGGGGCGCGACAAATACATCAGTGTCATCAAGCGCTCAGGCCTGCGCGGGCGCGGCGGTGCCGGTTTTCCGACGGGGCTGAAGTGGGGCTTCATGCCGGCGTTCCGCGGCGGCCAGAAGTACATCGTCTGCAACTCCGACGAAGGCGAGCCGGGCACCTTCAAGGACCGCGACATCCTGCGCTTCAATCCGCACGCGGTCATCGAAGGCATGCTGATCGGCGGCTACCTGATGGGCGCGACGCGCGGCTACAACTACATCCACGGCGAAATCTACGAGATCTACAAGCGCTTTGAAGAAGCGCTCGGCGAAGCACGTGCTGCCGGCCTGCTCGGCGACAACATCGCCGGCTCGAATTTCTGCATGGAAATTCAGGCGCATCACGGTTTCGGCGCCTACGTTTGCGGCGAGGAAACGGCGCTGATCGAGTCGATCGAGGGCAAGGCCGGGCGTCCCCGCTACAAGCCGCCTTACACGGCCAGCAACGGTCTCTACGGTGCGCCGACGAACGTCAACAACACCGAGTCGTATGCGTCGATCCCGTTCATCCTCAAGATGGGCGCTGAGGCGTATCTGGACATGGGTACCGTCAACAACGGCGGCACCAAGATCTTCTCGGTGTCGGGCCATGTCAATCGGCCCGGCAACTACGAAGTGCCGCTCGGCACGCCGTTCCCGAAGCTGCTCGAACTGGCCGGCGGCATGCGCGGCGGACGTCAGCTCAAAGCCTGCATCCCCGGCGGCGTCTCCTGTCCGGTGGTCCCTGGCTCGCGCATGATGGAAACGACGATGGACTTCGACGGTATCAGCAAGGCCGGCTCGTCTTTCGGTTCCGGCGCCGTCATCATCATGGACGAGACGACCTGCATGGTGAAGGCGCTCGAACGGATCGCGTACTTCTTCTTCGAGGAATCCTGCGGCCAATGCACGCCGTGCCGTGAAGGGACGCACTGGATGTACCAGATCATCCACCGCATCGAGCACGGTCAGGGGCGGATGGAGGATATCGAAGTGCTCGACAGCATCGCTTCGCGCATCTCGGGCAACACGATCTGCGCGCTCGGCGACGCTGCGGCGGCGCCGGTCGAAAGCTTCATCAAGCAGTTCCGCGACGAATTCGTCTATCACATCGAACACAAGCAGTGCCTGGTTCCGCTGGATGTTCAGCGTGCCGGCAGCGGCTTCTTCAAAGCTACGGTTTAGGGTAACGACATGCTTGAACTTGAAATCGACGGCAAGAAGGTCCAGGCGCCCGAGGGGTCGATGATCATCGAGGCCGCCGCGCTTGCCGGGGTCCATATTCCGCATTTCTGCTACCACAAGAAGCTGTCGCTGGCGGCGAACTGCCGGATGTGCCTGGTCGAAGTGTCGAAGGCGAAGAAGGCCGTCCCGGCCTGCGCCACGCCGATCCTCGACGGCATGAAAGTCTTTACGCATTCGGAAACGACGCTGGACGCACAGAAAGGCGTGCTCGAATTCCTGCTGATCAACCATCCGCTCGATTGTCCGATCTGCGACAAGGGGGGCGAGTGCCAGTTGCAGGATCTGGCAGTCGGTTACGGCAGTTCGTCCTCGCGCTTCTCCGAAGAAAAGCGCGTCGTCTTCCAGAAGGATGTCGGACCGCTCATCTCGATGCAGGAAATGTCGCGCTGCATCCATTGCACGCGCTGTATCCGTTTCGGTGAGGAAATTGCCGGCGTCATGGAACTCGGCATGGCCAACCGCAACTTCCATTCGGAAGTGCAGACCTTCGTCGGTCGCAGCGTCGATTCGGAATTGTCGGGCAACGTGATCGACCTGTGCCCGGTCGGCGCGCTGACCTCGAAGCCGTTCCGCTACACCGCCCGTAACTGGGAACTGGCGCAACGCAAGTCGGTGAGCCCGCACGACAGCCTGGGCACCAATCTGAATGTGCAGGTCAAGAGCCATCGCGTCATGCGTGTCGTGCCGCGCGAGAACGAGGCGATCAACGAATGCTGGATTTCCGATCGCGACCGTTTCTCGTACGAGGGCCTGAATTCCGCCGAGCGACTGCAGAAGCCGATGGTGCGTGTCGATGGCGCGCTGCGTGAGGTCGAGTGGAACGTTGCGCTGGATTACGTCGCGCACGGTCTCAAGGACATCGTCAGGACGCACGGTGCGCCATCGGTCGCCGCATTGGCAGCACCGAATGCGACGCTTGAAGAACTCTTCCTGTTGCAGAAGCTGACGAACGGTATCGGTTCGGGCAACGTCGATTTCCGTCCGCGTCGCCGCGATTTTTCCGCCGATGCGCAACGCGCCGGCATTCCCTGGTTGGGCATGAAACTCGCCGAAATCGGATCGCTCGACGCCGCGCTGGTGGTCGGCAGTTTCCTGCGCAAGGATCATCCGCTCTTCGCCCAACGGTTGCGTCAGCTTGCCCGGCGTCGTGGCAAGGTCAGCCTGCTGTCGGTGACCAAGGACGATCCGCTGCTGCGCCTGTTCGCGCAGGTGACGGTGGCGCCGGCCCAGCTCGCCGCGGCGCTTGCCGGCGTCGTCAAGGCGGCCGCGCAGATCAAGTCTCAGCCGGTGCCGGCAGGTCTCGAATCAGTCGAGCCGACTGAGGCAGCGCGCAAGATCGCGCAAAGCTTCGTTGATGGCAAGAAATCCGCGATTTTCCTCGGCAATGTCGCCGAGCAACTCGACAATGCAGCGCAACTGCAGGCGCTGGCGACTGAACTCGGACGCCTGACCGGTGCCCGCGTCGGCTTCATCGGCGAAGCGGCCAACAGCGTCGGCGGTTATGTCGCGCAGGCGCTGCCGTCCGGCCTCAATGCCTACGAGATGTTCGCGCAGCCGCGCCGCGCCTATGTGCTCTTCGGCCTCGAGCCCGAATGCGATTGTCACCATCCGGCGCAGGCGATTGCGGCGCTCAGGCAGGCCGATCTCGTTGTCATGCTGACGCCGTTCAAGCATGTGGCGGCACTCGATTACGCAGATGTGCTGCTGCCGACGGCGCCCTTCACCGAAACGTCGGGGACGTTTATCAGCACCGAGGGCCGCGCCCAGAGTTTCAACGGCGTTTGCCGTCCCCTCGGCGAAACGCGGCCGGGCTGGAAGATTCTCCGCGTGCTCGGCAATCTGCTCGACCTTCCCGGCTTCGACTACGCGTCGAGCGAAGAGGTACGCGATGCGGTGCTGCCGGTCGGAACGAGCTTTGTGACCGGCCTCGATAACGCCCTGACGGGTGCGCTGGCTTTGGCGGTTGATGGCAGCTTCGACGGTTTGCAACGGATTGCCGAGGTGCCGATTTATTTCAGCGATGCGCTCGTGCGTCGCGCTACGGCGCTGCAGAAGACGCGCGATGCGGCGCTGCCTGCCGCGCGGATGAACGGCGCCACGGCGGCGACGCTGGGGCTTTCCGCCGGCGCGTCGGTCCGGGTTAGACAAGGGCAGGGCGATGCCGTCCTGGTGCTGGCCGTCGATGAAACGGTGCCGGCCGGTTGTGTGCGCGTGGCCGCCGGCCACGGTACAACGGCGGCGCTCGGCGATATGTTCGGAATGATCAACGTGGAGCGTGCATGATGGTGGAAACGCTACAGCAATTGCTGCCGGGGTTTCTTCTCCCCTATCTTGACCAGGCGATGCAACTGGGCGCCGGCTATTTCGGACCGGCCGTCTGGCAGAATCTGCTGACCGCCGTCTGGGCGGTGATCAAGGTGATGCTGGTGATCGCGCCGCTGCTGCTCGTCGTCGCTTACACGACGTATGCCGAGCGCAAGGTGATCGGCGCTATCCAGGTGCGTATCGGTCCGAACCGCGTCGGTCCGCTCGGTCTGATCCAGCCGCTGGCCGACGGTCTCAAAGTGATGCTCAAGGAAGTCGTCATCCCGGCCAAGGCCGACCGTGCCGTCTTCCTGCTCGCACCGGTCTTTGCTTTCGCGCCGGCGCTGGTGGCCTGGGCAGTCATCCCGTTCAACGAGTTCCTCGTCGTCGCCAACGTCAATGCCGGTCTGCTCTTTGTCATGGCGGTCACTTCGATCAGCGTGTACGGCATCATCCTCGCCGGTTGGGCGTCGAACTCGAAATATGCCTTCCTCGGCAGCATGCGCTCGGCGGCGCAGATGATTTCCTACGAAGTCGCGATGGGCCTGTCGCTGGTCGTCGTCATGATGATCTCGAGCAGCCTCAACCTGATCGACATCGTCAAGAGTCAGGATCAGGGGCTGTTCGCCGACATGGGACTCAAGTTCCTGTCGTGGAACTGGCTGCCGCTGTGGCCAATGTTCGTGGTGTATCTGGTGTCGATCTTCGCCGAGTGCAACCGGGCGCCGTTCGACCTGGCCGAAGGCGAGTCGGAGATCGTCGGTTATCACGTCGAGTATTCCGGCATGGCCTTCGCCGTGTTTCAGCTGGCCGAATATTCGGCGATGGTCCTCGGCGCGACGCTGGTGTCGCTGCTCTTCCTCGGCGGCTGGCTGTCGCCGGTCGCTTTCCTGCCCGACAGCATTCTCTGGCTGTTCGGCAAGATCTTTGCATTGCTGGTCGTCTTCTTCTGGGCCCGTTCAACCTTCCCGCGCTACCGCTATGACCAAGTCATGCGCCTCGGCTGGAAGGTTTTTATCCCCGTCTGCCTGACCTGGCTGACGGTGGTGGGTGTCTGGATGATGTCGCCGTGGAACATCTGGAAGTGAGAGGCAAGACATGGGTTCGATGAAGGAAATTTTCAACAGCCTCCTGCTCAAGGAATTGTTCAAGGGCATGGCGGTGACCGGGCGCCATATCTTTGCGCGCAAGATCACCGTGCAGTACCCCGAGGAGCGGACGCCGCAGAGCCCGCGCTTCCGCGGCCTGCACGCCTTGCGCCGTTACCCGAACGGCGAAGAGCGTTGCATCGCCTGCAAGCTGTGCGAGGCGGTCTGCCCGGCGATGGCGATCACCATCGAGTCGGCCGAACGCGAGGATGGCTCGCGGCGGACGACGCGTTATGACATCGATTTCAACAAGTGCATCTACTGCGGCTTCTGCGAGGAAGCCTGTCCGGTCGATGCCATCGTCGAGACGCGCGTCTTCGAGTATCACGGGGAGAGCCGCGACGAGTTGTATTACACCAAAGACATGCTGCTGGCTGTTGGCGATCGCTATGAAGCGCAGATCGCCGAGGACCGCGAGCGTGACGCCAAATATCGCTAACGGGCGCTGATACGATGGAATTCAAGACCTTCGTTTTTTTCTTTCTGGCCGCGATCCTGGTTTTCGCCAGCTTGCGTGTCGTTACCTTGCGCAATCCGGTGCATGCGGCGCTGAATCTGGTGCTGGCGTTCTTCAGCGCGAGCGGCCTCTGGGTGCTGCTTCAGGCGGAGTTTCTCGCGATCGCGCTGATCCTCGTCTACGTCGGCGCAGTGATGGTGCTGTTCCTCTTCGTCGTCATGCTGCTCGACATCAATCTCGACCGGCTGCGTGAGGGCTTCTGGAGCTATCTGCCGCTGGGCGCCATCGTCGCGCTCCTGATCGTCGCGGAAATGAGCCTGGTGCTCTACGCGCGCTTTTCGTCGGTGCAGGAGAGCGTTGCCAGTCAGGCCGATGCCTCGTTCAGCAATGCCAAGGCGGTCGGGCGCCTGTTGTTTACCGATTACGTCTATCCGTTCGAACTGGCGTCGGTCGTGCTGCTGGTTGGCGTCGTCGCTGCCGTGGCGCTGACGCTGCGAGGCAAGCGCAAGAGCAAGTCGGTGAGTCCGTCCGAGCAGGTCTTCGTCAAGGCGGCCGATCGCGTGCGCATCGTCAAGATGGCGGCCGAGCCGTCGCAGGATGAACCGGCCGGGCCGGCGGTTTAAAAGAGTTGTTCAACGTGATGGTCGAATACGCCGTCATTTGAGGAAAAAATCAGGGAAGACACATGCTGACACTGTCCCATTATTTGATATTGAGCGCGATCCTGTTTGCGATCGGCGTTGTCGGGATTTTTCTCAACCGGAAAAACCTGATCGTGCTGCTCATGTCGATCGAACTCATCCTGCTCGCGGTCAATACCAACTTCATCGCCTTCTCGCATTACCTCGATGATCTGGCCGGTCAGGTCTTCGTCTTCTTCGTCCTGACGGTGGCTGCTGCCGAATCGGCGATCGGTCTGGCGATCCTGGTCGTCCTGTTCCGCAACCTGAAGACCATCCATGTGGATGATCTGGATAGCCTGAAGGGTTGACCATGGAAATGCAAAAACTCTACCTGCTCGTTCCGCTGGCGCCTCTGTTTGGCGCCATGATTGCCGGTCTGCTGTGCCGTGTGGTGCCGCGCTGGGTTGCGCACACGGCGGCGATCGCCGGTGTCGCCATCGCCTTTATCGCTTCGGTTGTCATCTTCCGCGATGTCATGGCCGGCAACACTTTTAACGGTACGGTCTATCAGTGGCTGACGTCGGGCGATGTCAGCTTCGAGGTCGGCTTCCTGATCGATCCGCTGACGGTGACGATGATGCTGGTCGTGACCTTCGTCTCGCTGATGGTGCACATCTACACCGTCGGCTACATGCACGACGATCCCGGCTACAACCGCTTCTTCAGCTATATCGCGCTGTTCACCTTCTCGATGCTGATGCTCGTCATGAGCAACAACTTCATGCAGTTGTTCTTCGGCTGGGAAGCCGTGGGTCTCGTCTCCTACCTGCTGATCGGCTTCTGGTATACGCGGCCGACGGCGATCTTCGCCAACATGAAGGCCTTCGTGGTCAACCGTGTCGGCGACTTCGGCTTCATCCTCGGCATCGGCCTCGTGCTGGCGCATTTCGGTTCGCTCGACTATGCCACCGTGTTTGGCAAGGCCGATGAGTTCGCCAAGGTGACCATCAACATCTGGGGCACGTCAGAGTGGTCGCTGCTCTCGGTGACCTGCATCCTGCTGTTCGTCGGTGCCATGGGCAAGTCGGCGCAGGTCCCCTTGCACGTTTGGCTGCCCGATTCGATGGAAGGCCCGACCCCGATCTCGGCGTTGATCCACGCGGCGACGATGGTGACGGCCGGTATTTTCATGGTCGCGCGCATGTCGCCGCTCTTCGAACTGACTGATACGGCACTGTCGTTTGTCATCATCATCGGTTCGATCACCGCGCTGTTCATGGGCTTCCTCGGCATCATCCAGAACGACATCAAGCGCGTCGTGGCGTATTCGACGTTGTCGCAGCTCGGTTACATGACTGTCGCCCTCGGCGCCTCGGCGTACTCGGTGGCCATCTTCCACCTGATGACGCACGCGTTCTTCAAGGCGCTGCTGTTCCTCGGCGCCGGTTCGGTGATCATCGGCATGCACCATGATCAGGACATCCGCAACATGGGCGGCCTGCGCAAGTACATGCCGATTACCTGGCTGACTTCGCTGATCGGTTCGCTGGCCCTGATCGGCACACCGTTCTTCGCCGGTTTCTATTCGAAGGATTCGATCATCGAGGCGGTCAAGCTCTCGCACATTCCGGGCTCCGGCTTTGCCTACTTCGCCGTGATGGCGGGCGTGTTCATCACCGCCTTCTACTCGTTCCGCATGTACTTCCTCGTCTTCCACGGCGAGGAACGCTTCGGCAAGGCGCATGACGACCACGGCTACGTTGCTCACGATTCGCACGACGCGCATCATGCCGATGGCCACGAAGGCGATCATGACGACGAAGAAGTGTCTGCGGATCATCATCACGGCCTGGCGCCGGGACAGAAACCGCATGAAACGCCCTGGGTCGTGACGCTGCCGCTCGTGCTGCTGGCCATTCCGTCGGTGGTGATCGGTTATATCGGGATCGAGTCGATGCTTTTCGGTACTTACTTCGGTGATGCCATCTTCATCGACGGCGAAGCGCATCCGGTCATGGAAGAGCTGGCGCACCATTTCCATGGCGCGACGGCGATGGCGTTGCACGCCGTACAGACGCCGGTGTTCTGGCTGGCGCTGGCCGGTGTCGTGTTGTCCTGGTTCTTTTATCTCAAGCGGCCCGATATCCCTGAAAAGATCAAGAACGCGTTCGCGCCGATCTACACGGTGCTCGAGAACAAGTACTACTTCGACAAGTTCAACGAGATCTTCCTCGCTGGCGGCGCCCGCCTGCTCGGCAAGGGCCTGTGGAAGGGTGGCGATGTCGGTGTCATCGACGGCATGATCGTCGGCGGTGCCGTGAGGCTTGTCGGCTGGATCGCGACCATGGCGCGCTTCTTCCAGTCCGGCCACATCTATCACTATGCATTCACGATGATCTTCGGGGTTTGCGCCTTGCTGTCCTTCTGGCTGCTGCGCGCCTAAACGAACAATAAGACTGGGAACGATATGTCTGGTATGCCGCTTCTCTCCTTGGCCATCTGGGTTCCGATCTTCGCCGGCGTCGCCGTGCTGCTGACCGGATCGGATCGCAACGCGCCGCTGGCGCGCATGCTCGCACTGGCCGGCGCCGTCGCCGGCTTGCTGGTGACGCTGCCGCTATACACCGGTTTCGACCTGACGACGCCGCAGATGCAGTTCGTCGAACTGGCATCGTGGATTCCGCGCTTCAACATCAACTATCACCTCGGCGTCGACGGCATCTCGATGCTGTTCGTGATCCTTAACAGCTTCATCACGGTGATCGTCGTGCTCGGCGGCTGGAAGGTGATCGAGAACAAGGTCGCGCAATACAACGCCGGCTTCCTGATCATGTCGGGCCTGCTCAACGGCATCTTCGTCTCGCTCGACGCGATGCTGTTCTACGTCTTCTTCGAAGCCTCGCTGATTCCGCTCTACCTGATCATCGGTGTCTGGGGTGGTCCGAACCGTGTCTATGCCGCCTTCAAGTTTTTCCTCTTCACCTTGATGGGCTCGCTGCTCTTCCTGGTCTCGCTGATCTATCTGTTCGTGCAGTCGGGGGGCAGCTTCTCGATTCTCGATTGGCATCAGCTGCCGCTGGCGGCAGGGCAGCAGCGCTGGATCTTCCTGGCCTTCCTGGTTGCCTTCGCCGTCAAGGTGCCGATGTGGCCGGTGCATACGTGGTTGCCGGATGCCCACGTCGAAGCACCGACCGGTGGCTCGATCGTGCTGGCGGCCATCGCGCTGAAGCTCGGTGCCTACGGTTTCCTGCGGTTTTCGCTGCCGATCGCGCCGGATGCCTCGCATGAACTGGCCGGCCTGATCATCACGCTTTCGCTGATCGCCGTCGTTTATATCGGGTTCGTCGCGCTTGTTCAGGACGACATGAAGAAACTCGTGGCTTACTCGTCGATCGCGCACATGGGTTTCGTCACCCTTGGCTTCTTCATGTTCAGCGCGCTCGGTATCGAGGGGGCGCTGGTGCAGATGATCTCGCACGGTTTTGTTTCCGGCGCCATGTTCTTCAGCATCGGCGTCATGTATGACCGCGTCCATTCGCGCAAGATCGCCGACTATGGCGGTGTCGTCAATACGATGCCGAAGTTCGCCGCCTTCTTCATGCTCTTCTCGATGGCCAATGCCGGCCTGCCCGCAACGTCGGGATTCGTCGGTGAATTCATGGTGATCATGGGAGCGGTGAAGTTCAACTTCTGGGTGGCCGCCATTGCCGCAACGACGATGATCGTCGGCGCCGCCTATACGCTCTGGATGTACAAGCGCGTCGTTTTCGGCGACGTCGGCAACCACCATGTCGCCGAACTGACCGACATCACGCCGCGTGAATTCCTGGTGCTGTCCCTGCTCGCTGCCGGTGCGTTGGGCATGGGCCTGTACCCGGCGCCCTTTACCGACATCATGCACAGCTCGGTCGAAGAGCTGCTCCGTCACGTTGCCGCAAGCAAGATCCTCTAACTGGTATCCGTTATGACGCTCGCCGAAATGCAATTTGCTCTGCCCGATCTGCGCCTCGCCAGCGCCGAGATCTTCCTGCTGGCCATGGCCTGCCTGATCATGATCGTCGATCTCTTCGTCCGGGATAAGAACCGCACGCTGACCTTCGTCCTCACGCAATTCACCCTGGCGGCGTCGGCCGTCGTGACGGTCATGGTGAGCAGCGGACAGGTTGCCTACACCTTCAGCAACATGTACGTCGGCGATCTGATGGGCGATCTGCTCAAGCTGATGCTCGATATCGTGATGATCGTTGTGCTGTTCTACTCGCGCGGCTACGTGCTCGATCGCCCGCAACTGGCGAAGGGCGAGTTCTACACGCTGACGCTGTTCGCGACGCTCGGCATGATGGTGATGATCTCCGCCAACCATTTCCTGACGATCTACATCGGTATCGAACTCCTGTCGCTGTCGCTCTATGGCATGGTGGCGCTGAATCGCGACTCGGTCCAGGCGACCGAGGCGGCGATGAAGTACTTCGTCCTCGGCGCGCTCGCGTCGGGTCTGCTGCTCTACGGCATGTCGATGATCTATGGCGCGACTGGCTCGCTCGAGATCACGACGGTGGCCGAACGCCTGTTCTCGGGCCAGGCGGACATGATCGTGCTGCTCTTCGGCGTCGTCTTCCTGGTCGCCGGCATTGCCTTCAAGCTCGGCGTCGTGCCGTTCCACATGTGGATTCCGGACGTCTATCACGGCGCCCCGACGGCGGTGACGCTGATCATCGCCAGCGCGCCGAAGCTCGCGGCGTTTGCGATCGTCATGCGCATGCTGGTCGGTGGCCTGCTTGTCGCCTCGAACGACTGGCAGAACATGTTGCTGATCCTGTCGGTGCTGTCGATGGCCGTCGGTAACTTCGCCGCGATCGCGCAGACCAATCTCAAGCGCATGCTGGCCTATTCGGCCATCTCGCACATGGGCTTCATGCTGCTCGGCCTCGTCGTCGGCGTCGTTGGCGGCGATGCGCGCTTTGCGATCAATGCCTACAGTTCGTCGATGTTCTATGTGATGACCTACGTCATTACCAGTGCCGGTACCTTCGGCATGATCCTGCTGCTGTCGCGTGCCGGTTTCGAGTCAGAGGAAATCAGCGATCTCGCCGGCCTCAACAAGCGCAGCCCTTGGTTTGCCGCCGTCATGATGATGATGATGTTCTCGATGGCCGGCATCCCGTTCTTCGTTGGTTTCTTCGCCAAGTTCTCGGTACTGCAGGCGGTCGTAGCCGCCGGCTATCTCTGGCTGGCGATCGCTGCCGTGTTGTTCTCTCTGGTCGGCGCCTACTACTATCTGCGCGTCGTCAAGGTCATGTATTTCGATGTGCCGACGGATGATGCGCCGATTACCGCCTCGCTCGACGTCAAGGTGCTGATGTCGTTCAATGGCCTGGCTGTGGCGGCGCTCGGTCTGTTCCCGCAGATGCTGATGTCGATTTGCGCGTTTGTGTTGCTGCGGTCGCTCTGACCGAAGCCTGCAGCGTTTCTGAATCACCGACGCCCCGCTTGCCGGGGCGTTTTCATGCGAGGTTATGATGAGCCAGTTGCCAGACGACAGGTATCCCCACCTGACCGAAACCGAGATCGCCAGCACCGAGGTTTATCGTGGGCGACTGCTCGAGGTGCGCCTTGATCGTGTCCGCCAACCGGACGGCCATGAAACGACGCGGGAATACGTCCGGCATCAGGGCGCGGTGGTGATCATTCCGATTCTTGATGACGGTCGGATGATTTTCGAGCGGCAATTCCGCTATCCGCCGCGTCAGGCTTTTCTCGAATTTCCGGCCGGAAAGATTGATCCGGGCGAGGATATCCTGAATACAGGACAGCGCGAACTGCTCGAGGAGACCGGCTATACGGCGAGCGACTGGCGTTATTTGGGCGTCATGCATCCCTGTATCGGCTATTCAAACGAGCGGATCGAGATTTTTGTCGCGCGCGGTCTTGTTCGCCAGGCGGGTCAGTCACTCGATCATGGCGAGTTCCTCGATTTGCTGACGCTGAGTCTCGACGAGGCGATTGCCGGTGTGCGCAGTGGCGAGATCACCGACGGAAAGACGATTACGGCGCTTTTCTGGGCCGAGAAAGTGATCCGCGCGGGTTGGTGAGGCAGTACGGACGCGCCGCTTCGACGGCGCCTTTCGAGTGCCGCCATCGTTACGACGCGCCTCCTCTTACGGTTCAGATCGCGTCATGCGCCTTGGCAGCCTCGGTGTGGCTGCGACCGGTGTTTGAGTGACTCTTATTGCGACGCCGGGACGCCTGAGCCTCCGCAATGGCGGTGCTTGTCTGCCGTGATGGATGCGGGCGCCTGAAGGCAGGAGGCGCAACGCGTGGCGATTTGCCGGATTGCCACAGTGATAGTGTGGCAATCACGCGCTTCGGACGGAATTGCTTGATTTTCCTCGTGTAAATCACTATAATACGCCGATTTTTACGACCATATCCCGCATGGTGAAATATAATTTCTCTATGCGATAGTCCTAGCGTGGTGGCCCATGTACCTTGAAACCGTCGATAAGTTTGCCGATCTGGCCGCCAAAAAAGTGGCCTATCAGAAGAAGTCCCCCGCTGGATTCTTTGTTGGCGCAATGATGGCCGGCGCCTATGTGGGTCTTGCGATCATCCTGATTTTTACGCTCGGCAACGATGTGCCGCCGTCGGTGCGTCGACTGGTCATGGGCGCCTGTTTCGGTATCTCGCTGACGCTCGTGATCTTTGCCGGATCGGAGTTGTTTACCGGCTATACGATGTACATGGCCTTGGGGTGGTTGCGGGGACGGACCTCGCCGGGCGATTCGGTCAAGCTCTGTGCGCTGACCTGGGTCGGCAACCTGGCCGGTGCCTTGCTCGTCTCGTCGCTCTTCATGCTTTCCGGAGGCGGCAACCTGGTGCATGGGACGGTTTTGTACGAAATCGTCGCCTACAAGATGCATCCGCCGGCGCTGCAGATTTTCGCCAAGGGCGTCCTCTGCAACTGGCTCGTCTGTCTTGCCGTCTGGATGACGGCCCGCACGACCAGCGACGCGGCGAAATGCATCCTGATTTTCTGGTGTCTGCTCGGCTTCATCGCCAGCGGATACGAACACAGCGTCGCCAACATGACCGGTCTGTCGATCGGTGTGATGGGCGGCGGCGATCCGGCGGTGAATCTCGCCGGCTGGGGCCACAACCTGCTGTGGGCGACGCTCGGCAATGCGACGAGCGGCGTGTTGTTCATGGGCGTTGCGTACTGGTTTGCGTCGCGCCCCTCGATTGCCGAGGCGGTGGCCGCCGATGACGTCGAGGAACCGGCGACGGCGTTGCGCATGAGCGGCAGAAAGATTGTTCGGGCCAATGGCGACGTCCGCTGATGCGGGTTGCCGTTGATGCCAATAGCGTGCAAGAAGTTACGAAGTAATCGATGTAATCAACTGGAGGAAGCAGTAATGGCCAAAGGCAAGAAAACGGCTGACAAGGCGAAAGCGGTCGGCGTCAGCGACAACGACACGACGGTGGCGGCACAGCCGGTTCGCGAGAATGCCTGGGAGGGATTCGAAGCCGGGATCTGGGCGAAGGAAATCAACGTCCGCGATTTCATCCACCGCAACTACACGCCGTACCACGGCGACAGCGCCTTCCTGGCGCCGGCGACCGATCGCACGCAAAAACTGTGGACCCAGGTCCTCGCGCTCTACAAGGAAGAACTCGACAAGGGTGGCGTGATCGATGCCGATACGCATGTCGTCGGCAATATCGCGACGCATGCGGCTGGTTACATCGACGCCAAGCTCGAGAAGATCGTCGGCCTGCAGACCGACAAGCCCCTGAAGCGGGCGATGATGCCGTTCGGCGGCATTCGCATGGCAGCACAGGCGCTGAAGGAATACGGCTACCAGATCGATCCCGAGATCGAGCGCGTCTTCAGCGAATATCGCCGCACGCACAACCAGGGCGTCTTCGATGCCTATACCGAAGACATGATGCGGGCGCGTAATTCGGCGATCATCACGGGCCTGCCCGATGCCTACGGCCGCGGCCGTATCATCGGCGATTACCGCCGCGTTGCCCTTTACGGTCTCGACCGCCTGATCGAGGACAAGAAATCGCAGAAGCATGAACTCCGCCTCGACGTGATCAAGGAAGAGACGATCCGCCTGCGCGAAGAGCTCTCGCGTCAGATCATGGCGCTCGAAGAACTCGGCCAGATGGCGCAAAGCTATGGCTTTGACATTGCCAAGCCGGCGCGCAACGCCCAGGAAGCGATCCAGTGGACCTATTTCGGTTATCTGGCGGCGATCAAGGAGCAGAACGGCGCCGCCATGTCGCTCGGCCGTGTCAGCACCTTCCTCGACATCTACGTTGAGCGCGACATCCAGGACGGTCTGCTGACCGAAGTTGAAGCGCAGGAACTCGTCGATGACCTGATCATCAAGCTGCGTATGGTCCGCTTCCTGCGCACGCACGACTACAACGCGTTGTTCTCGGGCGACCCGACCTGGGTGACCGAAGCAATCGGCGGTGTCGGCATCGACGGCCGTCCGCTGGTGACCAAGAACAGCTTCCGCTTCCTGCACACGCTGACGACGCTCGGCCCGGCACCGGAACCGAACCTGACCGTGCTCTGGTCGCACCTGCTGCCGCAAGGCTTCAAGGATTACTGCGCCCAGCAATCGATCGATACGAGCTCGATCCAGTACGAAAATGACGATCTGATGCGCCAGTACTGGGGCGACGATTATTCGATCGCCTGCTGTGTCTCGGCAATGCGCACCGGCAAGCAGATGCAGTTCTTCGGCGCCCGCGTCAACCTCGCCAAGGCGCTGCTGTACGCGATCAACGGCGGTCGCGACGAAGTGAGCGGCAAGCAGGTGACGACGCCGTTCGCGCCGATCACCGCCAACGTCCTCAGCTTCGACGAGGTGATGTCGCGCTTCGACCACATGATGGACTGGCTGGCCGGCACTTATGTCAATGCGCTGAATGTCATCCACTACATGCACGACCGTTATGCCTACGAGCGCATCGAAATGGCGCTCCATGACATGCACATCCTGCGCACGATGGCCTGCGGCATCGCCGGCTTGTCGGTGGTGGCGGACTCGCTGTCGGCGATCAAGTACGCCAAGGTCCATGTCATTCGCGACGAGAGCGGCCTCGCGGTCGACTACCAGATCGACGGCGAGTACCCGGCCTTCGGCAACGACGACGACCGCGTCGACGAGATCGCGACCAAGGTGGTCAAGAGCTTCATGGAGAAGCTGCGCCAGCATCCGACGTATCGCGACGCGATGCACACGCAGTCGGTCCTGACCATCACCTCGAACGTCGTGTATGGCAAGAAGACCGGCAATACGCCGTGCGGCCGCAAGGCCGGCGAACCGTTCGCACCGGGTGCCAACCCGATGCACGGTCGCGACAAGAAGGGCGCGCTGGCATCGATGCGCTCGGTCGCCAAGATCGACTACGAGCACGCGCAGGATGGTGTTTCCTACACCTTCTCGGTGGTGCCGAAGGCGCTCGGCAAGACCGGCAACGAACGCATCGGCAACCTGGTTGGTCTGCTCGACGGCTATTTCGGTGAAGGCGGCCAGCATATCAACGTCAACGTGTTTACCCGCGAGACACTGCAGGACGCGATGGATCATCCGGAGAAGTATCCGCAGCTGACGGTTCGCGTGTCGGGCTATGCGGTCAACTTCATCAAGTTGACGCGCGAGCAGCAACTCGACGTCATCAACCGGACCTTCCATGAGAAGCTGTCCACGCACGCCTGAGCGATGAAGTAGCAAAATGAGGCCGGCTGGACCCCACGGGTTCAGCCGGCCTTTTTCGATACAGAAGGTGGTTTCATGAGAATCCGTACCGGTCCGCGCAAGACACAATCCGTCGATGGCTACATTCATTCGCTCGAGACGCTCGGCACCGTCGATGGTCCCGGCGTGCGTTTCGTCGTCTTCACGCAGGGCTGTCCGCACCGCTGTCTCTATTGTCATAACCCGGACAGCTGGCGGCTGAAACACGGTAAACGGGTCGCGTCGGCCGAGATCCTCGACCAAATCGAGAATACTTCGACCTTCCTGAAGCGGGCCAAGGGGGGCGTCACGATCAGCGGCGGCGAGCCGCTGGTGCAGCCGGCATTTGTCGGTTCGATCCTGCGCGGTTGCAAGGAAATGAACTTGCATACCGCCCTCGATACCACCGGCTATCTGGGCGAGAAAGCGAGCGATGCGATGCTGGCCGATATCGATCTCGTGATGCTCGACATCAAGTCCTACGATCCCGACACTTACCGGCGTCTGTGCGGCGTCGATCTGCAGCCGACGCTCGATTTTGCGCGGCGCCTTGAACGTCTTGGACGATCGATCTGGATACGCTACGTCGTCGTGCCGGGGCTCACCGATATCGATGAGCATGTTGAAGGCCTGGCCGATTTCGTCGCGTCGGTGAAGACGGTCGAACGTGTCGAGATGCTGCCCTTCCACAAGATGGGCGAATTCAAGTGGCAGGAACTGCGCAAGCCGTATCAGTTGGCTGCCACCGAGCCGCCGGATGCGGCGACGATGGCGCGCGTGCGCCAGCACTTTACGTCGCGGGGCCTGACGGTCGCTTGAGTCTGTGATACCGGCAGTGGGCGAGGGGCTGTCGGAGCATGCTAGAATCCCTCGTTTAACCCTTGACACAAAGCGGAGATGTTTCGATGTACCAGTCAGCCCTGATGCAGGATTTGCACGCGCGTGGCCTGGTCGCTCAGACGACCGATGCCAAAGCGCTTGACGAACTGTTGGCCAAGTCGCAGGTGACCCTGTATTGCGGCTTCGACCCGACGGCCGACAGCCTGCATCTCGGACATCTCGTGCCGGTGCTGGTGCTCAAACGCTTCCAGCAGGCGGGGCACAAGCCGATCGCACTGGTCGGCGGCGCAACAGGCATGATCGGCGATCCCAGCTTCAAGGCGACCGAGCGCAAGCTCAATACGCCCGAGGTGATCGCCAGCTGGGTTGGCAAGATTCGCGATCAGGTTGCGCCCTTCCTCGATTTTGATGGCCCGAACGCGGCGATCATGGCCAACAACTATGACTGGTTCGGCAGCATGAACTGCCTCGAATTCCTGCGCGACATCGGCAAGCATTTCTCCGTCAATGCGATGATCAAGAAGGAATCGGTGCAACAGCGCCTGGTACGCGAGGACCAGGGCATTTCCTATACCGAGTTTTCCTACAGCCTGTTGCAGGGCTACGATTTTGCTGAACTCTACAAGCGACATGGCTGCATCCTGCAAGTCGGTGGCTCCGACCAGTGGGGCAATATCGTTGCTGGCACCGATCTGACGCGTCGCCTGCATCAACAGCAGGCCTATGGCTTGACCGTGCCGCTGATCACCAAGTCGGACGGCACGAAGTTTGGCAAGACGGAATCCGGCGCCGTCTGGCTCGACCCCAAAAAAACGTCGCCCTACGCTTTCTATCAGTTCTGGCTCAACACGGCGGATGCCGACGTTTATCGCTTCATGCGTTTCTTCACCTTCCTCTCGGTCGCCGACATCGATGCGATCGAAGCGGCCGACAAGGCCAGCGGTCAAAAACCGGAAGCGCAGCGCATTCTTGCCGAGCAGGCGACCGAACTCGTCCATGGCCGGGCCGCGCTTGAGGCGGCACAGCGCATTTCGCAATGCCTCTTTTCGGGGAGCCTCGACGCGCTGAACGAAAACGATCTCGAACAATTGGCGCAGGACGGCGTGCCGGGTGTCACGCTTGACGCGTCGGCGACCGGACTCCTCGATGCCTTGGTGGCGTCGGGTCTGGCGAAGTCGAAGAGCGAGGCGCGCAGCTTCGTCCAGGGCGGCAGCGTGCTGGTGAACAGCGCCAAGGTGGATGCCATCGATCACCAGTTTGGCGAGGCGGATCGGCGCTTCGGGCGCTTCACGCTGCTCCGGCGGGGCAAGAAAAACTACGCGATGCTGCGCTGGGCGTAATACGTCCAGGTGGCTGGCATCAAGGCAGGGGGCGGCCGCGTCAGGCGCCCCTGTTTTTTTGCCTTCGTGTTATTCGCAATACTTCGAAAAAGACGATGTGTTTCGGAAAAAAAACGACTTGCTGGAATAGCAGTCGCCCTCTACGATTCGTTTCCGTTGGATTAATCTTGCCACAAGACGAATGATGTTTTCGCCTTGTGAAATTGAATGAAGCCTGGCGTTATTTTCGAATTGCGCTTGCAGAATCAAGGAGACAAGTGGACATGGATTTTTTGATTGCCCTGATGCAGATCATGATGGTTAACATCGTGCTCTCCGGTGACAATGCCGTCGTAATCGCGCTGGCGGCGCGAAATCTTCCGGCACATCAACAGAAACAGGCGGTTCTCTGGGGAAGCGGCGGCGCCATTGTGCTGCGCGTGATTCTGACCATCATCGCCGTCGCCCTGCTGAAAGTACCCTTCCTGCAGTTTTTCGGTGCGCTTCTGCTGGTCTGGATCGCCATCAAGCTGCTGATCGAGGACGAACACGGTGAAGGTGAGGCGCATCAGGCGCAGGACAACCTGCTGGCCGCGGTGAAGACGATCCTGGTCGCTGACGTTGTCATGAGCCTCGACAACACGCTGGCCATCGCCGGCATCGCCAAGGGTGACTGGGCGCTGCTGATCACCGGTCTCGTCCTGTCGATTCCGCTGATTGTTTTCGGCAGCACGATCATCATGAAGCTGATCGCGCGCTATCCGGTGATCGTCTATATCGGTGCGGGCCTGATCGCTTACACGGCGGGCGAGATGATCGAGGGCGACAAGGCGGTGCAGCCGTATCTGCCTGGCATCTTCCATGACACGCCGTACCTGGCGTTGCTCTTGACGGTTGGTGTGATCGGCTATGGCTGGTGGCGCAATCGCGTGGCGAAATCGCCGGCATCTTCGGACATGGTCCAGATGCTCGACGACGATGAGGAGCATGTCATCGAGCGTGGCTGAAACCGGGTATTTAAGTATCAACCAGACGGGAGCGCTTCGGCGGCTCCCGTTTTTTTATTGCGCTGTCTTGATACGGGTTATACGGATTGCCGGCCGCTATGAAAGTCGCCTATGATGAACCGGTGGCAGGGCGAGGTACTGACCAACGGCTATTACAATAATTTTCAAACGGAGGGATTATGTCGCTGAAACAGCGGTTACTGGTTTTTGTGGCGGCGCTTTTGATCGTTGCCGTCGCGCTGTTGTCAGGTGTGTCGTATTGGCAGATGCGCGGCGAGATCGTCGTCGGCGTCACGCAGGAAATTGATGCGGCGATTCAGGGTAATCGTGCGGCGTTGTCACGCTGGGTTGCGCAGCGGTCGGATGCCATCTCTGCAACGGCGAACGCTCTTACGCATGCGTCGAACCCGATCCCGTCCCTGGTGCTCGGCAAGGAGTCGGGCAAGTACGATCAGACCTTTGCCGGCTATGCCGACAAACGCATGGTCTATCACCTGTCGGAGAAGAAGCCGCCGGAAGGCTATGATCCGACGGCGCGGCCGTGGTACAAGCAAGCCTCGACAACCCGCGAGGTCATCGTCAGTGCGCCTTACGTCTTCGCCAGTACGAAGCAGTTGGGTATCACCGTCGCCAAGCAGTTCGAAGCCAACGGCGTCGCCGGTGCGGTCGGCGGCGACATCTCACTCGAGGAGATCATCGGCCTCGTCAAAGGGATTGATTTGCGCGGCCATGGCTTTGCCTTTCTCTCCACCCGCGATGGCAAAATCGTTGCGCACGCCAAACCCGAGTCCGCCCTGAAGCCGGTTGGGGAAATCGTGCCGGGGATGGATCTCGCGTTGATTCAGTCGGCCGATCAAAGCGTCAAGCTGCATGAAATCGAGATCGGCGGACGCCCGAGCTATGTCGTTGCCTCGGCTGTCCCGGGCGCCGACTGGGTTCTCTGCGCGGTCGTTGATCAGGCTGCGGTGCTTGCGCCGGTACGTTCTCTCCTGTGGTGGCAAGTGCTTGCCGGTGTTTCGATCGCATTGCTGGGCGTCTTGCTGGCCAACATCGCGCTGAGCCGCCTGCTGCAGGGACTCTTTGGCCTGCGCGATGCCCTGACCGAGATTTCCAGCGGTCAAGGTGATCTGACGCGCCAGTTGCCGGTTGGGACGGACGACGAGATCGGTCAGACGGCGGGCGCCTTCAATCGCTTTATCGAGCGCCTGCGCGCCATGGTCGTT